>DCIK01000015.1:0-113931 GCA_002315975.1 Clostridiales bacterium UBA1728
AATGTGGGCGAGGCCGTCACCGTGGCTCCTGCCGACGAGAACGCCTATCCCACCGGCAAATGGACGCTGGAGAATCTGGATATCTCCCAGACTGATGCGCTGGAGATCAAGGTCATCTCCTATGTGGACGGCACCACCCGCACCTACAGCATCGCTCTTGAGAAGCGCGAGCCCACTACCGTCACCGCCTATGTGAACATGAGCGCTGCGGGCAAGCTTGTCACGGACAAGAACGGCAAGACCATGGCTCGGATTCCCGTTATGCTCAATACCAAAGAGAGCTACACCATCAACGATCTGCTGAAGAAGTTCCACGAGCAGCACCATCCCGACGGCGCGGCTGCCTACGCCGTTGTGAACGATCCCGACTATGGCCCCTCTGTTTCCAAGCTCTGGGGCGATGCGTCCGGCAACTTCGGCTATCAGCTCAACGGCGCTTCTGTGGCCGTGTGGGGTCCCTCCGATACCATCCGCAACGGCGATACGCTGGATGTGACCCTCTATGCCAACAGCTATCCCGATACCGAGTCCTATACCGCATTCTCCGCCTACACACTGAGCACCAACAGCATCACCCCCGTGACCCTGACGCTCAACGGCGGCAGCTATGACGATAACTGGGCTCTCGTTATGGCTCCTCTCGCCGGTGCCACCCTCACCGTGGACGGCGTTGCCACCGAGGCTGTCACCGATGCCAACGGTCAGGCCACTCTGACCATCGCTGCCCCCGGCACCCACATCGTCTCCGCTGAGATGAGCAAGACCGTGGGCGAGGCCGAGGTTACCGCCATCACTGCCCCCGTCTGCATCGTCACCGTTACCTACGCCACCGCCGTTGTTCCCGAAGTTTCGGAAGGCAAGGCCAGCGCAACTGTCAGCGAGGACATTGAAATCCCCGAAGACGAGCCTCTGACCATCTCCGCCGTAGCCGGAGCTGAGGCCACCGAGACTGCCGTCACCATCCCCGCTGCTCTGGCTGAGAAGCTGGACAACGCCTCCTCTCTGGAGCTGACCACCAACGCCGGCACCATCACCTTCGATAACGCGGCTCTGTCTCAGATGACCGGCGGCAAGGCCGTGGAAATCTCCATGGCTGCCGAACCCCAGCAGAACGGCGATATCGTCCTTGAGCTCACCGCCAAGGCCGACGGCGAAAATGTCTTTGCCGAAAACGGCAGCGGCACCGCCACCGTGGCCATCCCCGTTGAGGCTCCCGGCGAGGGCGAAGAGCTCCATGTCTACTACAACGACGGCGAGACCCTTACCCGTATTCCCGCCCATTACGAGAACGGCAAGCTGGTCGTGACCCTGACCCACTTCTCCGAGTATGTGATCAAGACCGAGGAGCCTGATACCGGCTTCACCGTCACCGCCGACTCCACTGTCGCCGCCACCATCGGCGAGGATGTGGCTATCACCCTGAGCATCGCCGCTCCCAACGAGAAGTTCAACGCCTATCACTTCGTTCTCGGCTACGACTCTGCCAAGCTGGAGTACAAGAGCTTCAGCATTGAAGGTGCTGAGGTCGTGAACAAGGACGGCACTCTGACCATCGCCGGCTACGGCGCGGACAAGACCGCTAACCCCGTCATCACCTTTACCACCAAGGCTGTGGGCACCTCCACCGTGAGCCTGACCACCGCCAGGCTGGATGAGGCCGCCAACGCCAACACCAAGGATGCACCCGATGCCACCGTCATCAACGGCAGCACCAAGGTTACGGCCAATGCCTACACCGTGTCTCTGCCTGCCGGCTTCAGCGGCGAGAAGACCGTGCAGCCCGGGGCGTCCTACACCTTCACCGCCAACGACAAGAACTACAGCTATGAGCTGAGCGCTACCGTGGGCGGCACCCCTGTGGAAATCACCGACAACAAGGACGGCAGCTTCACCATCGCCAATGTCAGCGGCGCACTGGTGATTACCGAGGTCTCCCGTACCGGTAAGAGCGTCAGCGTGAGCGTAGATCAGAGCGGAACCGGCAAGGACGATGTGACTGCCGATGCTACCGCCACCTACGGCACGGACTACGGCTTCACTGTCACCAAGGCCGACAACTACAGCTACACCGTCAGCATGACCATCAACGGTGCCGGCTACACCGCTTTCACGGTGTCCGGTAACGACTATACCATCCCCGGCAACGCACTTACCGGCAATGTGGTGATCAAGGTTGATAAGACCTACAGCGGCGCTACCGACACCCGCACGGTAACCGTCACCGGAACCGGTAAGGACGATGTGACCGCAGCCGCCACCGCCACCCAGGGCACGAACTTCAGCTTCACCCTGACCAAGGCCGCCGGCTACGAGTACAGCGTTACCGTGACCATCGGCTCCGCGGTTTATGAACCCGCTGTCAGCGATAACCAGTATACCATCGCCGGCGCTGCTCTGACGGGCGATGTGACTATCTCCGTTACCAAGACTGTGATCATCACCGTAAGCGTCAGCAAGTATCTGGAGCTGAACGCCAAGACCATGTATCTGGTCGTTGCTACCAGCGCCACTCTGCCCGAGGGCGAGACCCTGGCCTACGGGGAAACCACCATGTTCTCCTCCGAAAAGTATCAGGGCTACGCCTATCTGGTGATCTCCGAAGAGAGCGCCGACACTGTGAAGGCCGCTGCCGAGGAGGCCATTAAGCAGGTCACCGCCACCTCCACCGCCGTGGACTACAGCGGCGATGTGAACGGCACCGGTCTTGTGGACATCAACGATGCCCAGCTGACCTACAACATCTACAATGTAAGGTACGAAAGCTTCGAGGCTCTCGCCATGGCCAGGTTCCTTGCTGCCGATGTGAACGGCGATAAGGAAGTCAATGTCACTGACGCTGCTGCCATCGTCAGTACCGTTCTCGGCAAATAACCATCCGCACAAGAAAGATCCCCGTGGAGCTCTCTTCGGAGAGTCCCACGGGGATTTTCTTATTATTCGGATGGTGACAAAGCTTCTTCCATAAGGGCGCGGATCTCTTCGCTGAGCTCCGCGGTTTTCGCCTTTTTCACATGGTCTGCGTCCAGCGTTTTGAGGATGCGAAGCTGCACCTGCGTGGAGCGGAAGGGGGCGCGGGAACGGGCCTTTTCCGCACCCTCCACGGTCATCACAACGATGGGCACCCCTGCCCTCTGGGCTATTTTGAACACGGAGCTGTGGAAGGGAAGCAGCGTGCAGTCCTTACTGCGGGTTCCTTCGGGATAAACGACCATGGATACCGTGTCGTTCTTCAGGAGCTCTGCCGCAGCGTTTACGGTCACAAGGGCATTCCGGGGATTTTCCCGATCAATGGAAAGACAGCAGCAGGGGAGAAGCAGTTTCCCCGCGATGGGGATATGGAAATTCTCCTCCTTGGAAATATAGGAGAGCTGCCTGTCCTTCAGCATATAGGTGGTAACGAAGGGATCGCAGGCGGAACGGTGATTGCTCACCAGCAGAAAGCGTCCTGCCGGGAGCTTTTCCCTGCCGCTAAGCTCTACACGCAGGTGGCCGAGAAGAATGACGCAATCCACGATCCTGTACATCAGAAAACGGTAATAGGGACTGTCGCCGGTATATTTTTTTGTCCTGTCCACGACCACGGCGCTGAGGATCAGCACAAGCAGCGGAAAGCCAAAAAACACTGCGATAATAAGCAGAATATATTTGATTATGGGCATTTTCTATCTCCTTCGTCAGCCTGCGCTCTTAGATGCCGGGCGTATTCCCATGAGGCATACTTGGCAAGGCGATATAAATATACTGGTACAGCCCCTGTTTGTCAATGAAATCCATACACAGGCATAAAATTAACTGGGTTTTGGTTTCCTCAAATGCGGATTTGAACAGACATCCCATGTTGCGTAGAGAAAAGCCCGGAGAACGATTATAAAATCTCTTAAAACTAACATAACTAAGAAAAAATATAATTATTTTGCTTGCATTATTGTTTGAAACATGATATAAGTTAAATTATAAATGCCAAACTGTATACCTATATATTATTAATTCTCATACATAAAGGGAGACCGACTATGAAAACACGAAAGCGATTCGGAAAGCTATTGCTGCTTTGCTGTTTGTCCCTTCTTCTGACGCTGAGCGTCAACGCTGCCGACGGCGCAGGAGTCGTTCGAAAGGCCACGAGTACGGAGAATAACGCCGTCTACTGGAACATCTACGGTATTCCCACGGCAAAGTTTACGGCAATCCCCAACGGGGGCTATTTCATTGAAAAAGACACAAGCTTCAATAATGCCTTTGACCGCAATCCGGGCAGCTATTGGAAGTCCATCTTTATCAATGACGGCACCTATACGCTGGATAATGTCCGAAACACCAACTGGCACAACTACATCGACGTGAGCTTTGTCGATAGCGTGGAGCTGGACCGGGTGCTCTATTGCTCCGCCAACGATGCCGACGGCAAGGGCTACGCCACTACCATGAAGCTCTATTTCGACAATAACGAAAGCGGCGAGTTTGAAAACAGCAAAACCTATACCAGCAGCAACTCCACCGCCCTTATGTGCTTTGAGCTGGGCGGCAGCTTCGCGGTGAAGCGGATGCGGCTGGAGTGGTGCGCCGTGCCTACCTACCACTATTGGAACGCCACCGCCGGCGAGATTATCTTCCTCCAGCCGGAGCAGCCGGAGATCGAGGGAATGTTCAGTGACTTCACCCGCACCGGCCTCTCCGAGGGCTATGATCAGGCAAAGATTACTTCCCTGCGCAGCTCGCTGACGAGTAATGTGAACTACGAAAGCCAGTTTAAGCCCCTGCTGGACAGAGCCCAGGCCATACTTGACGGTACTGTGGTCTTTGATGCCAATCGCTACTATTCCACAGAGCCCGACGAGAAAAACGGCCACGCCCTCTATCAGTACGGCAACCGCCGGAGCTACACCCAGAACACGCTGGGCATCTCCTGGTTCGGCATCAACAAGCAGTCCGTGGGCATTGCCGGCACCGAGGGACGGCAGATCACGGTCTATGTGGATGCACCCGAGGGGCAGCCTCTGCCGCAGATCAACTTTACCCAGTATTGGGGCTCCTGGCGCGGCTGGCAGGGCTTGGTGTCCCTCCAGCGGGGAGTGAATGTGCTGACGGTGCCCTCCTATTGCCTGGGCTACTGCACCTATCCTGCTCAGCAGAAGGGCGGCGGTCCCTTCTACATCTCCAATCCCTATTTTGCCTCCCAGCAGAGCGGGGTAAAGCTCTATATCGAGGGCGGCAACGATTTCCCCGTGTATCGTCTGGGCGATGACGAGCAGACATTCTATAATAATCTGGAGGTATACAAGGCCAACTTCACCTCCTTTGGCTCCACCACCTCCGACTTCTACTATCAGGACGGCGTGGGCTTCAATGTGGCCGAGCTGGAGAGCGATCATATGCTGGTGACGGTGCAGGCCACCAATACCTACACAGTGCTGGTGGGCGGCAGGCTTTCCGTCCGGCAGAGTATGATCAACTGGGATGCGCTCATGGAAAACCTCATGGAGTACAGCGGCATCCCTGCCACCAAGGACAGCCAGTATGCTCAATACTGGAACGACTGCAACGAGCATCTGGGCATCAATATTCGCCTGGGTCAGCCCGTGGGCGCTGCCTACGGCGCCTATGAACAGGTGGGCGTGTTCACCGACGACTGGATCTCCGGCGCCATCTTCTGCAACGGCAAGGAGGGCTGGGGTATGATCCATGAGATCGGTCATACCATGGATATGCCCGCCATCCTGATTTCCGAGTGTTCCAACAATATGTTCTCCAAGTATTACGAGAGCTACTACTTCTCCGACGGCTCCCGAGGCGAGTTTGCCCGGGATGTGGCAGCGCTCGGCAACGACCGCAATGTGACAGAGGGCTACTTTGACACCAACCGCCTGAACTATCTGGTCTGGTTCCACTTAGAGAGCTATTCCCCGGGCTTCTGGGGTAAGCTGTGCAACCTCTACCGCTACGACTGCGCCGACTGCTCCGGTCTCAGCGCCACGGAGAAGCATGTGTATCTGGCCAGCCGGGTACTGGGCATAGACCTGCGCTACTACTACGACCGCTACAGCTACCGACAGGCCACCAATGACACGGCCTTCAGCGTGGAGACGCAGAGTGATACGCTCAGATCGCTCATGCAGGGGCGCATTGATAAGGGCGAAATCCGCACGGACATTCAGCCCCGCTTCTGGTATCTGGACGGCAAGCAGTATAAGCTGAATGTGGACGGCGGCGTCAGCACGGTGTACGGCGGCGAGAGCAGTGCCCCCAGTATCCGCAGCGTGGAAAAGACCGCCTCCGGCTACTCCCTGCTTCTGAGCGGGGCGCAGAGCGGCGGCATGGGTTACGAAATCCGCGAGGGGAACGATGTAATCGGCTTCACCTACGGCAGCTCCTTTGTGGATACCACCGATTACAGCGATACAGAAAAATACGGTGAAAACTACACTCCCAGCTACACGGTTGTGGCCATCGACAGAACCCTCAGCGCGACACCGGTGAGCGCTGCCGTCAGCCCCCCGGCGCAGAACGAGGCTGTGTGCCGCCTGCTCCGCGGCGAGGAAAGTACGGAGTACGCTTCCCTTGCCGCTGCCATTGAGGCAGCGCAGCCCGGGGACACGGTGGTGCTCCTCCAAAACCACACGGAGACGGGCATCGTCATCAACAAGAATCTGACCCTCAAAGGGGACGACAGCGCCGCAAGCCCGCTGATCCTCTCCAAGGGTTCCAGCGGCATTCTCCTGAAGGTCAACAACGCCACCGTGACCATCGATGGCAGCAAGCTCATTCTCGACGGCAACAGCTTTGAGCAGGCCGGTACCCTCATCCTCTGCGAGAGCGGAACGGTGATCGCCAACGGTCTGGAGCTGCGCAACAACTACATCGCCTACGGCTCCGACAGCTACGGCGGCGCTTTGCGCACCACAGGGGGTCGCTTCACCCTGACCAACTGCCACATCCACCACAATAAAGCCCGCTACGGCGGCGGTATTGCCCTGAGCAAGGCCGGTGGCCGCACTACCCTCGATGGCTGCACCATCGAGTATAACGAGGCCAGCGAAAACGGCGGCGGCATCATCTGCACCGGTGCCATTGAGAACATGGTCTCTACCACCATCAGCCATAATAAGGCCGCAAGCGGTGGCGGCGGCATCTATGTGTACGGCGGCGGTATTGTCTACGCCAACAATCACAATGCCAATTCTACTGTTACCAATACCGCTGTGTCCATCAGCGAAAACAGCGCCCGGGACGGCGGCGGCATCTGGCAGGACGGCACCACCAAACTCTGGTATACCACCATTGAGAATAACAGCGCCACGGCCAACGGTGGCGGCGTATACTCCAATGCCAGCGGAAACTGGCGGCGCTTCTGGACCTATACCGGCACGGTGCTTCGGAATAACCAAGCGGTGCACACAGGCACCCAGCTCTATACCAAGTGCGCCAACGCAGATGCGGGTCCCCAGCTCAGTGATACCCGCATCGAAGGAGCGTGCGAGGCAGGCAAAAGCCTTGTTCACCGGGAGAGCGGCACCAACGGGCAGGCAGCGTTCTTAAGCGGCACCGTGGTCGTCACCCGCCATGAGATGACGCAGCACCCAGAGCATAGCGCCACCTGCACAGAGACCGGAACGGCTGCCTACTATAGCTGCTCAATCTGCAACGGTCTCTATTCCGATGAGGCGGGTCAGACTTCCACCACCGAGGAAGCTCTGTTGCTCCCTGCGCTGGGGCACAGCTTCGGTGACGACTACGAAAGCGATGCCTCCGGCCACTGGCACTGCTGCACCCGGGAGGACTGCACGGCAACGACCGAGACTGAGTTTCACACGCCCGGCACCGATGCGGTCTGCACCGTCTGCGGCTATGATACCCATGTCCATGCGCTCACGCTCATCCCGGCGCTGGAGGCCGACTGCACCCACGGCGGGCACAGTGCCTACTATACCTGCACCTGCGGGCAGTGGTTCTCCGATGCGGAGGGGCAGAATCTCATAGAGAATCACGAAAGCGTTAACACAGCCGCTCTGGGGCACAGCTACAGCGATGCATGGAGCACAGGCGACAACGCCGGCCACCGACACGAGTGTATCCGCTGCGGCAGCTATGAGAGCGTGGTGGATCATGTCTACGATAACGATAATGATCTGACCTGCAATATCTGCGGTTTTGTCCGCCCGCATACCCATGCTCTGCACCATGTGGAGGCAACTGCTGCTGACTGCACCACGGCGGGTTGCACTGAGCATTATGAGTGCAGCGTCTGCCATGGCTGGTTCTCCACAGACGCAAGCGATGGAAAAACCGATACCATTGATGTAATCACAGACCACAGCAGCCTGACAATTCCCGCTCTCGGCCATGACTTAAGCGGCAACTGGCTCAGTGACAAGGACGGTCACTGGCGAAAGTGTACCCGCTGCGACTTTACCGAGACCAAGGGCAGCCACAATGCATCCGGGGAGGACTGCTCCTGCACGGTATGCGGCCATGAGCACGTGATGGCCCTGCACTATGTGGCAGCGGCGGAGTCCACCTGTCAGGAGCACGGACATATCGCCTATTACGAATGTCTCTGCGGCAAGAAGTTCAGCGATGCCCGGGGCTTTGGTGAGCTGACGAGCGTGGAGCTGCCTCTCAGCGGTCACGAATACGGGGAGAGCTGGAGCGGCAACGGCACCCATCACTGGATGGAGTGCATCCACTGCGGCGAGAAGGATCGGTACGCGGCACATCAGGTGGCCGAGGGACAGCATCAGTGCAGCGTCTGCGAAGCCTACACCAGCCACGATCTGGAGCCTGTTGTCGCGGCGGTGTCCACCTGCACCGTGCAGGGGCACGATGCCTACTATGTCTGTCGGGGCTGTAATGCCATGTTCAGCGATGCAGAGGGAGAGCACCCCACCACGTCGGAGGCCGTGACGCTGCCTCTTCTGCCCCACAGCTACGGCAACTGGACACAGCTGGAGGACGGCAGCGGGCACTGTCATGTGTGCAGCTGCGGTCATGAGGAGCGGGAGAATCACAGCGAGGATGCAACCCACCACTGCGCCGTTTGTCAGACCGCACTCTACAGCCTCCACGAGGCCAGGGCCGCCGACTGTACGGAGAGCGGAAATATTGCCTATTACGAGTGCAGCTACTGCGGCCTGCTCTTCACTGGGGAGGACGGCAGCGGCATTACGGATGAGGCGGGCGTGTTGCTGCCTGCTTTGGGTCATAGCTACAGCGGTGAGTGGCACAGCGATGTGAACGGCCACTGGCAGGAGTGCAATCGCTGTCATGTGGGAGCAGAGGAGGACAAGGAGCCCCACCGGGATGACGGCAGCGGCTCCTGCGCAGTCTGCGGCTACCGACTCCAGAAAACAGCCAACCCGATTACCCTCAGCAGCAGTGCGGATATTACAATCCAATACGGCGAGAGCTTTGTTCTGCCCAGCGCCACGGCTCTCTACGGCGAACCGCTGATGCGGATCACCAAAGGCGGCACAAGTGTGGACGCTGTGGATGGGGCAGGGGAGTATACTATCATCTGGCAGGTGCCTGAAAGCTCCGACTATGCCGAAGGCTCATCGGCAGCCCTGACTCTGACGGTGAACAAAGCGCAAAACGCGATTATCCTTACCGACGACAGTGACATTACCGTGGATTATGCTTCCCAGCTGGAGCTGCCTGTGGCACAGGCAACCTTCGGGGAGGTGGTACGGAGCATCACGATTTCGGATACCCCCGTGGAGCAGATTACCGACGCGGGCACATATACGGTCAAATGGAGTGTTCCCGAACACGACAACTATCATGCGGCGGAAACGGAGATTCTTGTCACCGTTACCGTGGGCGCTCAGGAGCCTTCCCCCATTACCAACGTGCGCCATTCTCTTTCGTTGCTGGAAAACTGCCGCATCAATCAGTACTGCACCATAGAGCGCGAGGGCTGCGACAGCAGCTACATCTGCGCCAACGGCGGATTGCTGGTCTGGGATGAGAGCATAGATGAGGCAAATGCCACCTATGAGAACTGCCCGGCAGCGGGAATCTTCAGCGGTCTTAAGTATGCTTCTTCGGTGGGGAAGAATGATTACACCCAGCAGACTGACGGCATCATCCCCCGGAATTACGCGAAGAGCCGCTATCTCAGGATGTATCTGCGACTTCGAGACGGCAGCTATGTCTATGGTCCGCTGGTGGAGTACAGCGTGTTCATCTACTGTGACGAGGTACAGGAGAGCTCCAAAATGCCTCAGGAAATGAAAACTCTGGCAGCGAATATGAAAACCTACGGTAACTCTGCCATAGCCTATTTTCAGTATAAGGAATCCCGGAAATGAAAAAAGAGTACGAAGAGCCCTCAATAGAGTGGGTGACAGCCGCTGAATGTGATATACTCACGGAATCATATGAACCCCCTGAAGAAACGGAGATCCTGTGATGAAAAAGCTGCTCCTTATTTTGCTGGCAGCGGCGCTGCTCCTTTCGGCCTTCCTGCTGGGGCGAAGGACGGCAGCGCCTGCGCTCCAGCCTCCGCCCACGCCGGAGCCCACAGACAGATCGTCACCGGTGCCCACCGCAGAGCCGCCGGAGCTGCCCCTGATCCCTCTGCCGGAGTCTGCACAGATATCTCCTTCTCCTGAGGCAGAAACCCCAGTTAAGCCCACGACCGCGCCGCCAACCCAGCCCACTACAGCACCCACTATGATTTCATCGCCGAAACCCACATCTGTCCCCACCTCTGCGCCCACAGCCGCTCCAACAGCCGCCCCCAGCGCAGCCCCTACGCAGGAGCCCACAGAGGAAGACGAAGGCGTCTGGGACAATGAAACCCCGCTGGTGTGAATATCAGACAAAAGGAAAAGCAAGCATGATGAATTTTCATGCTTGCTTTTTTCGCGTAAAAAGAGCGGATATCTTTCGATATCCGCTCTTGGATAGAAAATGATTACTGAGCCTTGGCGGCCTTCTCGCGCTCGGCGTTCATCTGCGCGTACTTGACGGCCTCTTCGTCAGTCATCTTGTAGAACAGGAAGATGACAACGGCGCCGATGGCCAGAGTGACGCAGGGCAGCAGACCGATAACGGTCATGAAGCGGCTCATGTGAGTGAAGGAGGGAGCGGAGCCGTCCACGGGGGGATTGTAGCCGGCCCAGGCAATGGCGTAGCCAACCAGGGAGCCGCCCAGAGCCATGGAGATCTTGGTGGGCCAGTTCATGACGGTAACGGCCATGGTACGGTTGTCAACGCCGGTGGTGGCGTAGCCATACTCGCCGCAGTCAAGCCAGTAGTTGGCGGTAAAGACCATGTAGAAGTAGTTGGCAGCCTGCTTGACGCACATGGCGCTGGCCATGGCGATGAGGTTGGCGGAGCCGTCCTTGTTCAGAGCGAAGAAGTAGATCACAAGACCGGCAGCGGCATTGAGGCACCAGCCGAAGAGCAGGGAGTTCTTCTTGCCCAGCTTCTTGCCGATGGAGGGAGCCACCATGGAAGCGGCGAAGGCACAGATAGAACGGGCAGTGAGGACGATGGTGTACTTGCTGAAGGTGTTGGTGCAGCGGAAGAAGTAGGTGGTCACGCCGGCGTAGACCTGGTTACCGATTCCGGTGAAGGTGAAGGCCAGGAAGAGGATGAGCATCTGCTTGTTGGTAACAACAGAGCTGACCATCTGACCGATGGTGGGACGAGCCTTGGCGGTGGCAGGATTGGGATCGTAGGGATCAAAGGGGGCAGCCTTCTTCACGTAGATCATGTTGGTGATGGCGAAGGAGGTGGAGAACAGCAGAGCTACCAGGAAGTAGCCGGCGGTCTCGCTGCCGGTGGTCTTCTGCACGAACTGCACGCAGGGCAGGGTGATGGCGGAAGAGATAATGCTCACAGCGGAGCCCACCTGAGCCTGACGGGCGGTGATCTTCTTACGGGCAGCCATATCGGAGCCGGCCAGCTTGGGGATCATGGCGGCGCGGGAGGCGGCGTTGAAGTTCATGGAGCCGTGGAACATCATGTAGCCGATCATGACGATGATCAGACGGACGGTGCTGCTGCCCACAAAAGCGGTGGTGTCGAGCATCTGGATGATGTTGCCGAAGAACAGAGTGGCGGTGAGCAGGCGAATCCAGCTCAGGTACTTGCCGTGCTTCATGTTGGCCTTCTCGATGATGACGCCGGCCACCAGAGAGACGATGAAGTCGAAGGTCTTGGCGATGAGCATGCCAGTGCCCATAGCCACGGGGCTGATACCCAGATAGTCGGTCATGAACATGGTCAGGTACAGGGTGGGTACCTGGAAAGCCATGGTGTTCAGACCGTTGGACAGAGCATTCAGGTTGATAATGCCATTAGTTAGAACGGGCTTGTTGTTTTCCATTTTGTTTCTCCTCTCAATTTCGCTTTCCGTTGTCCTGACGCAATGAAAACAACCACCCTACGTTGCTTTATGCGTTTTATGCGGACACGGTATGCAATCATTTTATATCACGCCGAAGGGGTTTTTTTCAATCCGAATAAAACAAAAGCTGTACGGGAGATTTAGTCAGATGGTGATTCTGCGACTTCGCCAAAAAGAGAAGATTGCACGGTGATTTTCGGCAAAATGGAGGATAAGCTTTTATCAGAATGCGAACGAGAACTTACATATACGGAATGCCGTTGGCCTCCAGAATATAGAAAGACATCAGCAGGTGAAGTCTGGTGCGCTCGTCCTCCAGACTGATGCGGCACATATTCTCGATGCGCTTGATGCGGACGGAGAAGGTGGAGCGATGAATGTAGAGTATGGTGCTGGCCTGCAGTACATTATATTGGTATTGCATATAAAGTCTCAGCGTTTTGCAGAGGTCGCTGTGATTCTCTCGGTCGTATTCGATCAGCATGGGAATGCAGGGATGGATCATATCCTCGGGACGGAAGGTATTGGTGGCGCCGGAGATGATATAGTCCAGAGAATAGTCGCTGAACTGATACACGAGCTTTCCTTCGTTACGCTCGCGGCCTATGCGGGCGGCCAGAGCTGCCTGCATCTTGTAGCGGTGAAGATCATAGAAATCGTGGCACACGGTGCTGATTCCCACGGTTGCGTCAAAGTTTTCTGCCAGCGCTCTGAGCTCGGGAATATACTCTGCCAAACTGATTTCGCCGGGACGGGAGAGATTCACCACCCAGCAGATGCCGTTAGAGAGCACCACACCGCGGGAGGAGCCCTGGGCTGCCACATTCCAGCGGTTTTCCAGCAGGGTAAGGATGTACGCGCCTCTGCTCACCAGCGCCTCGCTGCCCACAAAGGGGATGAAGAATAGCCGATAGCTGTCGTTAATGTTCCAGAGTGCGCTCTGCAGGGCTGTGTTGCCGTCCAGACGGATCTGGGTGAAATCCTTCGGCTCATCGTGGGGCTCCAGCATGGCCTTCAGTGTTCTCTGCATGATCCGATAGCCGATGGTGCGCACGCTGGAAACAGAGAAGAGGCGATAGAGCATATGAATGTCTTCGCATAGCTCCCGAATCAGCACTTCAATCCAGGAACCGGGACCTTCGTTGATGGGGCAGACCAGAAGAAGCTTGCCGCGATAGTCGGTATTGTAATGGAAATTGATGATATAACCGCGGTAGCCCAGCTCCTCCAGAACAAAATAGCGGGGAGCATCCATCTCTTCACTGTGACTCAGCTCTGCGTTCTCCAGCAGGCGCATACTGAATTCAGTCGGGTCGGCGTGGGCAAGCTCCGGCCGCATAACCGAGGCAATGAGGCTGAAATGACTGTTGAGATAGAGCATACTCATGGGTAATTCGGCAGAGGCAATGTCAAGAGTGCTCTGTAAATTCACATCGTCTGTGGCAGCTTTGCGAAGCTGCGTTTCCCAGTGACGGAGGCGCAGAAATATGCGCTGCACGGAATTGTAAAGCCCGAGAGCATCCTCTGTATCGACAATGAGCAGACTGTAGTCATCTTCCAGCGGCTCGAAGGAAGGCGCTCCGGCACAGATCACGGTTTTGCCCAGAATCGCCTGCTCTTCCAGCTGAGAACCGATTGCAATATAAACAAAGCTGTCTTCGCTCTTAAAGCTCTCGTCAAGCAGCAAAGGAGCATCGAGAGAGCGATTGTCCCAGCGCAGCCGGTTATAGTGAAGCTGATAGTTTTTTCGCAGCTCCTCTGCCAGAAGCTGAATAGTGATCTGAACCATAAAAATGTGTCCTTTCAAATTGGTAAAATGACGAAGAACTGTGCCAGAATCTATGCCCGTTCGACATTTTGAGTTTTTTTAAGAAAAACGATTATCTTTTGCGGATTGATTTTTCGCAGTAAAATGTGATATAATACTAATATTGCTTGAAAGTATGTGTAATAGGCACGATAAGTATTATGCAATCGTTATTATACTTGCTTTCTGCTGAAAAATCAACAGGAAATAAGGAGAAATTCAAATGGAGAGAATCAAGTTCAATCCCGCTGAGGTTTGCGACGAGTTTGAAGAGACCCGTTTTGGCAAGTCCCCTGTGTTCAAGACCCCTGTCACCGCTGAAGAGAACTATCTGGCCATCTTCAAGGGCGAGAACCCCCTGTGGATGCCCCTGACCACCGACTGCGCCGGCATCACCCCCCACATCGACCCCGATAACATCGCCCGCGCCTTCGTCACCGAGGCCGAGCCCTACGACAACTACAGCTTCCTCGGCAAGCGCCCCGATATGTTCGGCATCGAGTGGGTGTTCGTGCCCAAGGCCGGCGGCTCCATGGTGCAGCCCGGCGCTCCCTTCATGGACGACGCCAACGACTGGGAGAAGCTCGTCAAGTTCCCCGACGTCAATTCCTGGGACTGGGAAGGCTCCGCCAAGCTGAACGCTCCCTGGTTTGAGAAGAACAAGGGCAAGCTCTGCGGCATCACCTTCCTCAACGGCACCGGCTTCGAGCGTCTCATCTCCTTCATGGACTTCGAGGGTGCTGCCATGGCCGTCATTGACGAGGATCAGAAGGACGCCGTCAAGGCTCTGCTGAACAAGGTCTATGAGGTCGTTTACGTTCCCTATCTGGAGAACGTTGCCAAGTGGTTCCCCCAGATCAAGAAGGTCTCCCTCCACGACGACTGGGGTGCCCAGCGTTCCGGCTTCTTCTCTGTCAATGTGGCTCGCGAAATCTTTGTGCCCATCATGCAGAAGTTCGCTGCCAAGTGCAAGGAGCTGGGTCTGGTCTTCGAGCTGCATTCCTGCGGCAAGAACGACGAGCTGGTTCCCGCCTACATCGAAGCCGGTGTCCAGACCTGGAACGGCATGTACATGAACGACAAGCGCAACCTCTTCAACCTCTACGGCGACAAGTTCGTCTTTGGTGTTGACGCTCCCGCCGTGGCCGACGACATGAACGCCTCCGAGGAAGACTGCAAGGCCGCTGCCAAGGAATTCTGCGAGTTCTACATCCGCGACGGCAAGTGCCGCACCATCGCCAACTGCATGCGCAAGAACCCTTACTTCGTCAAGTGGGTCTACATCATCTCCCGCGAGATGCTCAACGCCTGAGTCTGAGCTTTGCAATAACCACCGAAGGTTCTGCCTTCGGTGGTTTTCTCTTATCCGGTACCTGATTCTGTGAAACTTTATTTTTGCATTAATCACAATCATTTTTAGTGTTAGCACGCTAAATTATGTCATAATAGCTAATTGACAAGCGAAACACAGCTTAGTATAATGAGTAAAAATCGCAAAGGAGAGCGCCATGAAGTCTGCCGCCAAGCGTAACACGGTACGAGCTGCTGTTTCTGCTGCAGCTTCTGTTGCGTGCGCTTCTTTCCGTTGCGTTGTTGTGAATAGCTTTGTTGCGGATGCCCTTATGCTGGCATCCGCTTTTCTTTTTTCCTGCCTGCGACTTATTAGCGCCCTTATTCTGCGAATTATTATGCTTTGTGCGTATCAATGCAGCAAAAGGGACATGGCGGTTGCAGCGGCCTGAGGCCGGAGTAAATCGTATCTGTAAGACGGGTTCCTTTTGGAGCCCGTCTTTTTCTATTTGAGGAGGAGAAAAATGTCTGATCAGGCGAATGCCCGACTGTATGAGGTAGCGCTCCGTATCCGCACCATGCGCGAAATTTGCGGCTTTACCGAACAGGAGATGGCGCACAAAACCGAGGTTTCTTTAGCGGAATACCTGTCCTTCGAATCCGGTAAGGAGGACCTTCCCTTCAGCTTCATTCACAAGTGCTCTCTGGCCTTTGGGGTCGGCATTACCGACCTGCTGGAGGGTCGCGCCGCGCACCTTTCCTCCTACGCCGTAACCCGAAAGGGCAACGGTCAGGAGACCGTTAAGGAGGACGGCATTGAGATCAGCAATCTGGCGCCGGAATTCCTCAAAAAGATTGCCGAGCCCTATTATGTTAAATATGAGTATAAGCACGAGCTGCAGGATGCCCCCATCCATACCACCAGTCACTCCGGCCAGGAGTTTGACTACATCCTCAAGGGTCGGCTGAAGGTGCAGATCGGCGATAATATCGAATATCTCAGCGAGGGCGACTCCATTTTCTATAACAGCTCCACCCAGCACGGCATGGTGGCCGTGGACGGTGCCGACTGCCTCTTTTTGGCTCTGATTCTTCCGGGCGAATCTCAGGAGGAAAAGCTGGTTCGCAATACGCTCCTGCCTTCCTTCAAGCCCCAGACCGAGCCGCTGCTGATTGATAACTTTATCAGCACAAAGGAAGACGAAAACGGTCTGCTCACGGACATTTCCTTCCATAACGAGGATAAGTTCAACTTTGCCTTTGACATTGTGGATGAGCTGGGTCGCACCAAGCCCAACAAGACCGCCATGATCCACATCTCCAACGATCTCAGCGAGCGCAGCTTCACCTTCCGGGATATGAAGCGCGGCAGCGCTCAGGCGGCCAATTATTTCAAGTCCATCGGCATTCAGCCCGGTGACCGGGTCATGCTGGTCATGCGGCGGCACTATCAGTTCTGGTTCTGCATTCTGGGGCTCCACAAGCTGGGTGCCGTTGCCATTCCGGCCACCAATCAGCTGCAGGCGCACGACTTCCTTTATCGCTTTCGGAGCGCCGATGTGAGCGCCATTATCTGCGCCGATGAAGCTGCTGCCGATCAGGTGGATATCGGAGCGGAGGAATACGATCGGCCTCTCACAAAGGTTTTTGTGGGCGGACAGCGCAAGCTCTGGCGGAACTACGATGAGGAGAGCCATCTCTTTAATGTGCACTTCTACCGCACCGACGCTACGCCCTGTGGGGACGATCCCATGATCCTCTTCTTCACATCCGGGTCCACGGGTTATCCTAAGATGGCGCTGCACTCCTACAAATATGCGCTGGGCCACTTTATCACCGCCAAGTACTGGCACGGCGTGGGCGCCAACAGCGTTCACTTCACCATCTCCGATACGGGCTGGGGCAAGGCACTCTGGGGCAAGCTCTACGGCCAGTGGCTCTGCGAGGGCACCGTATTCACCTATGACTTTGACCGCTTCGATGCCAGGAAGATACTTACCATGTTCGGTAAGTACAAGATCACCACCTTCTGTGCGCCTCCCACCATGCTGCGGATGATGCTGCAGGAGGACCTGCGAAAGTACGATTTCTCCAGTGTGGTGCATATGACCACCGCCGGAGAGGCACTCAACACCGAGGTATACAAGCAGTTTTACGAGCAGACGGGTCTTCGCATCAGCGAGGGCTTCGGTCAGACGGAGCTGACGCTGGCCATCGGCAACCTGATCGGCGATGTGGTCAAGGTGGGCTCCATGGGCAAGGCAAGCCCGCTCTATGACATCATGCTCATGAATGCGGACGGCGAGGAGGCCGATCTGGGCGAGAGCGGCGAGATCGTGGTCAGAACAGCCGACAAAAAGCCCTGCGGCATTTTCCTTGGCTACTATAACGACCCCGAGGCCACTGCGAGGGCGTGGCACGACGGTTATTACCACACCGGCGATCTGGCCTGGAAGGACGAGGACGGCTTCTACTGGTATGTGGGTCGTATCGACGATGTGATCAAGTCCTCCGGCTACCGCATCGGGCCCTTTGAGATTGAGAATGTAATCATGGAGCTGCCCTATGTGCTGGAGTGCGGCGTCTCCGCTGCTCCCGATCCCATTCGCGGGCAGGTGGTCAAGGCCAGCATCGTTCTCGCTCCCGGCACAGACGGAACGGAGGAGCTGAAAAAGGAAATTCAGAAGTATGTCAAGACCAAAACCGCACCCTACAAATTCCCCCGTATTGTGGAATTCCGGGACAGTCTGCCCAAGACCATCAGCGGCAAGATCATCCGTCATGAGCTGTAAAGGGGCGTGAGGCATGGAAAACAAACGCATTACCGTTTTCTGCGGTCATTACGGCAGCGGAAAGAGCAATCTGGCCGTGAACTACGCCCTGAAACTTCGCGCCGAGGGAAAGAGCGTCACGCTGGCGGATCTGGACATCGTCAACCCTTATTTCCGCTCCGCCGACAGTAAGCGGGAGCTTGAGGATCAGGGCATACGCGTAATCGTCTCCGACTACGCCAACACCAATCTGGATGTCCCCGCCTTGCCTGCGGAGATATACAGCCTCTGTGATCCCGCTCTGGGCTGCGTGGTTATTGACCTGGGCGGCGACGACCGGGGAGCTCTGGCGCTGGGGCGGCTGCGGCACCAGATCCGGCAGGAAGACAATTACGCTATGGTCTTTGTGCTCAACTGCTATCGCCCCCTTACCCGAACCCCGGAGGAGGCGCTGGAGGTCATCGCTGAGGTGTCCGCTGCGGCGGGGCTGCCGGTAACGGCTTTGGCCAATAACTCCAATCTGGGTGAGGAGACCACGGCGGAGACCGTGCTGGATTCGCTGGATTTTGCAAAAGAGGTTTCGGAGCGAACCGGCTTACCCCTTGTCTGCACGGCGGCTGATGAAAAGCTCTGCCCTGCGCTGGAGGGGAAAGCGGAGGCTTTGCTGCCGCTGAAATTACAGGAAAAGTATTATTAAAATAGAACATTAAGGAAGGGAAGAATGAACACCATGGTAAAACACACATTCCGAACGGAAAGGTGTAAGGGCTGCGGTCTTTGCGTTTCCGCCTGCAGCAAGCATCTTCTGGCGATCTCCAAGGAGACCATCAACAAGAGCGGTCACTATGTGGCGTACATGACCAATCAGGAAGCCTGCACCGGCTGCTGCAACTGCGCCCTCATGTGCCCCGACTGCGTGATCCGCATAGAAAAGGAGTGAGAATATGTCACAGAAGGTTTTGATGAAGGGCAATGAGGCCATAGCCGAGGCCGCTATCATTGCCGGTTGCCGTCACTATTTCGGCTATCCTATCACCCCCCAGACCGAGATCGCTGCCTATATGGCCAAGCGTATGCCCAAGATCGGCGGTACCTTCCTGCAGGCCGAGAGCGAGATCGCTGCCATCAACATGGTCTACGGTGCCGCCTCCGCGGGCGTCCGTGCCATGACCTCCTCCTCCAGCCCCGGAATTTCCCTGAAGCAGGAGGGCATCTCCTACATCGCCGGCGCAGAGCTGCCCGCTGTTATCGTGAACTCTCAGCGCGCAGGCCCCGGCCTGGGCGGCATTCAGCCCGGTCAGTCGGATTACTTCCAGGCTGTTAAGGGCGGCGGCCACGGCGACTATCACCTGATCGTCCTCACGCCCGCCTCCGTGCAGGAGATGGCTGAGCTGACGGTGAAGGCCTTTGATCTGGCCGACAAGTACCGTATGCCCGTTATGCTTCTTACGGACGGCACCATCGGTCAAATGATGGAGCCCGTCTCTCTGGATCTGAAGGTGGAAAGCGCCGTCGAAAAGCCCTGGGCTACTACCGGAACGGAAATGAAGCGTGAGCACAATATCATCACCTCCCTGAGCCTTGTGCCCGCCGAGCTGGAGCAGTGGAATCTGGATCGCTACGCCAAGTACGCCCACATTGAAGAGAACGAGACCCTCTGGGAGGAGTATATGACCGAGGATGCCGACGTGGTGGTCGTGGCCTTTGGCATTGCGGCCCGCGTCAGCAAGAACGCTGTCAACGCTGCCCGCGCCGAGGGCATTAAGGTGGGTCTGATTCGTCCCATCACCGTATGGCCGTTCCCCAACAAGCCTCTTGCGGCGCTGGCCGCCAAGGGCGTGTCCATGGTCTGCGTGGAGCTGAGCATGGGTCAGATGATCGAGGATGTGAAGCTGGCCACCGAGTGCAAGGTTCCCGTGAGCCTCTGCAAGCGGGTGGGCGGCATTATCCCCACCCCCAACGAGATTTTGGAAGCCATTCGCGCTGCGAAGGGAGGAAATGAAGCATGATCGTTTTTGATAAACCCAGGTCTTTGGCCGATGTGTCCACATCTTATTGCCCCGGCTGCACCCACGGCATTATTCACCGTCTGGTGGCGGAGGCCATTGACGAGCTGGGCATCGAGGGAAACACCATCGGTATCGCCCCTGTGGGCTGCTCTGTGATGGCCTATAATTTCTTCACCTGCGATATGATCGAGGCCGCCCACGGCAGAGCCCCCGCTGTGGCCACCGGCGTGAAACGCGCCCGTCCCGACAAAATCGTCTTCTCCTATCAGGGCGACGGCGACCTGGCCTCCATCGGCACGGCGGAGATCGTCCACGCGGCGGCCAGAAACGAAAACATTACCGTTATCTTTGTAAACAACGCCATCTACGGTATGACCGGCGGTCAGATGGCTCCCACCTCTCTGCCCGGACAGATTACCCAGACATCTCCCTACGGCCGCGACCCCAAGCACTGCGGCTACCCTGTGAAGGTCTGCGAGATGCTCTCCCAGCTGGAGGGCCCCGAGTATCTCCAGCGCGTAACCGTCAATTCTCCCAAGCACGTGAATCAGGCCAAGAAGGCTATTCTCAAGGCCTTCCGCAACCAGATAGAGGGCAAGGGCTTCTCCCTTGTTGAGGTCATTTCCGCCTGTCCCACCAACTGGGGTCTCAGACCTGACGAGGCGCTCAGATGGATCGATGACAATATGATCCCGTACTATCCTCTGGGCGTGTACAAGGATCGCAGCGAGAAAAAGGAGGAGCAGGCATGACTACCGAATATCTCATTGCAGGCTTCGGCGGGCAGGGTGTGCTGTTTGCCGGTAAGGTGCTGGCCTATAAGGCCCTCACCGAGGACAAGAATGTCAGCTGGCTGCCCTCCTACGGCCCCGAAATGCGCGGGGGCACCTGCAACTGCAGCGTGATTCTGGGCGATGAGCCGGTGGGAACTCCCATCGTGCTGGAGCCGGATGTGCTCGTGGCTCTCAATCTGCCCTCTCTGGATCGCTATGAGGATAGCGTGAAGCCCGGCGGCCGCATCTATCTGGACTCCGGCCTCGTTGACCGCGAGGTAAGGCGCAGCGATGTGCAGGTCTGCTATCTGCCCGCCACCGCTTTGGCCGGTAAGAACGGTATCGATGGCCTTGCCAACATGATCATGATCGGCAAGGTGCTCTCGGATCTGAACCAGTACGATATTCCTGCCATTGAGGCGGCTCTGAAGAAGTGCATTTCTGCCAAGCATCCTGAAATGCTGGAGCTGAATTTCCGGGCACTGGAGCTGGGGCGGGAGTATCAGGAATGAAAGCACTGCGCATCAGCGATACCACTCTCAGGGAGAGCAAAGCCAATCTTTCCTTCCGTAAAATCTGCGACATCGCCGCCCTGCTGGATAGCCTCCGCCTGTCGGTCATTGAGCTGGGGGAGTATAACGGCTCCACGGAGAAGCGTCTGCTCCTGAAAACCATGGCCTCCACGGTGACGAGCAGTGTACTGGCTGTTTCCGTAGGCATCGACGACACGCTGGCGGCAGCCGCCATAGACTGCCTCCGGGGTGCCCCCCATCCGAGACTGCAGGTCAGCGCCTCCTTCAGCACCGCGCGGATGGAGTATATGTACGGCAAGAACAAGAAGAATATGCTTGCCGCCGTCCTCGCCGCCGTGGAGAGCTGCAGGGGTGTATGTGAGGATGTGGAGCTTCGCATAGAGGACGCCACCAGAGCCGACTTCTCTTTTCTCACCACCGTGATCGCTGCCGCCCTCGAAGCAGGCGCAGGCACCGTATGCGTCTGCGACACGGCCGGCTCTGCCCTTCCCGATGAGCTGGCGGCATTCCTCAATCGGCTGCAGAAGGAGCTGCCAGCTCTTGAAAGCGTTACTCTGGCGGTAGACTGCAATAACGCCTTGGGTCTTGCCGATGCCTGCACAGCCGCTGCCCTGCGCTGCGGCTGCGGGGAGGTTAAGGTATCGGCCTGCAACGCCGGGAGCGCTTCTCTGCTGGGCATCGTCCGAATCATCGATTCAAAGGTGGGCGCCTTCCCCCTGCAGCCGGGGGTGGAGAAGGAAAAGCTTGCCCACGCCGTAAAGGTTATCACCAATCTCTGCAATCTCTCCTCTGACGAGAAAACGCCCTTTGAGTACGGCGTACGGGAGGAACGGGAGGACATCAGCTTTACGGAGCAGGACTCACCGGAGGCCATCAGCCGGGAAATTCAGAAGCTGGGCTACATTCTCTCCGACGAGGACAGCGAGAAGGTATACAGTGCCTTCAAGCGCATAGTTTCCAAAAAGGACCGCATTGATCTCCATGAGCTGGAAGTCATTGTGGCCTCGGAGGCGCTGCAGGTGCCCCAGACCTATAAGCTGGAAAATTCCATTATTACCACCGGCAGCAAGTGCGATGCCGTGGCGCATATCAAGCTCAAGCGCAAGGGCGAGGAGCTTGACGGCGTATCTTTAGGAAACGGCGCTGTGGATGCGTCCTTTCTGGCCATTGAGAAAATCACCGGTTGCCACTATGAGCTGGATGATTTCCAGCTGCAGGCCATTACCGAGGGCAAGGAAGCCATGGGTCAGACGCTGGTGAAGCTCCGCTCCAAGGGTAAGGTTTATTCCGGCAAGGGCGTATCCACCGATATTGTGATGTCGGCCATTGAAGCCTACCTGAACGCCCTTAACAAGATCGTCTATGAGGAGGAACGGGCATGAAGCTCTCATTTTCCCTGCGCGGCTGGGAGCAGACCCCCTTTGAGCAGATGTTCCGTCACTGCGTGGAAAACCGCTTTGACGGTCTGGAGCTCTGCGCTCCCTTGGACAACGGCTACAGTGAGCGCAACCGGGAGCTGCGCCTTCTGAACGCCAACGCCCTTGTACGCAGGGTCAATGAGTCAGACCTGAGCCTTTGCTGTCTGGATACCTCTCTCGTTCTGACTCCCGCGTCCGAGCCGGAGGCGCTGCTGGCCTATATGGACTACGCCGAATGCTTCCGCATTCCCTATGTGGCACTGGAGGTGGGGGAGGAGAGCGCGACGTCTGTTCTCTCCGCCGCGGTGGAAAGAGCCGAAAAGAGCGGCATTACGCTATTGATCAAAACCACCGGGGCGTTTGCCGACACCAGGCTCCTGTGCAGCCTCTTAGACAGTTTCGCCAGCGACGGTCTCTGCGCTCTCTGGGATGTGGAGCAGACCTGCCGCGTGGGCAAAGAGAGTCCTGAATCCACCGTGGAGCGACTGGGCGCTTACATACGCCATGTGCATCTGCGGGATACGGAAGCGGATGGCCGCCCCTGCATCATGGGTGAGGGCACCCTGCCCGTTGAAAGGCTGATGCTTGCCCTCTCCAGCGTGGATTACGATGGCTACTGTTCTCTGGAGTGGAGCCCTGACTGGCTGGAGCTCAGCGACTACAGCGCTGTTTTTGCCCACTACATCTCCTTCATGAGCCGCTTTGAACGCAAGGAGAAGCAGGAGCGCCTGTATCTGAACTTTGACGGAACCGGCAAGTATATCTGGAAGCGGGACGAGCTCATTGACCTGACCTTCTCTCAGGTGCTGGATCGGCTGGTGGAGGAGTTTCCCGACCACTATGCCGTCAAGTACACGACCCTCGACTATACCCGCACCTATGAGCAGTTCCGGGACGATGTGCATACCATGGCCCGTGCTCTGCTGGCTCTGGGCGTGAAGCGGGGCAGCAAGGTGGCCATCTGGGCCTCCAATGTGCCGGAGTGGTTTATCGCTTTCTGGGCTGTGACCTCTATCGGCGGCGTGTTCGTGTCGGTCAACACGGCCTATAAGATCTCCGAAATCGAATATCTTCTCCGTCAGTCCGATACCCACACCCTGCTGATGACCGCCTCCAGCAAGGACAGCGATTACGCTGCCATCATGCGGGAAATCTGCCCGGAGCTGTCTGTTACCGATCCCGGCAAGCCCCTGCACTGCAAGCGTCTGCCCTTCCTGCGCAACATTGTCACCATCGGCTTTCGCATGGAGGGCTGTCTCACCAGCGAAGAGATGATGGCGAGGAGCATAGAGGTGCCTCTCTCCCGGGTTTTGCGCATGGAGGCGGAGGTGCAGCCCACGGATGTGTGCAATATGCAGTACACCTCCGGCACCACGGGCTTTCCCAAGGGCGTTATGCTCACCCATTATAATGTCATCAACAACGGCAAGTGCATCGGCGACCGGATGGGTCTTTCCACCGCCGACCGGATGATGATTCAGGTGCCCATGTTCCACTGCTTCGGCATGGTGCTGTCCATGACGGCTTCCATGACCCACGGCACCACCATCTGTCCGCTGCCGTACTTCTCCGCCAAAGCATCGCTGGACTGCATCAATCAGGAGAAGATTACCTGCTTCAACGGCGTCCCCACCATGTTCATCTCCATGTTCAACCATGAAAACTACCGCAACACGGACTTCTCCTATATGCGGACGGGTATTATGGCCGGTGCCGGCTGCCCTCCCGCGCTGATGCGCAGAGCCGCAGAGCCGGGCGAGATGAATATGCGCGGCATCGTCAGCGTCTACGGTCAGACCGAGTCTTCTCCGGGCAGCACCATGAGCGCCTGGACAGATCCGCTGGATCTGCGCTGCGACACGGTTGGCTACGAATTTCCCCACATCCGCACCAAAATTATAGACCCCGAAACCGGCGCGGAGCTGCCGGACAATACCAACGGCGAGTTCTGCTCCAAGGGCTACAATACCATGAAGGGCTACTACAAGATGCCCAAGGCCACCGCCGATACCGTGGATGCCGAGGGCTGGCTCCACTCCGGCGATTTGGCCATGCGGGACGAAAACGGCTGCTACCACATCACCGGACGGCTGAAGGACATGATCATCCGCGGGGGCGAGAACATCTACCCCAAGGAGATCGAGGAGTTTATCTACACCCATGATGCTGTACGGGATGTGCAGGTGGTGGGCGTTCCCGACGAGACCTACGGCGAGGAGGCAGCGGCCTGCATCATCCTGCAGGAGGGGCAGAGCCTCACGGAAAAAGAGATGCGGGAGTATATCACCGCCCACATCGCCCGGCACAAGGTGCCGAAGTATATCGTGTTTGTGGATAGCTTTCCCATGAACGCAGCGGGAAAGGTTCTCAAGTACCGCATGAAAGAAGAGCTGATCAGACATTTAGAATTAAAATAAAGGAGGAAGAAATATGAGCACACTGGACATGATCCGCGAATACGGTCACGAAGAGGTTTACTTCGTCAACAACGAAAAGGCCGGACTGAAGGCCATCATCGCCGTACATAGCACCAAGCTGGGTCCCGCACTGGGCGGCTGCCGTCTGTGGCCCTACCAGAACGAGGAAGAGGCTCTCTTCGATGTTCTGCGTCTTTCTCGGGGCATGAGCTTTAAGAACGCTGCTGCCGGTCTGCCGCTGGGCGGCGGCAAGGGCGTGATCATCGCCGATCCTTCCCAGAAGACCGACGCCCTCTTTGAGGCCTTCGGCGAGGCCGTGGAGAAGCTGGGTGGCCGTTACCTCACCGCTGAGGATGTGAACACCGACACTCACGACGCCGACATTATGCTCCGCACCACCAGCCATGTGGTGGGTCGCGCCGATGTCAGCGGCGATCCCTCTCCCATGACTGCCATCGGCGTGTTCGACGGCATCCGCGCCACCGCAAAATTTGTCTACGGCACCGATGAGCTGAAGGGCATGAAGATTGCCGTGCAGGGTCTGGGCAAGGTCGGTCTGGATGTGGCCGAGCAGCTCCACGCTGCCGGTGCCGAGCTGATCGTCTGCAACCGCTCCAACCGCAAGGTCATGGAGAAGGTCGTGGGCGAGTACGGTGCAAAGGAAGTGGCCATGGACGAGATTTACGGCGTGGACTGCGATATCTTCGCTCCCTGCGCTCTGGGCGCCATCGTCAACTACGAGACCATTCCTCAGTTCAAGTGCAAGGCCATCGCCGGTGCTGCCAACAACCAGATTCTTGACGATGCCTGCGGCGTGGCTCTCAAACAGCGTGGCATCGCCTATGCCCCCGACTTCATCATCAACGGCGGCGGCGTGATCAACGCCGGTCAGGAGGCCTTCACCACCTACGACAAGGAGAAGGTTCTCGCCCAGGTTCACAACATCTACAACACTGTTTACGGCATTCTGGAGGAGTCCAAGGCCAGCGGCGAGCCCGAAGGCGTCATCGCTCAGCGCTTTGCCGAAAACCGCATCAGGAACGGTCTGTAAGACAATTCCATAGCAAAAGAGAGGGTTTCCGCAGGGAGACCCTCCCTTTACCCGTCAAGGGAACAGCATCCTTAACGACTTGCGCTTTATGATTCAGCCCGCATAGACAGCACAGGCACATTTCGCCCTGCCTGAAGGCGAAGCGGCTCAGGCTGCACGAGAGCCCATCAGGCGGGTATATCTGAAATAAGGACGAAAGCTGGACATAGCCTTGCGAGGAAATGCCGAACAAAGGATACAAGTCATATGAAAAAGAAAAGTATACTCTACCTGAGCGATTTATACTATCCGGCAAAGGGGCGCAATTACTACGAAGAGGATCTGTTCATCGTTTCCCGGCTGATGGATGATTTCGATGTGGTAATATGCAACCCCCGCAATGCGGAGTCATTTGAAGATTATGCAGATCTGATTGTGTTCAGAAACACCGGGGCGGTCCTTGCGTTCAAGGATGTATACCAGAGCTTTACGGAGCGGGTCCGCAGCAAAGGCCTGAACACCTTTAACGAGTTTGTGGGAAAAGGGGATATGAGCGGAAAGCAGTATCTGCTGGATCTCACCCTGGCAGGCTACCCCGTTATCCAGACCGTTGACAGCATGGCGGATTTTCATAGGCTGCCGGAGGCCGAGAGATACGTGATAAAGCCCAGGCTGGGAGCGGATTCCATAGGTCTGGAATTTCTAAGCAAAGAGGAGCTTTTCTCCCGCAGGCTGAAGGCAGGGGAAACGCTGATCGAACCTGCCATAGACTTTGTCTATGAGCTGTCCTTCTATTTCATCAACGATATCTTTGAGTATGCCTTATATGCACCCAACACCAACAGACGCTGGGAACTATGCGAATACAAGGCCACGGCGGAAGACCTGGCCTTTGCAAAAAAGTTTATCGACTGGAACGATATCCGCCACGGCATCCAAAGAGTTGACGCCTGCCGAACCCGGGACGGCGGTCTGCTGCTGGTGGAAATGGAGGACCTGAACCCCTACCTGTCCCTCCTGCAAACAGAGGAGGATACCCGGAAAAAATTCCTGTCCGACCTGAAAAACGCGTTCGATGAAATGATATAGTGAGATCAGGGGACGGTTAATACGAAAACGAAGACATTAAATGGGAATTTGTATCCCGTGTGACGCTCCTCGGTATGATCGTTCTCCATTCTCATTTCGAGGATTTTTTACCGCATAGGGGTTCTCTTTCTATTGAAACCGCTTTGGGTTTGTGCTATAATCCATAGCATAAGCCCTTCCGCAGCCTTAAGGGACTGCAAAGGATACAACACGGAGGATACAACCATGACGCTGGATCAATACCGCGAACAATTTCACAGAAATCTGGGGATTATGCTCCAGGCCCCGGAGAGGGATTTACATAGATCTCCCCTTGCTGCGCAGAACCTTGAGGAGGCTCTGACCCTGCTTTACGAAAAGCGGAGCTGCACCTTTGCCTCCCGGGAGGAGCTGGAGGAGCTCTTCCTTCAGGCTGCCGGTCTCGCCCTTAAAGGCAGCGCCCATGAAGCAGCACTTATGAGAAGCACGGAGGAGAGCTCCCCCAAGGGCTTCAGAGTCTCCGATATTCCCGGGATGTGGAGCTGGTTTCTGAAAACCCTTTACTGGATGCTGAGCACCTCCTGCTTCGAGCCCGAGGAGATTGCGGCATACGGTGAATATATTCTCCATACGGGGCATTTCTTTTCCGCAGGCAACACCGAGCTTTCCCTGCTTCTAGCCGGCTTTGTTTTTATGCGCTTCGATCTGCCCTTTGCGGAATATAAGAGCCGCGAGGAATATGAGCGCATCGCAGAGCGTACCGAGGCTCCCGAAGCGGAGAATCTGCATACCTTCCTGGCCAATGTGGAGTTTGAAAACTTTACCGCATACTACCTGAACCTTTGCCCCAGCAGGCAGAACGGAAATGTCAGCCAGTATTTCAGCAGCTACTATGAGAAGGACAATGAAGGACAGTATGTCTGCCGCCTTGCGGGCAGCCTTGTCAAAGAGACAGGGGGAACCTTCCGGAGAACTGTGGATCAGTTCTACGAAAAGAACGGCGCTGTCCCCCTCACCTTTGACTGCGGCGGTCTGTGGACGGTGAGCGTTGAGGGCACTGATGTATTCAGTAAGCTGAAGGCCGAGGGCAAAAGCTTTGAACTCAGCAAGCTCAATATCGATTGTATGGTGCTTTTCAAATTTGTCGGTCTGCAGGATCATTTTGCCAAGGGCTGCGCCATCCCCCAGATCGATCTGAGCGAATGCCCCATCATCGGCGGCGGGAAAAACGGCACTATCTACAAAGTGTCTGATGAGGTGGTCGCCAAGACCTTCGGAAAAAAATCCCCCTACGATGATATTATCCGTGAGCGCCAGTCCCAGAAGTCTGCCTTCATTGCCGGCATTCCGGCCCCGATTTCCTTCGGCTTTGCGGACTATAACGGCGCCATCGCAACTTTAATGGAGATTCTTGAATCCCAATCACTTCTGAATATCTTCGCTTCCGGGGAGAATCTGGAGGAGTGGATTCTTCGTTACGCCCGCTTTATCAAAGATCTCCACGCCATTCAGGATACAAGACTCCGGCAGTTCCGGCCCAATTACTTCGTCAATGAGGTTCTTCAGAAGACAGATCGGATAGACCCCTATCTGCCTGAAGCGTACAGAGGTAAGGCACGCAGCATCCTGATGGCTGTCGATGAGCCGGAGTGCCTGATTCACGGCGATATTCAGCCCGGCAATATTCTCATGAGCCGCGGCGAGATGATGTTCATCGACTTCGATACCTTCTCCATCGGCAAGTCGGTCTACGACCTGGGCGCTCTATTCAGAACATTTCTGTCGGATATGAGTGTCATTGAAATCGGAGAAGAGCCCTATCTGCACCTGCCCTATGAGCGCTACAGCCAGATTCTCGACATTTTTATCGGGGAATATTATAAGGGCGTGCCCGAACAAACCGTACGGAAAAAGCTTGCGGAGATTAAGGTCATTGCCTATGTCCTCATGCTTGCAAAGAATGTAAAAATCGGTGAGTCTGCTGAAAAAATCCAGATTCAGATTTCTAAGCTTCTCGAAAACATTGATGAATGTGAGCGAGAGTAATACTCAATAAGCAGAAATGCACGGTCTCAGTACCGTGCATTTTTCATTTCCGAAGTTCTGCTGCGCTGAATCATTTTGCTATGCATAGAAAGAATAGCAAAATATCCCCCCGGGGGGTTTGTATGCAGAGAAATTCACTGCTACACTGTGTGCAGCTGCAAAAGGAAGGAGTATACCCATGACGGTAAATGATCATATGCATCCGCATCCCCACGGCCATGTTCATACCAATACAAAAACGGTCAAAAACCGTCTGGCAAAGGCTTCGGGGCAGCTGGATCGGGTCTCGGAAATGATTGACAGGGGAGAGGACTGCGCCGAGGTGCTGCAGCAGCTCTCGGCGGTGATCGGTGCGCTGCGCTCTGCAAGCCGTGTCATCATGCGGGATCATCTGGAGCATTGTCTGGCAGAGGCCGCAGAGGAAGGAGATTTGGAGTCCATCAACCGCTTCCGGGAAGCTGTGGAGCTCTATATGAAATAATCATGTCGAAAAGAAAAACAAGAGAGCGCACAGCTTTGCTTCTGCTGTTGGCGGCAGTGCTGCTTATGAGTTTTACCTGCCTTTTAATCGGCTCCTCCCACATGAGCATACGGGAATGCATTGAGGCACTCTCAGGCAGGGGAAGCGCATCCCAGATACGCATACTCCGCTCGATACGGCTTCCGCGTGTATTCGCTGCGCTCATCGCCGGCGCAGGCCTTTCGGTTTCCGGACTGATGATGCAGACGGCACTGGATAACCCTATGGCCTCGCCCTCCACGCTGGGCGTTTCCAACGCGGCAGTATTCGGGGCGAATCTATCGATTATCGCTTTCTCCGGGGGCTACCTGTCCACAGGGCATAATGTGGAGAACTATACCGCAGCAGCCTCTCCCTACGCCACCTCGCTGCTGGCCTTCGCCTTTGCAGCGCTGAGCATCCTGCTGATTCTGGGACTGTGTCGCATCAAGAGCTTTTCGCCCTCCGTGGTGGTGCTCTCCGGCATCGCCATGGGCAGCGTGTGGACGGCGGCCACCACGGTGCTGCAGTTCTACGCCACGGATGTGGGGTTGTCGGCTGCGGTGGTTTGGAGCTTCGGCGATCTGGGGCGTGCGAGCTATAAAACCGATGCCATCATGCTGCTGGTAACGGTTCCGGGCTATTTGGTCTTTGCCTGTTACCGCTGGCACTGCAACGCCCTGCTCAGCGGGGATGCCACAGCTCGAAGCATGGGCATCAGCGTGGATCGTCTCCGCTTTACGATGCTGCTCCTTTCCTCTCTCATCACCGCTGTGATTGTCTCTTTTCTCGGTATCATCGGCTTTCTGGGGATCATCTGCCCCCATCTGGTGAAAAAGCTCATGGGGGAGGATCACCGTATTACCCTGCCGCTTTCGGCGCTCAGCGGCTCACTGCTGCTGCTCCTTGCCGATACGCTTTCCCGCAGCATGGGCAACGGCTCTGCACTGCCGGTGGGGGCTGTTACCAGCCTTCTGGGTGCGCCGTTTTTTGTGGGCATCCTGCTGAGCAAAAAGGGGGAGTAAGCCGTGCTGAAAATAGAAAACCTCCGTTTTTCCTATGCAAGACGCGAAGCGGAAATCCTCAGGGGGCTGGAGCTGGAGCTTCCTGCCGGCAAGGTCGGCATCCTGCTGGGCAAGAACGGCTGCGGCAAGACCACCCTGTTCAAGAGCGTTCTTGGCATCGAAAAGCCCGGAGAGGGCAAGATATCCTTTGCAGGCAAGGAGCTCAACTCCTTTTCACCCCGGGAGCGGGCAAAGCTGGTGGCCTATGTGCCCCAGCATATCCACTTCGGCAATCTGAGCGTGTACGATTCCATCCTCATGGGTCGGGTTGCGTACTTCGGCTCCAAGGCCGGGGAGAGTGACAGGGCGGTTGTGGATGCGATCATCAGCGAAATGGGTCTGGAGTCCTTTGCGGAGCGCAACGCCGAGGCACTGTCCGGCGGAGAGAAGCAGAAAATCGCCATTGCCCGGGCTCTGGCGCAGGAGCCTGCTCTGCTGATATTCGACGAGCCCACGGGCAATCTGGATATGGCCAATGAGCAGCTCATTATCCGGGAAGCTCGCAGACTGGCGGAAAAGCGGGCGATCACCATTCTCAGCTCCCTTCATGATCTCAATCAGGCGCTGCAAATGGGCGACTGCTTCTACCTTATGCGAGACGGCGTGATCCGCTATGCCGGCGGCAGCGAGATTCTTACCCCTGAGCACATCCGCGAAATCTTTGACATTGACATCCGTATCATCGAAATAGATGGCGAGAAAATCATTATCGGAGGAAAACAACATGAAACACTTTAAGAGAATAGCACTTTTTCTGGCATTAATCCTATGCCTGAGCGCCTGCGGACAGACGCAGACGGAGGAAGTCAAGACGGATAGCGTAGCGGTCACGGATATGATCGGCCGGGAGCTGACCATCGTCCCCGGCAGCTATCAGCGGGTGGTCTGCATCGGCGCGGGCGCTCTGCGGATGTACTGCTATATCGGCGACACCGCCCTCCTTTGCGGCGTGGAGGACATCGACAACACTTCGCTCCGTGAGCGGCCCAAGATGTTTGACGCCGTGGCCAGACCCTATATGCTCGCCTGCGGAGAGAGCTTCACTTCACTTCCCAGCTGCGGCGTAGGCGGCCCCAATGCCCAGACCGCCGAGGCGGAGAAGATTCTCTCCTGCGAGCCTGATCTTGTCATCAGCGAGTATGAAGATGCTGATAAGGCCAATGCCCTGCAGGAGCAGCTGGGTGTTCCCGTGATCACTCTCCGCACCGGCCCCGACGGTGTTTTTGATGGAGCCTTTGCCGAAAGTATGACCCTTTTAGGGAAGGTTTTCGGCAGGGAAGAGCGTGCGGAAGCTCTCAACGCCTTTGTGGCAGCGGAGCGATCCGAGATTCAGCGGCGCACCGCAGACATATCCGAGGAGGATAAACCCGGCGTATATATCTGCGGTCTGGGCAACTGGGGCACCACCAACCAGCTGATGACCGTCCGGAACTATAAGGTGTTTGAGATTGCCAATGTGCGCAATGTGGTTACGGACTCAGAGGGAAGCGGCATCCAGCCCATCGAAGCGGAGAAGTTTGCTGAGCTGGGGGCGGATATGGATATCATGATCATCGATGCTGCCGCTGTGAAAAATATAAAGCCCCTCTATGCCGAGGACAGCACCATGTTCGATACCTGCAAGGCGTGGCAGGACGGTCGGGTTTATCTGGAGATGGCCTACAACGCCTACTACACGAACTTTGAAATTGCCCTGCTGAACACTTGGTTCATCGCCAAAACGGTCTATCCCGAGCGCTTTGAAGACATAGATATGATGGAAAAGACCGACGAAGTCACCGAGCTTTTCTTAGGTCAGGCGCTTGCGGAGAAAATTTTTGCCTGCCCCGCCAGCTTTGGCGGCTACGGAAGCATTGACACCGTTAGCTTTTTTGGTGCATAATAGGGAGGAAATCAGTTATGATAGATAAGAACGAAGTCATCCGCTTCTTTGATGCTCACGCTTCCCGGTGGGACGCGGAGATGATCCGCTCCGATGCCGTCATCAGCCGCATCCTTGACAATGCGGGAGTGGGGCAGGGAAGCAAGGTGCTTGATGTGGCCTGCGGCACCGGCGTTCTCATCGGCGATTATCTCTCTCGGGGTGTGGCTTCGGTTACGGGTGTAGACATCTCTCCGGAGATGATTGCCATTGCAAAGAGCAAGTTCCCGGAGGCGCAGGTGCGTCTGATCTGCGCTGATGTGGAAGCTCTTCCATTGGATGAAATGTACGATGCCATTGTGGTTTATAACGCTTTTCCCCATTTTCCCGACCCTGAGAAGCTGATTCATCATCTTGCCGCATTGCTTGCGCCCCACGGGAAGCTGACCGTGGCTCACGGTATGTCCCGGGAGGCAATTGACGCCCATCATCAGGGCAGCGCAGCGAAGGTTTCCAACGGCCTTATGAGCGCCGAAGCGCTTGCTGCCATCTTCAGTCATTACACGGAGGTAACGACAATGATTTCCGATGATACCATGTATCAGGTTACCGGCGAGTCCGTGCTCCACGAGCATGAGCACAGCCATACCCACGAGCATACCCACGCCCACGAGCAGGAGGGCGAGCATACCCATCGGCATACCCACGAGCACAGCCATGAACACAGCCACGACCATGAGCATTTGGACGATCACGGCCATGAGCATACCCATGAGCACGATCACGACCACGGCCACGAGCACAGCCATCCCGAAAGCGAGGCGCACAGCCACAGCCACGATATCCCCATGGATATCCTGCTGGAGCATATGCTGGAGCACAACCGTAGCCATATTGCGGAGCTGGAGCACATTGCCGAGCATCTGGAGGGCATAGCCAGAGATTGCCTGATCCGCGCCATCGGAACGCTGGAGCTGGGCTGCGATCAGCTGGACGAGGCTCTGGCCGAGATGCGGCTTGACGGATAAATGAACTGTCTTATAAACCGGGTAGTACCTACAGGGTACCGCCCGGTTTTTTCTATGCTCAAAATGAAAAAAGCTTGAATTTTATTCCATTCAGTGTCATAATGGAAATGCATATAAAGCTCACATTTCACGGCGCAAAAATTATTACAAATCACGGAAAGGCAGGGACAGCTCATGAAGAAAATCGCAATCTACGGCAAGGGCGGCATAGGAAAATCCACAGTGGTTTCCAATATGTCCGCCGCTTTGGCAGCCGAGGGCTACACGGTTATGCAGATCGGCTGCGATCCCAAGTCCGACTCCACCCGCAACCTGACCGGAGGTGTACGCATCCCCACGGTGCTGGAAACCATGCGGGACAAGGAAGATGTGGAGCTGGAGGACATTGTTGTCCGTTCCTCTACGGGCGTATACTGCGTGGAATCCGGCGGCCCCATACCCGGCGTGGGCTGCGCAGGCCGCGGCATTATCACTGCCTTTGAAAAGCTGGAGGAGTTGGACGCCTACGAGACCTATAAGCCCGATGTGATCTTCTATGATGTGCTGGGCGATGTGGTCTGCGGCGGCTTTGCCATGCCCATTCGCGGGGGCTACGCCGACGATGTGTGCATTGTCACCTCCGGCGAGATGATGGCGCTCTATGCCGCCGATAACATTTCCCATGCGGTAAAGTCCTTCGGTAAGCGGGGCTATGCCAGTCTGAAGGGTCTTATCTTCAACGCGAAGAATATCGAGGACGAGGACACGCTGGTGAAGAAGGCCGCCGATGAAATCGAGACGGTTATCCTCAAAAAGATTCCCCGGGACGGCAAGATTCAGGAGGCCGAGGCGCTGGGCAAGACCGTGGTCGAAGCGTTTCCCGACTGCCCGGTGGCACAGCTCTACCGGGAGCTGGCGCTTTCACTGGTGAAGGAGGAGGGCTGAGCATGGACGCTGCGCTCTCTCATCTGAAAAAGCTCTCCACCGTCAAGGCGGGCAAGAACATCAAGTTCCTGACCCCTGCGGTCTACTCCGGCGGTTGGTGCCCTATGCGTGTGGCCTGCAATCTGGCGGAGGATACCATGGGCGTCAGCAGTCTCATGGTCTGTATGCCTGAGTGCGCCACCCACTCCCGGGGCAGCACCTCCAATCCCGAGGGACCCAACGGCGAGCTGCGCTGGCTCTATGTGCTTGATGCCAACGAAGTCATTTTCGGCTGCCGCAAGGGCGTGTGCGAGGCGCTGCGGGAAATGGACGCCGCAGGAGCCAAGGCCATCCTTATGATTGCCACCTGCGTCACCGATCTCATCGGCGAGGACTTTGAGGGCATTATTGCCGAGATGCAGCCTCAGCTCAAGGCGCGGCTCAGCTATGTGACCATGGGGCAGTTCAAAAACTTCTCCAGCGGCATCGGTACCTGGAAGACCGGCGAGGCCTTTGAGCGTTTCATGGAGCCGCGGGAAGTGAAGAAAGGTACCTGCAATGTACTCTTCTTAGAGCCGTGGCGCGCCAAAACCGCGCCAGTGGAGCTCCCGCTCATCGTTCATGCGTTGGAGAAGCGGGGCATCCCTGTCCGCCATCTGACGGCCGGCGCAACGCTCAATGACTATATGAATGCTCCCGACGCAGAGCTGAATCTGGTGGTCAGCTCCTATACCCAGCCTCTGGCCAAACGCATGGAGGAGCAGTTCGGTATGCCCTATGCGGGTCTGCACATGGCCTACTCCGTGGCGGACATCGACGCGGAATATGCGAGGATCGAAGAAATTCTCGGCATTGACCTGAAGGAAGAATTCGCCCCCTGGCGGAAAAAAGCCATTGAGCTGGAGGAGAAGGCCAAAACCGTATTGAAAGGCCTGCGTTACGCCAGTCTCACGGAGGTGGATATGCCCGTGCCGCTGGCGCTGTATCTGGCCTCCTTTGGCTGCGAGGCCATGCTCATCCATCTGGCGGACATCCACCCCGAGGACATTCAGTGCGCCAAAAAGCTCAAGGCACTGGGCTTTGATCCCCCTGTCTGCCGTATTATGCACCATGACCACGATATCGAGATTATTCGCTCTCTTGCACCGGACTTCTGCCTTGGGTATATCAAGAACCCTGTGGAAGGTTTCAGGGTGGCGGAGAATATGAACGACTTCTTCGGCATCACCGGCTATGAGCGCACCGTTGGCATATTGCAGCGAATCTTCAATGTATTGGAAACCGGAAAGAACGGAGAAAGGTTGGATATCTATGGGTCTGCACCGATTTAAGCCCCTGCCCTCCGGGCGTATGGGCATCTTCTGGACTCTGGCCTCCATCAAAGAGGCGGCGGTGGTGGAGTTCGGCTGCATGGGTCACAACCTCTACAGCGGCGCATCTCTCCGCAGCTACGGCATCTACGAGGGCTACGGCGCTCCGCTCTACACTACCTACATAGACGAAACCGACATCGCCATGGGCGACACCCACCGTCTGGACGCCACCATCCGGGAAGTGATCAAAAACGAGCATCCCAAGGTGATCTTCCTGCAACCCTCCGCTGTGCCGGAGGTCATCGGCATGGACATGGCCGCCATCGCCAGGCTCATGCAGCCTGACTATCCCGACACGCCCATTATCCCCCTGTGCAACGGCAGCTTTGCCATCTCCCAGCACAAGGGCGTGGAGGAGGCACTGCGCATTCTGGCAAAAGAGCTGCCTGAGGCTGTGGTAAAAAGCGAAAAGCCCACATATAACATTATTGGCTCCTGCGCCGATCTCTTCAACTTCGGCGCCGATGAGGTGGAGCTGAGGCGACTGATGCAGGGTGCCTTCGGTATGGAGAAGATCTGCGTGTTCTCCTCCAACTGCTCCGTGACGGATATCCGGAATATGGGGGCAGCCCATGTGAATCTGGTCATCCGCCGGGAGGGCATCCCCGCTGCCAAGGAGTTGGAGCGGCGCTTCGGTACCCCTTGGGTTTTCGGCAGACCCTATGGGGAGCAGGGGACTACCGCGTGGCTTGAAAAGGTGGGGGAGAAGTTGGGTAAGGAGCCCTGTGCCTGCTTTATCAAAGAGGAGCTTGATACGCTGGAGCTGATGTTTGACCGCCCCCGCCGGACGCTGAAGAATAATCAGTGGTCCTATCCTGACGAGGCCGTCCTGACCATCGGCGGTCACTACGATGTGGTAAAGGGTATTCTCGAATACGCATCCAGGGAGATGTATCTGACTCCCGGCGAGCACTGGTGCGACTGCCCGGAGATGGGGGATGCGGACATTCCCTATTATGACGAGAGCAAATGGGCACCCATCTGCAAGAACCATGAAAAGGGCTACCTGATGTTCTCCGGCGAGGCTCTCCGCTGGGCTGGGAAAAATCTGAGTCTGCAGATATCCAACCCCGATATCGGCCAGCGTATGCACCCCTGGGGAGCGCCCTTTGTGGGCTACCGGGGCGCGGCGAACCTGCTCAATCTCTGGATCAACGAGTATACGCTGAAGCATTAACGGTAAACATCTGCACTGGCCGCAAGCGCTATTCCTTCTTTGCATAGTTACCGCACCTTTTTTTCATAAACTTTGTCGATTTGCATTGACAAATGGAAAAAGAGAATGTATAATATCCATATCACTGAAAAGCAGAAAAGGATACATAGTAATATTTTCCATTTCTGTTTATCTTTTCAGAAATAATGAGAAAAGGAGAAAAACCCATGGAAAACGAAAATTCCCAGCAGTACGGCACCATAGAAATCATTGCTGCGTTCTGTATCACCGGTATGATCTACATGGGCAGCTTTGCAGGACCCGTTGCCGCCCAGATCATGAACGCCTTTGGTTTTGAGGCCTCCGACTACAAAACCATCAACACCATTCCCTCTCTGATGATGGTCGTCCTGTCCCTTGTTTCCGGCGGTCTGACCAGCAAGTTCCCCATCAAGAAGATCGTTGCTTTCTCCGGTGTCTTTCTGGCCATTGGCGGTCTGATTCCCGTTTTCACCACCAGCAAGACCATGTACATTGCGTCTAAGGTCATCTTCGGTCTTGGCCACGGCATGATCTTCCCCATGGCTTCCGCCATCATCAACACACTGTTCAAGGGCGAACAGAAGGACAAACTCATGGGTATACGAGCCGGTGTAGGTGCATTGATGGGAGCCGGCTATACAACCATTGCAGGCTTTGTGGGTAAAGCCGGCGGCTATAAGGCTGCTCTCTCCTGCACCGCCATTGCCATCCCTCTGGCTCTCTTCATTCTCTGGAAGTGCCCCACCAACGAGCTCATGACCAAGAAGGCGAAGGTTGAAGGCGGCGAAGGCGAGAAGAAGCTCACCACCCGAAGCTACGTTCTGTTCTTCTTCATGTTCCTCTACAACATGATGAGCATGGCTCTTCTGTCCAACCTTTCTCTGTACCTGAGCGGTGAGGGTCTGGCCGACAGCGGTGTCATCGGCACCATTTCCTCCATGAACACTTACCTTGCTTTCGTAGCCGGTCTGATCTTCTCCAAGGTTAAGAAGGTGCTGGGTCGTTATACCACCTCTCTGGCATTTATCTGCGTGTCTATCTCCTTCCTGATCATGACCAACTGCACCTCCATTCCTCTCTTCTATGTGGCTGTGGCCATCAACGGTCTCGGCTTTGGCTTCTACAACCCCTCCATTACTCTGGCCGTTGCGCAGTCCGCTGCCAACCCCAAGTACGGCGCTCTGGCCATCTCCGGCTACACCAGCGCCATTGGTATCGGTCAGTTCCTGTCCGCTAAAGTTCTCAAGTTCATCAACGACAACTGGTGCCACATCGAGAACCGCGCTGACTGGAAAATCGCCCGCTGGCCCATTTTTGCCATTGCTATCGGCTCCGTGATCTTTATCACGCTGACCGGCGGCAAGGACGGCAAGAAAAAGGAAGCCTGACACCAAATGAAATTGGCACAGACACGGTTTTTCGTGCCTGTGCAGTTCAGAAATAATACAATAATTGAGGAGAAACTATCATGGCTAAGATTACCCCGAAAGAAAACTTTATGAAGCTCCGCCACGGCGGTATGCCCGAGTACGTTCCCTTCTACTCTCTGGCCGGTATCCCCTACAAGGGTGAGAGCGCCATCGGCAATATGGGTCTTGACTTCTTTCCCAGCAACTCTCGCGTTGCCGGCGGCAAGGATATGTGGGGCATTCCCTATGCCAAGCCCGCTGAGGGCGGCATCGATGCCGTTATGCCCGATACCAGCATCGTGACCCTCGAGGATATCAGCGATTGGACCAAGGTCGTGAAGTTCCCCAAGCCCGTTGAGATTGATGTTGAGAAGGTCTATGCCGAGTTTGTCAAGAAGTTTGACCGCAGCCAGACTGCCCTGAAGCTGAGCATCCCCTTCCAGCCCTTCCAGACTCTGGTTGGCCTGATGGGCTTTGAGGGTGGCCTCTGCGCCCTCTACACCGATGTTGACGAGGTCAAGGCCATGCTCAACGCCATGGTCGAGCTGGTCGCTCCCCTCTACGACAAGGCTCTCGACATTATCAAGCCCGATGCCATCGGCCTCACCGACGACACCGCTGCTGCTGCCACTCCTTTCTTCTCCCCTGAGATCTATAAGGACGTGTTCTATCCCATCTACGCCCGCATGACCAAGGCCGCCCAGGAGCGCGACATTCCCGTGGTCTTCCACAACTGCGGCATGATGCAGGAGTTCATCCCCTTCATGATCGACTACGGTGTGGAGTTCACCGAGCCCGCTCAGACCGTTATGCCCATCCTTGAGCTCAAGGAGCAGTACAAGGGCAAGATCTCCTTCATGGGCTGCTGGGGCTGGGGCGATCATATGCCCGCCACCTTCCCTGAGTTCGACGAAGAAGAGTTCCGTCAGGACGTCCGCGACACCATCGATAAGTACTCTGTCGGCGGCGCCTACGCCTTCGCCGGCTGGCCCGTGGGTCTGCCCAACCAGCAGGATGCCGTCCGTCGCATCACCGAGATCATGCGCGACGAGGCTCACTGGTATGGCCGCAAGGTCTACGGCTACGTGGACGACTGATATCTCTGCGTGAACTAAGCCAATAACGAATCCCGCTGTACTCTCAAGTCGAGAGTACAGCGGGATTTTTTATACCACCGGGTGTGTATAAATTTCTTTGAGCAGCAGCTCATAACCTTCGGCAGTATAGTGAAGAGCGTCGTCTCGGGTTATCTCGGGCCTGTTATAGCCGTCTTCATTGGCGAGGAAATTGAAAATATCCAGATACGCAAAGCCGTATTTGCGGCTGAGACTTTTCTGCGTCTGGTTATATGCTCGAATCACATCCTGCCGGAACATCTCTTTTACATTGAGTTCATCGAAGCCAATGGGGGAGATGCCGATGATACAGAGCTTTGCGTTTTTCTGATAAGCCTGCACCAGCTCGATGATCTCGGAGAGCTGCTGCCTGTAATCCTCCAGCCCCGCATAGCTCCAGGTGCAGTCATTGGTTCCCAGCATGATATAAACGGTTTTGTACTGGCTGAATTTAAGAGCGTCCAGAGCTGATCCATAGCGCCCGCCGGGAATGATGAGGTCAGAACACAGAAGGTAATCATAGGTGCTTAGCCCGTCCCGGGCCGCATAGGAGAGGGGGCTCTGTACCGTCAGGTAAAAGCCCACCACATTGGAGTGCCCCATCATCAGTGCCTGGTCCAGTGTATCGATGCTCGCAGAGGCGTTGCTGCGAAGGGAGCTTGTGGGCATCTGGTGGTCAGGCGCTTGCGCATGAGAGAGCAGGTTCGTGAGAATGAGACAACCCTGTCCCAAAGAAAGCGTGGAATACGCGCTTTGCTGCGTGGGCAGCTCGCCCAGAATTCCACCCTGATAGCAATACTCAAGCTCGGCGCGGTGGGGCGTGTCCCAGGGAAGAGAGAGCGTTTCATCGCTCAACCGGGGGAGTATCAGCGTGTTTTCGTGAAGGTATGTACGCATCAGGGAGCAGAGTTCACAGAGAGTCAGCGCCGAAGTAGAATCAGAAAGAGGATAACTCAGCAGCCCGGATACAGCCTGTCCAGTCAGTACCTCAGAAGGAGCGGCGCCGCTGCTCATGGAACGCTGAAGCAGCTCATGGAAATCTGACTGCGAAGCGGCAGCAGCATGAAAAAGAGGTGTCATCAGAAAGGCGGCAAGGAGCGCAGAGAGGAAAAAGAATCGTTTCAAACGCAATGTAAGGGCCTCCGTGATTGTTTCCGTCAGAGAAGCGGGTGCGTAATAAGCTGACGGAGAAGGATGTCGTAGCCGGCTTTTTTGAAATGGATGCCGTCCTCCATGGCCAGCTCGGGTCGATTATAGCCCGAGGGAGAAGCCAGCGGGGTAAAGACATCAAGATAGGAAATATTCAAGTCCCGGGAAAGGGATTTCTGCGTCTGGTTATAGGCGCGGATAATCTCCTGACGGAATTCCACGCGATAGGGGAAGGATAGCTTCAGCGGCGTAATGCCCACAAGGCAGAGCTTTGCATCCGGCTGATAAGTGCGTATCAAAGCCACAATCTCAGCAAGACAGTCGGAATAAACACCCAGATTTTCGGTTCCGTGGACCAGATCGTTTGTGCCCAGCATGATGTAGACTTTTTCGTAGCTATCACGCGCAAGAATCGTTTTTACATTTTTTACACTTTCTTCCGGCAGAACAGTCAGGTTTACTTTGAGGAAGTTCTCAACCGTTACGCCATTGAGGGCTCCGTAGCACATGGGCGTATCCGTGTAGCGATACAGAGCCAGAGCGTTGGAATGACCGAGGAATAGCGTGTGTTCCAGAGATTCAAGCTGAGCGCCTGTATCTTCCTTCAGACTGCTTACGGGCTGAAAATGGTCCGGAGCAACAAGAGCGGAAAGAAAACGAGACAGCAGAACGCAGCCCTGACCGACGGTAACTTTTTTTGACACATCTTTATATGTCAGCTTCTCACCCAGAACCCCGCTCTGATAGATGGCGGTCACATCACTCAGATGTCCAATCATCGTGTAACTTATATCAGGGGAGCGGTCATGCAGAGCCGGAAGCAGCAGCGCCTGTTTGTCCAGATACTTCTGCATCAGAACGCAGAGATTCTCGAGGGTTAATGCGCTGGAATCAGCGGAAAGGGAAACGCCCAGAAGCGCAGAGACAGTCTTGCCGCTGAGCCGATCGGTGGGACTTAATTCAAGCTCCTCAGCTTTTTCCACGAGCTCATGGTAATAATCCGATGTATTGGCCTTCGCTATGCACAAAGGGCTGAGAATCACAAGAACCAGCAAAGAAAGCTGAATCAGTATTCTTTTTTGAAAAAGCAAGAAATCACCTCCAAATTGCTTTGGAAAGGTTGAAAATGAGGAGAAAGCTGGTATAATGGTTTATCTACAATAGTACCACCGTAGTTTTCTCCCGTCAAGGGATGAAACGGATGTTATACAGGAGATTTTACCGTGAAGAAATCTGATTTTAATTTTGATCTTCCTCAGGAGCTGATTGCCCAGACGCCGCTGGAGCAGCGGGATGCCTCCCGGCTGCTGCGCTTGAATAAGAACAGTGGGGAAGTGGAGCATCGCCATTTTTATGAGCTGCCGGAGTTCCTGCAGGAGAGCGATTGCCTTGTGCTCAATGACTCGCGCGTGCTTCCGGCCCGCCTCTATGGCCACCGGCCCACAGGCGGCAGCGTGGAGGTGGTGCTGCTGCGGGACTTGGGCGAAGGGAACTGGGAGTGCCTGACTCGTCCCGGCCGCAAAACCCAGCCCGGTACGCATATATCCTTTGGCGAGGGCGAGCTCACAGCGGATGTGGTCAGCGCCATTGAGGACGGAAATAAAATCCTTCACTTTAATTATGAGGGGATTTTTCTGGAGGTTCTGGAGCGTCTGGGGCATATGCCTCTGCCTCCCTATATTAAAGAGGAGTTGAAGGACTCCGAGCGCTACCAGACGGTCTATTCTAAAGAAGTCGGCTCTGCGGCCGCGCCCACAGCCGGCCTGCACTTCACGCCCGAACTGCTCAGAAAAATCGAAGCCAAGGGCGTAAAGCTGGCCTATGTGACGCTCCATGTGGGTCTGGGAACCTTCCGTCCCGTAAAGGAAGAGGAGATTGAGGATCACCCCATGCATTCCGAGTTCTGCATCGTCACCGATGAGGTTGCCGACACCGTAAATACCTGCCGGGCCAACGGCGGGCGCATCGTGGCTGTGGGTACAACATCCTGCCGTACGCTGGAGACCATGGGGGATGAAAACGGCATCCTCCATGCGGGCAGCCGCTGGACAGATATCTTCATCTATCCCGGGTACAGCTTTAAGATGGTGGATGCACTCGTCACCAATTTCCACCTGCCAGAGAGCACCCTGGTCATGCTGGTATCTGCGCTGGCCGGCCGGGAAAACATTCTGAATGCCTATCAGCTCGCCATTGAGGAGCGCTACCGCTTCTTCTCCTTTGGCGATGCGATGTTTATTGAATGAAAGGAGGCGCATCCCCTGTGGAATCCAGACTTCTGAAAAAGGATCCTGCCATGGACGAGATGCGCTTTCTCTATGTTCGTCTGCGCTCGAAGGGGAAAAGCCGCGAGGACAGCCTTCGTGAGCTGCTTCAGGAGGAAACGCGGCTTTCTCTGCCCTACGAGCAGTGGCTGAAGCGTATAATTGCCATCGGTGATGCCATGGCAAAGAACCGCGAGCTCTATCCCGCCGCCGCTAACCTGATAGTAAGCTCCTTTTCGGAGCTGCTGCTGCGCCATCCGAAAATGGAGATCAGCCTGAAACGCGACATGGACACGATCCTCCGGACAGAGAACTTCGGAACTGCCGCGCAGTACCCGCACTGGGAGGAGTACCGACCTCTTTGGCAGCAGGGAGATGTCTTCGCTTTTCCTCTCAGCGGCTATTTTCCCCGGCTCTTCAGTCTTGAGGGGAAGCTCGCTCTTCTCTATTCGGCAGGGGAACGGCAAAACGAAGAGGGCTACAGCGAAGAACTGGTCTATCTGAGCATCTGCGAGCCCGAGCATATTCCCCAAAGCATGGAGGAGCTGAATTCTTTGGGCTTCCTGCCTGCTTTTACGGTCTTTAAGGAATACCAGTATCTCTGTGCGCTGCGCCTTCGGCGAGAGCTGGAAGCGGAGACGCTGGGCCTGCGCAAGATCGGGCATTTTCCCGGAGAACCGAGGTTATTCAGGGAACGCCCCGATCCTACACGGAATGCCCTCTGCGTTTTCCCTGCCTATGACGGGCGCGACAGAATCACGCTGGTGCGGGCGCTCTGCGCTTCCTACCAGCATTTCGGGATGATCGCCAACCGGGAACAGGCCGACGAGGCCAAACGCGAGTGGAACTACGGAGCCGAATGCCGCGAAGAAAAAGGCGCAGCTCCCGGCTCTGTGTTCATGGAGAAAATGCCGCTGGAAAAGCTGTGCTCGCGAACCTGTTTTCGCCATCATTCCACCTTTCGAGAGCGCATCCCAAACCATAACACCATGCAAGCGGAAGATTGACAGAGACGCTAAAACTTGTTATACTTCATCCGTTATGCTTAGTAGATAGAAGGAGGTCCTGCATGTATAAGCTGATCAAGCAGGAAGGGCACGCCCGAAGAGGGGAGTATACCACGCCCCACGGGACAGTGCAGACTCCGGTTTTCATGAATGTCGGTACGCAGGCTGCCATCAAAGGCGGACTTTCTGCCAGAGACCTGAAGGAAATCGGCTGTCAGGTGGAGCTTTCCAACACCTATCATCTTCATGTGCGTCCCGGCGATGAGCTGGTCAAGCGCATGGGCGGACTGCATAAGTTTATGAACTGGGATCGCCCCATCCTTACAGACTCCGGCGGCTTCCAGATTTTCTCTCTCGCCTCCCTGCGGAAAATTACGGAAGAGGGCGTGTCCTTCAACAGTCATGTGGACGGCCGCCATATCTTCATGGGACCGGAAGAGAGTATGCGCATTCAGGCCAATCTGGGCAGCGATATTGCCATGGCCTTCGATGAGTGCGTGGGTATTCCCGCAGAATATGACTATGTGAAGAAATCCGCGGAGCGCACTGTGCGCTGGCTGGAGCGCTGTAAGGTGGCGCTGGAGCAATATACCGCAGAGGACGATGCCGTAAACCCCGGACAGGTGCTCTGGGGCATCAATCAGGGAGCTGTGTACCACGATATCCGCGTAGACCATATGAAGCGGATCGCGGAACTGAATTTACCCGGCTATGCCATCGGCGGTCTTGCCGTGGGCGAAACCGCTGCGGAGATGTACGAAACCATCGAAAAGGTGGAGGAGTATATGCCCAAGGACAAGCCCCGCTATCTGATGGGCGTGGGTACGCCGGGCAACATCATCGAGGCTGTGTATCGGGGCGTAGACTTTTTCGATTGCGTTATGCCGGCCCGGAACGGACGACACGGTCATCTCTTCACCTGGAACGGCATCATCAACATCAAGAACGAGAAATACAAGTACGACGAGCGGCCCATCTCCGAAGATTGCGACTGCCCCGTGTGCCGCAGCTACAGCCGTGCGTATCTCCGTCACCTCTTCAAATGTGAGGAAATTCTGGCCATGCGTTTTTCGGTCATGCACAACCTGTATTTCTACAATGACCTGATGAGCCGCATCAGAAAAGCGCTGGAAGAGGGAACTTACGAGGATTTTTATAAAAAATACGCGAAAATTTTGGATTCTCGGATATAAAAGCTTGATTTTGTCTCAAAAGCCATATATAATCGTAGAGTAAATTTTTATGGGGGTATTAACCTGATGAAGAAGTTCGTTTCTGCTCTTATGTCCGTTGCCACGATGGCTATGCTCTCCGGCTGCTCTCTCGCTGCCGCTGACGGCTCTGCCACCGACAGCAAAGCCGGCCTTTTCTCCAGCCTTGGCATGGTGGCCATCATGTTCGTATTTATGTACGTATTCATGATTCGCCCCGAGAACAAGCGCAAGAAGCAGGCCGAAGAGATGCGCAGCAACATCGAAGTTGGCGATAAGATCACCACCATCGGCGGTCTGGTTGGCCGTGTTGTGCACGTTACCAACGATCGCATCACCTTCGAGACCGGCGAGGATCGCGTCCGCGTCGAGATCGTCAAGTGGGCTGTTTCCAGCAACGACGGCAAGGGCAACAAGGAGAAGGCTGATTCCGAGGAAGTTCTCACCGATAATTCCAAGGCCTGATTCTCCACTCATATAAAACACCTCCCCAGGCATAGTATGAAGCAACATACAAGCCTGAGGAGGTGTTTTTATGTCCGAAAGCATACGGAGACGAGCAACGAACTATAGCATAGTTAAATCCGCCCTGCTGGGCACGCTTTTATCCCTGATTCTGGTCATGCTAGCGGCTTTGCCTGTGTATCAGGGGGTGATAGGAGGCAGAAGCGGGGAGGTGATGGCCTGTCTGTGTCCTGCGCTGGGCGGTTTTGCCGCAGCCTTGCTCACAAAAGGTGAAAACGGATTGCTCCGACGCGCTCTGCTCCTGACACTGAGTATGCTTGTTCTCTACATCCCGCCGCTTCTCCTCGTGTCTCGGGGAGAAGTTTCAAAAGCCGCTTTGCCAAAGCTCTGCGCAGAATGCGGCATGGGCGCACTGGCGGGCAGTGCAATTCCGAAGTCCGGAAAAAAATCAAAAGGAAGAAAAAACGGTAACAGATATACGAGGAAGCCATGAGTTAAGGAGATTAACATAATATGATGAAATAATCAAGTGTAATTGGCGGAGAGTACAGGATTTACGCTTGATATGAAGCATTCAAAGCGAAATATTTTTGTATAAATTGTTCTCTGCACAATTCATCTTTCGTACCTTTTGCACAAAATCCGGTTAACTTGAAAAAAATAGTTGCATTTTGTAGGAATTTGTAATATATTAAGGGAGCGGTAAGTTATGTTAATTTTGAAACTGTTTTACGGAAACATAAGCAATGCGGAAACGGACTGAGCCGTGGGATTACTGCAGCGTGTACTTTCTCATCGGCGCCGTTTGCGGAACAGCACTGGCCTGCGCGGGCCGATTCAGCGAAAAGAGGCTTCTTTTTGATGCATCACTCGCTCGTATGCTTCTGCGAACCTTAGCCCCGTTTCTCTTTGCGTACTTTCTGAAAAGCGGGGACACCGCGCTTTCAAGCACGGTGCCGCTTTTTCTTCGTGGCTTTAGCATAACGCTGGTGATAAGTCTGCTTCTGCGAACAAAGAACCAGACGATCGCCATGGCTTACCTAGCATCGCAGATTTTTCTGCTCCCTGCGTTCGTCCTGTGGACAGCGCCGCGGGAACGCAATTTCTATGATCGCGCGAACCATGTGGCAGGACTTCGCTGCGTGGCTGTAATTCTTTTCTGGTACATTGGCACATTTCTTCGCTGCAGCATTTTTGAGCTTGTGCGCTGAAGCGGATAGGGGAGGGATAGACATATGGATCATTCCAAATATCTGGAGATGTATGAGCGGTATCTGACCGAGGAAAAGAAGGCCTCGGAAAATACCCGCAGCTCTTACCTTCGTGATATCCGCCAGTTCGGAGACTATCTGGACACCCATGAGGAAATCGATTTTGACGAAGCCACCGAGGATGAGCTCTGCAACTATATTGATCATCTGCGTGAGATTGGAAAATCCGTTTCTACGGTATCGCGTTCCATTGCCTCCCTCAAGAACTTCTATTCCATTATGGTCATCAAGGGCTTTGTAGAGGAGAATCCCACCGGCAAGCTGGTACCCGATAAAATCACACAGAAGCTCCCCGAGATTCTGACCAGCCAGGAGGTTGACCTTCTATTAGAGCAGCCTAAATGCGTTGATATGAAGGGCTACCGCGATAAGGCCATGCTGGAGCTGCTCTATGCCACAGGCATACGCGTCAGCGAGCTGATCTCGCTGAATGTGGACGATGTGAATCTGAATGCCGGCGCGGTCCGCTGCATCAGCCATGATAAGGAGCGCTTTATCCCCTTGTATGCCGCTGCCGTTAAAGCACTGCGGGAGTATATGGAAAAGGTTCGTCCTCAGATGATAGCGGATGAAGAAGAACGCTCTCTCTTTGTCAACGTGGGCGGTGAGCGTATGTCCCGGCAGGGCTTCTGGAAGATTATCAAGACCTATCAGGTAAAAGCGGGCATCAAGAAATCCATTACTCCCCACACTCTCCGCCATTCCTTCGCCGCACATCTGCTGGAGAACGGAGCGGATTTGCGTTCCATTCAGGAGATGCTGGGGCATGCGGATATCAGTTCCACGCAGATTTATTCGCAGGTGGTCAAAAATCAGATACAGGAAGTATATGCAAAAGCGCACCCCAGAGCCTGAAAGACCAAAAATCAGATTTTCCTGTACAGTAATTAATTATTTGATTTAAGTTATTATGAATATCGAACAGAGCAGTTTATCGAAAACATTTGCTCTGTTCGTTTTTTTGTGGTACAATACCGAAAAAAGGGGTGAGCGTATGCGAATATTGGGTCTCGATCCGGGGATTGCAACCGTGGGCTTTGGCGTTGTGGATTCTCAGAACAACAAGCAGCAGCTTGTCACCTGCGGTGTGATTTCCACCCCGGCCCACACGCCCCTGACATCGCGTCTGGATCAGATCTATACCGATATGGAGGAGCTGATCAAAACCTTTCACCCCGAGTGCATGGCCATTGAGGAACTCTTCTTCAATACTAACATCACAACGGGTATCTCCGTTGCGCAGGGCCGGGGTGTGTCGCTCCTTTGCGCCTATCGCTGCGGTCTCCAGATATTTGAATACACACCTTTGCAGGTCAAGCAGGCCGTGGTCGGCTACGGTCGTGCGGAAAAGAAGCAGGTCATGGAGATGGTGCGCAGGATACTCAATCTCGCTGCTGTCCCTCGCCCCGATGACGCAGCCGATGCGGTTGCCATTGCCCTGTGCCACGCCAGAAGCTCCACCTCACTCCTGCAGCAGAAGGAAGGATATAATCCATGCTATACTATATAGAAGGCTCTGTGGCCCTTATGGAGGCCAATCTTGCGGTTCTGGACTGCGCCGGTGTAGGCTATGGTCTGGCCGTCTCTAATAACACTCTTTCGCAGCTTCGTTTGGGGGAGAAATCCAGACTTTATGTGGTAGAAAGCATAGGCGAGGATCATTATGATCTCTATGGTTTCGCCAACAAGGAGGAAAAACGCTGCTTTGAGCTGCTGACCTCCGTGTCCGGCGTTGGGCCCAAGGCTGCGCTGGCGATCCTTTCCACGTCTACGCCCGATGGCCTTGCTTTGGCCATTCTTTCCGGAAACGAAAAGGCGCTGACCATGGCACCCGGCGTTGGAAAGCGAATTGCTCAGCGCGTCATTCTTGAGCTGAAGGACAAGATCGGGAAGGGGAGTGCGGACATGGGTTCTGTGGTTGCCTCGGTTCATGGCTCTGCGACCCCTCTCGGCGGTGCTGCCGGTAAGGTTGCGGACGCCGCAGCAGCCTTGGGCGTTCTCGGCTATGGAAACAATGAGATCTCCGAGGCGCTGAAGGGTGCCGATGCGGAGAATATGGAAGTGCAGGATCTGGTACGCATGGCGCTGAAGAAGCTCAGTGCCCAGAGGAGGTGAAGGCGTGTCCATCAATTTTTCGGAAGATTCCGGTGAGCTGATCACCTCCACGACCCAGATTCGGGAGGATGCCGCTGAGGGCTCCCTCAGACCTCACTATCTCAATGAGTATATCGGCCAGGAGAAGGCAAAAGAAAACCTTCGCATTTTTATCCAGGCTGCCAAACAGAGAGGGGAGTCGCTGGACCATGTTCTGCTTCACGGCCCTCCGGGACTGGGCAAGACCACGCTGGCAGGGGTTATTGCCAATGAAATGGGCGTGAACATCCGCATTACCTCCGGGCCTACCATTGAGAAGGCCGGCGATCTGGCTGCGCTGCTGACCAATCTGCAGGAGAATGATATTCTTTTTGTGGATGAGATTCACCGGCTGAACAGGGCAGTGGAGGAGGTTCTCTATCCTGCCATGGAGGACTTTGCCATTGATATCATTATCGGCAAGGGTCCCTCCGCCAACTCCATCCGTCTGGATCTGCCCCACTTTACGCTCATCGGGGCCACGACCCGGTCCGGTCAGCTTTCCGCACCTCTGCGGGATCGTTTCGGTGTTCAGCTTCGACTGGAGCTCTACGAAACCGAAGAGCTTCAGAATATAGTGGAGCGCAGCGCGGGTATACTCGGTATCGAGATTGAAAAGAGCGGCGCCGAGGAGATTGCCCGCCGCAGCCGCGGAACGCCCCGTATTGCCAACCGTCTGCTGCGCCGCGTTCGTGACTTTGCCCAGATCATGGCCAACGGTGTCATAACCCGGGAGGTGGCCGATCTGGCACTGAGCAGGCTTGAGGTTGACCATATGGGTCTGGATAACCTTGACAGGCGTATGCTCCGTGCGATTATCGAATACTACGGCGGCGGCCCTGTGGGTCTGGAGACTCTGGCAGCCACCATCAACGAAGAAGCTGTTACGCTGGAGGATGTATATGAGCCTTATCTCCTGCAAAAGGGCTTTATGACCAGAACGCCCCGGGGGCGCTGCGTTACCCAGAAAGCATATGAGCATCTGGGCATTCCCTTCCATGGCCAGACACAAATGGAATTTTCTCCGATGAAATAAGCTGTTTCTTCAGAAAAAACACTTGACTTTGTCATTTTCAGCTAATATAATTGTCACAAGCATTCAGGTGCGGATTTTGTTCTGCCGGATGCCGATAGGAGATATCTATGCCCGATTACCGTCGCTGCTCCGATGAAGAACTTCAGCGCCTTGCCGCCAGCGGCGATGGCGGGGCAGCCGATGAGCTGGCGCTTCGCTTTCAGCAAATGGTTCGTGCGGCCGCTCGCCCTTTCTTTCTTGTGGGCGGCGACAGCGAGGATCTGATTCAGGAAGGGATGCTTGGCTTATGGTATTCTATTCTCCGTTTCGATGCTTCCCGTAATGCTTCCTTTAAGACTTTTGCGGAAGTCTGTATCCGCAATAAAATTCTCAGCGCGATTAAGTCTGCTTCCAGTTTGAAGCATTCCCCTCTCAATGATAGAATTTCCCTTGAGGCCGCGGCGGAGAGTGACTCCGCAGAGGCTCGCATCGTATCTGCCGAAGAAACGGTGCCTTCCCCGGAAGATCAGGTTCTGGCCAGAGAGAGCGTAACTGAGTTTTTCACCACCTTTGCACAGACTTTGTCTCCCCTTGAACAGAAGATTCTGCATCTTTATCTCGAAGGTCTCAGCTATCAGGCTATAGCTGAAACGCTCTCAAAGGATGCAAAATCCGTAGACAATGCCGTGCAGCGCATCCGGCGGAAGCTATCCCGCCGACTTTCTTCCGGCGACTTCAGCGAGAGCTGAACGCAATATTATTAGCCCTAGGGCAGAATCAAAGAGAGGATCCAGAAATGTACGAGGACAAGACCCTGGTTTGCAAGGAATGCGGCAACGAATTCGTTTTCACTGCCGGTGAGCAGGAGTTCTACGCTGAGCGTGGCTTCCAGAACGAGCCCCAGCGCTGCAAGAGCTGCCGCGACGCTCGCAAGAACGCCGCCCGTGGCCCCCGCGAGTACTTCACCGCCACCTGCGCTGCTTGCGGCAACGAGGCCCGTGTGCCCTTCGAGCCCAAGTCCGACCGCCCTGTTTACTGCAGCGACTGCTACGCCAAGATCAAGACCAACGGCTGATTTTTTGCAGCAAACGCAAGGATAGAGAGTGGCAGAAATGCCCCTCTCTTTTCTTTTTCTCTGCCTCAAAGAAAAGGCTTGAAAATATGCGTAAAAAAAGGTATACTAAGCGCAATTAAACGATGTACGGAGGATTCATCCATGAAATATCGTGTTACCAAGGAAACGCTGATTACTGATGTTATTGAAAATTGCCCTGAGGCTGCCGGCCTTTTTCAGGCCATCGGTATGCAATGTGTTGGCTGCGCCATGTCCGAGGGCGAATGCATTGAGGACGCCTGCGCTGAATATGGCGTGAATGTAGACCTGTTTGTGGAGAAGCTGAACGCTTACATGGCCAAGAAGGGCTAAACCGGAAAGGATGATCGCCGGGGCATTTTGCTCCGGCGTTACTTATACCTTATGGAAGAAAAAAGATTACCGCCCCGTCTTGCGGCCATTGCGGACTGGGTACCCAACGGCGCAAAGCTCACGGATGTGGGCACGGATCATGCGCTGCTCCCCCTGTGGCTGCTGAAGAAAGAGCGCATTACTTCTGCGGTGGCCACGGATATCAATGCGCTCCCCCTGAAACGCGCCCAGGCGAATGCCCGCGATGCGCAAGAGGAACGGATCCGCTTTGCTCTCTGCGACGGTCTTGCCGCTGTATTGCCTGAAGAAGCTGACACCATCGTTATCGCTGGGCTGGGCGGCGAGAATATTGCGGATATCCTTCGCCGTTCCCCTTGGGCGTGCAGGGAGGGCATGACCCTGATCCTTCAGCCTATGAGCCGCACGGAAATGCTCTGTCAGGCGTTTTTTGAGCTGGGATTGCTGCTTCAGCGAGAGCGTCTGGTAGAGGATGCCGGGAGAGTCTATCCCATTTTCCAGCTTTGCTGCGGCAAAATGGAGCAGTGGAAGAGCGGCGAATACTATACCGGACCCTTTGCGCTTTTAGAGGAAGGCCCGCTCCTTAAGCGTTTCCTCTCCGAGCAGCAGAGGCGCCTGCAAAGCGCCGTAGATGGACTTACTCTTTCGAATCGAGAGCCGGATCGGCTGACGGTTTTGCAGGAAGCTTTATACAATATCGAAATGCGTATAGGTGAATTACAATGAAAACGGAAACATTTTTTCATCCCGATCTGCACCTTCATTCTCGCTGCTCAGACGGTACCGATAGCCCGGAGGAGCTTCTTCAGAATGTGCGGGACGCAGGGGTAGACATCTTTTCCTTAACTGACCACGATGCTGTTCGTGGCTGCGATATCATTTCCGATTCCCTTCGTTCCGGTGATCCGGCCTTTATCACGGGCGTGGAGTTTACCTGTGAGGATCAGTGGGGACGCTATCACCTTTTGGGCTACGGATATGATAATTCGCTGCCTGCTGTCAGAGAGCTCGTGGAAAATACCCACGCATACCGGATGCAGAAGGCATACAACCGTATTGCTTTTCTGAAGGAACAGTATGGCTTTGTATTTACCGAGGAAGAGGAGCTGTCTCTCCTCTCCAAGGAAAATCCGGGGCGGCCTCATTTTGTGGCGCTGCTGCTCAGCAAAGGTCTGATTGAAAGTAAAGAAGTGGGCTTTGCGCTTTTCAAAAGCTATAACAAAGTCGACCCTACTATTACGCCGGAGCTGGCCATTGATGCTATCCTTCAGTCCGACGGCATCCCCGTTCTGGCGCACGGCATACTCTCTGATGGGAGCCGCCTGCTCAGTGAAGAGCAGATTAACGCACGGGTACAGCGCCTGACAGACGCAGGGCTGAAGGGTCTGGAATGCTACTATTCCTCCTACACCCCGGAGCAGCAAAGCATTATGTGTGAGCTGACAAAGCGCTTTGATCTTCTGCCTACCGCAGGGAGCGATTATCACGGAAAAAACAAAACTGTGGCGATTGGAGAGACCCAGTGCATGGACGGTGCCTCTCTTCAGCGTTTTTACGAAGCCATATTCCCCAGAATTATCAGAAAGTAAGGAGAATTGCCCATGACTTCTGTTCAGGATGTTCTTTCCTATTTTGAAGAAAAGGTACCCTTTTCCTTGAAGCTGGATTTCGATAATGTTGGTTTGCTCTGCGGCTTTCCCGAAAAAAGCGTTACCAAGGTGCTGTTGGCGCTGGATGTAACAGGCGAAGTCATTGAAGAGGCCGCAAGCTTTGGCGCTGAGCTGATCCTTACGCACCATCCGCTGATTTTCCATCCTCTCAAGAGCGTCCGCAGCGATGATCTGACAGGCAGGCTGGTGATCGGTCTGATTGAAAAAGGCATTTCCGCCATCTGTCTCCACACGAATCTGGATATCGTGGACGGCGGCGTAAACGATGCGCTGGCTGAGGCCATCGGTGCACGGGTCACAGGAAAGCTGGAATGTGGCCGCATTGCCGAGCTTCCTGCGGCAGAGACCATGGAAAGTTTTATGGAACGCGTAATTGAGGCGCTGTGTTGCGCCGGTGCCCGCTACTATGACAGCGGCAGAAGCGTGAAGCGAATCGCCCTCTGCGGCGGCAGCGGCGGTGAGCTGGTCTATGAGGCGCCTGCGCTCCGCTGTGACACGGTGCTGACCGGCGAAGTGAAGTATAATCAGTGGCTGGATGCCAGGGCTCTTGGAATCAATGTGGTGGATGCCGACCATTACTGCACGGAGAATGTGGTGATGCCCGTTCTGGCAGAAATGCTGCACGAGGGTTTCCCCGCGCTGGAGCTGCACATTTCGGAAACCCACGGTCAGACGCTTCGAGGCTGAGGAGTTCTATTTCCCCTGTCTGCCCCATATGGTTTTGATGAAATCATGAACAGGGGGTTTCACCATGGCAGACAGAAGCATTTACGAGGACATTGTTCTCCGAACGGACGGAGACATATATTTAGGCGTGGTGGGGCCTGTCCGCACGGGCAAATCCACCTTTATCAAGCAGTTTATGGAGACGCTGGTTCTCCCGAACATGGAGAATATCTACAAATTGGAACGCGCCAAGGATGAGCTGCCCCAGAGCGGCAGCGGACGCACCATAACAACCGTAGAGCCGAAGTTTGTGCCGGAGGAGGCCGTGGCGCTGGAACTGGACGGGGTTCAGCTCTCTGTCCGGCTCATAGACTGCGTGGGCTATATGGTGCCCGGCGCTACCGGTCAGTATGAAAACGGCAGCGAGCGCATGGTTTCCACGCCATGGTTCCCGCAGGAGATCAGCATGAGTGCGGCGGCAGAGGAGGGGACAAGGAAGGTTATTCGGGAGCACTCCACCATAGGTCTGGTGGTGACTACAGACGGAAGCATCTGCGATATTCCCCGAAGCGACTATCTTGCGGCGGAAGATCGTGTGATCCGGGAGCTCCGGGAAATCGGAAAGCCCTTTGTTCTGCTCATCAACAGCGCCGACCCAGAGGGTGCAACAGCCCGGCAGCTTTGCGCTCAATTAGAAGAGAAATACGGCATCAAGCCCCTGTGCGTCAACTGTGCGCAGCTGACAAAAGCGGATATTTCCGCCATTTTCCGCAGGGCGCTGGGGGAGTTTCCGGTAGAAATGCTGAGCTTTTCCATACCCGGCTGGGTGGAAACCCTGCCGACAGACCACCCCATCTGCAAGGAGCTCTACGATACCATTCGCAGCGGACTGCGAAATACCCGTCGGATGGCCGATCTGGATGGCTTTCTGGAGGTGCTTTCCGGTTCGGAACGCCAGCGCGAGGCGCAGCTTGCGAGTGTGAAGCTGGGAGAGGGGCGTGCGGACATTTTCGTTCAGCTGCCCCGGGAGCTATACTACGAAACCATCAGCCAGCAGTCCGGCCTGACCATACGGGATGACGGAGATCTGATGACGCTGCTGATGGAATTCAAAACCGTGAAGGGCGAATATGACCGTATCAGCGAGGCTCTGCAGTCGGTTCGGGAAACGGGCTACGGCGTTGTGATGCCGGCACCGGAAGAGCTGAAGCTGGAGGAACCTGAGATTGTGCGGCAGGGTGGCCGCTACGGCGTGCGGTTGAAGGCTTCAGCACCGTCCATCCACATGATGATGGCCAATATCGAGACGGAGGTCAGTCCTGCTCTGGGCGGGGAAAAAGCCTCAGAAGAGATTATTAACTTTCTGCTGGAGGGCTTTGAGGGAGATACCAGCCGTATCTGGGAATCGAATATATTCGGGAAACCACTCTGCGACATCGCCAGCGAGGGGGTCGTCACGAAAATCCGCAAAATGCCCATCAACGCCAGAAATAAGCTGCAGCACTCTTTGCAGAGAATCGTGAATGAAGGTAGCGGTTCTCTGATCTGTATCATTATCTGATTCCTTGCCGGTGTCCATTGGGGCTCCGGCGTTTTTTGTAACGAAGCAGGGAGTGAAGAATATGAAGAGTAAAATAAGCTCAGGAAAGTATACATATGCGCTGCTTTTTCTCTTGATAGTGCTGGGCATTTATGCGATAATGAAAGAGACAGATACAGATACAGCGATTGAAAGCTTTGCGCCCAAAGCGGACAGAATCCTGATTTTAGACGCAGGTCATGGCGGCGATGACGGAGGCGCTTCGTCAGCTTCGGGACTGAGGGAGAGCGAAGTGAATCTGGATATCGTGCTTCGTATGCGGGAGATCTGCCGCCTGCTTGCCGTGCCCGTTCTGCTTACACGCGATTCCGAAGAGCTTCCGTACCCTGCGAATACAGTTTCGCTTTCGAGCAGGAAGCTCTGGGATACGCGTAAGCGGGTAGATATGATTAATGAACAGCCGAATGCCATGCTGCTGAGCGTCCACCAGAACTGTTATCCGGGGCAAGAGCCCAGAGGTCCACAAATCTTTTATTCTGAAAATCCAGACTCAGTTGAAAAAGCACATCAAATCCAATTTTATATGACTAAGAATCTCTATCCTGCCAATCGACGAGTTGCTGCACCCATGCCCGATGGCCTTTATATACCCGAACATATTCAATGTCCCGCCATTCTCTGCGAATGTGGCTTTCTCTCGAATCCCGAGGAGGCGAAAGCCCTTGCCACAGAGGAGTACAGAATAAAGATTGCCGTTATTCTCATGGCAGCATATCTGAATCCGACAGAGGAAACCATATGAAATCCAAAACTATTTTTTACTGCACCGAATGCGGTAACGAGACCGGAAAATGGTCCGGTCAATGCACGGCCTGCGGAGCCTGGAACACACTGGTTGAGGCTCCCGCGGAAAAAAAGTCTAAGTCTATTTCCGTCGCCAAAGCTGCCCGCACCGGTAACAGACCTCAACCTATTACGGAGCTGACCGATGAAGAAGAGCTCCGCTTTTCCACGGGACTCTCCGAGCTGGATCGGGTGCTGGGCGGAGGCGCAGTGCGCGGTTCGCTGGTTCTGGTGGGCGGTGCTCCCGGTATCGGAAAATCCACGCTTCTGCTTCAGATCTGCGGCTATCTCCCCGGCGAAAAGATACTCTATGTGAGCGGCGAGGAGAGCTCCCGGCAGCTGAAAATGCGTGCGGTTCGTCTGGGCGTGAATTCTGCAGACCTCCTTGTGCTGGCGGAAACGGATATTGATGCCGTTGTCCGCGCCGTGGAGGAGTGCAGCCCCAGCGTTCTGATTATTGACTCTGTGCAGACCATGTACAACTCTGAGCTCAGCTCCGCTCCCGGCAGTGTCGGACAGGTGAAGGACTGCACTATGACCATTATGAGGCTGGCAAAGTCCAACAACCTGACCGCCTTTGTGATTGGACATGTGAACAAGGAAGGCGCCATTGCTGGCCCCAAGGTGCTGGAGCATATGGTGGACTGCGTGCTCTATTTTGAGGGTGAGCGCTCCATGAACCATCGCGTTCTCCGCGCCGCCAAGAACCGTTTCGGCTCCACCAATGAGATCGGTGTTTTTGAAATGGAGGAGAAAGGCCTTCGTGAGGTTCCCAATCCCTCGGAGGTTCTGCTTTCCGGCAGACCTGAGAACGCCCCGGGCACCTGCGTGACCTGCGTGATGGAGGGCAGCCGTCCCATTCTGGCCGAGATTCAGGCGCTGGTCTCCGCGGGAGGGCAGGGGAACAGCCGCAAAACCTCCAATGGTATTGATTTCAACCGGGCTCTTTTGCTGCTGGCGGTTCTTGAAAAGCGTGGAGGTCTGCACCTGGCGGGCTGCGATACCTATATCAATGTGGTTGCCGGCCTGGAGCTAGAGGAGCCTGCGGCCGATCTGGCAACGGTTCTGGCCATCGCCTCCAGCTTTCGGGATAAGCCCATCGGCGATGATCTGGCAGCCGTGGGCGAGGTTGGCCTCACCGGTGAGATTCGCAGCGTAACCTCGCTGGAGCAGCGCCTGCAGGAGATTGCCCGCCTGGGCTTCAAGCGGGTGGTTATCCCGGCAAGCTGCAAAGGCGAGCTCCATATGCCCGCAGGAATGCAGGTTCTCCGGGTGAAGAATATCCGCGACGCGATCAACGCTATTGTTATTTAATATACATTTCTATTATATTATGATGAACAGAATGGTAAGAAAGCCCAATTTGCCACAAAACGATGTTACAGCGTTGGCAATGGGTCAGAAATATATACCTCTTTTTTCAAAAGCACTGGAAAGCAGGGGAATAGAGCTGCTGCCGATTCCGAAAAACCCTTATGTGGATTCTCGTCTGGCGTTTCACGGAGACCTGAGCCTCCTGCATCTCAATGCCCAGATGTTCGCAACCTTAGGTGAGCCCTATATCCCGCTGCCTGTCTCCTGCTCTTCAATACTTCGTATACGAAATATTGAAGAGGAGAGCGCGCTGAATATCTGCATCATAGGAGATTATGTGATCTGCTCGGAAAAGACGGCAGCGATTGTTCCATCCTGGCTGAGGGTCATACCCGTCAGACAGCGTTACGCTCGCTGCAGTGTCTGCATTGTGGATGAGCACAGCATCATCACAGCCGACCACGGCATAGCTGTGGCCTGTCAGGGGCTGCTGGATGTGCTGGAGATTCAGGCAGGCCACATAGACTTGCCCGGCTTTGACTACGGCTTCCTTGGTGGGTGCAGCTTTAAGCTGAACGCGCACACTCTGGCCTTCACGGGAAGCCTTGCGACGCATCCGGACAAGGAACGCATCCTCGCGTTTCTCCGGGAGCGCAGTGTGGAGCCCCTTTATCTCAGCGAGGGAAAACTGCTGGATATCGGCTCTGCGATACCGGTTCAGGAGAAATTTGATAAATAGACTTCTATTTTCAAACAAAATAGTTATTTTGTTTGAAAATGTATGGACAAGCCTTTTCTCTTCTGCTATACTCTCCTTGTAAGGAGGCGATCCGTTTTGGACTACCGTTCGCAGTCCCCCCAGTTGCTCAAGGATTTTCTTCAGTATCACGAAAACATTCTCGACCATTCCAGAGCGACCATAGATGAATATTTTCTTGATCTTCGAAACTTTTTTCGATATCTGAAGATCCATCGTGAAATTGTATCAACTACTACCCCACTGGATGAAATATCCATTTTAGATGTGGATCTGGATTTTGTCCGTAAGGTAACTCTAAACGAGGTTTACGACTATCTCTCATGGTTGAGCCGCGATAAGGAAAAGTTTACAAAGGCTCGCAGCGAGGAATACGGCTTGAGCGCAGCCTCGCGTGCCCGCAAGGTCGCTGCCCTGCGCAGCTTTTATAAATACCTTACAGTAAAGGTACATTTGCTGGACGAAAACCCCATACAGGATCTGGAGACACCAAAATCAAAAAAGGCTCTGCCGCGGTACCTGACGCTGGAGGAATCCCAGCGTCTCCTCGCCTGCGTTGACGGGCGATATAAAGAGCGCGACTATTGTATTCTCTGCATTTTTCTCAATTGCGGATTGCGCATTTCAGAAATCTGCGGTCTGAATATCAGTGATATACGACAAGACCATATCAGAGTGTTAGGCAAAGGCAATAAGGAGCGTATTGTATACCTGAATGATGCCACCTGTGATGCCATCAACAACTATCTTCTGCGGCGAAAGTTGATAAAAACCGAAGACCACAGCGCACTGTTCCTCTCCGCAAGAAAGACGCGCATGGCGCGGGAAGGTGTTCATGCCATGGTCAAAAAGGCTTTGCTGACCGCCGGTCTGGATGCCAGTCAATATTCCGCCCACAAGCTTCGCCATACGGCGGCCACACTGATGATCTCTCAGGGAGTGGATGTTCGTACTCTGCAGGAGCTACTGGGGCACGAAAACCTGAACACCACGCAGATCTACACCCATATTGACAACGCTGAGCTTCGCACCGCAGCAAACGCGAATCCTCTGGCAAACTTCGATCCCAACAAAGAAAACGAGAAGTAGGACAGAAAAATGGTCTTTTCAACACTCATTTTCCTCTTTGCGTACCTTCCCCTTGTGCTGGGCATCTATTATCTTCTCCCCTTGCGCTGGAGAAACGTGTTTCTCTTTCTGGTAAGCCTTTTCTTCTACGGCTGGGGCGAACCGGTTTACATTGTTCTGATGCTTGTGACCATCACGGTCAATTACATCGGCGGTATTCTGGTGGATCGTTATCGCGATGAGCCACGAAAAGCCAAGCTGATCCTCACGATCAATACGGTAATCTCCCTTGGATTTCTGGTCTTTTTCAAGTATGCTGATCTCTTCATCGGCTCTGTGAATGCCATCTTCGGCACACGCTTTGCGCTTTTGGGTCTGGAGCTGCCCATCGGCATCTCCTTTTATACCTTCCAGACCATGTCCTACCCCATCGATGTCTATCGCGGCGATGGCCGTGTGCAGCGGAACTTCTGTAGCTTCGGCGCTTTTGTGACGCTTTTCCCTCAGCTGATTGCGGGCCCCATAGTCCGTTACAAGGACATTGATGATCAGCTGGTTGATCGGGAACACAGCCTTGCAAAGTTTGCCTCCGGCGTGGAGCGCTTTGTGCTGGGTCTGGCGAAAAAGGTGCTATTGGCCAACGGAATCGGTTCTCTTTGGGACGCCTGTGCCGCTTCTCTGAGCGAGCTGACGGTTCTGGGCGCGTGGATGGGGGCGGTGGCCTTTGCTTTTCAGATCTATTTTGATTTCTCCGGCTATTCCGATATGGCCATCGGTCTGGGGCGTATGCTCGGCTTTGAGTTTCTGGAGAATTTCAACTATCCCTACATCTCCAAAAGCATCACGGAATTCTGGCGGCGCTGGCATATGTCACTGGGAACCTGGTTCCGTGACTATGTGTATATTCCTCTGGGCGGCAATCGCAAGGGACTCGGGCGGCAGATTCTGAACCTGCTGGTGGTCTGGGCGCTAACAGGCTTCTGGCACGGTGCCAGCTGGACCTATCTCCTCTGGGGACTCTACTATGCGCTCTTCCTCATTATCGAAAAGCTCTTCCTTCTGAAAAAGCTGGAGAAGCTGCCGGTCTTGGGGCATATTTACACGCTGGTGGTGGTGCTTTTTGGCTGGGTTCTCTTCCAGCTCAACACCGTGGAGGTGGTTGGAACCTTCTACAAGGCCATGCTGGGTGTGGGTGCGAAATTGAGCTGTGCAACGGACTTCTTCTATCTTCGCAGCTATCTCGCGGTGCTGATCGCCTGTGCAGTCTGTTCCACTCCCCTGCCCCACAGGCTTTTTGATAAGTTGCCCGAGGGCACCCGACGGGTTCTCTCGCCGCTGCTGATGGTCACTGCGCTGATTATCTGCACGGCAAAGCTCACCAACGACACCTACAATCCCTTCCTGTACTTTATTTTCTGAGGTGGCACAACATGAGAAATAAAAGCTATTCTGCCATCATCACCCTCCTGTTTCTGAGCTTTCTGGCGGTATTTCTCCTATTATCGTTGATTCTGCCGGACAAAAGCTTTTCTTCCAGAGAGAACCGTTATTTGCAGACTCTGCCGGAATTCAGCTTCAGCCGTCTTTTTGAGGGGAAATTCACCGCGGAATTCGAAGACTATTGCGCAGATCAGTTCCCGTTTCGGGATCAGTGGATCACGCTGAACGCCCGTTACGAACAGCTTACCGGAAAGAAGCAAACCAACGGCGTTTATCTCTGCGATGACCGCCTGATCACAACTTTTTCCGCTCCCAAAACCTCGGAGCTCAATCGTCGTTTCGGTGCGGTGCGGCTGCTGGCGGAAGGAACGGAAATTCCCGTGCAGCTTGCGCTGATTCCCACGGCAGCGGAAATCTATTCCGAGCTGCTGCCGGAGGGTGCACCCAATGATTCACAGAAGGCGGTGCTTGATAAAGCGGAGCAGAACGGTCTCTCCCCTGCTTCCATCCTTTCCGCTTTAGCCCGGCACGCCAACGAAGACATATTCTACCGCACCGATCACCATTGGACCACTTTGGGCGCCTATTATGCGTATACCGCCATCTGTGAGAGCCTTGGATTGGCGCCGCTGGCAAAAGACAGCTTTTCGCCCGAAACCGTCTCCACGGACTTTTACGGTACGGCGTATTCCTCCTCCGGCTACACCTGGGTGGAGCCGGATAGCATCGTCCGCTTCGTGGACGCAGATGCGGCAAGCTCTGTGATCAGCTATCGGAACGGTCAGGCCACGGAGAGCGGTCTCTATCACGAGGAGAACCTGAATAAGAAGGATCAGTACACATACTTTCTGGGCGGCAACAGCCCGGAAAATGTTCTGCTGGGTACGGACGCGTCCCTGCCGAAGCTGCTGATGATCCGCGACTCCTACAGCGACAGCCTTGTGCCCTTCCTGCTCTACCACTACAGCGAGATTCGCATGATTGATCTGCGCTACTATCTTGGTTCCGTAAAGGAATATGCCGAAGAGCATGATATGGATCAGATTCTTGTTATTTACAGCGTTGAGAACTTCTGCAAAGAGAGCAGTGTAGCTGCCATGGCCGGTTAATACTGAATGGAAATCCAGTGATTTCCGAAAAAGCAAAGAGCTTGTCTCATTTCTGATATCAGTATGAGACAAGCTCTTTTTCATTCATCAAAAAGTCAGCCCGTCGAGCGAAAACAGATCAACGGGCTGCTATCTATGCAATTATTTTCTGCTTACGGGAAAAGCGCGAACCGCGTTCAGAACAGCGCCGATGGCTGCAATGCTGTCGATGAGCATATCAAACCAGAGCTGGGAGCTGACGCCGAAAAGCGCAAACAGGATCAGCAGAAGCTTTACACCCAGAACAGCGGCCATGCCCTGCAGAAACACATTTTTTGTGAGGCGGGCACTGCGAATGGCACCGCACAGGGAATCCAGCCTGTTACTGAGCAGAAGGAGCTGCGCATCGGCGCTGCAGGGATATTCGCCTTCTCCCATCACCACGCCCAGATCCGCTGTGGTAAGGCAAGCTCTGTCGGCCTCGGAGGAAGCTACATAGATAGTGCTCGCCTTTCCGCTGCGCTCGCACAGCTCGGCTATACGCCCTGGCTTTTCATCGCTGCGGCAGTTGGAGTAGTATTTATCGATGCCGCAGTAACGGGCAATGCTGTGTGTTTTCTCGCTGCTGTCTTCACTGAGCAGAACCACATCCTGGCATCCGAGAGCGCGAAGCTCCTCAACGGCATCATCGATATGATCGCGGGGCGTCTCACCCAGAAGGATGCTGCCGGCGTAGCGTCCCGCAAAGGAAACATGCAGTTCCAGCGGATTATCCTCGGCTTCAGGCAGGGGAACCGAATGCTCAAAAAGGAAGCTTCTGCTTCCCAGAAGAACAGGGATGCCCTCGATTTCAACGGAAAGCCCCTCTTCATACTCCACAAAGTTGCCAATAATGGAGTAATCAACGTGCTCCTTGTACGCCTCCACAATAGAGTGCGCAAGGGGCGTATCAGCGTTTGCAGCGGCGTGAGCTGCTGCCTTCAGAAGCGTTTCGGCATTCAGCTTCTGGGCTCTGACGGCCTCCAAGCGATACTTTCCGGTGGTTACGGTACCGTTTTTATCCAGAACCACAACGGCCGGAACTGCGGCTTTCTCCAGACTGCGCACACCCTTAAAGAGGATGCCGCGGCTGAAAGCGCCGGTGGTACCGGCATGAGAACAGGCATAGAGACCGGCAAACATACCTGCCGGATTCAGCAGGATCACCACGCAAAGAGCACGATGGATGGCGCTGCTGACAGAGCATTTTCCGATCACATTAAGCAAAACTGTAATCACTGCCCCCAGTGCCAGGGCAACAGGAGCAAAAAAGCGGCGATAGAGCTCGAACCAGCGCTCAACCCGGGAGCTTTCGCCTCCCTCCGCACGGCTCTGGTTCCAGAGGCGCTCAAAGAGAGAATTGCCCGCTGCACCCATGGCCTCGGCAAAGATATCCCCGCTGATCAGCCTGGAGCCGGCAGGAATTACATCGCCCTCGCCAAGCTCCTGCAAAGTGGGAGCTCCGAAAAAAGCGGCAGACTCTATGGTCCCCTGCCCTTCTGCCACAAGGCAGTCTACAGCAGCAACGCTGCCGGCATAAAGGTGAACCATGTCGCCGGGACGGACTTCATCCCGATGAACTTCCCGCTCGGTCTCGTCCTCCGCAATCACGACTATGGAGGGACGCTGATCGACAGCCTTTTTCAGTATCTGCTCAGAGCGGGACATGGCATAGTCCATGACCAGTGAGCAGACGCGATACAGAAGCATCAGCGCTGCACCGTCTACTTCCAGGCGAACAACAAATGCAGCCAGCGAGGAGAGCAGCACCAGAGGCTCCATGGTCAGAGCGTGGTGACCGGAAATCTCGTCAACCGTTTTCATGACCACATCGTAGGCGGCAGCCAGGAAACAGAAGAGCATGAACAGCATCTGCACCAGCGTACCGGCACGGAAGAACAGACCTACGACAAAAAAGCCGAGGGCTGCCGCAAGACGAACAAAGCAGTAAAACTCAATACCCAGAATGGTTCGGGATTGATCCTGCTTCCCTTCGAATTCGATGGGATTGACAACAGACTTCCGCATCATTCAAAACCTCCGATCTGAAACCTGCAGGTTTACATAGTATAACATAGTATACCATTCTTCAGCGAGGCATTCAATCATCAGAACTGTTACAATTCATCTCGAATCAATAGCGAAAATCACTTAAGTTTTTGTTTTGCAGCTTCAGCCGCAGGATCACCGGCAGCGTTGACCAGCTCCAGCTCCTCATCGGAAAGGGTGCGAGTCAGACTTTCTTCCGCCTGAGCAAGCATAGCACTGAGGCGCTTGTTCTCAGCAAAGCGCTGAAAATCAAACAGCTTTTCCAGATCTTTGTCCACAGTATCACTCCTTTTGGGATTTCTTCTTCATTCGCTTGTTTATACGAACGAATCCGCAAGAAAGCCTGTCCGTTCCAGTTTTTTTCTGATTTTTTCGACTGACTGATTGTGAAGGAGCTTTGTGTAGCTATAGGACAAGTCCAGTTGTTCTGCAATCGTCTTGAGGGGAATACGCTTATAATAATGCAGCAGGACTATGTTCCGTTCCCGCTCCGGCAAGCTCTCCAGCGCATCTGCAAGGGCTTCCAGAGCCTCTTCCCGGCAGATGTCCTCCGAGAAGTCGCCCTCCTGGGGGATGTTTTCATCCAGTTCAACAGTGCTGCGTCCCTTACGGAAAAAATCAAAAAGCGTGTTTCTGGTGATGTGGAAAATCCATGTGGATAGAGATGCCTTGTTTTCATCAAAGCTGTCCAGCTTGGCATAAACCTTCACAAAAACATCAGCGCAGAGATCCTCGGCATCCTGCTGCGAATTGGTTTTGCCGTAGAGATAGCCGAAAACCTTGCTCTGGTATTTCTCATAGATTTCCGACTTTGCTTCTTCGGTGAAATACACGCATAGCCCCCCAGTCCAACAGGTTTTTAAAGAGTATAACATAATTCAACCGCTAAAGCAAAGCTTTTCTTCTATCCCGGGACGACACTTTCACTGTTTGCATAGCATGGTGCATCACCACCAAGGAGGGAAAACCATGGAATGCGAAAAATGCGACTATAAAAACGGCCGCTTACCCGGCTGCGCACCGCTGGGGATCGGTACCATTCCCCGACAGTGCGGCGACTCACCCCGCTACGAGACTGAGAAGGCACTGGTGCGCGGCACTCTGTTTCCGGGGCTGGATCTGCCGCTGGGGAACATTGTAAACAGCTCAGTACCTGATGTACCCGCCGCAGAACTGATGGCTCTGGACTTTGCTGCCCACGATCTGTCCCTGTATCTGGATACCCACAGCGATGATGCAGAGGCCTTGAGCCTGTACAAAGAGCTGCTCTCTCTGGCAAAGCTGGGCAGAGAGCGGTATGAGAGCCTCTACGGTCCCGTGAGCAAGAGCGAGCTTCTGGATGCGGAAAGCTACACATGGCTGCAGGGTCCCTGGCCCTGGGAATGCGGAAAGGAGGAGTGAGGGATGTTTGTATACGAGAAAAAGCTCCAGTATCCCATTCGGATCAAAAACCCCAACCCCAAGCTGGCAAAGATCATTATCAGTCAGTACGGCGGCCCCGACGGGGAGCTGGGAGCATCCCTGCGCTATCTGAGTCAGCGCTTCACCATGCCCTACCCCGAGCTGAAGGGCATTCTCACGGATATCGGCACGGAAGAGCTGGGGCATCTGGAAATGGTGGGTACACTGGTTCACCAGCTTACCCGAAACCTCAGCATCGAGGAGATTCAGGCAGCAGGCTACGACGCCTACTTTGTGGATCGCAGTCTGGGTGTATATCCCCAGTCCGCCGGAGGCGTGCCCTGGGACGCAGTAGGAATCGGCATAAAGGGAGATGTTATTGCGGACCTGACCGAAGACATGGCTGCGGAACAAAAGGCCCGGGTCACCTACGATAACATTCTGCGCCTCAGCGATGACCCGGACGTGAATAATGTGATCCGCTTTCTGCGGGAGCGGGAAGTGGTACACTATCAGCGCTTCGGCGAAGCGCTGGCTCTGGCCATGGAGAAGCTGGATCAGAAAAACGTGTACTATATGAATCCTGCCTACAACCCCTGAGAAAAGCCCCGGAAACACTGTAAATTAGTGTTACCGGGGCACCTTTCATTTTTTGAGATAGGCCAGAAGCTCGGCTGTGTCCTTGTCAGCCTTCACATTGTAGCGCACCAGCTCCAGCCGCCCTTCCTCATCAATGAGGAAGGAGCTGCGGACGACGCCCATGCTCACCTTACCGCACATCTTCTTTTCCTGCCAGACGCCATAGCCCTCGATGGCCTGACGCTCCGGGTCGGAGAGCAGCGTAAACGGAAGCGCATATTTCTCCGCAAACTTCTTATGGGAGGCCACGCTGTCCTTGCTGATGCCGATCACCTTCACGCCCAGAGTCTTCAGCTCCTCGTCTGCGGCTGCATAGGCCTTCGCCTGTTTGGTACAGCCCGCAGTGCTGTCCTTGGGATAGAAATATATAATGAGCTTCTGTCCCTGATACTGCGATAGAGTTACGCTCTTTCCCTCTCCGTCTGTCAGGGTGAAGTCCGGTGCCTTTTCGCCTTGCTGAAGCATAGTGTCCCTCTCCTTTTTCTACCTGTTGTTTTTGGATATTTTTATCATAGCACCGGCAGGAAGAAAAAGCAAGGGTTCAGCGGCTTTTGTAGTCCTCCTCCACGCGCTTCTTCCACTTCCTGTCCAGCGGCGCCGGACAGGCGCGGGCGCTGGAGACCGCATCGGAAAGCACCTCGTAGTTCAGAGATACGCCCCGTTCGTCTGCGTGGAAGTCCACAGCATAGTCAGCGTCAATGCCCATGGTCTTTGCGGTGGCGGCTGCATCGATATTGGCGCCCAGGAAGAGAAACTCCCAGCCGTATTTGCTCTTTTCGTGGTCAATGAGCTCTCTGATCTTGGCATAGCTGTACTCCCGGCTGGCGTTTTCATAGCCGTCGGTGATGATCACGAACATGGTCTTGCCCGGGCGATAGTCCTCGGCGGTATGGGCATGGTTGCGGGCGATGCGCTGAATGGTGCTGCCCAGTGCGTCCAGCAATGCCGTGGAGCCGCGGACATAGTAGTCCTTGTTCGTGAGCGGGGCGAGAGCGCGAATGTCCAGCCTGTCGTGAAGCAGCTCAATGCGGTCATCGAAGAGCACCGTAGTCACCAGCACTTCACCGTTTTCCGTCTTCTGCTTTTCCATCATGCCGTTGAAGCCGCCGATGGTGTCCTTCTCCAGACCGCTCATAGACCCGCTGCGATCCAGAATGAAAACAAGCTCCATCAGATCATTTTTCATCGAAAAATCCTCCTGTCATTATGTTGATGACAGGAGGATATCATATCTTTTAAAGCCATAGGTCTCTTTCAAAGCGACAATCACAGCGTTCTGATTTTTTTCAGAATTTCCTCATCGGCGGGGCAGAACTCGAAGTTCCCGATCTCCGAAGGGAGGATAAAGCGCAGATCATTGTGCTCCAGCAGCTTCGGCGGGCCCTGGGTGATGGTAGCGTTGAAGAGGGTGAGATGTACCAGCAGATCGGGATAATTGTGGATAACATCCATGAACACATCACCCACGGATATCTCAATCTCAAGCTCCTCCCGGCACTCCCGCTGTAACGCCTCCTGCAGTGTCTCGCCGCTCTCCTGCTTGCCGCCGACAAACTCCCAGAGGAGGCCACGGGCCTTGTGAGCGGGACGCTGGCAGATCATAAAGCGCTCTCCCTCCCAGATCAGGGCAGCAACGACCTCTGTGGCTTTTGTATTCATCGTCATTTCTCCTCAATGTACAGAATATTGCTGAGTACATAACTGCTGTGGGTGCGGATGTAGTCCTCATAGGCTGTAATATTCAGCCAGTACTCCTTTCCCCAGCTGGAAAGTCGAAGCCAATCTCCTTCCAGCGCCGTTACAGTCATGTAATGGGCGTGAACAGCCGCAGAGGGGCGCAGCGTTCCTTGGGGGTCGCGCTGAAAGAGTGTTGCTTTTTCCTTTCCCGAAAGCAGCCTCGGGAAATTGGGCCCTACGGAGAGGATCACGGGATAGTCCCCGGCTAACATTTCCTTCATGCCGCTCCAGAGCCCGTTGCGGCTCATACGCCAGGACGCCCTGTAGGGCAGATGCTCCCGGAGAAAAAGAAGATTGAGTCCGGCGGCAAGCATAAGACCATTGATCCCCGTGGGGTAGAGCATGGGCAGGTACTTTCTGGAGAGGCTATACAGAAGCTCGGTATATTGTGTCCTGTCCAGCGGCACATCAGTCGGCGGTAGAAAACTCACACGAGCCGTGGGGGTACGCTTCTGAAGATATAAAAGCCAGTCCAGCGCAGCTACCACACCGCAGCCGCAATGACGCATAACCTTGCCCTCGGAAAAGCTCTGGGAGCCGCCATAGCTCACGCCCCTATCCGTGGGAACGGAAATGTAGTCATGGCGCAGATGATAAGCACTATCCCCCATACTCACATCTCCTCTGCATCGGTGCCGATATAGCGGAATCTCGGAACCGCTTCACCGTCCACGATAACAGTCTCGTTCCACATAGACGCAGGGCGAACCCATATACCGCGCTCACCGTACAGAGCCTGATAGACCACCATCCACTCCTCAGTTTCGCTGTGGCGGGCAAGGGTAAGCAGCCGATAGGGATTTCCTTTGTAATGACGGTATATTCCTGGCTTGAAAGCATCCATAGCTACTCCTTAAGCACCGAGAAGATGCTGATCAAAATCGAAAAGGGCTTCATTGATGGTCATGATATCGTAGATTTCATGGGTAAGGAAATACTCCACTATGATGTCCTGTCTGCTGCTTCGGCTTAATGCGAACCCGGCTTTTCCAAGGAGATCACGAGTCTCATCCACATTCAGCCGCAGACCCACCGCAAGAGCGAGGGCAGTATTTTTGCTGGGCTGGTAGTCACGGTTGGAGCGAAGCTTGGAAAAGAGCTTTCTGTCGAGATTTGAGGACTTATATACGGCTACCTCGCTCAGATCCTTCTCGCGAATCAGTCGCAAAACCATATCGGAAAAGCTCTCTTCGCGCATAGACATAAGCTCCTCCAGACTGCGGTCCGCAGAGACGGTCTCCGCAGCCATGCAGGGTTTGGGTACGCAGGAGCCGCAGACTTCAGTATCATAAAATGAATTCTTACGGCGAAATTCATGAGAGTCTATATATTTATCATCAATGTAACTTTGAATATCGTGAAAGAGACTGGAGCCGATGAGTAGGCTCTCCCTGCTGAAGATTACCAGATACAGGTCCACATCATGATCGAGCAGATAGTACTGCAGCTCCTGCGTAGCAATTTCCAGTGCGTCCTCCATGGGGAAGCCGTAAATTCCGGCAGAGATCAAAGGGAATGCCGCGGAAGCGCAGTTCTTCTCCTCCACGATTTTCAGGGCGCTGCGGTAGGCGCTGCGCAGAAGCTCCTCTTCTCCCCTGCTGCCATCCTCCCATACGGGCCCGACGGCGTGAATGATCCATTGGCAGGAAAGACCGTATCCCGGCGTTGCAACGGCTCTGCCGGTGGGACAGGGCGCGAGCGAACGACAGGTACTTTCCAGGGCTGACGCATCAGCCGCGGCGAAAATGGCTCCGCAGACGCCTCCGCCTCGACGCAGTTCGGTATTGGCAGCGTTGACGATGGCATCGCAGTGCATTCTCGCTATATCATTTCGGACGATATGCAACGACATGAGCTCGACCCTCCTTTTCTCTTTGATTATATCACATTTCCGAAAACTGTCAAATACGCAGAAAAGCCCGTGACGAATCACAGGCTTTTCGCTTGGATAAGCGGCAGCTTACCACTTGATCACCTTGGGGGCCTCAGTGAAGGAGGAGAAGGTGGCGGTGACATCCTTCAGATAGAGAACCTCGGTGTTGTCATCATCGGCCTTGTACATCTTCTGGAGGGAGGGATAAGCATCGAGCATGCTCTGCTTGGCCTCGATACGCTCATCGGCCACGGCGGTGCCGGCAATGCGAACCCACTTGCCCTTGCCGAATGCGCAGATTTCCACCTTGGGGTTGGCGTGCATCTGCTTGGAGCACTCCTTGACCTTGCCGGTCTGGATGTAGAACTTGCCATCGAAAATGTTCACGGTACCGAAGGGACGCACGCGGGGCTGATCGCCCTCAACGGTGGCCAGATAGTAGGTGCCGCACGCTTTTACGAATTCATAAACTTCCTGCATGATAAAGTACCTCCATTTGTAAGTTTATTGTATCATAGCCTGAAAATTCTCTTCTGTCAAGACGGGAATTCCCAGAGACTGCGCTTTTGTGAGCTTACTGCCGGGATTTTCTCCGGCAAGCACATAGCTGGTCTTTTTGGATACCGATGAGGATACTTTGCCGCCAAAAGCTTCAATTATGGCAGCCGCCTCGTCACGGGTATAGCTGCTCAAAGTCCCGGTAAGAACAAAGGTCCTCCCCAGAAAACGATTATCCTTCTGCTCAGAGAGTGAACGCATATTGACTCCGGCAGCACGGAGCAGACTCAGCTGGTGGCGGGCACTGTCGCTCTGAAACCACTCAGCGATGTATTGAGCGGTAACAGGGCCTATATCGTCCACGGCCATCAGCTCCATAAGCGTGGCGCTCTCCAGTGCATCCATGGTGCCGAAGGCGCGGGCGAGCACCTTGGCGGCCTTGCTGCCCACCTGCCGGATGCCGAAGGCGCAGAGGAGCTTACTGAGATCATTCTCCTTGCTCTTTTCAATTTCCCCGATGAGATTCTCGGCAGACTTTTTTCCCATGCGATCCAGCGCGGCCACGGACTGAGCATCCAGCGAGTAGAGCTCGGCGGCCGTGTGAATGAGGCCGTTCTGGATGAGAGCCTCTGCCACGGCGATACCCAGACCCTCAATGTCCATGCCCTCTCTGGAAGCAAAGTGCACCACGGTACGGAGAAGCTGTGCGGGACACTCGGCACCGGTGCAGCGCATGAATGCGCCCTCCTCGTCCCGCTCTACAGCCGCACCGCAGACGGGGCATTTTTCCGGCAGGTGGAAGGGCACGGTTCCTTCCGGACGCTTCTCGGGAAGTACGCACAGCACCTCGGGAATGATCTCTCCGGCTTTGCGGACGATGACGCTATCGCCGATACGCACATCCAGCTTATCGATAAAGTCCTGGTTGTGGAGCGTAGCATTGGTCACGGTGGTTCCTGCAAGACGAACGGGCTCAATGACTGCTTTGGGAGTCAATACACCGGTGCGGCCCACCTGCACCACAATGTCCTTCACCACGGAGGGCTTTTCCTCCGGCGGGTACTTGTAGGCGCAGGCCCAGCGTGGAGCCTTGGCGGTGGAGCCCAGAAGCGTACGCTGATCGAAGCGGTTGGCCTTAACCACAGCGCCGTCAATATCGCAGGGGTACTGCTCCCGCTGTTCACCGATGCGTCTCACCTCATCGCGGACGCTCTCTTCGCCCCGGCACAGCAGATGCGGGATTACGGGAAGCCCCAGCGAAGCCATGTAGTCCAGAGACTCGGCGTGGGTAACGGGCATTTCCCCGCTGGTGAGCTGAATATTAAAGATGTAGATGTCCAGCTTGCGGCTTTTTGTGACGGAAGCGTCCTTCTGGCGCATACTGCCGGCGGCGGCGTTCCGGGGATTGGCGAGAAGCGTTTCTCCGCGAATTTCGCGCTCCATGTTCAGCTCCTCGAAGACCTGCCGGGACATATAGACCTCACCGCGGACGATCAGCCTCTCAGGTGCGTCAGTTAGCTCCAGCGGAAGATTCCGCAGGGTGCGGAGATTGTCGCTGACATCCTCGCCCACGGTACCATTACCTCGGGTAGCGCCGCGATAGAAGTGACCGTTACGGTACTCGATGGCCATGGACAGGCCGTCAATCTTCGGCTCTACGCTGTATTCCGGCTCCTCTCCCAGACTCTCGGCGGTCTTGCGCAGAAAGTCGGAGAGCTCCTCGTAGGAAAATACATCGTTGAGACTCTCCAGCGGCACCTCGTGCTGCACGGGAGAAAACTGCTCGCTGCTGTGCCCGCCCACGTGCTGGGTGGGAGACTTGGGGTCGAAGGCTTCGGGATGCTTCGCCTCCAGCTCCTCCAGACGGCGGTAGAGGGCGTCATACTCAAAGTCAGAGATCAGAGGGGCGTCCAGATCGTAATAGGCTATGTTATAGCGCTCCAGATCCTCCCGGAGCTGTTTGATTTCAGAAAGCTCGTCCATTATTCCATCATCCTCTCAAGAGCACTCAACACGCCCAGTTTTCCAGATTCGTATGTAAGACCGCCCTGCATGAAGCCCAGATAGGGCTCGCGGAGGGGACCGTCACAGCTCAGCTCCAGGGAAGAGCCTTGAATAAAGGTACCGGCTGCCATGACCACATCATTGGCGTAGCCGGGCATGGGCGCGGGCACCGGGGAAGCATAGGAGTCCACCGGGGAGCCAGCCTGAATGCCCTGACAGAACTTAACGAGATTATCGGCGCTTTCCAGACAGATGGTCTGGATAATGTCGCTGCGCTTCTCATCATAGGCCGGGAAACTCCGGTAGCCAAGCGCATCCAGCATGGCGGCGCAGAAGGCGGCGGTCTTCAGTGCCTGACAGACCGTGTGCGGGGCCATGAAAAAGCCCTGAAACAGCAGGCGGTTATTGCCCAGCGTGGCACCGCATTCGCCGCCGATGCCGGGAACGGTGAGACGCTCGGCGCTGCGCTCCACAAGATCGGCGCGGCCTGCGATGTAGCCGCCCATGGGAGCGAGACCGCCGCCGGGATTCTTGATGAGAGAACCTGCCATCAGGTCTACGCCCAGCTCCGTGGGATGCCGGCGCTCGCAGAACTCACTGTAGCAGTTATCCAGAACCACAGCGCTTTGCGGAGAAACCCGGTGAACGATCTCTGCCACTTTTCCGATTTCCTCCACATAGAGAGCCCTGCGGTCGGCGTAGCCTCGGCTATGCTGCAGATAAACCACGGCAGGGCGCAGCTCGGAGACGCGCCTCTCTATGCCCTCGTAGTCAGGACCGCCGTCAGCGGCGAGCTCCATAGACTCATACTTCACACCGTAGGTTTTCAGCGTGCCGGGTCTGTCTCCGTTGATACAGGTCAGAAGCGTGTCATAGGGGGTTCCGGTGACGGAGAAAAAGGTGTCGCCGGGATTCAGACTTCCGTAGAGGGCGCAGGCAATGGCGTGAGTGCCGTTGACGAAGGTAGTGCGCACCAGTGCGCTTTCGCAGCCGAAAATGCGGGCATAGATGTTTTCCAGTGTCTCACGGCCCAGATCATCGTAGCCATAGCCTGTGGTTCCTGCAAAGCAGGCCTCAGACACCCGAAATTCCCGGAAGGCATCCAGCATTTTGGCTGTGTGGTACTCGCTGGTTTTCTCAAAGTCACGGAAAACGAGGTGCAGTTTTTCCTCTACCTCGTCAGCAAGAGAATAAAGTTCATCTTTAGTCATAGAAATATCTCCTGAGGAATCTATCAATACAGAGCGTTCACAAGCTGTCGAAAGGCGTTTCCGCGTTCCGCAAAATTCTTGAAGTGGTCAAAGGACGCACAGGCGGGGCTCAGCAGCACCAGATCGCCCTCCACAGCCATGGCGGACGCCTTCCGTACGGCCTCGTTGAAGTCCGGCTCCATGACTATGGGCAGGGCAGCTTCATCGTAAAGCGGAGAATCCGTAACTGCTTTGCGAATGGCCTCAGCGGTGAAGCCGGTAAGCACCAGCGCCTTGCATTTACTGCAGATTTCATCGCCCAGAGCGTCAAAGGGAATGTGCTTGTCATAACCGCCGGCGATGAGAATGGGCTTTTGCCTTACGGCTTCAAGCCCGGCGATGGTGCGGCTTGGACTGGAGGCAATAGAATCGTTGCAGTAGTCCACGCCCCGCAGGGTGCGGATGTGCTCCAGACGATGCTCCACACCCGGAAACTCCCGGGCGAGGGCCGCGCAGTTTTCGTCCGTGACCAGACCGTCGGTGAGGGCGAAGGCCGCCATAAAGTTCTCCACATTATGCCAGCCGGGAATGCGAATCTCAGCAGCTGCCATGAGTGCCCTGCCGCCGCGATAAATGGTACCGTTTTCACAATATGCTCCGTCCACGGCCTTGCATCGGCTGAAGTAACGGGTCTGCCCGTTGGAGCGCAGAGGGGCGGTGACGGCATTGTCGGCGTTTACGATTAACAGGTCATCGGCGGTTTGCTGAGCAAAAATCTGCTTTTTAGCTGCCACATAGTCCTCCATATCCGGATGAACATCCAGATGGTTGGGGGCAAGATTGGTAATCAGAGCCCTGTGGGGATGGCAGCGCATACTGTGGAGCTGGAAGGAGGATAACTCCAGTACGACCTTATCCGTGGGCTGCATCTCCGGCAGCTTATCGAGAAGCGGGGTGCCGATGTTGCCGCCCAGCCAGACCCGATAGCCCTGACGCTTCAGAAGCTCCGCCGTCACCGTGGATGTTGTGGTCTTCCCGTCAGACCCGGTGATGGCAAGTATCTCGCAGGGGCAGAGGGAGAAGAAAACCTCCATCTCAGAGGTGAGCACCGCCCCCCTCTCGGCAAAGGCAGAGAGAAAGCGGGGGTGCAGACCGGGCGTGCGGAAAACGATATCAAAATCGGTATCATCCAGATAGCTTTCCCCTGAATGGAGCTTGCAGCCCAAGGACTCCAGCCACAGTGCGGTGTCACCGAGCTTCTCTTTGGAGGCTTTATCGCAGGCTGTTACATCGCAGCCGGCTTCCAGCAGGAGCTTCAAGAGCGGCTTGTTGCTCACGCCGATACCCACCACTGCGATCCGTTTATCATGAAGGGAGGAAAGGTATTCGTTCAGGGTCATTAGAAAAACCTCCTTGCGTTCTCGCTTCTATTATAAGAGCAGAAAAGAAAAAATTCAACATAAAAAAGGACGCAGGGCGGAAAAGCTCTGCGTCCGGAGACAGAACAAAGGGATTACTCCACGGAGACCAGCTCGATGTGGAAGTTCAGCTCCTTGCCGGCCATCTGGTGGTTAGCATCCAGCGTGATATTCTTGTCGTCCTTGGCGATGACGGTCACGGCGAAGGGGCGGCCGCTGTTGTCGTACAGGTAGACCTGATCACCCAGCTTGCAGCTTTCGGAGCCGGGAAGGTTGGCGATCTCAAAGGTTACGATCATATTGGGGTTGGGCTGGCCGTAGGCCTCTTCGGGCATCAGGTGAATGTCGATGCTCTCGCCCACATTCATGGTGGCAACGGCCTTATCGTAGCCGTGGATCATCATGCCTGCGCCGCAGACGAACTCCAGAGGCTCTCCGCGCTCATAGGAGGAGTCGAACACAGTACCGTCATTAAAGGTGCCGCGGTAGTGGGTCCGGCAGGTCTTGCCCACATTGGGACCCTCAAAGTCGGGCTCGGCATGGCAGCCGGCGCAGCCACCGCAGCCACCGCCGCAGTTGCCTTCGCACTCACATTCACCGCCTTCGCCGCCGCAGTTGCAGGTGTGCTCTTCCTCTTCATGGTCGTGGTGGTCACAGTTCTTACCCTGAGACTTCAGCTCGCCGCGCAGGAAAGCGGCAACAGCCTCATCAGCGCTGCCAGTGGCACCGGAGATGGCAGCAATGCCGGCCTCCAGCAGAGCAGCCTGAGCACCGCCGCCCATGCCACCGCAGATGACAACATCCACACCCTTGTCAGCAAGGAAGCCGGCAAGTGCCTCGTGGCCGGTACCCTCGTTGCCGATGATGTCCGTTGAGACAATGTTGCTCCCGCTCACCGTGTAGACTTTGAACATTTCGGTCTTGCCGAAATGCTGGAATACTTCTCCGTTCTCGTAGGTAACAGCGATTTTCATAGGATTCCTCCAAATATATTATTTCTTTTCGTTTTCGGGAATGTACATCAGCTCCACAAGCTGCCTGGTCAGATCGGCGTCGTCCACATAGAACTCCACATAGCTGCTCTCATAGTTCAGCGTACCATCAAAGGAGCGAACCTCGCCGAGGGTATACTCGGAGAACTGATTGGCTATGCTGCTGAGCTGCTCAAGGGTCATATCGGTGACGCTGTAATCGGAAATGAGGGTAATAGTAGTAGTAACGAAATCCTCAGAGGAGGCCATGGCATCAAAATTATCGATGAATTTTCTGATGTAGTTCCGCTGGCGCTGCATACGGTTGACATTGGTTCCGTCTGCCACATCGGAGCGGCCGCGAACATAGGTCAGTGCCTGACTGCCCTTCAGGGTAATGGTTTCACCCACAACGAAATCGGGCTCCCCTTCAAACTGGTCTTCAATCGTAACGGTTACACCGCCTACCGCATCGTTGAGCAGAGCCACGCCGTCCATATTCATCATGAAATAGTGGTCGATCTTGCTCCCCTTCAGCAGCTCGGAAACGGCAGAAACCGTATTTTTGCAGCTGTCCTGCAGACCGGAGCCGTAGCAATGGGAAAGGGCAATCTGCATTTCGGCCTTGCCGGCGTCCTTACCGCCCAAGCCCAGCATGGTCACGGGAGTAATGGTATCGCGGTTGATGTGGAGAAGAGAAACCGACTCGGTGCTTTTGTCAAAAACAGCGAGCATCAGGAAGTCGCACTGACCCTCATTATAGAAAAGTCCGCTATCCTGCACCGGACCATTGTTATCCACACCCACAAAGAGAACTGTTGTAAGATTCTGATTCTGATAATAGCTTGATCCCTCCCATTCCACTACATTGGCAGCATTATTCTTATCAGCCGTAGGAGACAGGCTCCCGCTTTTTTCTTCTGTCCCCTTGTCCATAAAAAAAGCCAGAACGAAGATAACAACAATCAGCACTACAGCAATAATGCCAAGGATCATTTTTTTATTTTTCATACCTCAATTTTCCTTTCGGTATAGCTCTTTCTCTATTGTATAGCATAGCAACTGCAGCTGTCAAGAGTTCGTCGTAATTCAAACACGAAGCGCAGGAATTTGAACATCTCAAAGAGCGCTTGCGTGCTCCATAGGAACAAAACGGATGCCGTCCTCCAGCTCCTCGTCTCCGGTTTTGGTGAAACCCATGCGTTCATAAGCACCAACGGCTTCGGGTGCAGCGTTTACAGTAAATGCCTGACAGGGGTAAAAACGCAGAGCTGTATCCAGCAGCGCTCTGCCGATTCCCCGGCGCTGATGCTCGCTTTTGACAAAAAAGAGTGAGATATGGATCGCGTCCCGGATGAGCATCATCCCGACCAGCTCGCCGCAGAGAAACGCACCGAAGCCAATGCGGTTTCTGCTCGTTTCCGGATCGTTTACATAATGCCGGAAGGTTTCCACGCCTTCGAGGGAAGTGGTGGGCGCCAGACACTCCGCATAGACCTCCCACGCCAACGCCATGGCTGCGGGAAGCTCCTCTTTGGAGAGTCTGCGGCAGATGAGACCGCCTTCCCACTGCGCTCTGGTCAGCAGCGTAAAATGCTCGGTGAGCATTTTTCCCCGCCCTCTCCAATCGACAATTTCGGTATGATCAAAAACAAAGCCGCACTTCTCCATGACCCGCGCAGACTTTGCGTTTCCATCAAAATAGGCGCACCATAGCTTCTCGCAGTCCAGCTCCTCAAAGGCTCTCTTCTGAATCCGCTCCACTGCCTCGGGCATGATGCCGAGCCCCCAAAAGGGCTTTGCCACCCAATACCCCAGCTCCATGGCCTTGCTTTCGTCCTTCACGGCGGAGCGAGATGCCATCAGTCCCACGCTGCCGATGGGTTCGCCGCTTTCCTTCCATACGACCGCATAGGTCTCAGGTTCGGAGAGTACCGTGCGGATAATCTCGCGGCTCTCCTCCACGCTGGTATGAACCTCCCAGCCGGCGGCGGGGCCGACAGCGGGATCGGAGGCATATTTGTAAAGAGCTTCAGCATCCGCCTCCGTCCAGGGGCGGAGCAGCAGCCGGGGAGTTTCCATGGTTATCGTTTCAGTCATAGCTTTCACCTTTGGTTAAACGTTTCATAATGGCGGCAGGGATCCCCTCTGTGCCGATGCCGAAGTCGATTCCTGCCTTTTTGGCCTGAGAAAGCTGCGCACTGCGGGGGATATGGTAGGTTTTCCCGTCCTTGATGAGGGTGGCCCCGGTCTGATGAAAGAGGAAGGACACCCCGGCCTCCATGCACTGCCGGCGGACAGAGAGAACCCACTCATATCTAAGAGGACGCGCCTCCTGCCCGGATTCACCGCTGACGGAAACCTCCTCAATGGTATCGTCCAGCCAGGGGGTCAGGTTCACGCTTCCGATCATGGGGGCAACAATAATGGTCTTATGCTTGATGGGCGCGGCTTTGAAGATGGGTAGCCGGTAATCGGCCCGATCCTGATTCTCCACCGTGCAGCCGATAATCACATTGTCGTAGCCGTCGCCCCAATCGGGAGGCAGACACTGCTCCAGGCGGTCTATGCGCTTGGTGAAAAAGCAGAACCTCAGATCGCTGCGATAGCGGATCATCTCCCAGCACTCGCCGCGCCAGATGTCCGCGTCCTGCAAAAGAAAATCGGAGGTAAAGCAGGTATAGACCATACTGCCGGGAGCAAGCTTGTACTCCCCTGCCCTTGTCCTTGCCAGCGGCAGCTTAAAGCTGCCTGTTTTGCGGCAGAGGCTGCTCTCCACTGCGGAGCCGTAGCGCTCGTCCTGCCGGTACACATAGCAGTATCTGCAGCCGTCGGAAATCTTTGTGCAGCCATGCCAGGGGTTCCAGCTGTTTTCGGAAAAGCTGTTCATTCCACGGCCTCCCCGTAAATGTGTACACGGACTTCGTCGGGACAAGACTTAAGTATTTCTCTTCTATGCCTACAGCAGCTTTTCGCAGGGGTAAAAAAGATTCTCATACATCTCAAGCGGTTCATAATGTACATATCCACAGGAGGCGTAGCAGCGACAGGCCGGGGTATTTTTCACTGCGGCCAGCAGGTGTACGGCTTTGATGCCCTGCGTACGCAGCAGCTCCTCGGCCTTCGTTACCAGCCAGCCGGAGAGTCCCCTGCCCTGCATATCAGGACGGATGACCACCCGAGCCAGCTCGGCCACAGCTTCGCGACACTGCCAGAAGGGCAGCTCGTCCAGCTCGTTCTCCGCAGCGAAGGAGACGGCACCCAGCACTTCCTCTTCGGCAGTCAGGACATAAAGACCTGCGTTTTCAAAGTCATAGTTTATATCTTCCATCGTGGGATAAAACTCGTTCCAGGTGCAGTATTCTCCTCCGATAACGGAGCGATACAGCGCCAGCACGGCACCGAGCTCGTCTTCTTTTGCGGGGCGAAAATCCATTATTCTTCCTTTTCAGGTATGAGGCTTCCCACCGTCATACCGATGAGTATGCCGAGGCTCAGAGAAGTACCGGCGCTTACGCTCACGACTTTTCCAACAGCAGTTCCGAGAATCAGGCCAAATACCATACCTTCTGTCATAAAACTTGATACTTTACTGCCTTTTATGTTTTGCTGACCCAAACGGGCGCAGAGGATTGCCGCGCACAGACCCATAACGATCCACGGGAATGCTGCGGAAAAGAAGTCGCTCATTCGCATTCCCGCCTTACTTCAAAGTGCGTAGATATTCCTTCTGCGCATCGCTTATACGAAAGCTCTCAATGGCCTTCTGGATGGTTTTCCGATGCGTCCAGTCGCAGAGGCGGTGCTGCTCGATATAAGGGATAGCAGCATCCCACTGTTTGGCGAGCGCCGTGGCAAAGTACCAGGCCACCATCATCCGCACATAGTATTCCTCGCTCTCCACGCCTGCGGCAAGCTCCAGCTGGTCGGGAGCAAAATCCGACCCAAGAAACTCGGTCATGAGCGTATCCAGCCCGAAGCGGATGGTATAGGTTTCCGAAGAGCGAATCCAGCGCTCTGCCTCCGGCAAAAGCTCCCGGTGATGTTTTGCAAAGACCGTTGGCCGCAGGGTATCGCAGACGGCCCAGTTGTCGATATGGGGTAAAAAAGCCTCAATGCGTTCCATGCAGTGCGCATAATCCTTCTCCCCGATGAGAAGCACAGAATGGAGCAGGTTTTCATCGTAATACCGATGGGGCAGCTCGTCCAGAAACTTCTCCCGGGTGCCGTCCTTTTTCATCTCCGCTGCCAGCTGACGCAATGCAGGCACTCGGACACCCAGAAAGCTGTCGGGATCAGGCCCCGGAGTAAGCCTGCGCTGGAAGTTGGCGTAGCTCTCCTCGCCCAAGGCGCGAAGGCGTTCAAGTATCTCTTCCATGTTTACTTCATCTCTGAGCTGCTCAGAAGCTCCCGCATGGTTTCCGTAAGCTCTGCGGGGAAAAGCTGATAGCCGTCCTCATGGAAGAGGCGGTAGGCATAGGCTTCGCCCCATTCGGGGGTAAACTGCACAGTCTGCAGCCATTCCTCGTTACCCTCGGCATCGGTGATGGTGAAGGAAGCGGAAAAGTCGGAGAGCTTTGCACCTTCAGGAAAATCACTGGCAAGGACATGGAAATAGAGCGTATCCTCCCCCAGCAAACTTCCATCGGCGTTCTGCATACCCATGGAGGCAAAGACCTCATCACCCAGTGAGAGGGTGACGGAAGCACCCCTGAGCATATCCTTTGTGGTGTTCTCCAGAATGATCACAAATTCCTTTTCCTTTTTCGCGCCTTCCTCGCTCTCAGAGCAGGCGCAAAGACTGCATATCAGTGCCAGAACGAGAATGATAGACATTATTTTCTTCAAAGCGAGTACTCTCCTTTCCTCGGCAGGGAATCCACGAATTTCTCAATGACGGCGTTCACTTCATCCGGGGCATCGGTGTTGGCATTGTGCCCTGCGCCGGGGATGATGCTCAACGGCAGTCCCGCCTCCTTCGCCCAGCGGCGGTTATAGCTTTTGGTAGAGCCGGCCCTGTCCTTCTCACCCAGCACTAAAATGGTGGGGCAGTCTATGTTGTAGGGAAGACCCTCATTGACGGCCTCAGCCAGAAGCTTATAGCCAAAGCCGGCCAGCCGGCAGTATTCGCCCTTGTCATAGCTCTCCATCATTTCGCGCATGAGCGTCTGGCCGTACTCGCTTTCCGCGCAGCCCTTAGCGCCGGCATCCAGGAGCGTTTTCCAGGGATAGAGCCTGTAGATGGGCTCCATGCGTTTCAGGAGCCAGAGCTCGAAGCCCGTCATATAATGGCGCTGCAGCGGCGCCGAATCGATGGACACAAAGCCCAGCAGCCAGTGGGGATAGCGCTGCATATAGGACTGCGCCACGTAGCCGCCCATGGACTGACCGATCAACACCACATTTTGCAGCCGCTCCGTCTGGAGTATATTGTGGAGCCATACAGCCTTGTCCATGAGGGTGTAGTTGTAGGAGAAGGGACGGGAGGCTCCGTGGCCGGGTGCATCCCAGACAAGGCAGGTGAATTTGCTCTCAAAATATGCGATCTGCTGATCGAAAAGGCGGTGGTCAGCAGTGAGACCCGGCAGGAAAACCAGCGTGGGACCCTCTTTGCGCTCGGAAATCCAATAGTGAATTCTACCGGATTGCGTGAGATATGTCCTCTCTTCCATGTGCGTACAAGCCTTTCTTATTATTTATGTAAACTATATACGGTGATATTGCCTTCCTCTTTGTCTGCATAGGTTTCCACAAGGCTCATGCCTATACGCTGGGCAACTCTGGCCGAGGGCGTGTTGGCCTCATGCATATAGGAGAAGAGCGAGAAAAATGGCGTATTTTCAAAGGCCCAATCCCGCACGGCGGCAGCCGCCTCCGTGGCATAGCCCTTATGCTGCCTGTCAGCACGGAAGTGATAACCGATTTCGGGACGGATAAAGCCGTTGATGTTCTGCATGGTAAGACCGCAGTCCCCGATCATCTCGCCGCTCTCCTTCAGACATACGGCCCAGAGCCCAAAGCCGAAAACTTCATAGCGCTCGATATTGCGGGAAATCCAATTGTGAACTCGGGCTTCGTCAAAGGCATAGGGGTAGTGCCGCATAATGTCACTGTCGGAGAGGATGGCATAGAGGGCAGCGAAGTCCTCTTCCGTCATCTCCCGCAGAAAGAGTCTTTCAGTCTCGATCATGCCTGCTTCTCGGCCTCTTCCTCACCGTAAAGATCAGGGAATTCCACGGGATAGAAAAGATAGTTCTTCTGGGTGACGGGATCGGTGAAGTCCAGCACTGCGCCGGAGAGACGCAGACCCATCATTTCAATGCGCTGCAGACCCTCGCGGAAGGGATAGCCGTCCTCGCAGTCTACCTTCAGGTAGGTGGCAGCGGGGATATCCCAGACCTTCCAACCCTTGGCGAAGGAGCCGGGCTTGCACTCCACGCCGGCGAGATACAGGCCCTTGGTAAAGTTGTCCTCCCAGGGCTTGTTGCTGCGGGAGAAGTCGCTCATCAGTCCCCAGATGCCCAGCAGCTTGCCGTCCTTCTGCAGCACCACGGGAGCGATATCTCGAAGGTTCTCCTGCAGCTCCGTCCAAAGGCGGCGGATCACAGTGGTGCCTTCCTCCGTGGAGCCCTCCCGACCTATGACGGAAAAGGCTTCCTTCTCTACGATTTCATACTTCAGCATAGCAATATCTCCTTATTCTCATTAGTTTAAGTGAAGAAACTTGAACCTGTTTCAATGAATTGATTTGTTCTGCAGAGCCCTGTAACCCCGTAGGGCACGGCCTCCCGGCCGTGCCGTGTCAGAAAAGAGCTATGTCCGTTCCATCCGGGCAAAGCAAGACTCGTAGTCTCTTGGCATGGCCGGGAGGCCGTGCCCCACATTGACTTTTCTACGATTGCTGTCACTAAGTCCAAACCTTTGAACTAACGCCTTTTCTTTAATACCTTTGTTGCAAAATTCGCCTTCTGCAAAAAGCTCTCCCGCTTTTCTGAGGAAGCAGACAGCGCCTGCGCGTAGTAGTCGCAGACAATCAGCTGATAAAGATACAGGGGCAGCAGCAGGAATCGGTAAGGGCATATTCCCTTTCAAGCAGACACGGCGCTTCAGATGTGGCTTCCAATGAAATCCTCCTTTGCCGGGAGCGCTGTCAGACGGCCACATTCATCCACAAAAGGAGGAATTTATCTGGGAATCGAAAATTCAGACATACTCACATATCCTCTTGTGCTGCATTATAATCCCGATAGGCGCGGATGCCGAAGAAGAGGAAGGACGCGCCGAAGAGGAAGGCCAGCAGCTCCACAAAAAGAACAGAGCTGATGGTTCCCAGCTGATAGAGAGCCGCAGGGGCATCTAAAAGCGCATGGAGGAATATGGCCAGCGGGTAACGCCACCACTTGGCCGGCTGCCGTACGGCGGTAAAAACCAGAACGGAAAGCCCCACATGGGCCATCAATGCAGAGATACGCTCTGCAATTGCAAGAGCAGCAGTGGACGGAGTAATGGATGCGGCGGTGGCGAGCAGAGTCTCTGTAGCGGCGTCATCGCCGAGGCTCAGACCGTTTTGCGTCAGCGCAAGCATAATATACGTAGTACCCAGAAGGATGACCACCTCCATGCCGCCGTGACCGATGCCGTAGGCCACGGAGCAGGACGCGTCATTTTGCCTTTTCAGCAGATAGCGAAAGCCGCAATAACGCCCGGTTTCCTCGAATATCCCTGCCGCAAAGGCGGTATAGAGCATATAGAGCAGAGTGGAGGACATGATGGTCTTGGAGAGCGGGCTGTTGCCGGTAAGGATCACGCTGTGAAGAACGCTTTCCAGAACCGTGGCAAAAAGAGTAAAGCACAGGGCGCCAACAAGGAAGGCGGTGAGCTTCGCGCCGCTGATCTTCTTCCACAGGAACGTCAGAATCAAGGGAAACAGAAAAGCAAATATGATGACAGCCAGAATGGTATCCATATGCATCGGCCTCCAATTTTATGTCCGAATGTAGCTTTCTACAGAGCCTTCAATCTCCTGCCCTTCTCTGGGCGTGAGCGTAACGCGCTGATCCTCGGGAGCGAGCAAAGTCAGGAGAAACCCCCTGCAGGCATTGCCCAGGTGCTCACTGCGCTCCTCTTCCGTGAAGCTGCACACACCGGTGGCCAGCAGAGTTGTCATCCCGCAAAGATAGACCCAGAGGAAACGGTACAGCCTTTCGGCAAGCTCCGAGGAAATTTCAAAGGTATCGGCGATGGTAGAGAGAATCAGCTCCCTGTGCCCCTCCCGCTCCAAAAGCTTTGAGAGGTCGGCGGAAGCGTTCTGCTCCAGAAAGAGGGCGGAAAACAGCTTCGGTTCCTCTTCGGCGAAGCGCAGCAGCTCCATGCCAAAGCCCTTAAAGGGTGGTGTCATGGCAAGCCCACGTGCCGCATACTGCTCGTAAATCTCCCGGATGGCATCCAGCGTGGAGCGCTCCAAAGCCTCCATACTGGCAAAATGCGTAAAAACGGAGGACGGCGCAACGCCCAAAGCGCTCCCTAAAGCGCGGGCCGTCAGCGCAGAGCTGCCATTGCGCCGCACAAGCTCCACGGAGGCGGCGATGACCTCTTCCCGGGTCTTTTTCGGTTTCGGCGGCATGACTTATTCGTCCCCCTTCTCCTGAACATCGGTCTTCATACGCTTCAGATTCGTCATACACAGGGTAAACTGGCAGAAGGCAAGAGAAAGATACATGATACCCATGCTGCGCTCTCCGCTGCGAAAATGTCTGAAGGCAGCAAGAGAGAAGCAAAGAGCCGCAACGCCGTTGAGAATGGCAATGAACTTGCGATTGGGCTTTCTATTCTCGTTCATGGTTTTATCCCCTCCATACAAAGCGCGGACCTTCCTCGCCTATAATACCGGCAGGCACAAAGCCGGATTTTTCAAGTACTCTCTGCGATGCGGTATTATCAGGCTCGGTTTCAGCCTCAACGCGCTTTACGCAGCCCTGTGCCAGCGCCCATGCCGTCATGGCTCTAACCGCTTCCGTCATATAGCCCCGGTTCTGATAGGGCTCATAGGTTCCGTAGCCGATTTCCACCGCGCCGTCAGCGCCCAGACCCTTGAAGCAGAGATCGCCCACGATCACGCCGTCTTCCTTTCTCTCCATGACCCATGCAGCGGCAAAGACGCGATCGCGGGGGTTGGCTTTGCAGGCACTGAGCATTTCCCCATAAGCCAGCTTCATTTCCTCGCTCTCCTCCTCGGTAATGAGCTGCTCCATGGCGCTGTCGCTGAGAGGATAGATGCGCAGCCGTTCGCTTTCCACCAGCGCAATGCGGTACTGCCCCTGAGCAAAGATGCGCTCGAAGCCCAGCTTGCGATAGAGATAATTGGTCACGGGATTCCTCTGATCCACATTCAGATCGGCGATAAAGCCCTTCGCAAGAATCTCGTTTTTTCCGGCATTCACAAGTCTGGAAGCCAGGTTCTGCCCCCGATAGGCAGGGCGGGTATATACATTGGAAATGTGCATGGCTCTGTCGGTGTCCGGCGCAAGGGCTGCCATGGCCACAATGGAGTCATCGCGGCGAAGAATGCGGAAGCGATCCAGATTCCTTTGGATGTCCTCCTCTGTTGAGCGCTCCTCCAGTCCGCATTCCTCTCCAAAAAGGTTCATCAGCTCCGTCAGCTCCGCTATGTCGTCTTCCGCAGCCCTCTCCACCTCCGGATTGCTGGGGGCGTAGACCGTTGCACTCTCCATGTAATCCATAGCCAGAGCCTCGTAATACTCGATATGCTTTTCGCGGCTCATGTAATCGCAGAATACCTTACCGATGCGCTCATCGCAGAAAACGCTGTCCAGCTCATAGCCCGCACCGGAAAGATATCCTACCAGCTCCCCCACCAGCTCACAGTCGCCCAGAAGCATCATATTATAGGGCAACGGCCTCATACAAAGGAGGGTCTTCTCCCCCTCTGTAGCTCGAAGGACATAGTTACGCTTGTCGGTGCAGTCCATGTATTGGGCATCCAGGTAGAAAAAGCCGCATTGCAGGGGGTGGCGGTCAAGAACAGCGCTGTTTTCCTCCACGAAGGCTGCACCGCTTTCATATACCTTTATCATAGCTCCTCCAAATTAACAGCTTTATCTCAAACGCTTGTTTTCTTTTTCGGTATTATATCATTGGCCGAAAAAAAGGTCAAGCACAGAGCTTTTTGCCGCTTTGAATTCCTTCGCGAAGCGTACTCCTTTGTCATTTTGTATTGTAGGATAACTGCCGGTGGTTAGCCTGCAATGCAAAACTGACGCCCCGGGAGTTGAGGCGTCAGTATGTTGCTGATAATCATTTATCCCCTACAGGGAAGCTTTTTGTGCTATCCACACAATCCGGGATGGTTCCTTCGCCGGGGGGATATTTACTACTGTACAAACGCGATATAGAGCATCAGTCCCAAACAGCAGAGCGCATTGACGATCATGCCCGGGTTGCCCCAGCACATACGAAGGGCGTTTTTTCTGTCGGCTTCGTACTTCTCTATGGGGAAGCGCAGCTCCTTGCGGCGCAGAATCAGCAGCATCAGCCCCAGCAGGGTTGTCAGCAGCAGGAAGCCCACATAGCCGAAGTACAGCAGCAGCGGCGTAGTAAGCCGCGAGGCCAGATTTTCGACGGTCAGCCCCTCCAGAGCCGCCGTGTCAAGCTGCGCCAGAAAAGCGGAAGCCAGAATGCTGCCCATGGTGTTGATCAGCATATGCAGAATCAGGCTGTAGCGCATCCGCCCCGACTTCACATACACGGTGCCGAACACCAGTCCCAGCAGAAAGGCGTAGAAAAACTGGCTGAAGTTCCCGTGGAAAAGGCCGAAGAGCAAAGCGGACACCAGCACAGCGCGCCTCTGCCCGTAGCAGCGAAGACGATCAATGATGCACTTGCGGAAGGTATATTCCTCGATCAGCGGGGCAATGCCCACGATGAAGAGAATCTTCAGCGCCTCCGATTCCCCACTCACCAGCTCTAAAACAGGATTGACCGTGGGATTACCGCTGACATTACTCAGAAACGCCGTAAAGACCGTACCGATCAGGTTGCCGACATACATGAGGGTTACGGAGAGAATAATCGCCGTCAGCATACCCGTAAAGCCCAGAGGCTTTTTCTCCAGTCTGTCCTCCGGTGCTTTGCCGAAAATCTTAAGCGCCACTGGAAAGGCAACGCAATAGAGCGGTGCAAAGGTTGCGAGATAAGAGATCACTTCGCTCTCCAGCAGCTCAGGGGGTATGAAGCGCAGCACAAGCAGCTGCAAACCGGAGCCCACAGCAAGAAACGCGAAGACCCCGAAGCCGATACGGGAAAAGCGCTTTTTCGCCTCGTTCATGTCGGCGCTGAAGACGGGTACGGCGAAAGCGGAGTGCTCCATAGGCGGATCAATGTAGCGGGGAATCAGACTCAGAAACACCGCGCCTAAGAGCGCATTGACCACCACCGCAGCGCAGACGGCAAAGGGAAGCTGCTCCAGCACCACGCCAAGGGCAATGAGCAGCACATCCGGGATCAGGCCGAAGTAGACGAACATCACCTGAATGATATTTCTGACCAGCGTCCCGGCGTTTTTCGGCGCGGAGGCATCCAGAAAGGCAGATACCGTGCTGCCGTAGAAATCCACCGACACAATCAGCAGCGTCCAGACCAGCAGCTTCAGCGGCGTGCCGCCGAAGAAGAGCGTGACGAGCATGGCAGGCAGCAGATCCAGAAGGCAGCAGACAGCGTTACCCAGCAGAGAATAAAAAAGCTTCTTCTCCGTGGATTCGGGAATGAGCAGGAAGAAGTCCATTTTCACATCCGTTGCAAAGCTGTCTCCCAGAGAGCGGTAAAAGCCGATCACGCCCAGAGCCATGACCACGGGATAAAAGGGGTCTGTATCCAGAGCCCTCCGGCAGAAGATGCTCACACCCGCGGCTGCCAGCAGATAGACCTCCATGGTTTTGGTGAGAAAGCCGAGTTGAGCGAAGCGGAAGCGGTTATAAATGGTTTTCGCAAGAAAGACATTGGCACCGCTGCCGTAGTTCAGACCGTCCCGGCGCAGCTTATCGCTGCGATCCTTCTTGCGTTTGCCCATGGCCACGGTGGTCTCTTCGCCCTGGGCGCGGCGGCGAGCCTCGGCGGTCTCTTCGGATTTGGCCATGGCATCCTCGTAGAAGTCGGCTTTGATATGATAGATGATATACACCAAAGCGGCAATGCCTGAAAGGATGGCAAGCAGCACCAGAAGAGCACTCCTCCACTGGGCGGTCATACCGTAGTAGGCAAAGCCCTTGAGCCAGCCCCAGAGCGGGACGGCGCGGCTGATTTTCCCATTAAAGAGAGCTACTGCCGCCTGAGCAGGCGTACCGCCCAGCTTCCGATAGCGCAGGAAAAACAAAGCAAAAAGCAGGGTCAGAACGCCATATATCCAGTAGCGCAGCGTGTCCTGCAGGCGCTTACTGCGGGCGCAGAGCATATAGAGCAGTACCTGAATGAGCTTGGAGACAGCCACGGTGAGAGCCAGAGCTGCAATCACGCTCAGCGCAGAACCCAGACTCATGCCCAGATTCAGAACCATGTTGGGAACCTGAAAGAGCAGATAAAGGCCGAAAAACAGCGCTGTCCCCAATTGGGTACCCAGCCGAAACAGCAGCACCGACTGGGGTGCCAGCGGTGAAGCAAAAAGCAGCGGCACATCGGCAGGCAGAAAAATCCTGCCGCCGTTTTTATCCGCCGAAAGAGCCTGTACGGTAAAGATCAGCAGTACCACCAGTCCCGCCGCCAGCTCGGCGGCCTCCTCGCGCTCTATGCCCAGCTTTTGCTCGACGGTGGGCTTTTCTTCCACCTCTTCCACCTGCTCTTCGTCCTTCTCCCCTGCCATGGTCGAGAGGGTTGACGCACCCACACCGATCAGGCCGCCTATCAGTGCACAGACCAGAATGAAGACCAGCATCCAGCTCTTGAAGAGCTTTTTTAAGGCGTTGAGAAAGGTATGGAAGGTATAGTAGAAAAAGAGCTTCATGCCTGCTCCTCCAGCCCCTCGGTAACGGAGAAAAAGAGCTGCTCCAGCGTCTGGGAGCTTCTCTCCAGCTCCTCACGCTCCACATTGGCACGGATTGTCCCCTTCTGCATGATGATCGTGCGATCCCAGAGCATATCCACGCTGTCGATGATGTGCGTGGAGATAAGCAGAGTCTTCCCCTGCTGGCGCATCTCCTCCATCAGGAGCTTTAGCTCCTTGATGGCATGGGGATCAAGACCGATCATGGGCTCGTCCAGCAGGAGCACCTGAGGCTCAGGCAGCAGCCCAAGACAGAGGTTCAGCTTCTGCTGCATACCCTTGCTGAGCTCGTCGCCGAACTTCTTGCGCTGCTCCGTCAGTTCAAAGCGTTCAAAAAGCGTGTTCACGCGCTCCTTGTAATCCTTCAGCTTGTATGCGCGAGCCAGAAACTCCATGTGCTCCGACACCGTCAGGTTCGGATACAGGCTGGGCAGCTCCGGAATATAGCCCAGAAGACGGCGAGCCTCCGGCGTCTTATGGACGAAACCGCCGACGCTGATCTCGCCTTCGGCACGAAGTAAGCCGATGACGGACTTCATAACCGTACTCTTACCGGCTCCGTTGGGCCCCAGCAACACGGTGACGCTGCCGTCTGTCAGCGTAAAGGACACATCGTCGCAGGCCTTGTTTTTACCGTAGGTTTTCGTGAGATGAGAAACACTTAGCATGGGTATCACTCTTTCTGTAAAAAAATGGGATGCGTGCATTATAATACAGGCGGGATTATGATGCAAGATGAAAGGCCGCTGAAAAAAGAGCTGAATCAGCAGAAAAATTTAGTTAAAACTAATGTTTCGGAACATGTGTATATTTACCGTAGAGTCATACTCTACGGTTCGTTTCTTGCAAGGGGAAGCGCTTCGTCGTATACTCCATGCAGAGGTGATAAAAATGGATCAATCCAAAACCGGAGAGCTGATCCGCTCTCTTCGTCAGCGGCAGGGTCTGACTCAGCTGCAGTTAGCGGAGATTATAGGTGTCAGCGATAAGGCTGTATCCAAATGGGAACGGGGCGGCGGCGCACCGGATATCGCAAGCCTTCCCCAACTGGCGGCTGCACTGGGTACCGACGCAGAGACCCTGCTCCGGGGCGAACTGCCCACTGACCGACAGGCCAACGGAAATGTGAAAAAGCTCAGATTCTATGTCTGCCCTCGCTGCGGCAATGGACTGACAGCGCTGGACGGTGCGGCAGTCTCCTGCTGCGGTCAGAGGCTGACAGCGCTTGAAGCGCAGAAGGCCGATGAGGTGCACGGCTTCCGTATTGAAGAAAGTGACGGGGACTGGTATGTGCGTATGGAGCACGAAATGAACCGGGAGCACGGGATCAGCTTCATTGCTCTCCTGACGGAGGATATGCTGATGCTCAAAAAGCTCTATCCCCAGTGGTGCGCGGAGGCTCGCTTTCCGAGGTATTGCCACGGCAGCCTGTACTTCTACTGCACAAAGCACGGATTATTCAGGGATGTTCTATGAAAAGAGCTGTACCGGACGGTACAGCTCTTTTCCTTACTCAATCCGCATGGCCTCCGCGCGGGTGCAGGCACCGGTTTCGCTCTCGAGGGTGAAAAGGCAGCATTCCATTTTTGCGCTGCCCTTGGCCTGCTCGTAACGGCGCGGAGGATCGCCCAGAAACTTGCGGATGGACTGCTCTTTGGAAATCCCCAGCACCCCCTGCTTCGGTCCGGTCATGCCCAGGTCGGTGATGTAGCCGGTTCCGTTGGGCAGGATCGTGGCATCACTGGTCTGCACATGGGTGTGGGTTCCCCATACGGCAGAGACGCGTCCGTCCAGCATATAGCCCATGGCAAGCTTTTCGCTGGTGGCCTCGGCGTGCATATCCAGCAGCACCATACGGGTCTGATTGTCCGCAAGAAGGTTATCGATAACCACAAAGGGGTTGTCCGTGTTGGTATCCAGCGTGAATTTTCCCAGCAGATTGATCACGCGGATGGGACCGAAGGGCGTGCTGTAGGTGGCATCGCCCCGGCCGGGGCACTGGGGCGCGAAATTGGCAGGACGCAGGATCCTTGCGTTCTGATCCAGATAGGGCTGCAGCTCCCAACGGGTCCAGGTGTGGTTGCCGAGGGTAATCACATCGGCACCGGCGTTGAATATCTGGTCGGCCTGGGTGGGGGTGATGCCCACCACGTTGGCATTTTCACCGTTCACCACGCAGAAATCAATGCCAAGCTCCTTGCGCAGGGTTTTCAGCCGGTTCTGCAGAAAGCTCAGACCGCTCTGCCCCACCACATCGCCAATGGCAAGAATATTCACTGTCATCTCGATTACTCCTCCTCGTAGCTCTCTTCATCATCGTTGCAGGTGCAGGCGGGGGATTCGGGCTTTTTGAACAGGTGGATCATGCCGCGCTCGTTCATATCCGTGAGAATGGCCACGGCAATGGGCAGGGCGAAGAGACCCAGTCCGCCAAAGAGCTCCGTGCCGGCGTACATACAGATCAGCGTTACGATGGGCTTCATACCCACGTGCTTGCCGACGATCTTCGGCTCCACGATCTGCCTTGCGATGACAACAACCGCATATACGATAAAGAGACCCACGCCCTGAACGGTGGCACCGGACATCAGCGTAAAGATAGCCCAGGGCAGGAGAATCATGCCGCTGCCCACAATGGGGAAGGCGTCAAAGAGGGAAATCAGCAGGCCGAGAGTCAGCGGTCGATCCACTCCGATAATCAGGAGGCCCACGGTGATCTCTGCGGCAGTGATGACGAAAATCAGCGCATAGGAGCGAAGGAACTGCCAGACGATATCGAGGAAGGTGTCCTTCACATCAATGACCATCTGCAGAGGCGCGTCCGGCAGGTTGCAGTTAATGAAATCCTTAATGGAATCAAAGTCAATGGCAATAAAGACCGTGGCGATGAGACAGATGATGGTATTCAGCAGGATGCTGGGCAGCTTGGTGGCAAAGGAGGATATCCAGGTAACTGCGTTCACAGAGAACCTGGTAACAGCGCTGCCTAAAGACGAAATCACATTGGGGATAGCGTCCTCCACGGTTTTCAGAAGGGTCTTGTCCATCTTTCCGGCCCACGCGAGAATATCTTCGGCAGCTTCCTCCAGCTCGGGGAGAACTGTATCGGTATAAATTCCGGGTATCGCTGCGACGATATCGCCTATGTTGCCCGCCAGTCGGACAATGATGAGCGTAACGAGACCGCCGATCACAAGGAAAAGCAGAAGTACGCTGAGGATACCGGCCAGCGTTTTATTCATAATGAAGCGCCGCCTTACCGGGACGCGGTTCCCGTCCTTATCTTTTGTCCAGCGAACCTCACTGCTGAGAAAACGGGCAATGGGCCGGGACACGGCGGCAAACACCAGCGCCAGGAAGAAGGGCAGGAGCATATTGATGAGATAGCGGAACACAAGAAAGATCAGCGCAATGATCACGGCCCAGAAGGCCATGTTTATCAGAAAATGACGCTTTCTTTCAATTTTTGCATCTTTATCCATAGTCTCTCCTTATTCATACAGGCAGGAGCCGGGCAGCAATACCTGACCGTTAAAACCGACTTGCTTCAGCGCAGACGGAACGATGATAGGCTCGTTGAGCTGCGGCAGGGCGTAGGCAAGGCCGTGGGCGTAAACCCGCTCCTGCAGCTTCTCCATGAGCTCCGACGTGTCGGTCTTAGGCTTTTGAAGACTCTCAAGGAGATTGAGCAGGCTTGCATCCTCCAGACCGCCCCGAAGAAGCTTCGCGCCATCGCTGTAGTTCCAGAGCTCTGCCCATTGCTGTACGACAGAGGGGCACGACTGGGTTTCTACTATAGCAAGATCCCAGCTCTCCTCCTCGGAGCTCACAAGGCGGACGGTAACGCCCAAAGCCTCCCACTGCCGACTCAGCTGCTGCGCTGCGATTCTGCTCTCGCCGCTTTCTGCGCAAAGGAGCGTAAGGGTGAGCTTGCTCAGAGTGCTGTTTTCCACAGCCGTATGTTTGCTCTGGTAGCTGTCCCCCGCAAAGCTGACGGAATCGGGATTACCCAGTGCGCTGCAAGCCCGGCCTCCCAGAGCGTCCGCAAGAGCGGCAGCGTCTATAGAGCTGAACAGTGCCAGACGCAGCTGCTCATCCTCAAGCTTACTCCCCTTTCCCACATTGGGAAGCAGGAAGCGGGCCGCGGAGCTATAGGAATCCAGCGCTTTGAACAGATCGCTGTAGCTGCCGCCGGGAAGGAAATCCACGGCATCCTCATAGCTGATGCCAAGGGCCATATCCGCCTTTCCGGTCTCCAGCGCAATGACCTGCGCAGAAGCGGAGTTGATGAAGAGATAACGGATGATCCTGACATTCTGCTTCCCCTCTGCGTGACCCCAGTAGCCTTCGTTGGGAATGAGCAGCAGCTCACTTTCGCTCTCCTCGGCGATCTTATAAGGGCCGGTTCCGCTGCCTTCGCTGTGATAGAGGGGTACGCTGCAGAGCCAACAACGCTCCTCCCGTTCACTGAGGGGGCGCTCAAAGCGCAGGAGCAGCTTCCCGTCCTCCGTTTCCTCAGCCGAAGCAAGGAGCTTGTCCCCTGTTTTCTCAGCAAAGGCAAGATAGGACGCTGCGGCATCGGCAATGCTCAGGGCGTTCCCCTCGCTGTCGCAGATGTCAGAACAAAGAGATATAGTATAGCTTGCGCTGCCCGCTTCGTGTTCGGCTTCATCCTCCGCCAGAAGGGGCATGAGCTTGTCCTCACTTAGAAGGTAAAGGCTCTCGTAAACCTCTGCATAGCGGTCTTCATTTCGTGGAGCGATCACCCGCACTTCCTCCGGACGGGAATCAGCAGGCTCCGCAGGAGCTTCTGTCACCGTTGCAGGGGTGGGAGTCGCCTCTGCGCTCTCCGCAGGAGCAGCGGTGGGAGCAACGGCTTTTTCGCCGCAGCCAAGCATCCCAAAGAGCAGAAGTATCAGAATAAGAGGCGCAAATCGACGCATGGTATTCACCTCTGTACAATAAAAAAGTATCTCCTACTTGAGGAAGATTCAAACAAACGCACTCAGTCCTTCACGAAGAGTGCCTGAATATCCGCCCAGATACGGTTCAGCTTGTCGCTGTTCTGATCCAGCCATGAGGCAACATCCCGGTATACGGAGAATATCTCTTCGCCGGCCTCCTTCAGCTTGCTGCGCCAGCCTCTGGCCTTTTCCTGCAGCTCGTCAGCCTTGGCTTTCATCTCCCGGAGGTGCTCAACCGTCTCCCTGATCTCCTCGACCTTTTCCCGGAGCTTCAGTTCATCCAGCTTTTCCATCTGACGGCAGAGCGTGAGCAGCTGCTGGATCTGGCTGTCGTTGAGGGTAACATGATACTCGTCGGCAATCTCTGCGATGCGCTCCTTCAGCTCCTCGTCAGTGAGGGTAGCTGTGTACTCCAGCGCTCCCTTCAGCGATTCCACAATGAGCGAAGCGTCAAAGGAGCCGAACTGCTCGGCCAGCTCGCCGGTGAGAAGCAGCTCCTCCACGCTGACGGACTTGGCATCAGCCGAAAGCAGCGTTCCCGTCATGTCTTCATAGGCCTTATAAATACCGACAAGAGCAGCCGTACCGGAAACCTCAAAGGGTGCGGAAATAACCACGGAAACATCGTTAATACCAGCGGTGGCCAGAGCGCTCTTATACATATCCTCTGTGCACCAGGCTATGTTATGGCGCTCAACCTTGCAGCCGCTGCCCTCGGGCAGAACGCGGATGTAGACGCAGCTGCAGGCCACGGTGCCGATGACGGAGGAATCGAGAGAATTGCCCAGCAGGGCATATTCATCCTCGTTACTGACAGTCAGCTCCCGGACCGTGCCGCGCTCAAGCTGAAAATCGCCGTAGACCCGGGCAATTTCCGCCTCGGTCAGATCATCGCCGATCACAACGCGAACCTCCCCGGCATCCACAGCCGAGACATACATAGCAGAACAGAGAATACCGAAAATCAAAATCGCTGAAATAATCCGTTTCAAAAAAAATCACCTCCGGGCTGAAAAACAGTATAACACAGCTTCAGAAAAAAAGATATGTCCGATTTATGAAAACTATACCCAAACTCAAACTTTTTCTTGCACTGATTGCCTCATAGTGGTAAACTGCTCACAGCAAAAACCATTCTATTCCACTAAAGGAGTGACCCCTATGGGTAAATATTTCGGTACTGACGGCTTCCGCGGCGAAGCGAATGTGGACCTGACCGCCATGCACGCCTTCAAGGTTGGTATGTTCCTGGGCTGGTACTACGGTCACGAGCACAAGGCTCGCATCGTCATCGGCAAGGATACCCGCCGTTCCAGCTATATGTTTGAGGATGCTCTCTGCGCCGGTCTTACCGCCGCCGGAGCGGACGCTTATCTTCTCCATGTTACCACTACTCCCAGCGTCAGCTATGTGGCCCGCACTGAGGGATTTGACTGCGGCGTGATGATCTCCGCCAGCCACAATCCCTTCCAGGATAACGGCATCAAGCTCATCAACGGCCACGGCGAGAAGATGGACGATGCCGTTATCGATGAGGTTGAAAAGTATCTCGACGGCAAGTGGGAGGTTCCCCTGGCCACCGGCGGCGACATCGGTCAGGTCATTGACTATGCCGCCGGACGCAACCGCTATGTGGGCTACATCATCTCTCTGGCCACCTGCTCCTACCGGGGCATGAAGGTGGGACTGGACTGCTCCAACGGCTCCACCTGGCAGATCGCCAAGAGCGTCTTCGATGCCCTGGGCGCCGAGACCTATGTCATCAACAACCATCCCGACGGCGTGAACGTGAACCTTGACTGCGGCTCCACCCACATCAAGGGTCTGCAGCGCTTTGTCAAAGAAAAGGGACTGGATGTGGGCTTTGCCTTCGACGGCGATGCGGATCGCTGCCTGGCTGTGGACGAAAAGGGCAATGAGGTCAACGGCGACAAGATCATGTATGTGGCCGCCCGCTACATGAAGGACAAGGGTCTGCTGGGCGATACCAAGGTTGTTACCACCGTCATGAGCAACTTCGGCCTCTACAAGGCTCTGGATGAGCTGGGCATCGGCTATGAGAAGACTGCTGTGGGCGACAAGTATGTTTATGAGAATATGGTACAAAACGACCATCTCATCGGCGGAGAGCAGAGCGGACACATTATCTTCCGCCGTCACGCCACCACCGGCGACGGTCTGATTACCGCCGTGAAAATCATGGAGTGCCTGCTGGAGCAGAAGACCACCCTCTCCGAGCTGGCTGCCCCCGTGACCATGGTGCCCCAGATTCTCAAGAATGTGGAGGTCACCGACAAGGACGAAACCATGAACGCCGCCTGCGTGCAGAACTCCGTGAAGGAATGCGAAAAGCTGCTTGGCGACAGCGGCCGTGTGCTCCTGCGCAAGTCCGGCACCGAGCCCGTCCTCCGCGTGATGAGCGAGGGCACCGATCCCCAGCTCTGCGAGGAAATGGTGGAGAAAATGATTGATTCCATGCGTCAGGGCGGTTTTCTCGTCAAGGTGCGCTAAGGAGATATGCATTATGTATACCATTAATGATCTGTTTGATCTGAACTACACCATTGCCGCTCCCCTTTTCGAGGGCAAAACCTATCCCTGGGAAGTGCTGGACGACATCAAGAGCTTTATTCTCACTCTGGGCCCCACGCTCCCTGCGAATGAGTATGAGGAGCGCAGCGAGGGCGTTTGGGTGGCCAGGGATGCCACCGTGTTCCCCTCTGCCTATCTGGGCGCTCCCTGCATCATCGACCACGGTGCCGAGGTGCGGCACTGCGCCTTTATCCGCGGCAGCGCCATTGTGGGCAAGGGTGCCGTGGTGGGCAACAGCGTGGAGCTGAAGAACTGCATCCTCTTTGACGGTGTTCAGACCCCCCATTATAATTATGTGGGTGACAGCGTTCTGGGCTACAAATCCCATATGGGTGCCGGCTCCGTCACCTCCAATGTGAAGAGCGACAAGACCCTCGTGGTTGTCAAAAACGGCGACGAGAAGTTCGAAACCGGCCGGAAGAAGTTCGGTGCCATGCTGGGCGATTTTGTGGAGGTTGGCTGCAACAGCGTGCTGAATCCCGGCACCGTGGTGGGACGCCATACCAACATCTATCCCACCTCCTGCGTCCGCGGTGTGGTTCCCGAAGGGCACATCTGGAAGGATAAGGATCACATCGTAAAGAAATACTGATGGAAACAGCTGCCCTCTCGGCAGCTGTTTTTATGTCTGAGGAAGGCGCGCCATCAGAGAGGAGCCCTGCTCCTTCAGCCATTTCTCGGCATTCCGATAATTCGGAAATATCCGCAGCACCTCATCATAGAATTCCCGGGAGTGGTTCATATGCTTCAGATGACAGAGCTCATGGACAACCACGCTGTCCAGCACCTCCGCAGGGGCAAGGAGCAAGAGGCAGTTAAAGTTCAGATTTCCTTTGCTGCTGCAGCTCCCCCACTTGCTTCTCTGGGCGCGTATGGTGATGCGCTCCGGAGAAACAAGCAACTGCGGCGCATAAAAGGCCACTCTTTCGGCAAATACTGTTTTTGCCCTGCGCTTGAGCTCTGAGAGCTCCTCTTCGCTCAGCTTTTCGACAGTCGAGAGCTCGGCCTTCTCTCTGGCCTGACGGCTGAGCTGGCGAAGAATCCACGCCTCATTTCGGCGAATGAAATCCTCTATATTCCTCCGGGTAGCGCGCAGGGGTGCGCGTACCAGCAGCTCACCGTCCCGGATCTCCAACGAAAGTGTTTTTCGTGTGCTTTTAATAACTTTGTATTCCACCTGCGGTATATCCCCTTGTCAAGCAAACTTCGGAAGGTAGATGCGCTTCTGAATTATTATACACTTTCCCCGCAAAAAAGCAATCTTATCCTGTTTCTGTGATATTACTTTTTGTAATGGCTCCATTCTTTTTTGAATAAACAATAAATTTTCCGCATTATGTATTAGAGAAGCGGATTTTCGTCCTTTGTGTGTGGACAAAGTGCATATTTGTTCTTGACATTTCATTCCATATCTATTATAGTTTAGCTATAAATTGCGCTGCACCCATTCAGGGGCAACAGCAAGGAGGTTATAATTTATGAAACGCAGTGATCGCAACAATACCAAGCGATTGGTGGGCATAGCTCTCTTTTCTGCTTTGGTGGTCATTCTTCAGCTTCTGGGCAGCTTTATCCGCTTCGGCCCCTTCTCCATCTCGTTGGTGGCCATGCCCATTGTGGTGGGCTCGGCGGTTTACGGAGCCGCAGCGGGCGCATGGCTGGGCTTCGTCTTCGGCCTGACGGTTCTGCTCAGCGGCGATGCGGCGGCATTTATGGCGGCCAGTGTGGGCGGTACTCTGTTCACCGTCATGGTCAAGGGCATCCTCTGCGGCATTGCCGCCGGTCTGGTCTATAAGCTTCTGGAGCAGACGCAGAGCACTGTGGCTGCTGTGGCTGCAGCCATTGTCTGTCCCGTTGTAAACACGGGCGTATTTCTGCTGTGCTGTTTTCTCTTCTTCATTCCTATCCTCACAGAGTGGGCCACGGCCATGGGTTTTGAGAATGTGGGGCGCTACATGATTCTGGGTCTTGTGGGCGGCAATTTTCTGGTGGAGCTCATCACCAATGTACTCCTTTGCCCGGTCATTCTGCGGCTGATCAAATACGGCAAAAGAGATCGCGTAAGTTAAAAAATTGCAGGTCATGTCTTTTCAAACAAGGCATGACCTGTTATAATATCAGGCATAAAATCTGCCTTTGAAAGGACGATTCATATGATACTTGCCATTGATGTTGGGAATACCAATGTTGTACTCGGCAGCATTGATAAGGGCAACTGCTGTTCCATCGCACGCATTGCCACCGATGCCGGGAAGACCGACTGTGAATACGCCGTTCTTATTCGCGATGTGCTTATTCTGAAAGGCATTGGACTTGATGAGCTGGAGGGCTGCATTATTTCCTCTGTAGTTCCCCCCGTAACCGTCATTCTGAAGGATGCCTACAGAATTCTCAAGGGCGATGAAGCTCTTGTGGTAGGTGCCGGTATCAAAACCGGGCTTGACATCCGCATTGATGATCCCGCAGAGCTGGGTGCCGATCTGGTGGTAGGTGCTGTGGGTGCGCTTGGGATTGTGGAGCCGCCTCTGATTATTATCGACATGGGCACGGCTACCACGCTTTTCGCCGTGGGACCTAAGAATACTTTCCTCGGCGGCTGCATTATGCCCGGCGTTAAACTGAGTATTAACGCGCTGGCCGGCGGTACCTCCCAGCTGAGCAGCGTGAATATCACTGCTCCCGAAAAGGTCATTGGCACCAACACCCGCGACTGCATCCTCTCCGGCGTTGTCATCGGTCATGCTGCCATGATGGACGGGATGATCGATCGGATGGAAGCGCAGCTGGGGATGAAGGCTAACGTCATCGCCACCGGCGGACTTTCCACTGTGGTGGCTCCCTATTGCACCCATAAGCTTCAGGTTGAGCCCGATTTGCTGCTCAAGGGCATGGCGATTCTGTGGGAAAAGAACAGGAAATGAAGCGTTATCTACCCTGCCTCGCCTTTGTGCTGGCCGCAGGACTGCTTTTTCTCGGCTTTTCTCTGGGCTGCAGTGGGCTGGAGCACAGCCGGGTCTCCGGCGTATCCCTCTGGGAGCCGCCGGTGCAGGAAACTCGAAAGGCACCCGCAGTTCTCCTCTGCGGCGGCAGCCGTGGAATTGCCATCGAGCTGGCGCGCCGGGGCTATGTGGTGGCAGCCTGCGCCCCCGGAAAGGAAAAGTCAGCGTATGCCTTGCTGACGGAGCTGGAGCAGGTGGAGCTTCATAATGTGGGCCTTGTTGCCGCATCGTCCGGTGCCGCTGCGCTCATCATTGAATATGACCGTGTCCTCACCGCCACGGAGCATTATCCCTGGGCGCTGATCCTTTGGAACTGCAGCGCAGAGGATACCGAGGGGCTTGCCAATGTGCTGACCATCTCCGGCGGCGAAGAGCAGGCGCTCGAGGGCTATTTTGCCGAGGGCAGCGCCCGGAAAACCGTCCGCTCCGCTTCCAGACGTGCCGATATGCTGGAAGTTATTGAATGGCTGGGCAGTACCCTCGGCCACCCCCGGGACGGCGTGCTGGATGACGATGCCTTCGTGTTTCCCGCTTCGGGAGTCTGCTACGGTCTGTCGGCAGCGCTTACGCTTGTGGGTCTTATGCTGATACGAAAGAGAGAAGGAAAAACGGAAAATGCAGAAGGAATGGAATGATGTACTGGCCTTTCAAAAAGCCTTTGGCCACCCATACAAAGACAGTCCCGAAATGATAGATGCCGTCAGAGCCAGAATCCGCGCCGACTGGATGCTGGAGGAAGTCAACGAGTTTTTAGAGGCTGACGAGATCGTGGAGCAGGCCGATGCCATGATTGACCTGATGTATTTTGCTCTGGGCACTCTGGTGGAAATGGGCGTGAAGCCCGACGGGCTCTGGCAGATCGTGCAGGACGCCAATATGGCCAAGCTCTGGCCGGATGGCAAGCCCCACCACCGCGAGGACGGCAAAACCATCAAGCCTCCAATGTGGGAAGACCCCCACGAAAAGCTCAAGGCTGAAATCCAACGTCAAAGTGAGGAGCAGCCATGATCGCTTCCAAGGGCTGGAACTGGAATCTGGAATTTGAAGATAAAGCTTCCCTGTGGAAAAATCCCGCGCTGGAAAGCTACGGTCTGATGAACCGCTGGGGCTCTCAGGGAAGGCGGGCATTTCTGGATTCAGGCTGCGGTCTGGGCCGTCATGCCATGCTGTTCGGTCGAAACGGATTTGAGGTTTCCTGCTTTGATATCAGTGCTGCCGCCATCGACAGTACCCGCCGCTGGGCGGAGGAGGAGGGTCTGTCCTTTGACTACGCCGTAGGCGATATGCTCTCACTCCCCTACCCGAACGCAAGCTTTGACTGCATCCTTTGCTGGAATGTGATCTCCCACAGCGACACTGAGGGTGTGCAGCGCTCCATCGGAGAGCTGCACAGGGTTCTGAAGGACGGCGGTGAATGCTATTTGACTTTGGGCTCCAAGAGCACCTGGGGTTGGCAGCAGGACTGGCCGCAGGTCGATGCAAACACCAAGCTCCGCATGGAGGAAGGCCCCGAATACGGCGTGCCCCACTTCTATGCGGACAAGCCTCTGATCGATGGGCTCTTCGCCGACTTCCGCATCCTCTCCGTCACCCATGTGGAGGACTGGGGCAGCAACAACCGCGGGATTCACTATCATGTACATATCCAAAAAATAAAAACGACTGCTTAACCGATACGGCAAGCAGTCGTTTTTCCATATGAACTTATTCGGCGTTTTCCCAGTTGTGCCAGACATTCTGCACATCTTCGTTGTCCTCGAACATTTCGAGCATCTTGCTCATGTTCTTGATGTCGCCCTCGGCGGTGAGGGTAACATAGGTCTGGGGTACCATTTCCACCTGTGCGGAGAGCAGGTTGTACTTGGCGGAGAGAACCTCGGCCACGGGAGCCACATCGTCGGGCTGGGTGTAGACGGTGATAACCTCACCCTCATACTCCATATCATCGGCGCCGGCATCGAGGACGACCTCCAGAACGGAGTCTTCGTCCAGCTCCTCGTCCTCGTTATCGATGACGATCACGCCTTTCTTGTCAAAGCAGAAGGACACGCAGCCGGGAACGCCCATGTTGCCGTTGTACTTATCGAAATAGTGACGGACATCGGAAGCGGTACGCTTCAGGTTGTCGGTCATGGCTTCCACGATGATGGCAACGCCGCTGGGGCCGTAGCCTTCGTAGGTGACGGACTCGAAGTTGTCGCCGCCGGCAGAGCCGAGAGCCTTTTCAATGGTGCGCTTGATGTTATCGTTGGGCATATTAGCGGCCTTGGCCTTGGCGATGACGGTAGCCAGACGGGAGTTGTTGGCAGGATCACCGCTGCCGCCTTCCTTGACGGCCACGATCATCTCGCGGGCGATCTTGGTGAAGGCCTGGGCACGCTTCGCGTCGGCAGCGCCCTTGGTTTTCTGTATGTTGTGCCATTTGGAATGTCCGGACATGCTGATTTCCCCCAAAATATAATTTAGTCTGGGGTGATTATAGCACTCTTTCTCCTCTATGGCAAGTGTTTTAGCGCTTATCGTGCCCTTGGGATGAAAAGAAATGCATCTTTTTCGTCGCAATTCTCATTGACCTTTTCAATGAGCGCCACCGTAGAGCCGTATTTCCGCGCCAGCTCCCAGAGAGAGGCATCGCTGCGGCGGACTACGATCAGCCCGCTCGTTCCTGTTTTCCGCAGGGGCTTATCCTCGTCGAGGGTAATTGCATCTACCCAGCTTAGTTGGGAGCTTTGCTCCGTACAGGGGACATAGCTCATTCTGATGCTCATATCAAGGCCGACAGCGTTCCGGCTAACACGCAGATCGCTGACACAGCAGCTCTCTATGGGGACATTTTCCAGCTCAGGAGGAAGCGCTTTTTCGATAGCTCTCACTTCTCCGCTGTCTGTACGATAAAGAAGGCGAACGCTAAGCTCCCGAGTGTCGTTCTGTGACTTTCCCACTTCCGCGCTGCTCAGCAGCAGTTCCTCAAAGCTTTCCGGCAGCTCTATACTGACATCCCGGCTCTGTTCCACGCTCTCCCCGCAGGTAAATACCGGAAAGCTGACGCTTTCCCGACGCAGAGCACTTTCATAGGCCGTTGAGTAGGCATCTACCAGCGCCTCCGCCTCCACCGTGGCGCTGCATTGCAGCTGCGACGTCAAGTGGAGCTCCAGCGCCACTGCGCGTCCGCCATCAATTGCGTCCACATACTGCGCCGTAGGCATGAGCGTTACGGAGCTGTTTGTGGGCTCGGCGCTCACGTCCATCAGCTGCGACCAGGAAGACGTAAAGCTCAGGGAGTGAAGGGCAGCGTTTTCGTCCCTGTAGAGCAGCTCTGTTATCGTTGTTCCGCGGATAATGAGCTTTCCGGCCACATTGTCTGTTCCCAGTACCGTGGAGGCGCAGCGACTCAGCAGAATCTCCTGCACCGTCTCGCTGCCCTGAGGAAGACTGTACTCCTCCGTGACGGCAAAGCTCTTCTCGCTTACATCGGCCACAAGCGTCAGGTGCGCCTGTTCGCAGCGGGTCTCCAGCTTCTCCCCTCTCGCCTCGCTGACATAGGAGACCGTTTCGCTTTGCCACTGGCTGATGCTCCCCTGCAGCTCCATGCTCACAAGAAGCTTGCGTGGATTGAGCACCTTCCCCTCCACGCTCTGCAGCGTCAGCCGAGCGCAGAGCTGTCCGTCCCGCCTGAGCTCCTGCCCCGTCCACTCCAGACGGCATTCGCTTCGCAGCGGCACGCTGAAGCATTTGCCGTCCCCGTCGGCATAGAGGACAGCGCCCTCGATCACCGCTCGCAGCCGCACCAGTCCGTCCTCGCATTCCTTACTGCGCAGAAGCACCACGACCTCTGCGGTGATAAACTCGGCTGCATCGCTCTGCTCCTCGCTGAGAACGACCTCAACGGTCTCCTCCTGTCTTGCTTCCTTCCGGCAAACGCAGCGATAGCAGCCGAACTCTTTTCTGATCAGTTCTGCTTCCATGGGTACCTCCTCCTTTTTTGTTCTGAAGGAGCATATGCACCGCACCGCTCTTCTATGCCTAACAGCAGCGCTTCATATAGATACCCACGCTGATGAGCGCAATGCCCAGAACGAACCACCAGAACCCCACCGGCAGAATCTGCGAGAGCAGCACCAGAAGCCCCGCCACAATGGTAATACGTCCCCATAGCTGTCCCCACCTCTGTTTTCTTCGCATGGCCTCCCCCCTTCGGCATCCTATGCTGCCAAAAGGAAAATCGTCCCTCTATTGAGAGACGATTTTTCATATGTTTATCTGGCGGCCCAGTCGGGTGTTTTTGCGGCCTGCTCGTAAAGGCGCGTGTAGCTTTCATGGCGGGTGGGCTGAATATCCCCGGCAGCAAGAGCCTCCAGCACGGCGCAGTCGGGCTCTTTGAGATGGGCGCAGTCGGTAAAACGGCATTTGCCCAGATATGGTACAAACTCCCGAAAGCAGTGCTGCAGCTCGTCCTTGCGGATGGGCTCCATCTGCTCCACATCAAAGGAGCCGAAGCCGGGTGTGTCCGCCAGATAGCCGCCGGCGGAGAGCGGGAAAAGCTGTACATGGCGGGTTGTATGCTTACCGCGCCCCAGCTTTTCGCTGACCTCGGCGGTGAGCAGAGACAGCTCCGGCTCCAGCGCATTGAGAAGGCTGGACTTGCCCACACCGGAGTTGCCGGAGAAGGCAGCGGTAACGCCCCGCAGCGCCTCAGCGAGCTCATTCACGCCCTCATGGGTAAGAGCGCTGGTGCGAATCACCCGAAAGCCTGCGCGGGAATAGATGTCGTAGAGCTTATTCCCCGGGTTCAGGTCGCACTTATTGATGCACAGAAGCACCTCACAGCCGTGCTTCTCCGCCAGAGCGGTCATGCGATCCAGCAGAAAGGGGTCGCTGACGGGATTCACGGCGGCGGCCACGATAACCATCAGGTCAATGTTGGCCACGGCAGGACGCACAAAGCTGTTGCGCCGGGGCAGGATTTTCACCACGGTACCGCTGCCGTCGGCGTTGCGCTCAAACTCCACCCGGTCGCCCACCAGCGGGCTGCTGCCGTCCAGACGGAGCTTTCCGCGGCCCCGGCAGGTATAGCTGTCAGAGCCGTCAGACACATAGTAGAAGCCGCTGAGGGCTTTCATGATCACACCCTGCATACTCAGCCCTGATTCTCCGGCCCGGTGGAAACGGTGAGATAAACCTTGGTATGGGTCTCAATCTCGAGACCGGCCTCCACCGTCTGGCTGATAACCTGACCCTCGGGCACATCCTCGCTGGATACATAGATGATGGGCATGAGACTGAGCTTCAGGGATTCCAGCTGCTCCTGAGCAGCGCTGATGGTCTTCCCCACCAGATTGGGCATCAGAACCGTCTGCACGCTGGGGCCGTTGCTGACCACCAGATACACGGTGGAGCCGGCAGGCAGCTTTTCACCCGGGGAGGGGCTGATGCTGATCACAAAGCCGTTGGTGATGGTCTCGTGGTTCTCAAAGACCTTTTCCACCTTGAAGCCCATCTTTTCCAGTTGGACAGAAGCCTCCATATAATCCCGATTGGTGTAGTCGGGAATCTCATACATCACGATACCGGTGGAGATGGTCAGCTCCACATCCACGCCGCTGTCGGTAAGCATATAGCTCTTGTTGGCGGCGGGCGACTGACTGACGATCTCGCCCTCTGGGGCATCGGGGTTAATCTGGAAAATGCAGGTAAAGTTGAAGCTGTTGTAGCTGGAGGAATTGATGATCGCCTCGTAGTTACTGCCCACGAAGTCGGGAATCACCACCCGCTGTGCCACAGAGAAAAGATCCTTCAGCCAGTAATTCCAAAGAAAAACGCCCAGCAGCAGCACAAACAGCAGCACTCCCAGAAAACCTGAGAGTACGCTGACTCGGTGTGCCTTTTTCTTTCGGCGCAGGTATTTCTCCCGGCTCAGCTCTCCGGTATCGGAGATGGGGCGAACATTGCCGCCGATGGCCTTCACCCGCTCGGAGCTCTTCTTTCTGCGAAAGCTTTCCAGATCGCGAAGCAGCTCTTCGGCGGACTGGTAGCGTTTCTCCGGCTCGGCTTCCATGGCCTTCATGGTGATGGCAATGAGCTCTGCGGGAATCTGGCTGTTGAACTCCGAAAGGGGCTTGGGGATGGTGGAGAGATGGAGCAGCGGAATCTTCATCTCATCGGGGTCATCAAAGGGCAGAGCGGCAGAGAGCATCTCATACATGACCACGCCCAGAGAATAGAGATCGCTGCGGGCATCGCCGCCCTTACCCTTGGCCTGCTCCGGAGAGATATAGTGCACGCTGCCCATGGTCTCGCCGGTGAAGGCAGCGGCCTCGGACTGCAAGGAAGCGATACCGAAATCGGCCACCTTTACGCTGCCGTCCCTGAGCACCATGATGTTCTGGGGCTTAATGTCCCGGTGGACGATGCCTTTGCTGTGGGCGTGCTCCAGCGCAGAGGCGATCTGCGTGGTAATACGCAGCATCTCCTCCCAGGGCAGAGCGCCCTTTTCCCGCAGGTACTGCTTGAGCGTTTTGCCCTCCAGCAGCTCCATGACGATGTATTCCAGCGTATCGGAGTGGCTTACATCGTAAACGGCCACAATATTGGGATGGGACAGCATGGCCACAGCCTGAGACTCCGCCTGAAAGCGGCGGCGGAACCCGGTATCGTTATAGAACTCCTCCCGGAGTATTTTCACGGCCACATTGCGGTTCAGACGGTGACAGCGGGCCTTGAAGACCACCGCCATTCCGCCGGTGCCGATAATCTCCAGCAGCTCATAGCGGTCATCCAGAAGCTGACCCAGATATTTTTCCATATTATCCATAGAATCCTCCTTCGCTCAGATGCGAAGTAGAAGTACAGTCACATTATCGCTTGCGCCGGAGTGCAGCGCAAGCTCCATGAGCTTTTCAGCGGCTCTGTCCGGCTCAGGGAAGTCGTAGAGCACATTCTCCATGGTCTTTTTGTCCAGAACGTTGGAAAGACCATCAGAGCAAAGCAGAAGCAAATCACCGGTTTTTACTTCCGGATAGAAGATGTCTCCGTGGAGACGATAGCCCAGACCCACGGCCTGGGTGATCACATTTTTCCGGGGATGGTTCTGCGCCTCCTCCCGGGTGATCTTTCCGGCACGGACAAGCTCCTCCACCAGAGAATGATCCACCGTGAGCTGCCGCAGTCCCCGCTGGGAAAAATGGTATGCCCGGGAATCGCCCACATTGATGAGCGTAACCCTGCCGTCACGAAGGAGCGCCGACACCAGCGTACAGCCCATGCCCTCATAGTCTTCACTTTCCCGGGACTTATCATACACGCGGATATTGGCGTATGACGCAGATTCCCGCAGGGCGATGCCGGATTCCAAGGGCTCCTTCTCGCCCATGCAGCGCTCTAAATAGCGTGCAAAGGAGTCCACAGCCAGCTCCGCAGCCACGCTGCCGGCCTTCGCGCCGCCCATACCGTCGCAGACCACCACGGAGGTGTAGCTGTCGGTTTCGGTGATGCGGAAGCGGTCCTGGTTTTCAGAGCGCACGCAACCTCTGTCCGTCAGGCCATAGGCTCTCATTTCTTCCCCTCCATGGTTTTCCGTCTGAGCTGACCGCAAGAGGCATCCACATCGCTGCCAAGACGGCGGCGCACGGTGACATTGATGCCGTTTTTCTCTAAAATTTCAATGAAGCGCTTCTGATTGGCCGGGGTAGAAGGCTCGAAATGGCGCTCGTCCACATGGTTCAGGGGAATGAGATTCACATGGGCGCTCAGGGTCTTTACCCGGCGGCTCAGCAGCTCTGCCTGCTCCACGCTGTCGGTGACACCGTCGATCATGGCATACTCAAAGGAGATGCGCCGTCCGGTCTTATCATAGTAGGCTGCGCATTTTTTGAAGAGCTCATCCACACCTCTGCCCCGGTTAGCGGGCATGATTTTGCTGCGGGTCTCGTCATCGGGGGCGTGGAGCGACACGGAGAGCGTAATCTGCATATCCCTCTCCGCCAGCTCGTCCATACGCTCGGTGATGCCGCAGGTTGAAAGGGAAATATGGCGCATACCGATATTCCGCCCCTCCGGGCAGTTGATGAGCTCCAAGAAGCGCATGACCTCGTCAAAGTTGTCCAGCGGTTCGCCGATGCCCATGAGCACGATATTGGAGATGGGCAGCCCTGAGTCCTTCTCGGAGAAAAGCACCTCGTCAAGAATCTCACCGGCCTTCAGATTGCGCACCAGACCACCGATGGTGGAGGCGCAGAAGGCACAGCCTTGCCGACAGCCCACCTGCGTGGAGATGCAGACGGTGTTGCCGTGGTGATAGCGCATCACGACCGTCTCCACAGCGTTGCCGTCGTGGAGCTCCCAGAGATACTTGATCGTGCCGTCGATCTGCGAGACCTGCTTGCGGATCACCTTCGGGGCATAGAGATGACAGCTTTCCGCTAACTTTGCGCGTAGCGCTGCGGGGATATTGCTCATCTCGTCAAAGCTGCCGCAGCCCTTCTGGAGCCAGGAGAAAATCTGCCTGCTCCGGTATGAGGGCTCGCCCAGAGACTTCAGGTAGGCAGCCAGCTCCGTGGGCAGCAGGGATTTGATATCGGTCTTTTCGTTAATTTCAGTCATTTCGTTTCAGGCGGCAGATGTAAAAGCCGTCGGTGCCGTCAACATTCGGCCAGAAGGTTTTGTCATCTTCTTTGGTAAAATCGCTGTGCTCGCGGAGGAACGCGGCAATCAGGTCCTCGTTCTCCTCCGGGAGGATGGTGCAGGTGGAATAATGGAGCGTGCCGCCCTTCCTGACGCAGCGGCTGAGCCCCTTTAGAATCTCCAGCTGCTTTGCGGGGAGACTGGAGAGCTCTTCGGGGTTTTTGTAGCGTATCTCCGGCTTGCGGCGGATCACGCCCAGACCGCTGCAGGGCACATCGGCAAAAACCAGATCAAAGCCCCCGTAGAGCGCTTCGGGCGGCTTGGCCGCGTCCATGGGCGCAGTGCGGATGATGATGATACCCAGCCGTGCAGCGCTGTCCTCAATGAGACTGAGCTTCTTCGCATGGAGATCACAGGAGAGTATCTCCCCCCGGTTCTCCATCAGGATGGCAGCTAAAAAGCTCTTGCCGCCGGGAGCGGCGCAGCCGTCCAGCACCCGCATACCGGGCTTTGGTTCCGCGTGGAACACACACCGGGCCGCGGCAGCGTCCTGCACAAAAAACTCACCCTCGGCAAAGCCCTTCCGTTTGGCCACAGCGCCTCCGCCCTGCAGCGTTTCGGAGCGGGCCTGACCGCCCACGCGAAGAGCGTTTACCGTGACGGTGACGGGTGGCTCGGCATTGTTGGCCGATAGGAAAGAGAGCGCAAAATCGTAGCCCTTGAGAGTAATCAAACGCTCACAAAGCCATAGGGGATGACTGGTCAGGGTTGCAAGATATGCAGCGCTCCCCTGCCCCGGAACCTCAGGCAGCTTCTCCCGGTTCTCGGCAATGCGGCGCAGCACCGCATTCACAAGCCCCGCCGCCTTTGGATTCAGTCTTCGGCACTGCTCCACCGCTTCGTTGACGGCGGCGGATACGGGAATTTTGTCCATGTAGAGCAGCTGCACCGTGCCGAGACGGAGTATATCCAGCACCTGCGGCTGGAGCCTTTTGATATTCTGAGAGCAGTAGGAACCGATGATAAAATCGCAGTAGTCCGCGTTGCGCAGTACGGCGCGGCAAAGGGCTGTACACAGCGCGGCATCCCGCTCGTCCAGCTTAAACTTGCCGATGGCGCTTTGCAGGGTCTGGCCGGACCAGGCTTCAAAATGGCGGCAGCGCCCCAGCACATAACAGGCGGCCTGACGGGCCGCGGTGATTTCAGCCATCGACTTCGATGGGGTGTCCCTGCACATAGGCACCGGCAGCCATACGCTTTTTGCCGGGAGCCTGCAGCTCGGTAATAAGCAGAGTCTCGCCGTTGCCGCAGACCACTTCAATGCCCTTCTTGTCAGCAGCAATGACCGTGCCGGGGGTCCTGGTGCTGCTGCGCTCCGTATAGGCGGCCATGAAAACCTTCAGCGTTTCGCCGCCGATGACCGTGGTGGCCACGGGCCAGGGATTCATGCCGCAGATATGCTTGACGATCTCCCGGGGCGTTTTGCTCCAGTCGATGGGAGACATGGACTTATCCAGCATGGTGGTATAGGTAGCCAGAGCCTCATCCTGCTTCTGCGCCACAGCGGTACCCGCTTCGATGGCGGCCACGGTCTTCACCAGCAGCTCGGCACCCAGCACCATCAGCCGGTTGAAGAGCTCACCGGAGGATTCAAACTCGCCGATCTCCGTCTCCACCGTGGAGAGGACATCCCCCTCATCCATGCCCTTGACCATATACTGAACGGACACGCCGGTGGTCTTATCCCCCTTGAGCACTGCCCACTGGACGGGAGCAGCACCCCGATGACGGGGCAGCAAAGAGCCGTGGACATTGATGCAGCCCAGCCGGGGCACATCCAGAAAGCTCTGGGGCAGAATCTTCCCGTAAGCAGCCGTCACAACCAGATCGGGGTCCAGCTCCCGAAGCTGACGGGTAGGTTCACCGTCCTTGAAGGTGGAGGGAGTGAAAACCTGAATCCCCCGCTCCAGACACAGCGTCTTTACCGGCGAGGGCTGAAGCTTCATGCCCCGGTTGGAGGGCTTATCGGGCTGGGTGAAGGCAGCGATGACCTCGTAGCCCGCGTCCAGCAGGGCGCGAAGAGAGCACTCGCCGAACTCGGGGGTACCCATGAAAACGATCTTCATGCCTGCTCCCCCGCCTCTTCGAGCTCTTCTGTCTCTGCGAAGTCTTCCATATCCTCGTCAGGCTCCTCGGCGGCGAAGCGCTCCTGCAGCTCCTCCTCGGTGAGCAGCTCGGTGGAGAGCTCCTTAAACACATGGCCGCTGAGATGGTCGATCTCGTGGCAGAAGGCACGGGCGGTGAGACCCTCACCCTCCACGGTAAACTCCTTGCCGAAGCGATCCTGCGCCTTCACCACCACATGATTGGGACGGGTAACGGAGCCGAAGAGACCGGGGAAGCTGAGGCAGCCCTCCCAGCCGGTCTGCTCCCCGTCAGCTTCGATAATCTCGGGGTTCACAAGCTCGATGATATACTCTTCCTCGTCCTCGGCCACATTGGTCTCCAGCACCACGCAGCAGCGGCGGATCACACCCACCTGCGGGGCGGCCAGACCCACGCCGCTGGCATCCATCATGGTCTCACCCATGTCGTCCAGCAGTTCCCAGAGGCGCTCGTTAAACTCGGTATAGGGACGGCAATCCTTGTAGAGGGCGCTGTCCTCATCCTTGCGGATATTTCTTAAAGCCATATTTCTTTCACTCCATGGGGTTCATGTCCGCAAAGACGGACACGCCCTTATATTCTTTCGCTGTATTGCAGTGGATCAGCAGACTGCTGACCAGCTCGCGGATGAATTTATCGGTCTTGCAGGCCAGCGTCACCCGGTAGCGGTAGCGGCGGTTGACCTTTACCACGCTCATGGGTGCGGGGCCCAGCACCTCCACATCCCTCCGTCCCCAGAGCTCGGCCTTGCACACATCGCAGATATAGCTGGCGCAGGCGAGAACATCGTCCTCGATCTCGCCGGTGGCGGTGATGATGAGGGTATCGGAAAAGGGCGGAGAGTATTGCAGTTGGCGCAATTGAATTTCGTTTTCAAAAAAGCCGTTATAGTCCTGCGCCGCAGCCTGACGGATCACCTGATTGCCGGGGGTAAAGCTCTGGATGATGGCGCGACCGGGCTTCTCTCCCCGGCCACTGCGTCCCACCACCTGCGTGATGAGGGAAAAGCAGCGCTCGGCGGAGCGGTAGCTGCCCGAATAGAGACTCTGATCGGCAGAGATCACGCCCACCAGCGTCACATTGGGAAAATCCAGTCCCTTGGTGACCATCTGGGTTCCGATGAGGATGGGGATATTTTCGTTGCGGAAGCGGCTGAGGATGGCCTCGTGACTGCCTGCGGGAGAAACGCTGTCGGCATCCATGCGGAGAATTTCCGTATGGGGAAAGAGCTCTTTTAGCTGTTCTTCCAGCTTCTGGGTGCCAATGCCGGTAAAGTTCAGCTTGCCGCCGCATTCGGGACAAACCTCCCCCACCCGCTCGCTGTGGCCGCAGTAGTGGCAGATGAGCCGCCGCTTATCGCTGTGCCAGGTGAGCGAAACGGAGCAGTTGGGACAGCGGTAGGTATATCCGCACTCCCCGCAGTTGATGAGATAGGAGGTGCCGCGGCGATTGAGAAAGAGGATACTCTGCTCCCCTCGCTCCATATTGTCCCGCAGAGCACTCTCCAGCTCCTGACTGACGGCAGTGGCATTGCCGCGCTTGAGCTCCTTGCGCATATCCACTACCTCCACCGTAGGGAGGGGCCGCTTGTTATAGCGTTCGGGCAGCGTGATGAGCTTCATATCGCCTCGTTGAGCCTGATACATACTGCTTACATCCGGCGTGGCAGAGCCCAGCAGCAGCAGTGCTTTGCTTCTGCCGCAGCGATACCGTGCCACATCCCGCGCGTGGTAACGGGGGGTATTTTCGGATTTATAGGTGTGCTCCTGCTCCTCATCAATGATGATCAGGCCCAGATTGTCACAGGGAGCGAAAACGGCACTGCGGGTGCCGATGACCACCTTGGCCAGTCCCTGACGGATCCGCTTCCACTCGTCATAGCGTTCCCCCACAGACAGGGAGGAATGCAGCACGGCGATATTCTCGCCGAAGTAGCGGGAGAATGTACGAAGCATCTGGGGCGTAAGAGCAATCTCCGGCACCATGAGGATGGAAGCCTTGCCCTTTTTAAGCTGGGCATCGATGAGCCGCACATAGACCGAGGTCTTACCGCTGCCGGTGACACCGTAGAGCAGCGCCGCAGAGGGTACTCCCTCGTCAGCCATAGCGCAAAGGGCCTCGTAGGCGCTCTCCTGCCGCTGATTCAGCTCGGGAAGAGGCATACGCTCCTCGGTTTCGTAGCGGGGACGGCGAAAGACCTCGCGCGTTCCCTGCCCGGCATAACCGTTTTTGACCAATGTCTTTATGGTTGCGGCGCTGCAGCCCGTAAAGTAGCAGAGCTCGCTGACGGAAACCGTACCGAGCGCAGAGAGGAGCTCCAGCGCGGATGCCTGCTGGGGTGCGCGCTTGCGCTTCTGGTTCGCCAGCTCCTGAGCCTCCTCCGAGGAGATGAGAAGGGTGAGGGTGCTCTGGCTCTTATCCCCTACCCGGCGTTTTTCCCGGGAATCGGTGAGCAGGATGCCCTTTTTCACAAGACTGCTCAGAGCCCTGTTGGGATCGCCTTCCTGAAAGAGCCGCTGAAGGTCCTCCAGCGGGCAGACTCCGCCGTGGGCGAATACCGCGTCCAGAATCAGTGCTTCCTGCTTGGACTTCCCGGCAGCGGCATAGGCTATTTCCTTATCGGTGTTGGGAGCAAGGCTATAGACCGACTCCACCGCATACCAGAGTCCGGCGGGGAGCATGGATCGTACAGCCTCATAGACTGTGCAGAAAAAGCGGCTGCGCATCCACAGGGCCAGCTTCAGCCCCTCCTCATCCAGTACACTCTCCCTGTCGAGGAGGCTGTCCACCGCCTTCAGGGGGCGGGACAGCTCTGCTTCCTCAATGGAGAGTATGATACCCTCGCAGCGGCGGTTGCCGTTGCCGAAGGGGACGATGACACGCATACCGCTGCGCGCCTGATCACAAAGCTTGTCGCTCAGCAGGTAGGAATAGGGCCTGTCCATGTGGTAGGCCGCCGCGGAGACCGCTACCTTAGCGCATAGCGGCTTTCGAGCGCCCTCAGACACGGCGGATCAGTTGTTCTCGCCGACCTTGACATTGTCAAGGGGGTTAACGCCGTCCTTGAAGCCGACCTTGCCGGTATAGACCTCATCAATGGCCACGGACACGGGCTTCTTGTCGGAGGATTCGCCCTCCTCCTCTTCCAGCGCGGAAATCTCGCGGGCACGACGGGCAACAAGGTTTACAAGCAGATAGCGGCTGCCGGTCTTTTCGACCAGCTGAGCCATGGGGGGATAGAGAAGCATGACAGTATATTCCTTTCGTATATTAGTCGATTGTAAAACTCTGTTTTACAATCGAGAAAAGACACTCGCTTTTATCGCGGCGGCAGAGCCGCCTTGGTCGAGCGAGGGCGCACCAACAGAGTGCGCCTCAAATGATTGAATTATTTTGCGAGCTGCGGCTC
>DCIK01000015.1:113948-126072 GCA_002315975.1 Clostridiales bacterium UBA1728
GCAAACTCTGCGAGGCAAACGAAATAATTCTGGAGAGCAGTTTTACAGGTGCCTGTTTGCAGAAGCTCAGCCTACATTTTTCAGATGTTAATTATGGCGTTGAGCTCGCGGGCACAGCGCACGGGGTCGTCGTTGATGAGGTGATAATCGTAGCGATCCACCAGCGTCAGCTCGTATTTGGCCGTTTCCAGACGCTGCAGAATCTTTTCCTCGGTTTCGGTGCCGCGGTTGCGAAGGCGGCGCTCCAGCTCCTCCATGCTCGGCGGGGAGAGAAACACCGAAACGCTTTCGCTCATAGCCTTCTTTACCTGCGCGGCGCCCTGCACCTCGATGTCCAGCAGAACCTGCTTGCCCTGCTCCATCAGCCGGAGCACGGGAGCGCGGGGCGTACCGTAGCCGTTTCCGGCAAATACGGCGTGCTCCAAGAGCTCACCGGCATCGATCATGGCATTGTAGCGTTCCCAGTCGATAAAGAAATAATCCTCACCGTCCACCTCGCCGGGGCGGGGAGCGCGGGTGGTGACGCTGCAGGAAAAGGCAAGATCATCGCGCAGCTTCATCAGCTCGCCGATCACCGTGGATTTCCCTGCACCGGAGGGGCCGGAGATCACAAACAGTTTTCCTTTTTTCATCTCAGACATTCTCTTCTTCCTCCTCATAGCTCTCACTGCGGCCGTTAAGACGATTGGCAAGCACCTCCGGCGTCAGGGCGGAGAGCACCAGATGGCCGCTGTCCAGTATGAGCACAGCCCGGGTCTTGCGGCCAAAGCTGGCATCCACAACCCGACCCCGCTCCTTTTCCTCCTGAACAAGGCGCTTCACAGGGGCGGTATCAGGGCTGACCACCGCCAGAATCCGCTCGGCAGAGACCATGTTGCCAAAGCCGATATTGAGGAGATGTATTTCCTTTCCGTTGCTCATTCGATATTCTGTACCTGCTCGCGGATCTTTTCGATCTCGCTCTTCAGATCGACAACAACCTGCGCCAGCGCAGCGTCGCTGCACTTGGAGCCGATGGTATTGGACTCGCGGTTGAACTCCTGAATGAGGAAGTCCAGCTTACGGCCCACGGGAGAGCCCTGCTCTAAGAGCTGAGCAAACTGGGTCAGGTGGCTGCGAAGACGGACGGTCTCCTCGTCCACAGCAACCTTATCGGCAAAGATGGCTGCCTCAGTCACCAGACGCTGCTCGTCAATGTTGCGATCCTCCAACACTTCGCGGATCCGCTGCTCAAGCCGCTGGCGGTACTCCTCCACGGTTTTGGGGCTGCGCTCCTCCACGATAGAAACCAGCTCGCTGATCCGATCGGCCTTTTCCAGCATATCCCGCTTCAGCCGTTCACCCTCACGCTCCCGCATGATGTTAAACTCCTTCACGGCCTCGGCGGCAAGAGCTTTCAGCTCGGCACCGGCGCTGTCCTTGTCCATCTCCTTCTTCTCCACGCTCAGAACATCTGGGAAGCGGGCGACAGTGGCCGCGTCAAAGCGCTGCTCGCAGCCCACAAGCTCGGCAATCTCGCGGAGGGCATTGGCATAGCCCAGCGCCAGCTCACGATTGACCTTAACCTCGGTGTCGGCTTCCTGCGAAGAGCCGGTGGAAACAAAAACATCCACCTTGCCGCGGCTGACGGACTCGGAGACAGCCTGCTTGACCAGCTCCTCGGCAAAGAGGAAGCTGCGGGGGAGGCGGACGGAGCAGTCCAGATAGCGGTTATTTACGCTCTTGAGCTCAACGGTCAGCTCCGTTCCGGCAACAATGCCCTTGGCAGAGCCGTAGCCGGTCATACTGCGAATTTCACCCATGATCAATTCTCCCTGCTATTTTTCTCGAATATAGTAAAATCAGTTTTCCCAAAGCATAGTCATAGACCAAAAACGCGCCGTTGGCTCCTAAGCTCAGCAGCCACAGGGGCAGCTCCGCAACCAGCTTTGCCAGAAAATAATAGGCCGCAAAAGTCAGGTTGAAGCAGAGCAGCTTCAAGCTGTAGCGCAAGGGCGCAGACTTGAGCTCCTCCAGCTTGAGCTTGAGGATCGGATAATACCCGCAGAAGAGGGCATAGGCCAGGGGCATACTCTTTTCCGGCAGCAACAAAAGCCCCAGCGCGGCGCTGACTGCATAGCTGCACAGCGCCCAGCGTCTGCCGTTCGTGCACAGGCTGACGACCACACCCAGCGAGGAAACGCAGAGCAAGGCCAGTCTCTGGGCGGGCAGCAGCTGCCCCAAAGCCAGAATCACCGTGCTCAGTGCCGCGCAGAAGGCCGAAACCGTCAGCGCACGGGTCTGACCCTTCATATGCAGCGTATCAGGTCACCGCCCATCAGCTCACAGCAGCAATCGGCCAGATAGAGCTTGCCGCAGATATCGCAGAGCTCGTCCGTGGAGCTCTGGCGCATGGTGGAGGCACTCCGGGAAGAGGCCTGGGTCATGTAGCTGAAGGCCTGACGATACTCCGTATTGTTGGGTGCCATGGCCACGGCATTGCCGAAATACTTCTCGGCATCATTGTAAAAGCCCCGGCGGTAGCACACGCTGCCCATCAGGAAGTTCCACTCGGCATTGCGGTACCGGCTGGCGGAAAGAAGCATCTCCGCCCGGTCCAGATTTCCCATGCTGATGGCATTGCGAACCTCTGCGAAGTTGATGTCGCTGCCGGTCTGCTGATAGCTCTGCTGATATGCCTGCTGGCTGTGGCTCTCGCCGTAGGCAGAGCCTGCGGAGGAGGAGCTGTAGCCATAGGAGCTCTGTTTCGCTCCCCCGGCTCGCTCCTTCTGAATCTGGTCATAGGCTTCGTTGATCTGCTTCATCTTCTCCTGGGCCAGATCTGCCAGTGGATTGTTGGCATAGTTATCCGGATGGTACTTCCGCGCCAGATCCCGGTATGCTTTTTTCACCTGCTCATCGGTGGCGGTACGGGACACGCCCAGAACGCTATAGGGGTCAGTCATATTGTCTCTATCCCACTTTCCCGGGATTTCTCCCGCAGCAGTTTTTTTCTGTTCTTCCATTGCCCGGAAAGCACCATCTCCGTCATGAGCGGGAGCCCGAGCGAAAGAATATTTTCCGTTATGGGGGTAAAGCTGTTTTCCTCCAGCAAATTCAGCGCTGCAATGGCGCTGTCACGGGAGAGCGCAAGACTGCGCCGAAAGCTCTCCCGGGCTTCCTCGTCCCAATCGGGATAGCGCAGGAGAAGCGCGTTATAGTTGCCGGACTGTCTGTCTTCTTCTAAATCATCAGCGGCATCAAGAAGATAAATGAAGCGTCCCACCTGATAGAGAATCTGCTCCAGGATGCGCTGCCGCTCACCGCTGCCCTCCGCACAGGCGGAAAGAATGCGGGCAAAGCAATCGGCTGTCCGATCAATGGAGTCGCAGCGCTCATCCTCCAGGGCAGAAAGCTTTTGCAGCTGCTGCTCACAGAGGACATTAAAGGCGCTCTCTCGCGCCGCAGCACGTTTGTAGCCTCGGCGGAGTGCCAGCGCCGCAAGGTGGGAGCCCAGGCGCTTCAGACCTTTTTCATCCCGCAGGGCATCCTGCAGCTTCCACCAGCTAAGGATCATGCTCCTGTCCGCCGCCACAGCCGTGGCAGTGCAGCTGCATAAGCAGCGCTTTTTCGACAGTGGGTGACGGATACAGCGGTGCTTACAGGCGTGCTCCTGTTTATCCGTCAGCAGCAGGACGAGAAAGGTCACATCGTAGCTGACGGTGAGCCTCGCGAGGGGGCCGCAGCGCTCCCCCAGAGCATCGCAGAGACCGCAGTAGGCGGCCTGATAATTTTCAAGGTCCCTGATGCGCAGCTGACTGCGGTCAGGACGAACATAACCGTACATCGCTTACCGGGCCTTCAGGTTGACAAACACCTTGTAGTCCCCCACTGCGCCCACATTGGGGAAGCCGTCCACGGAAATCTTGGCCGCCATTTCGCCGATCCCGGAAGCAGCGTTGAAATCGGTCAGATCGACCACCACCCGCAGGTTGCTGGTGGCGATCTTCTCAATATCCTCCGTAGTGCCGCGGAGGAGGATTGGCAGATTCTCCGTGATGCAGGTGGCTTCAAAGCCTTCGGGAACATTGGTAAAGACCACAGCCGCCTTTCCGACGGTAAAGGTGGCGGTGTTCAGACCCTGAATCTCTACCTTCACATTGGCCGTTGATACGCCGGAGAGGTTTACGGTGTCGTTGGGGATGGGGATGAGCACATCCTTAGCCTCATACACCGGGTTCACATTTGCGAGCTTAACGGTGTCGATGACGATCTGGTTGACAGCGTCCAGAGTTTCCGCGCTGCCGGCCAGGGTGATGCTTGCGGGCTCCACGGTAACAATGGCGTTTTTCTCCTCCGTGGCACCGCCGCCGTCCACAAGGGCAGCCTTCAGCGCAACGGTCTTGGTGAGATACACATTCAGGGTAACCTGTACCTCGTCAAGCTCCAGCGTGAGCCCGTTGGCCTCCAGCGTGTTGCCTTCGGCATCCTGCAGGGTATAGCTGGTCATATAGCTGAGGGTGGTATCAATGTTATCGCGGTTGATGGAGACCCATGCGCAGTCCACCTGATCCACCAGCGCCTTGGGGCCGCTGACCTTCACCATCAGAGGATCGAAGAGGAGCTTATCGGATACCATATAGCCGTCGGCGGCAGAGCCCGTAAAGGAGCCTCTGACATCCACCTTCTTACTGGCAAAACGGTCGATGGTCACGGCAACGGTTTCCGGAGAGCCATGTACAGACGAATAGTTGTCCTCCGACGCCCCGCTGGGGTAGTTGATGGTATAGACCATGGCGTAGTAGCCTTCGCTCTTCACGCCCGCGAGATCCACGGTGACACTCAGGTTCTTTTCGCTAAGCTGTGCAATATCACGGCGCAGGCCCGTCAGGGTCAGGTTCACGGTACTCACATCGGTGCCGGTAACCATCAATCCGCTGGATTCGGAAAGCTCTTCACTGCCCTTATAATTCACCTTTACGCCGCGAAACTCCTTTTCTATGGTCACGCCCTCGGTGCCGGTCACATAGAGCCACATGAGAAGCGCTATGGCCAGAGAAAGGATCAGGGAAAAGGGCTTGCTTTCCAGTATGGACTTAAATTTCTTTTCCGTCATCGTTTTTTCCTTTCGCAAGTGTGCGAATCCGGTCAATGAAACTGAGCTTATCGTCTTCCTTTTCCTCCTGCATCAGCTCGGTACGCAGGAGCCTGGTGAGCATCTCTTCGTTCAGATGGCGTTTGAGAAGGCCGTTGAGCGCCACCGAAATAGAGCCCGTCTCCTCGGAGACGATGATCACAAGGGCATCGGAATTCTCGCTCATGCCAAGTCCCGCCCGATGACGCATACCCAGATCCTTGCTGAGATTAGTATTATCCGTCAGGGGAAGGACGCAGCCGGCGGCATGGATTCTGCCGTCACGCATAATGACGGCGCCGTCATGAAGAGGAGCCTTCACAAAAAAGATATTCTTCAGCAGCTCAGCCGTGGTTTCCGCATCCACAATGGTTCCGCTGCGAACCTGCTCGGCGAGCCTGTTGCTTCTTTCGAAAATGATCAGGGCACCGGTCTTACTCAGAGAAAGGTCCTTGCAGGCCTGAATCGTCTGGGAGATGCAGCTCTCCATGGAGTTTTCCGAATCCGGAGAAAAGATGGATTTGATGGTGCCGGTACCCAATCGCTCCAGCAGCCGCCGAAGCTCCGGCTGGAATAGTATAACCACCGCCAGAAGTCCCAGCTCCACAGCCTTGCGGAGAATAAAGTTCACCGTGTGGAGCTGCAGCTCGCCGGAAAGCCAGAGGGCGATGAGGATCATCATGATCCCCTGAAAAACCTTATAGGAGCGGGTGGTTCTGATCAGCGAAAGGATCAGATAAACCAGTGCGGCAACGAGCAATATATCAATAATATCTCCCAGACCCATGTCGAGAAGGTAACGACCGGCCTGTGCAAGAGATTGGAAAAGTCCGTTCATTTGCTTGTCCTCATCTCGCAAGAAATTTTTACACGTTATTATATCTCTTCTTCCGAAAAAAGGCAATGAATAAATTACAAACTGTAATTATTTTTCAATATTTCTTTCGTCTTTCTTCCCGCTTCCCCGACATCTTTCTCCGTGAGCAGCGGTGAGAAGCTGAATCGTACCGTTCCGCTCTCTGAAGTGCCCGCAGTTTCATGGGCGAGCGGCGCACAGTGGAGACCGCTGCGCACGGCGATTCCCGCTCTGCCAAGGCTTTCTGCCAGCTGCTCGCAGTTGCCGTTGCCGGGGATGAGCGAGAGAACGGCGTGCTGCGCTTCCGGGGCAGCGGAGAAAAATATCTTCGCACCCGAGTCCCGGACGCACCCTTCGAAAAAGCAGAGCAGGCTCTGTTCCTGCAAGCGAATCCGCTCGAGGCCTGTGAGCTGAATGTAGCGCAGTCCCTCCAGCAGTCCGGCGATTCCCGGAACATTCACGGTACCGGCCTCCAGCCGCTCCGGCAGCAGCTCGGGCATCGTTCTTCTGCGGCTGTCCGAGCCGGTACCGCCGTGGAGCAGCGGAAGCGTGGCATGGTTGCAAAGGAGGATGCCCGTGCCCTGAGGCCCCATGAGACCCTTGTGCCCCGGCATGGCGATAAAGGCGCAGTCCAAGGCCTTAAGGTCTATGGGCAGAGCTCCCGCGGACTGGGAAGCGTCAACAATCAGCGGGACACCCTGCCTTTTGCACTCTGCCGCGATCTCTTCTATGGGCAAGACAAAGCCAAATACATTGGACACGTGGGTGCAGACGACGGCATCGCACTCCCCCATCCGGGAACGGAAAGCCTCAAGTGCCGCGGCGCGGTCAAAAAGCGGAGAGCGTGCCACCACCACATCAGCGCTCGCAGCGATCAGGGGACGCAGCACCGCATTGTGCTCGTAGCCGGAGATAAGAATGCGCATGCCCGGCTTCACAAGCGCGTGGATGGCCAGATTCAGCGCATGGGTTGCGTTCATGGTAAAAACCACCTGCTCGCTCTCGCAATGAAAGAGAGCGGCCGCGGCCTCCCGACAGGCGTAAACCGTCTCCGCCGCGTCCATGGCAGCGCTGTAGCCGCCCCGGGATGGGGAAGCCATTGTTCGCAGGGCGTGCTCCATGGCCAGGCCCACGCTTTTGGGCTTCAGCAGCGAGGTTGCAGCGGAATCCAGATAGATCAAAGTCTCACCTCCCGGTATTCGCTGCCGCTTTGCTGCAGGATACGGCCATGCTCAATGCCCTCATTCCGAAGAGCGTTGAGCGAGGAGGAAAGCCGCTGATCCGCAACCCGGACACAATAGGTGCAGCCTTTGTCCGTGGTACCCTGAGGTGCCTTCGTAATGTCGGCAGGTATCCCCTGCCGCTGCAGGCTTCTGGCTGCCCGCTGGGCATAGGTGAGCGAGCGAAACATAATAAGAGCAGGCATAAAAATCCCTCCGCAAGTAGAATGATACAGCATTCTATGCGGAGGGATGATATTTGGCGATAAATAGTCGATTGTAAAACTTCGTTTTACAATCGAGATAAGGCACTCGCATCTATCGCGGCGGCTTTGCGGGGCCCCATTGTGTGCAAGCACACAATGGGAGAGGAGGAGCAGCGGAGTGAACGAGTCCTATCCTGAAAGGATGGGGCGAGCGATACGAAGCTTGTGACGACGACGATGCGAGGGCGCACCAATAGAGTGCGCCTCAGGGTATTTTCATGCGGGCAAAGCTCTCATGAAAATGATCGAATTATTTTGCGAGCTGCGGCTCGCAAACTCTGCGAGGCTAACGAAATCAATCTGGTGAGCACTTTTACAATTGACTATTTGGCGATAAATCAGAGGAGCAGGGCAATGGCCGTGGCGGAAATGCCCTCACCGCTGCCGGTGAAGCCAAGGCCCTCTTCCGTGGTGGCCTTTATGCTGACACAGGCAAGATCAATGCCCATGACCTCTGCAAGCTTGCGGCGCATCTCCTCCCGGTAAGGCGCCAGCCTGGGCCGCTGCGCCACAACGGTGATATCCACATTACCGATGGAGAAACCCTCGGAGGCCAAAAGCTCGCAGACGGTTTTCAGCAGGCCGAGACTGTCGGCACCCTCATAGGCCGGGTCCTTATCCGGGAAAAGCTGCCCGATGTCGCCCAAAGCGGCAGCGCCCAGCAGAGCGTCCATCAGCGCGTGAGTAAGAACATCCGCGTCGGAGTGACCCAACAGGCCCTTCTCATAGGGAATATTCACGCCGCCGAGGATGAGGGCGCGACCCTCCACCAGTCGGTGTACATCATAACCCTGACCGATTCTCATTGTCTCTCCTCCCGCTGCTTCAGGATCAGTTCTGCCAGTGCAAGGTCCATGGGCGCGGTAATCTTGATATTTTCATTGCTGCCGGCAGTAAGATAGGTAGGCACGCCCAGTGCCTCAACGGCTGCGCAGTCATCGGTATATTCCCTGCCCTCGGCGATGGCCTTGGTCAGAGCGCTTTTTACCAGGTCGGTATGGAAGCCCTGGGGGGTCTGAACGGCACAGAGCGAGCTGCGAGGTGGGGTATCCACGACCTTATCGCCGTCTTTCTGCTTGATGGTATCGGTGACGGGAATGGCGGGGCAGGCATTGCGGTGCGCCATGGCGCACTTCAATGCAGCTTCCACAATTTCCTCTGTAACCAGAGGCCGGGCACCGTCATGGATGAGGGCGTATTTCTCGCCGCTGCTCAGCGCCAGCAGACCCGCAAGGGCCGACTCCGTCCGGGTTTTGCCGCCCTTGACAACGGCCTTTACCTTGCTGATAGCATTGGCGCGGCACAGCTCAGCCATTTCCTCCAGCCGATCCTCCCGGGTGACCAGTACAATCTCCTCCACGCAGTCGCAGGCATCGAGGGTTGTAAGAGTTCGCACCAGCACCGGGACGCCGAGGATGGGAGCCGTAAGCTTATCAAAGCCCATGCGAACAGAGGAACCCGCTGCGACAACGACCATGCCGCAGCGGACATTGAGTGCTTTCCTGAATTTATCGGAAAATGCCATGATAAAGACAACCTTTCAAACGACCATGCAGGAATCGAGGCGGGACTCGCACTGCTCAAAGCTGTCGCCCGTGGCCAGAACGATTTCGGAAAGGACGATCTGCTTGGCGGAGTGCAGCATCTTCCGCTCACCGGTGGACAGACCCTTTTCCCGGTCACGCAGCATAAGCCCCTTGATCACCGAAGAAACCTTCAGCAGATCACCGGACTTAATGAGCTCCATATTTTCGCGGTAGCGCTTATTCCAGTTGGCGGTGGTGTTGATCTCGATATCCGGGATGTTGGCATACAGCTCTTCGATCTCACCCAGACTTACTATGGAACGAACGCCCACCTTGTCACAGGTCTCCTCAGGGATCATCACGTCCATATCTCCCACAGGAATCTTCAGGACAAGGTATACCCGCTCAACCCCGGCGATCCTCCTGTTTTCGGTTCTTTCAATGATGCCGGCTCCATGGAGCGGATGTGCGATTTTATCTCCCACCCGGAAGGTCATGTTTTCCACCTCATTGCAAAATAGTCTTACGCATAAATATCCACGCGTATAATATACATCAAGATGGAGCGGATTTCAAGGGTAAAATGAAAAAGAGGCTGAAATATCAGCCTCTTTTCTGGTTCTGGTGGAAAATTACTCCTCGTCCATCTCGGGAGCAACGCCGGTGGCAGAGCCGTCAGCGCCGACTTCGTAGACCAGAGCGTCCTCTTCAGCGGCGAACTCTTCCTCAACGGGCTCCTCCACCACGGGGGCGGGGGCGGGCTCGGACAGAGCACGGATGGAGAGGGAGATCTTCTGCTTCTCGAAATCGATGTTGGTGATCTTGGCATCGACCACATCGCCCACAGTCAGAACCTCGCCGGGAGCGGCGATACGACGGTTGGCAATCTGGGAGATGTGGATCAGGCCGTCCACACCGGGGAGAACCTCAGCGAAGGCGCCGAAGGGCATCAGCTTGACGACGGTGACCTTGGCCACATCGCCGACAGCGTAAGTATCGGTGAAGCGCTTCCAGGGGTTCATGTTGGGATCGCGGTGACCCAGAGAGATCTTGTGCTTCTCGGTGTCGAGCTTGATGACATAAACGTCGATCTTGTCGCCGATGTTGAGAACATCAGAGGGCTTGTTGATGCGGTTCCAGGAAATCTCGGAAACGTGAACCATGCCGTCCACACCACCGATGTCGACGAAAGCGCCGAAGTTGGTCATGGACTTGACAGTGCCCTCGTAGTGCTTGCCAACCTCGATCTCGTTCCAGATCTGCTCGGCGCGCTCCTTGCGCTCACGGTTGGTGACGGCACGGATGGAGCCGACAACGCGCTTGCGGCCACGGTTGACCTCGGTGATCTTGAGGCGGACGGTCTTGCCCAGCAGCTCGCTCATGGCAGCCTCACGGGGCAGATCGGTCTGGGAAGCAGGTACGAACACGCGGATACCGCGAATGTTCACAACGACGCCGCCCTTGTTGTCTTCGGTGACCTTGCCCTCGAGCACGGTGCCGTCGGCAGCAGCGTTCTCCACATCGCTCCAGGAGCGGATGGAGTCCAGACGACGCTTGGAGAGAGCAACGGTGCCCTCCACATCGTTCACGCGAACGACACAGGCCTCAACCTGATCGCCCACATGGATAGCGTCTTCGATCTTGGTGCCGTCCTCGGTGAATTCCTCCGTGGCAATGTAGCCGGAGTGCTTGGTGCCCAGGTCGACAATGACTTCGGTGGCGGTAATACCCACCACATAACCGGTGACGGTGTCACCGTTATAAATCGTTCTGATGGAATCCTCCAGCAGTTCGTCAAAAGTCTTCTCAGCTTCAGGCTTTTCCGCGGTCATCTCTTCGGGATTGGTTTTGATCTCGTCACACATTTTGTTTACTACCTCCTTTATAATCCACGCAGGCACAGACGCACCTGCGCTGATACCGATGGTATCGCAGTCACGCAAAAGACTGCAGTCCAGCTCACTAGCACCGGATACATACAGCACCCTCTCGCAGCTCTCTTTGCTGAGCTCATAAAGATGGCGGCTGTTGGCGCTGCTGCGCCCGCCGATAATGACCATGGCGTCGCAGCGTTCGGAAAGCGAACGAACCTCTTTCTGCCTTTTGGCAGTGGCTTCGCATATTGTATCAAAGATTTTCGGCTTTGTATATAACTTTTTTAGGAAATTTACGATTTGTACATGTTTTTCGCGAATCTCCGTGGTCTGGAACACAATTGTTAGTGGTTCTGTACAAATAGAGGGCTCGTTTTGGCACAGAGCTTCCAGTTCTTCGAGATTTTTCACCACGAAGCTCCGCTCGCACCAGCCCCGGATGCCCATGACCTCCGGGTGGGAAGCGGTTCCCACGATCAAAACAGTGCGCCCTTCCTCAGAGGCTCTGCGGACAATGCGGTGAATGGCTGCCACCCGGGGACAGGTGGCATCGAGAATCCGGGCGTTTCTCTTTTCAAGCTCCGTATAGACACTCTCGGCCACGCCGTGAGAACGGATCACCACCCGCTGACCCTCCGGCAGCTCCTCCGGGCTCTCAAGGGTGTGCAATCCCTTCTCCCCTAAAAGCTTTACCACATCATCATTATGGATGAGTTCGCCGAGACAGTAGCACTCCCCTGCCTCCAGTGCCTCCCGGGCCATACGGATGCTGCGCTCCACGCCGAAGCAGAAGCCGGCGCTTTCGGCCACAATGAGGGATTTCACGCTTTCATCACTCCGTTGATCAGCTTGCTGAGCTCATCCACGCTTTCCTCGATGCTCAGTGCCGTGGTATCCAGCAGATGCGCATCCTCCGCAGCCTTCAGCGGAGCCGCCGCGCGCTTGGTGTCACGCTCGTCGCGCTCCCGCATATCCCGGAGAATTTCCTCATAGCTGTAGTTCTGCCCCTTCTCCTGCAGCTCCAGCATTCTCCTCTGTGCGCGAGCCTCGGCGCTGGCCGTCAGAAAAACCTTCACATCCGCATGGGGCAGCACAACCGTGCCGATGTCGCGTCCGTCCATGATCACGCTGTTTTTCCGCGCCAGAGAGCGCTGCATCTCCATGAGGAAGGTACGCACCTCAGGGATAGCGGAAACCTTGGAGGCATAGGCGCTGATCTCCGGGGTACGGATAAAGCCGTTTACATCCTCGTTGAAGAGGAACATATGC
>DCIK01000015.1:126086-165501 GCA_002315975.1 Clostridiales bacterium UBA1728
TGCCCGTCCTCGGAATGACGGAGGTCGATATCCAGCGTGGGAAGAAGCGGCACAACCTCGTCAGCGTTCTCCGGCGAAATGCCGGAGCGGAAGGCAGCCAGACCCACCGTGCGGTAGATGGCTCCGGTATCCACATAAAGAAAAGCGAAGCGTTTGGCGCACTCCTTGGCAAGGGTGCTCTTTCCCGCACCGGAGGGGCCGTCAATGGCGACGCTGTATACTCTTTCCATAATACTCTCCTATATGTTGTTGGCGTTAGGCGATTAAAAAAGTGCTCACCAGAGTTATTTCGTTAGCCTCGTAGAGTTTGCGAGCCGCAGCTCGCAAAAAAATTTAATCATTTTTGGGCGAGCTTTGCCCGCCTGAAAATACCATGAGGCGCACTCTATTGGTGCGCCCTCGCATCGACCAAGGCGGCAGAGCCGCCGCGATAAATGCGAGTGTCTTTTCTCGATTGTAAAACGGAGTTTTGCAATCGATTAATTGTTGGCAGCGCAAACGGCGGTGCTCCAGGCAATCTGCAGGTTGAAGCCGCCGGTGTAGCCGTCAAGATCCAGAATCTCTCCGGCGAAGAAGAGTCCCGGTACAATTTTCGATTCCATGGTCTTGGGGTTGACCTCGCTGACATCCACCCCGCCGGCGGTAATGATGGCCTCCTCCACGGGACGGAGCGCAACCACATTCAGCGCAAAGTGCTTGATGAGCTCGCCCAGTGCCATACGCTGCTGGCGGGTAATGGCATTCACGCGGGTTTCGGGGTCGATGCCGCTGCGGCGAATGATCACGGGGATGAGCTTCTGCGGCAGGAGCGCGTCCAGAGAATTTTTGAAGCAGCGGTTCAGATTCTCGCCGAAATCCCGAAGCAGACGCTCGTCCAGCTTCTCCGGGGTCAGGCCGGGCTTCAGATCGATGCTCAGACGGTAGCTGTCCTTTTCGTGCATATGTACGCTGGCAGAGAGCACCAGCGGGCCGGACACACCAAAATGGGTGAAGAGCATTTCGCCCAGCTCCTCGTAGATGAGCTTATCGCCCCGGTAGGCTCTCAGCGTGACATTGCGGAGGGAAAGCCCCTGCAGCTCCTCGCAGTCAGGGGCAGCCTCCAGCGGGATCAGCGAGGCCACAGGCTCCACGATGCTGTGACCGAGCATCTTCGCAAGGGTGTAACCGTCACCTGTGGAGCCGGTGAGGGGGTAGGAAAGACCGCCTGTACAGAGAATGACCGCAGGCGCAGAAAAGCTGCCCTTGTCGGTTTTCACGCCGCTGACAGCGTCATTCTCCGTGAGGATGGCCTGGGCTCTGGCCCGCTCCACCTTCACGCCGCCCTCGTCCATGGCGCGGCGCAGGGCATGGACAATGTCTGCAGACTTATCGGAAACGGGAAAAACCCGGTCTCCCCGCTCCACCTTCAGCGCCACGCCGCGGCTTTCAAACCAGGCCTCGGTATCCTCGGGCGTAAAGCGGTAGAGGGCGGATTTCAGGAACTTGGGGTTGCGGACGATGCTCTTGAGAAAGGTCGGGCAGTCGCAGTGGTTGGTCACATTGCAGCGACCCTTGCCGGTGATGCGGAGCTTTCGGCCGCATTCCTTTTCCGGCTCCAGAACCGTGACTCTCTTCCCCAGTGCGGAGGCTGTGGCGGCAGCCATCATCCCGGCCGCACCGCCGCCGATGATAATGACATCAGCCGTCGAGCTTTTCGTAGACATCGTATTCACTCCAGATTTTTTCCAGCTTGTGATAGGTATCGGAGAGACTGTCGGGTCGCTGGTAGCCCACCGCCACAATAAGGGCGTTGATGAGGCTCATGGGAGCCACAAGGGAATCCAGGAACGACACCATGTCGCTCTTGGCAAAAAGGACGATATCCGCCACGCCCACAAAGGGACTGCTCTCGCCGTCGGTGATGCCGATGGCGGTGGCGCCGGTGGACTTGGCAAACTCCATGGCCTTGATGGTCTTGGAGCTGTAGCGGGGATAGGAGATGCCGATAAACACATCCCCCACGCCGATACGGAAGACCTGCTCGTAAACCTCACTGACGGAGGTATCGTGGATGAGACGAACATTATCCAGCATCTGATTGAGATAGAAGCCCATGAAGCTGGCCAGAGAGGTGGAGGAACGGGTACCCACAATGTAAATGGTTTTTGCGTCCAGAATGGCCTGCACGGCGGCATTGAAGCTGTTCTGGTCAATCTCCTGCAGGGTGATCTGGAGTTTTTCAATATCGGCTCCCAGGGTGCTTTCGAGGATGTTATCGTGACCGATGGTTTCCTTGGCGACCTCAATGCGCTGCACAGCCGTCAGCCGGTTGCGCACCATGTCCTGCATGGCTCTGCGCATCCCGGGGTAGCCGTCGTAGCCCAGGTCAGAGGCAAAGCGCACCACGGTAGATTCGCTGACGCCGACCATGCGGCCCAGCTTGTCCGCGGTCATAAAAGCAGCTTTGTCATAGTTCTCGGAAATGAATTTCGCGATCTGCTTCTGCCCCTTGGAGAGGTGCTTCATCTCCTTATTGATAAGGGCTAAAATATCTCGTTCCATAGCTTCCTCCGTGCGAAAACCTGTAATCCCATTACGATAAGTTTATGCCAAGAAGAGAAAAAATGCAAGAGCTAATTCACGATAATTCATAATAATGTAAAAAATCAGACAGTTATGTGAGGGAATGCAGGTAGTCTATCTCGTCTTTGGAAAGTTTTCGCCATTTTCCTGCAGGAAGCTCTCCCAACTGAATCTCGCCCTGACGGATGCGCCGCAGACGCAGCACCTCCAGCTCGCAAAGGGCACACATACGGCGGATTTCCCGATTTTTACCCTCTCGGATGGTCATGGACAGCTCAGCCATATCCGCAGAGGCTCGAACGATGCTTACCTCAGCGCCCTGAAAGGAAGTGCCGTCCGTGTCGGTCAGGGGTTTTCTGAGCTTTTCGGCGGCAGCGGAAAAGTCCCTGCCGCGCACCTTCACCAGATAGGTTTTCGGAACCTGATGGGAGGGGTGCATCAGCGCATTGGCCACCGCCCCGTCATCGGTCATGATGAGCAGACCCTCGCTGTCAAAGTCCAGCCTGCCCACGGGATAGAGACGCACGCCCGCATCCGCCACCAGCTCCGCTACGGTGGGACGGCCCTTCTCATCGCTGAGGGTGGTCACATAGCCCTTGGGCTTATGGAGCAGCACATAGCAGCGCTCCGCCGCCACAGAGACGAGCTTCCCGTCCACGCAGACGGTATCGCCCTCCTCGCAGCCGTCGCCCAAAGAGGCCACAGCGCCGTTGACGCTGACGCGCCCGGCTTCGATCCACTTCTCCGCCTCCCGCCGGGAGCAGAGCCCCGCAGCGGAGAGATATTTCTGTAAACGCATTTTCGCTTTTCCTTACTCCGCCGGATACAGCGGTATTTTCTCCGAAGCGTCCCCTGCTGTGATGCACAGATAGCCGATCTTTCGATCTGCGGCAAGCGGGGCAAACACAAAGGGCTCCAGGAACAGTTTCATTTCCAGCTCTGCGCCTTTGGGCAGACAATAGGTAACCGGGTCGCGCACCGCAGCTCCGATGGTCGATTGACTCCCAGCGATGAGGGGAATCCTGCCCTGCTCGCCCTCAATGGTGGTGCACGCATAGTTCTCATAGGCCCAGTCGTAGAGTGCGGCGTGATCCTTCCAATCCTGCCGATCGTTCAGCGTTACGCAGATGAGCCGCAGACCGTCCCGCTCACAGGCACTCACCAGGCAGCGCCCCGCCGTCATGGTATAGCCCGTCTTGCCGCCGCATACACCCTCGCAGGTTTTCAGCAGCTTATTATGGTTCCGCAGACTTCGTCCCGCCGCCACAGCCGTGTAGCTGCCCGAGATGCGGCAGAAGTCTTCGTTTTTCAGACACTCGCGCATCAGCACGGCCAGATCCGCGGCCGAAGTGAAGTGCTCTTCGGCATGGAGGCCGTTTGGGTTTACATAATGAGTATGATTCAGACAGAGCTCTGCTGCTTTCTCGTTCATGAGCTGCACAAAAGTCTCCACATCCCCGGCGCAATGCTCGGCAAGGGCGATTGCCGCATCGTTGCCGGAGGCGAGGAGCAGACCGTAGAGCAGTTCCTCCACGCTGAGACTCTCGCCTTCCCGAAGATACATGGACGAACCCTCTGTCCCGGCGGCATTGGCACTGACCGTAACGCTTTCGTCAAGGCGGCAGCGCTGCAGCACCACAAGCGCTGTCATGAGCTTTGTGGTACTGGCCATAGGGAGCGCTTCGTCCTCGTTATGGGCATAGAGCACTTCCCCACCGTCTGCGCTGATGACGATGGCAGCCTTGGCGCTGTCGCTGCAGACGGCGGATACAGGCAGGGAAAGCAGGAGCAGCAGAGCGCAGAAAAAAACGGTTTTCTTCAAAATAAGCACCACCCTTGTCAAATTGGGCGATGCTTATTCTGTGGAACAAAAATGGATTTATTCTTTTTTCACGTACTTGTCCACCAGAGTCTCGGCTTTGTCGATGAGCTCCGGGAGCATTTCGATCACGCGCTCCACCGTATTGGTGGGAGCGGAAGAGACATTGATCATGCGGCACACGCCGTCCTTGATGATGAGGAAGCCCACAGGCTCCACCCGTACACCGGCTCCGCTGCCGCCCACATAGCTCTTGCCTTTGCCCACATCGCCGCTGCCGCCGGTGCCGAAGCCGAAGCTCACCCGGGAGATGGGGATAGCGGTGATGCCGTCAGGAGTGATGATGGGCTCACCCACCATGGTGTTGGTGTCTACAAGCTGCTTGATCCTGGTCATGGTAACATCCATGAGCTCGCCGATTCTGTTTTCTTCCATGGTCTAATTCCTTTCTTCTTCCGTGGTGGTTTTTTTCTGCTGATGCTTCCAGCGCCGGTAATCAACAAAGAGGGCTAAGCGGACAGCGATGAGTTTATAGAGACGAACGGTCAGCAAAAGCCGTCCATCCAAAGTGATTTCTTCGTTGACAAAATCCGGAGAGATAATTACATCCAGTTTTTTCACTCGGAGGAGCTCCGTGTTAAAGAGAATCTCCGCAGCGGCGTTGGCGTAGTTGAGCGACATGGCCGTATCGTAGGGGTCTCTTGTGCCTATGCTCAAATGGAGCTTCAACACATCAATTTCCAGGGCGCGGAAAAAGCGTCCCAATGTCTTAACGGCCAGCTCTGCCAACTCCGGGAGCTGCTGCAGCGGCGGCAGCGTAAGCTTTCGTTTTTCCTTTGGGGGCTTCTCATTCCGGGGCGTCTCGCTTTTCTCTTCGCCCTTCTCATCGCTCTTTTCTTCGCTCTTATTCAGCAGCTGAATGCGGAAGAAGCTGAAGAAGCTAAAGTGCAGACGAAGGGAAAACTGCTTTTCTGAGTAGCGCAGGTCCACGCCGTAGCGGGAAAAGAGCAGAATCAGAAGCAGCAAAAGGAAGCCGTAGAGAACAATCATGCTCTCCCCTCCTCACTCTTCGGAATGCTCGGTTTTCTCTTCAATGGCCATGCGCAGGGCGGCGCGACCCTCATCCTCGCTGATATTGGGCAGGGGCGGCAGCTCATCGAGAGAGCGCAGTCCCATAATGCGCAGGAAATCTTCAGTCGTGCCGAAAAGTGTAGGCCGTCCGGGCGCTTCCAGCTTGCCCTTGGGCTCGATGAGTCCCCGCTCCGTCAGGAAGGAGACCGTATAGGAGCTGTCTACGCCGCGAACCTTTTCAATGTAGCTGCGGGTGCAGGGCTGATGATAGGCCACAATGGAGAGGGCCTCCAACGCCGCCGGGGAAAGGCGGGCATTGCGCCGCTTTTCAAGGGCGCGGATCACCATGTCCGAGTAGTCAGGCGCTGTCACAAGCTGAAGTCTGTCCTCCAATCGGATCAGGCGCAGACCGCGCTTTCCTTCGCTGAGGGCAGTGCCCAGCGCCAGAGCGGCATCCTCCAGCTTACCCAGATCGGTGTCCAGCACCAGAGCCAGACGCTCCATTTCCATGCTGTCACCGGCAGCGAAAAGAATCGCCTCCAGAGCAGCGCTCAGTTCAGTTGTTTCCATTGTTTTCCCCTTTCGCCTCGCCGGCGCAGACCGTCCAGCTTTCCCCCTGCCTTTGCAGATACATCATGCCGTCGTGGCAGAGCTCTAAAAGACTCAGCAGCGTGGCCACCAGCTCGCTGCGGCTCCGGCAGATGCCGTAGAGCTCCTGCAGCGGAATCCGGGGTCGAAGCTGCAGCAGCGTGAGGAGCTCGTCGCTTTTCTCCTGAATGCCGTAGACGAAGGGCTGGGGAATTGCCCGCAGGAGACGGGCATCCTCGCTCTCCTTTTCCTCCCCGCCGATGCGCAGGAGCAGCTGCACCATGCTGCCGAGGATGTCCTCGGCGGTGAAATGATACTCCCGCTTCCCGGGGATGGGCATGGGCTCCTTCACATGGAGCTTCAGCCCCTCAGCGCTGCGCTCGGCAAGCCGGGGCGAAACCTGCCGGATAGCGGCAAGCGCGTCCCGATCCTGCAGCTTTTCCAGCTGCTGCACCAGTTCGGCAAGCTCGCTGACCTCCTCTTTATCGGAGGTCAGGAGCATACGGGTCTTGATATAGGTGAGCTGGGAGGCCATCTGTACAAATTCGCTGGCCACATCCAGATTCAGCTCCTGCTGCTCATGAAGCCAGTCCAGATACTGATCCAGCAGCAGGGAAATCTGAATATCCCGAATCTCTATTTTGTTTTTGGACAGAAGCATCAGGATAACGTCCAGAGGCCCTGTAAAGTCCTCATAGTCATCCTTGTTCCTGACCACCGAAGAAAGGTGGTAGCTGGGTTCCTGCATATTTGAAATGATCCTTTGTTGATTTAGGAAAGTAAAAGTCTAGAAAGTTGTAGTTGCCTCCATGTACAGGCTTATTCTACGAAACCTCGCAAGACCGTAGGGCACGGCCTCCCGGCCGTGCCGTGTGGGACAAGAACCATGTCCGTTTTATCCGGACAAAGCAGGACTCGCAGGCCTTCGGCACGGCCAGGAGGCCGCGCCCTACACCGACATGAATACGATTGCTTTTACCAAGTCCATATATTGAACTAACACCTTCAGGAAACAAGACCGTAGCTCCACTCTGCCAGAGGAAAGAGCCTGTCAAAAAGCCAGGAGGTGGCAGAGGAAAGCGGTGTGCGGAGTATGCCTGTGGAGAGCAGCGCCACCAGCAATAGCATACCGTAACGCTCATAACGCATGAGCTTTGCATAGGCCTCATCACTGAGCACGGAGAAGAGCACCTTGCTGCCGTCCAGCGGCGGTATGGGGATGAGGTTGAACACACCCAGAGACAGGGAGAGATAAGCGCCGGTGGCCACAACATCCACCGCGAACTTACCGACACCGCCCCCGGCAAGGGGAAAGAGCAGGCCGTAGAGCAGCAGCAGCAGCGCACTGAGCAGTATGCTGGTGACGGGACCCGCCAGCGCGGTGATAGCCATACCCCGTTTGGGGTTTTTGAAGCGGTACATATTGATGGGGACGGGCCTGGCCCAGCCGAAGCGAAAGGCCACCATCATCACAAGCCCCATGGGGTCAATGTGGTGCAGGGGGTTAAAGCTCAGTCTGCCCATATCCTTTGCGGTGGTATCCCCCATCAGAAGAGCCGCAAAGCCGTGCCCCATCTCATGAAGGGTAATGCAGAGGAGCGCCGGGAGGATTCGCCGGAGAATATCGGTAAGCACAGACCAGTCCAGCCCTGCCCAGATCGATTTCAAAACATCCATCAGATGCTCTTTTCAATGAGGCTCAGCAGCTCTCCCCGCCCAAGGCCGGTCTCGGCAGAAAAGAGAATGAGGGGGAAGCCATCGGGCAGGTGAAGCGTTTCGGCAATATCGGAGAGGCGGGCATTGATCTCGCTCTTCTTCAGCTTATCGGCCTTGTTGGCCAGCACGCAGAAGGGCTGACCGCAGCTCCAGAAGTAATCGGACATGGTAACATCATCAGCAGAGGGCGTATGGCGGGCATCAACAATCATCACGCCCAGAGATATGCGCTCAGGCTCGGCGAAATAATCCTCCATCAGTCTGCCCCAGCGCTCCTTCTCCTCCCCGCTGACGCGGGCATAGCCGTAACCGGGCAGGTCCACAAAATAGCACCTGTCTACCAGAAAGTAGTTGACCTGCACGGTCTTGCCGGGCTTGCCGCCCACGCGGGCGAAATTGTTGCGGTTCAGCAGCCGGTTGATAACCGAGGACTTGCCCACATTGGAGCGGCCTGCAAAAACTATGGTAGCACGGCCGTCACGGATGAAGGCCTTCTTATCGGCGGCGGACTTGATGAACTCCGCCTTCTGTACATTTATTGACAAATCGTGATCCCTTTCCTGTCCTGCGCTTCGGTGGGCAGCAGAATTTCACCCTCTGCGGGCTCCGCAGCCACAGCAGCGGGGACAACGCTGCGATCCAGCGCCACATTGATCACCGTATCCAGATGGCTCACCGGCGTGAAATGCAGCTGGGAGCGGACATTCTGGTCGATCTCTTCAAGATCGGATACATTGCCCTCGGGGATGAGAACCTCGTGAATATCGGCGCGAAGAGCAGCCATGGTCTTTTCCCGGAGACCGCCGATGGGCAGTACCCGGCCTCGGAGAGTGATCTCGCCGGTCATACACACATCCCGACGCACGGGAATACCGCTGAGAGCGGACACCACGCAGAGCGTAATGGCGCAGCCGGCGCTGGGGCCGTCCTTAGGTACGGCACCCTCGGGGAAGTGAATATGTATATCGGTATTCTTATAAAATTCAGGATCGATACCCAGAAGCCTGGCACGGGAGCGGATATAGCTGATGGCGGCGTGACAGGATTCCTTCATCACATCGCCTAAATTGCCGGTGAGCTCCACCTTGCCGCTGCCGCTGAGAGCGGTGCATTCCACATCCAGCACCTCACCGCCCACGCTGGTCCAGGCAAGGCCATGGACAAGACCCACCGTGCTCTCGCCCAGATAGTTCTCCTTCTTGAACTTCACGGGGCCGAGGACGCTCTCCAGCTCGCCCTCCTTCAGACGCAGGCTCTTCGCCTCGCCGGAGGCGATGCGGGCAGCGGCCTTGCGGCAGACGGAGGCCAGCTCCCGCTCAAGCACACGGACGCCGCTCTCGCGGGTGTAGGATGCGATGAGCTGGCGGATGGCATCGTCGGTGAGACGAAGCTGGTTGCCGTTGAGCCCGTGGCGGCTGCGCTGCTTGGGCAGCAGGTGATCCTTGGCAATGTGCAGCTTTTCCTCATCGGTGTAGCTGCCCAGCTCAATGACCTCCATACGGTCAAGAAGCGCCCGGGGGATGGTATCAGTGGTGTTGGCGGTGGTGATGAAGAAAACCTCTGAGAGGTCAAAGGGCAGCTCCAGATAGTGATCGCGGAAAGCGTAGTTCTGCTCGGCGTCCAACGCTTCCAGCAGAGCGGCGGAGGGGTCGCCCCGATAGTCGCTGCCCAGCTTGTCGATCTCGTCCAGCACAAGGACGGGGTTTTTCGAGTGCGCCTGGGTGATGCCGGCCATAATTCGGCCGGGCATGGCACCCACATAGGTCTTGCGGTGGCCGCGAATCTCTGCCTCGTCATGGACACCGCCCAGGGAGATGCGGCTGAGCTTCCGGTTGGTGGCACGGGCTATGCTCATGGCAATGGAGGTCTTGCCCACGCCCGGAGGCCCCACCAGGCAGAGCACACCGCCCCTGACCTGCTCGGAGAGCTGCCGGACGGACAGGTACTCAATCACTCTGTCCTTGACCTTGGAAAGGCCGTAGTGATCCTCGTCCAGAGTCTTGCGGGCCAGCTTTACATCCATGACCTCTTCGGTCTTGTCGTTCCAAGGCAGCTCCAGACAGGCATCCAGATAGCCGCGGATGACCGCGCCCTCGCTGGAGCCGAAGGGCTGCTTTTTCAGCCGCTCCACTTCCTTGAGAAGCTTCTTCTCGTTTTCCTCGGAGAGGTGAAGGTCGGTGATCCTTTTGCGGTACTCTTCGGCCTCGTCCTCCTCGTCCCCCTCGCCCAGCTCAGCGCGGATGGACTTGAGCTGTTCCCGGAGCCAGTATTCCCGCTGCTGCTTCTGCATACGCTCGTTGGTGCTCTCGGAAATGTCCTGCTCAATATCCAGAATGTTCAGCTCCCGATCCAGCATGGAGGCAAGCAAAACAAGGCGGTTAACGGGATCGGTCTCCTCTAAAAGGATTTGCTTATCGGCGAAACGCAGAAACACATTCTGCGCAATATAATCGGAAATAAAGCCGGGGTCTTCCCTGTCGATGATCTTGAGCATCATTTCCGGCGTCACATTTCCGGAAACACTGCCGTACTCGCTGAAGAGCTCGCTGCAGCGGCGGATAAGAGCCTCGGTTCGCTCGGCGTGCTTCACAAAGGGCTTATCGTTGATGAGCTGCACGTTGGCCCAGAAGCAGGGAGTCTCAGCGGTAATGCGAAGAAGACGGCCCCGGGAAACGCCCTCCACAATGGCGCGGAGGTTATTGGTGCCGGGCACCTTGAGAATCTGACCCAGACGGGCAACGGTACCAACGCTGTACAGATCCTCTGCTCTGGGCATATCCTTGGTAATATCTCTCTGCGCCACCAGAAAAACCATACGGTCCGTGCCGATGGCCAGATTCAGCGCCGCAATGCTGGCAGGGCGCTCCACATCGAAATTAAGCATAGTGCCCGGATACACCGCCGTACCCCGGAGGGCTACGGTGGGCAGGGTCATGATTCTGCTGTCATCTGCCATATCTATCTCTCCTTATGGAAAACAGGCGGGGTTATCCACCCCGCCTGTACTGTTACGGTAGTCCCAAGCGGGCCTAATTGCCGTTACTTTCTGATTACCGTGGGCTCCGCGCCCTCCCGGACGCAGACTTCGGTGATAATGATCTTCGCCACATTCTTTTCCGAGGGAACCGTGAACATCACGTTGGTCATAATGCCTTCCATGACACTTCGCAGTCCGCGGGCGCCGATCTCCATCTCGATGGCCTTGTCGGCAATGGCACCGAGGGCGGCATCCTCAAACTCCAGCTCCACGCCGTCCATGGCCAGAAGCGCTCTGTACTGCTTGGCGATGGCGTTTTTGGGCTCGGTGAGAATGTTCACAAGGGCAGCACGATCCAGCGAGTTCAGCGGTGCGATCATGGGCAGACGACCCACCAGCTCGGGGATGAGACCGAACTTGAGGATATCGTGCTGCTGCACATGGCTGAGAATCTCGCCCACATTCTTTTCCTTCTTAGTGGAAATCTCCGCCCCGAAGCCCATGCTGCGCTTGTCCATGCGGTTCTCGATAATCTTATCAAGGCCGTCAAAGGCGCCGCCGCAGATGAAGAGGATGTTGGTTGTATCGATTTTGATAAACTCCTGATGGGGGTGCTTGCGTCCGCCCTGCGGGGGGACATTGGCCTCGGTGCCTTCGAGTATCTTCAGCAGCGCCTGCTGCACGCCCTCACCGGAAACATCGCGGGTGATGGACACATTTTCGCTCTTGCGGGAAATTTTATCCAGCTCATCAATATAGATGATGCCGCGCTGGGCCTTTTCCACATTGAAATCGGCAGCCTGAAGAAGACGGAGAAGAATGTTCTCCACATCCTCGCCCACATAGCCGGCCTCGGTCAGCGTGGTGGCATCGGCAATGGCAAAGGGTACATCCAGTACCCGAGCCAGCGTCTGCGCAAAGAGCGTTTTGCCGCTGCCGGTGGGGCCGATGAGGAGGATATTGGACTTCTGCAGCTCCACATCGTTTTTGCCGCCGAAGAAAACACGCTTATAGTGATTATATACCGCCACGGAAAGAGCAATCTTGGCACGATCCTGCCCGATAATATACTCATCCAGCACGGCCTTGATCTCAGCGGGCTTGGGGAGCTTTCCGGGGCGGGAATCGGAGGCCACGGAGAGATTGCGATCGTCGTCCTCCTCCAGCTCGTCGTTGATGATGTCCATGCAGAGCATCACGCACTCGTTGCAGATATAGGCTCCGTTTCCGGCAATCAGTCTGTCGACCTCATCGGCGGTGCGGCCGCAGAAGCCGCAGCGTATCTCTTTTCTCTCGTTCCTTGCCATAGTGTTCCTTCCTTGCGAAAAAGCCTGACGGTAAATGTGCTATGCACAAATTATTCTCAAATTGAAACGCACCTAAGGGGTAAAAACTGTGTTTTACCCCTTAGATATGATTTTCAGCGCTTGTAGATGACCTTGTCGATAAGGCCGTATTCCATGGCCTCCTGGGCGGTCATATAGTGGTCGCGCTCGGTGTCGAGCTGAATCTGCTCGATGGGCTTGCCGGTATTGGCAGCGAGGATTTCGTTCAGCTGCCTGCGGATTTTGAGAATCTGCTCGGCCTGAATCTGAATCTCGGTGGCCTGACCCTGAGAGCCGCCGGAGGGCTGGTGGATCATGATCTCGGCATTGGGCAGAGCAATACGCTTGCCCTTGGCACCGGCGGAGAGCAGGAACGCGCCCATGGAGGCGGCCATGCCGATGCAGATAGTAGACACGTCGGCCTTGATATACTGCATGGTGTCGTAGATGGCCAGACCCGCAGTAACGGAGCCGCCGGGAGAGTTAATGTAGAACTGAATGTCCTTGTCGGGGTCCTGAGCCTCCAGATAGAGGAGCTGAGCCACGATCAGGGACGCGGTGGTGTCGTTGACCTCTTCAGAGAGCATGATAATGCGGTCGTTGAGAAGTCGGGAGTAGATGTCGTAGGAACGCTCCCCGCGGGAGGTCTGTTCTACAACGTAAGGTACAAGACTCATAATGCAATGCCTCCTTAAAGCATAAGGGTTAATATGGTTGGTTTCAACAGCAACTCAGGAAGCATAAGCGCTCGCAGGGAAAATTATTCCTCGGCGGGGGCTTCCTCAGTCTCCTCCACCTCGTCAACGGCAACGCCGTTGTCGGCCACGAACTTAGCGGCCTTCTTGTGGAGAATTTCTTCCTTCATCTCGGAAGCGGTGATGGCCTGCTTGACCTTCTCGACGGTCATGCCGTACTGCCTGGCCAGAGTGGCGTAATCCTCTTCCATGTCTTCCTCGGTGCACTCAATGCCTTCGGCCTGAGCAACAGCCTGCAGGAACACCTCGTTGCGGACATCCTTCTCAGCCTGCTCGCGGTAGTTCTCGCGGAAGGCAGCCATGTTGGAGCCGGTCATCTGCAGATACTCCTCCAGCTTCAGGCCCTGAGCGGCCATATAGGAGGCGTAACGGTTCACCAGATAGTCAAGCTGCTCGTCGATCATGGACTGGGGAATCTCGGCGGTCATATTCTCGGCGGCCTTGTCCACAATCAGCTCCTCGAAGGCGGAGTCGGAGACGGACTTGCGGGAGTTGTAGAGACGGTCGTAGATGCTCTTCTTCAGCTCCTCGAGGGTATCGAAGTCGTTGTCCTTGGCAAACTCATCGTCGAGAGCGGGGAGAATGGTCTCCTTGACCTCGTGGCAGACCACATGGAAGGTGGCGTCCTTGCCGGCCAGCTCAGCGGTGTACTTTTCGGGGAAGGTGACATTGACGTCCTTCTCTTCGCCGGCATTGATGCCCACAAGCTGATCCTCAAAGCCGGGGACGAAGCTGTTGGAGCCCAGAACCAGACTGTAGTCCTCGGCCTTGCCGCCCTTGAACTCTTCGCCGTCCACAGAGCCCACAAAGTCGATGACAACGGTGTCGCCGTTCTGCGCGGCGCGCTCAACGACCTGGATGCGGCCGTTTTCCTTCTGCATGGCTTCAAGCTCGCCATTGAGATCCTCATCGGTGACCTCAACCTTGCTGTAGGGGCACTCAACGCCCTTGTACTGACCCAGCTCAACCTCGGGCCACACATCGCTGGAGAAGCTCAGAACCAGAGCCTTGTCATCGGTGAACTCAAACTTGGTGACGCTGGGCTGACCGACCACGCGGAGACCGGACTCGCCGGCGCCGTAGGCGAAAGCGATGGGGGCGGCATCATCCATAGCGCCGTCGTAGAAAACGTCCTTGCCGTACATACCTTCGATGACGGTACGGGGGGCCTTGCCCTTGCGGAAGCCGGGAACGGTGATGTTCTTCTTGGCCTTCTTGTAAGCCTCGGCCACGTACTTCTCGAATTCGGCGGCATCGAGGGTCACCTCAAAGGTGACGACATTCTTTTCGCGCTTGGTGTTGTTGACAATCATGGGGGGTTACTCCTCTCTATATTTCCGATGAAATTTTCAGACAAATTGAAATGCAGGAAATTAGCCGTATTATTATAGCAGACTTATGCACAAAATGCAATCACTGATTTAGCATATTTTTCTGGGTACGAAATCCAGAAAATCCCCGGCCACCAGTGTCAGGTGGGTGCAGCCCTCCATGCCCCGGAAGGCCGCATAGCTTCCCTTGCCGTGGATATGGCCGTAGAGACATTCGCTGACCTGATACTTTTCCAGCAGCTCCATGATTCCCTCGCAGCGGTAGGCCTGAAAGATAGGCGGATAGTGGAGAAAGGCCAGCTTTGTCTCGCATTTTGCCAGCGAAAGAGAATACTCCAGCCGTCCGATTTCCCGCTTCATAATTTTACTGTCGTGCTCGCCGTGCCTTTCCTCCTCGTAGAACCAGCCCCGGGTGCCGCAGAGGGATACGCCCTCGCACTCTATGCTGTTATTATGGAGGATGTGCAGCTTTTTCAAACCGTGGATATCAAAAAAAGCGTTCATTTTATTGGCGGTTTCCCACCAGTAGTCGTGGTTGCCCTTTACCAGCAGCTTCTGTCCGGGCAGAGACTCTAAAAACAGAAAATCCGCCAGAGCATCCTCCAGACTCATACCCCAGGAGGTATCGCCGCAAAGCACGATCGTGTCCTCGTCCGTGAGAGCGGAGAAGGAAGCCCGGATTTTCTCCGTGTAGCCATCCCAGCGTCCGCCGAAGAGACCCATGTCCTTTTCGGGGCAGCCCAGCGCCAGATGGAGATCGCCGATGGCATAGATGGACATCTTCTACCTCCTCACCGTATCGCACAGGGCGTAATAGCGCGGAAAGAGCTTTTTTAACCCGGAAAGCCCATAGGCCAGCAGAGGAACCACGATACCGCAGAGAACATCGGCCAGCACGTGCTGATGGGTCGTGAGCGTGGAAACGAAGATGCTCAGCGCTATAAAGAAGGACAGCACGGTGTACCGCTTCCCCACCCGCTTCTCGCCCCGAAGAGCCAGCAGAGCCATAACGCTGTTGAGACAATGGAAGGAGGGAAAGAGCACATTGGGCTCGTCCAGCATATAGAGCAGACGCATACAGGAGTTCCAGAATCCGCCCTCGTTCACCGGGATTCTCGCCATGCCCGTGGGGAAAACAAGAAAGATCACAAAGGAAATTCCGCGGGCAAGATAATCCGTAAGAAAGAAGCGGAAGCAGCGCTCTTCCCCGCCGCTGCCCGCAAGGCAGAAGTTCACGGCCCAGAACACGAAGGCAAGGAAATATACGGACACCGTCCAGGGGATCAGCGGCACCGCCACATCAAAGGCCGTGGTCAGATCCCTATGGGCACGCCCCGCCGTCAGGACGCGTGAGCCATAATACACGCAGCAGTTCCAGAGCAGAGACAGCAGCATGAGCCGTCTGGCATAGGGCGGGAAATATTTATCAATCAAACGAAATAGCATGAATTACCTCGCGTAAAAAGCAAGCCGGTGCGCCATACTGCTAAAGCCGTCAGCAACGGCAAAAAATGAACAGGAGGACAAAACCATGAGTGAAAAGAAAAGCTGCGACTGCGTACAGAATGTGAACTGCTGTGTGAAGGACTGCAAGTACCACGCCAGCGGTGACAGCTGCAACGCCAGACACATTTCCGTTTCCAACGAATACGCCGTGGAAAAGGGCGAAACCTTCTGCGCAACCTTTGAAAACCGCTGCTGCTGAAAGGCCGCAGCAGCACCTGCTCTCCCCTGTTGCCGGGCAATGGGGGAGATTTCAGTTGACCTGAAACGCATCCTCAATATGATTAATGCTTAGCGTTCCCTCGGCGCCCTGCGGCGCATAGACCTCCACCACATCAAATCGCGGCTGACGGCGGTCGGGGTTCAAAAGCAGATAGCTCTCCGCCGCTAAGATGAGCTTGCGCTGCTTGGCGGCGGTGACAAACTCGCGGGCTGTGCCGAAGTCCGCGTTTTTGCGGAGCTTGACCTCCACAAAGCATAGGTACTTACGGTTCCGGGCGATGATGTCGATCTCGCCCATGCGGGTCTGATAGTTCATACCCACAATCTCATAGCCGTGCTTCCGCAGATACTCTGCGGCTGCGGCCTCGCCGAAGCGTCCTGTCAGTCTGCTCATCAGTGCATCTTCCTCAGAAAAGTGGGACGGTGTACGGGAGATGGTCCAAGCTGACGGAGTGCCGCGTAATGGGCGGCGGTGCCGTAGCCCTTGTGCTTTTCAAAGCCATAGCCGGGATACTCCCTCGCCAGCTCCAGCATACAGCGGTCACGGGTGACCTTAGCGAGAATGGAGGCCGCCGCAATGGAGGCGCAGAGGGCATCGCCCTTGATGACCTTGATGCTGGGAACGGAGAGAGTATTTTTATCATTGCCGTCCACCAGTGCCAGAGCTGGCTTTACCCTTAGCAGGGCAATGGCCCTGTCCATAGCCAGATAGGCAGCGTTTTTAATATTGAACTCTTCGATCTCCTCCACGGTGGCAAAGGCGATGCCGTAGGCCACAGCGTTCTCGCAGATCAGATCAAATAAAGCCTCGCGCTTTTTCTCCGTGAGCTTTTTGGAGTCGTTGATGCCGGGGAGGATCAGCCCCTCCGGTAAAATAACCGCGGCAGCGCACACAGGCCCTGCCAGAGGCCCTCTTCCGGCTTCGTCTACGCCGCAGAAGGGGCGGCACTCCCCTGCCAGAGAGCGCTCATAGGTATACAGCTCGTCCATATCAGGGTCTCTCCAGCGATATGCGGCCCAGCTTGCCGCCGCGATATTCATCCAGCAGGATCCGAGACATACGCTCCGTGTCCACATCCCCGCCGGAAATCAGAAAACCGCGCTTGCGGGCAAGGCGCTGCAAAAGCTCATAGCCGTCCTCGCCATCTTCCGGCGCGAGCTTATAGCGTTCCTCAATGGACTGGGGATAGGAGCCCATCAGCTGCTCCAAGAGGCGGCAGGCCACCAGCTCCCGGTCGAGAATCTCGTCGTTGATGGCACCCGTCCAGCTGAGAGCCAGACCGGTCTGGGGCGTATCCAGCTTAGGCCAGAGAATGCCCGGGGTATCTAAGAGCTGGATGCCCTCGTTAAGGCTGATCCACTGCTTGCCGCGGGTGACGCCGGGGCGGTCTCCCGCCTCCACGACCTTGCGGCCGGCAATGCGGTTGATGAAGCTGGACTTGCCCACATTGGGGATGCCCAGCACCATAAAGCGAAGCTGACGCCCCACCTGCCCCTTGGCTTCCCAGTTATCAATCTGAGGCTTCAGGAGCTTTCGGGCGGCGGCAGCGAAGTTATTCACGCCCTTGCCGCTTTTGCAGTCGGTTTCCAGTACGGCCAGCCCCTGTGCCTCCAGCTCTCTGCGCCAGAGGGCGGTCACACTGGGGTCTGCCTGATCCACCCGGTTGAGAATGACCATGCGGGGCTTGCTGCCGGAGAGCTTGTCCACATCGGGATTGCGGCTGGACTCGGGGATGCGGGCATCCCGAACCTCCACCACGGCATCCACCAGCTTCAGACTGTCCTCCATCATGCGGACAGCCTTTTTCATGTGGCCGGGATACCAGTTGATATTTGTATCGTTAACGCTCATGCTACCTTTCCTATTCTGCCGAAGTCTCTCGCGCGCGTGTCGATATTCCTGCCGGGGAATATCAGCATCAGTACCCGCCCCATAACGCAGCGGGTATCCACGCAGCCGATGCTCTCGTCACGGCTGTCCTGAGAGCCGTTGCGGTTATCGCCCATGACGAAGATGCAGCCCTCCTCCACCTCCAGCTCGCCGGTCTCATGGTCGGCCATGCTCTTAAAGTCGAGAGCGCGCATGGGCAGCGTTTCGAGATGGACATAGGGCTCGTCCAGCAGAACACCGTCTACATAGACCTTGCCCTCGTCAAAGTCGATTCTGACCTTCTGCCCTTCCGTTGCGATTACACGCTTGATGATATTATCCTCGCTGAAGGATTCCTTCCGCAGAACCACAATATCGCCCTGCTTGGGCGTATAGAAAAGGTTGGAGATGAGAAGTCTGTCTCCATGCTCCAGCGTGTTGATCATGGAGGTACCCTCCACACCCACAACACGGGCCACAAACACAAAGAGCAGTACCAGCGTAAGCAAAGCGGACACAAGGGCATCTACCCAATCGTAGGTATCGCGACGGCGAGCAATCATCTTCTGTCTGCGTAATTCCACATATTCCGGTCTCATGGTACTCCTTTCAGCCAAAAAGGCAAGAGGCATATTCAAATGTATACTATACTCTCATTTCCCCTTTCATGCAAGCAAAAAATACCGGACGCCGCACGGAAACGGTGTCCGGTATTTGAAATCAGTTCAGCCCAGCAGGAGCTTGTCGTTGGCCTCGTCACTGCCGCTGGCCTCGGAGAAGAGAGCCAGCAGGTCAGCCACAGTGAGCTTCTTCTTGTCCTCGCCCGCGATGTCCAGCACCACGCGGCCGGCATCCATCATAATCAGGCGGTTGCCGTGGGCAATGGCGTCTTTCATATTGTGGGTGATCATCAGGGTGGTCAGGCTGTTCTCCTCCACGATGCGGTCGGAGAGCTCCAGCACCTTGGCAGCGGTCTTGGGATCGAGAGCGGCGGTGTGCTCGTCCAGCAGCAGCAGCTTGGGCTGCTTGAGAGCCGCCATCAGCAGCGTCAGCGCCTGCCGCTGACCGCCGGAGAGCAGGCCGACCTTGGAGGTCATGCGATCCTCCAGACCCAGCTCCAGGGTTTTCAGCAATTCCCGGTAATCCTCGCGCTCGGTCTTGGTGATGCCCCACCTCAGCCCGCGCTTCTGCCCTCTGCGGGCGGCCAGCGCAAGGTTTTCTTCGATCTGCATGGTGGGAGCGGTGCCCATCATGGGGTCCTGAAAGACCCGGCCGAGGAAGGCCGCACGCTTATACTCCGGCAGACGGGTCACATCCTGCCCGTCGATAATAATGCTGCCGCTGTCCACCTGCACGTTGCCGGCGATGGCGCCCAGCATGGTGGACTTGCCCGCGCCATTGCCGCCGATGACGGTAACGAAGTCGCCGGCATTGAGCTTCAGACTCAGCTTGTTGAGAGCTGTCTTGGCGTTCACGGTGCCGGGATAAAAGGTTTTGGAGATGTTGTTCAGTTCAAGCATTGCTCTTCTCCTTTTTGCGGGCATTGGCCTTCCAGTAGGGAACGGCCAGGAATACGGCCACGATGCAGGCAGACACCAGCTTCAGATCGTTGGTGTTGAGACCCAGCTGCAGCACCACCTGCAGTACCAGATAATATACCACAGCACCCACCACCACGGCGGAGAGCTTAAGACCGAAGTTGATAAACAGCTTGCCGAAAATGACCTCGCCGATGATTACAGCCGCCAGACCAATGACGATGGCACCCTTGCCCATACCCACGTCCGCAGCACCCTGAAACTGGGCGAGAAGACCGCCGGCGAAGGCCACAAGGCCGTTGGATATCATCAGTCCCAGCACGATATTCCCATCGGTATTGATGCCCTGCGCACGGGCCATGGCGGCATTGGCACCGGTGGCACGGATGCCGGAGCCCTTCTCCGTACCGAAGAACCAGTAGAGAATCAGAATGAGCACAGCGCAAAGCAGCAGCAGCAAAGGCAGCGGATTACGCAGAGAAAGCTCGCGCACATAGCGCTGGGAAACCAGCAGCGGGTACTTATCCACGCCGACAGCCTGATTGGCCTTATTGCCCAGAACACGCAGATTGATGGAATAGAGAGCAAGCTGGGTCAGGATGCCGGAGAGAATGGCGGGGATGCCGCAGCGGGTATGGAGCATACCGGTCACAAGTCCGGCAAGCATACCGCTGATAAAGGTAAGAATCATGGCCAGCCAGGGATTCATGCCACCGCGGATGAGCATAACGCACACGGCGCCGCCTAAAGCAATGGAACCGTCTACAGTCAGGTCGGAGACCTCCAGCACCCGGAAGGTGAGATACACGCCGATGGCCATCAGACCCCAGATGAGTCCCTGCGCCGCAGCGCCGGGCAGAGAGTTGAGAAGAGAAGCAAAGAAATTCACAGCATTTTTCTCCTGACGAATCCTTCATAGAGTGCATCGGCAGGGCAATTCAGCCCTGCCGACAGGGAGTGCGATACAATGCTCAGTCCAGAGCGGTGTAGCCCTCGAGAGGCTTGATGCCGTACTGCTCGCAGAAAGCGGCGTTGTACATGGGAGTGGCAGTGGTGTACTCAATGGGCATCTCAGAGATGTTGGCCTCGCCGGTAAGAACCTTGGCGGCCATCTTGCCGGTGGTCACGCCCAGATCGTAGTAGCTGATGGACAGAGCAGCAATGCCGCAGCCGGCGCAGATACCGCCCTCACCGCAGATGGCGGGAACCTTGGCGGGCACCAGGATGTTGGCAATGGCTTCGCTGTTGGAGGCAGCAGTGTTGTCGGTGGGAATGTAGACGACATCGCAGGAGTCGGCGGCCTTCTGGGTCACAGAGGAAACATCGTTGCTGTCGGTGAAGGCGAATTCCTCGGTCTCAATGCCCATGCCCTTGAGAGCGGCAGCGACCTCATCCACCTGGTAGCGGGAGTTGGCCTCAGCGGAGCAGAAGATCAGGCCGACCTTCTTGCACTCAGGGAACCACTCGGGGATCATAGCGGCCTGGGCCTTCAGATCGGCCAGGTCGGAGGTACCGGAGACGTTGCCGCCCACAGTGCCGTTGAAGTTTTCAATGTCGAGAGCCACACCGTAGGCGGTGATGGAGGTGCCGAGGATGGGGATGTCGGCAGTGGCGGAGGCAGCGGCGGTCAGTGCGGGGGTGGCGTTGGCCATAATCAGGTCAACCTTGTCGGAGATGAAGCCGTTGACGATGGTGCCGCAGTTGACACTGTCACCGGAGGCGTTCTGGACATCGATCTCGACCTTGTCGCCCAGAGCTTCCTTCAGGGCATCCACAAAGCCCTGGGTAGCGGCATCAAGGGCTTCGTGCTGTACCAGCTGGCACACACCGACCTTGAAGACCTTTTCGGTCTCAGAGGCGGGAGCGGCAGACTCGGTCTTGCTGCCGCCGCAGGCACAGAGGCCCACGAGCATGGCAGCGCTCAGGATAGAGGCAAACAGTTTTTTCATGGGGATTCTCCTTTTCAATTTATTTCCTTTTTTGATGAACACGATAAAAGGGGCTCTGTCCGTTTGAACAGAGCCCCTGAAATCAACAGGTACAGGCAGGTTCAGCCCGGACAGCTTGAAGCGCATGAGAAATAGCCCGCAAAATAATAGCGGGAATAATAGGCATAATAGAGACCCCGGTGGCTGAGCTTCATGTTCTTCATATCGGATCTCCTTTCCGCCTCTCTCGGCTGAACTTTAGTATGGTGGAAGTATAGCGCTTTAAATACCAAAAGTCAATGGTGAAATAGTACAAATCGAATGGCAACTTTTACGCTTTTATACACAAAATCAGCAAATTGAAAAAGCCGATTCAAACGAACCGGCTTTTTCAATGAGAGAGCGGAAATTACTTGATGAGTTCCTTGACCTTGGCCTTCTTGCCTACGCGGCCGCGCAGGTAGTACAGCTTGGCACGGCGAACCTTACCGTGACGGATGGTCTCCACACCGACAATGGAGGGAGAGTGCACGGGGAACACCTTCTCGCAGCCGACGCCGTTGGAGATACGACGAACGGTGATGCTCTCGTTGATGCCGCCGTGCTTGCGGGCGATGATGGTGCCTTCAAACACCTGGTTGCGCTCGCGGGTGCCTTCCTTGACGCGCAGGGTCACACGCACGGTGTCGCCCACGTTCATCTCTGGAAGCTCCTTCTTCATGTACTGCTCGGTGAGGGTTTTGATGAGATCCATAATATACCTTCCTTTTACTTGAGGCGTTCATTCCCGTTTTTCATCCGGCAGCGGACCGCCTTGATAGCCCTTCAGGCTCTGGTATTTTAGCACAAACAAAAAGGAAAAGCAAGAACTTTTTTGAAAGTCCCTGCTTTTCCAAAGCAGACCACATTCTGACTTCGGGTATTCCTTTTATCCGATTTCGCTTCTGTTGCGCAGTCTCTCCTGCTGCTCCGCCCGAGCCTCAGCCAGAGCATCGAAGCCAACCCCGACACCGGCAGCCACTCGGAAGCCCTTTTTGTCGGTAATGCCAGTCCGCATGGCAGCGCCGCCGGTGACTTTGTCCAGGTCTTCATCTCGCAGCTGGCTTTCCGCTTGCTGATTCATGTTCTTCTCATCCATTTTCTTAAATCTCCTTATCTTTATTCTGAATTTTTCTTTGTTTTGCTTCGTTCTATACTTCTCTATACGGCGCTTCCGGAAAGAAGGCCAATATTTTTTTACCAGATCGCAACTCTTTTTTCGGGAGCGAGGTACATTCCGTCACTCTCGGTGATGCCGTAGCAGTGATAAAATTCCTCAAACTGCTGCAGCGTGCCGTTTACGCGGAAATACTCGGGCGGATGCTCGTTCTTCAGGCGTCCCAGAAATTCGTTATAGCTTCTCACATATGACCAGAGCGAGGCATAGCTTCTGAAGAAAAGATCATAGTCAAAGCCCTCTACAGATTTTGCAATGTGGAGCATACAGGCCATGGCGCCCATGTCGGCGCAGGTCTCGCCGGTGATAATGCTGCCGTTGATGTGGGTTCCGTCCCAGCAGGTAACGGTATCGGCATAGTCTGCAATGGCCTGAATTTTTTTCTCGAAAACAGCTCTGTCCTTGGCAGTCCACCAGTTGGCATAGTTGCCGTCCTTGTCAAACTGGCTGCCTGTACCGTCGAAGCTGTGGGAGATCTCATGGGCGATCACGGTGCCCAGCTTGGCGTACTGCTCCTCAAGGGGCATATCGGAGCTGTAAATATCGCCCCGACAGAAGGCAGCAAGCAGATTCACGGAGTTGGCCGTGCAGTCATAAAACGCGTTTACAGTGGTGGGCGCAAGACCGTCCCATTTGGTCTTATCCACGGGCCTGGTAAAGTCCTCCGCGGACTTGGCATATTCGAAACGCGAAATATCGACAACAGACTCATAGAGGGTGCCTCCCTCGGAGGGTGAAGCCAGATTCAGCTCCTCATAGCTGTATGGAGACCAGTCATCGGGATAGAGGGAATTGATGGTTATGCTCTCCAGCTTTTCAACAGCCTTCTTCTTTGTGGCGTCGGAAATAAAATCCTCCTCCATGAGCATTTCACTGTAGGCATCCAGAATTTTCTGTACCAGAGCCGTTACATTCTGCTTATCCTCCGGGGTGAAATAGGTCTCGCAATACAGACGGGAAACCGGCATGGCAAGCATATTCATCGCATAAATCGCTGCGTATTGTTCATCCGTCAGCAGACCGTCGGTACCGGAAACGGCGTTGGCGGCCTCTGTATAGGTAATAAAGCAGTCCCGATCCAGCACCTCGCCGAAGCTGAGCACCGTCTGCACGATAACATAATCCTTCAGAAGCTGAAGGTGCTCGTCATCGTAAATGCCCTTAAAAGCCTCCAGCCACGCCGGCTCCATGAGGATCAGGGATTCCTTGCGCTCTATGCCGCATAAGTCCATGACCTCCAGAATGGGCACATTGCCCTGCAGCGCGGAGAAGTCCTCGATGGAAATCACATTGTTGATCCGATCGATAATATTCGGATCATTCCACTCCTCGGAGGTCAGGATAGAGGGCGCCAGCAGCGTTTCGAGGGCATAGCTGTTCGCCAGCTTTGTTTCGGCCTCCTGCTGACTGTAGCCCAGACGCTGCAGCAAATACAGAGTAAAGGCACTCCATTCCCGCTTCATAATCTGCCCCAGCTCACTCATTTCGCTGTATTCCGCGGAATCGTCCAGCATCAGCGTACCGGGACACACGGCCATCGTATAGGAGTTGCTGTCATTATAATCAATTGTGGTGCCAAAGTAAAAGGGCAGACTCGCCTGACGCTCAAAGGGGACAGTGGTGTAATAACGGTTCATCTCTTCAATGGAAGAGAGCGCGTCCACGGCATCGGTAATGGTCTTCAGAGGCTGCACACCCAGATCGTTACGGCTGTCCCAGTCTAAAAAGAGCTCATAGAGCCTGATGGCAAGCCCGGCATCATGGCTCGTCGGCTGCGCATCGGTGAAGAGGGCAAGAATATCACGGTCGTTCTCCACATCCCGCTGGGGCAGAACGCCGGCGTTGCTGTAGCCGGGAAGGAACTCGTAGGAGAGGATAGAGTCCTTATTGACATAAAGATAAAAATCGTCCTTCAGTTCGGCAACCGTGTTTTCCGTCACAGCTCCCTGCACACTGGAGGCAAGCCAGGGTGTACCGGAGCTAAGGTCCACAGAAACAGTATTCCCGTTCTCGCTGTTCTCCTGGGTGCTCAGCTGAGCAGTGGGTTCCGCAGAGGCAGCCTCGGTGCCCGTAGAGGCACACGCGCACATTCCGAGAATCATGGAGAGCGCCAGCAGCAGGGCGAGAATTTGCTTGGATTTCATTCTGTAAGCTCCTTTACGAAACAACAAATATTCGTATACAATTTAATTTTAACATTATGGCTACGCAGTGTCAAGCATTATCTTTCTGCGGTTTCCGCCCCGCCGACAGAAGCAGATACGGCTCTCACCGCACTTTTGCGAATCTCCAACCGGTGCTTTCCCGCAAAATGCAGGGATTGTGTATGGCTAACTGCTAATCTGCATAAAAGAAATCGGGGATTCTTGTTTGTTATGACAGAGAATCGTTCGTTGCATGACAGCTTACACCATGATATAATACAGAAAGAGATTTTCTCGAAACATATTTGGAGGTATACTCAATGGCTAAGACCTATCTGGAGCCCCAGAATGTAGTGCCCGTTTATGACGAGTGCGATGTTCTTGTCGTTGGTGGTGGCGCTGCCGGTCATTCCGCTGCTGTTGCCGCTGCCCGTGCCGGCTGCAAGAACGTTATCCTTATGGAGCGCTATGGCTACTGCGGCGGCGACGTCACCGGCGGCTATGTGCTTCTCATCCCCAGCTGCTCCTTCCACGAAAAGGTGTATGTCCGCGGTCTGCAGCAGGAGTGGTTTGACCGCCTCTCCAAGATTCCCGGTGCCTGCATGGGTCCCCCCGATGAAGACATCGGCTCCCATGATCCCGAGCTGCTGAAGAAGTGGGGTGCCTGCGGCGGCACCACCCGCATCGCTCCCGCCCGCGTGGAGCGCGGCTGGATGCTGGATCCCACCCAGACCAAGATCGAGATGGATGTCATGCTCGACGAGCTGAAGGATCGCATCCGCGTGATGTATCACTCCTGGGGCTGCAAGCCCATCATGGAAGGCAACACCTGCAAGGGCGTTATCTTCGAGTCCAAGGAAGGCCGCAAGGCCGTTCTGGCCAAGGTCGTTATCGACGCCACCGGCGACGCCGACCTCTGCCGTCTCTCCGGCGCTCCCACTTCCAGCGCCATCGACGATGAGTGCCGCTGCTCCTCCACCGCCCTTGTCTGGCGTGTGGGCGGCTTCAGCAGCGCCGCTTACCGTGCCTGGTCCGCCACCCATCGTGAGCAGTCCATGGCCATGAACAACAAGATCGCCGAGATTCTCGGCTTCCGTGCCATGCTGGGCTCCGGTGCCACCGACACCATCAGCTGGGCCAACAACTGGCAGCCCAAGCGCGACTGCTCCAAGATCGTTGACCAGACCGCCACCGAGATGGGCACCCGTCTCAAACTCCGTCAGGTCATGGACACCTACAAGACCTACGCTCCCGAGGTCTTCGAGGATGCCTTCCTCTACGATATCGCTCCCCAGCTGGGCACCCGCGGCTCTCACCGCATCGTCGGCGAGGTCGTCATCGGCTCCAACGACTGGGCCTTCCCCAAGGAGTATGACGATACCATCGCCTGGCACTGCACCGTTGACACTCTCAACGACAACGCCCCCATCGAGATTCCCTACCGCGCCATTCTCCCCCAGAAGGTCGACAATCTTCTGGCTCCGGGCCGTCACATCTCCGCTGACAAGGTCGCCATCGACAATGTGAACCTGATTCCTCAGTGCGTGGGCACCGGCCAGGCCGCCGGCGTTGCCGCTGCCGTTGCCGTTGCCGAAGGCAGCACCACCCACAGCGTCAATGTGAAGAAGGTTCAGGACATCCTCGCCGGCGAGCAGGACGTTCCCCTGCCTCGCAACGAGCACACCGACAAGTCCTACACCGAGTGCCTCGTGGAGCACGAGTACGGTCTCTACACTGAGGCCGCCAAGAAGGCCCGCGAGACCAACGATGCCGCCGGTACCTACCGTCACTGGTCCCTCAGCGGCGGCGCCGGCAACACCAACCGCGCCAAGGAATAAGCTGAGCCTTTCTCTTCTCTTCGAAGAGGCGGCTTGTAAACCCATTGGGCTGTATCAGCAACTGATACAGCCCTTTGCGGTGAATTGAAAGGAAAATCCCATGCTTTTTCTTCCCGAATCCCACATCCGCAACTATGTCTTTCTGGGCGAAGCGGGCTGCGGCAAGAGCGAAGTTGCCATCAATCTGGCGCTCTCTCTTCGCAGACATGAGCCGGAGGTGCACTTCTTCGATCTGGACATGACCAAGCCGCTCTTCCGCAGCCGGGACAGAGCGGCTGCGCTGAGTGCGGAGGGACTGCACATCCACTACGAGGAGCAGTTCATGGACGCGCCCACCGTCTCCGGCGGCGTGATGCGCCTTCTGAAATCCGAAGACGCTGTCACGGTGCTGGATGTCGGCGGCGACTACATCGGTGCCCGCAGCATCGGCGGCTACGCCCCCCTGCTGCGTCTGCCCCAGACTCAACTATGGTATATCGTCAACCCCTACCGTCCCTGGAGCGACAGCCGGCAGCGGCTGGCCATGGTGCTCAACGACATTCTGCAGGTGAGCCATCTGGACTTCGGTTCGCTGCACCTCAGCTGCAACCCCAATTTAGGGCCGGACACGGATGCAAAAGCGGTTCTGGCCGGGTACCGGATGCTGCTGGACGAGCTGGAGGGTCAGTGGAAGTGCGAAATGCTGATCTGCGAGGAGCGGCTGCTGGGCGAGGTAGAGAGTGAAATCCCTGTGCCCATTTTCCCCATCAAGCGCTATCTGGCCTATCCCTGGGAAGATGAGAATCGGACTTAGTGACAGCAATCGTAGAAAAACCAATGTAGGGCACGGCCTCCCGGCCGTGCCGAAAGCCCACAGGTTTTGCTTTGTATCGAAAAACCGACACAAGCTTTGACCCACACGGCACGGCCGGGAGGCCGTGCCCTACGGGGTTACAGGGGCATCACATAAACCATTACCGTTATTATTACAGCTATTACGGATTATCCAATTGTCAAGGCAAAGAATACCATTTTATTATTTAGGAGAAGCAAACTATGGCAAAGGTTGTTATTGTGGCGGAGCGCTGCAAGAGCTGCGGCTACTGCGTGAAGTTCTGCCCGAATCAGGTGCTTGCCATCGGTAAGCAGGTGAACTCCAAGGGTTACGAGGTTGTGGAGAGCGTGAAGCCGGAGGAATGCACCGGCTGCACCATCTGCGGTCAGATGTGCCCCGACGGAGCCATTGATGTCTATCGTTAAGGAGGAAGCACAGATGTCCCGTGTATTTATGAAGGGCTGCGAGGCCATTGCCGAAGCTGCCGTACGCGCCGGCTGCCGTTTCTTTGCCGGCTACCCCATTACCCCCCAGAACGAAATTCCCGAGTATTTCTCCCGCCGTATGCCCGAGGTGGGCGGCGTGTTTGTGCAGGGCGAGAGCGAGGTTGCCTCCATCAGCATGGTCTACGGTGCCGGCTGCGCCGGTACCCGCGCCATGACCAGCTCCTCCTCCTGCGGCATCGCCCTCAAGAGCGAGGGTATCTCCTACTGCGCCGGTGCCCGCATCCCCATGGTCTACTGCAATGTGGCCCGCGGCGGCCCCGGCGTGGGTTCCATCCAGCCCGCCCAGATGGACTACCTCCAGGCCACCAAGGCCAGCGGCAACGGCGGCTTCCAGATGCTGGTCTTCGCCCCCTCCACCGTACAGGAGGCCGTTGACCTGACATATGCCGCCTTCGACTATGCCGACCGCGACCGCAATCCCGTGCTTATTCTGGCCGATGGCGTCATCGGCACCATGATGGAGAGCGTGGAGCTGCCGCCCATGCGCAGCGACGAAGAGATCGCCGCCATCAAGGACAGCAAGAAGAAGTGGACCGCGCTGGGACACAGGCTCGGTGAGCACGTGGATATCGAGCCCGGCTTCTGGTCTACGCTGGACCAGCAGAAGTGGAACGAGGAAGCCGCAGCTCTCTATCTCTCCTGGGAGAAGGATCTGCAGTGGGAGGAATACTGCGTGGAGGACGCCGAGCTGGTTATCGCCTCCTACGGCATCTCCGCCCGCATAGCCAAGTCCGCCGTGAACCTGCTCCGCAGGGAGGGGCTCAAGGTGGGTCTCATCCGTCCCATCACCGTGAATCCCTTCCCCTACAAGGCCTTTGACCGCATTGATTACAGCAAATGCAAGGCCGTGCTGGATGTGGAGATGAGCATTCCCGCCCAGTTCGTCAAGGATGTCAGCGTGGCTGTCAAGGACCGCTGCCCCATCGAAACCTGCCTGTGCTCCGGCGGCAACATCATGAGCCGTGACGACATACTGGCGGCCTGCAAAAAGATTCTGGAGGCGTGAAGATGGAAGAATTAGTATACACCCGTACCAAGGCCGTATTTGAAAATGCCGTATCCGGCTTCTGCCCCGGCTGTATGCACTCCACCGTGGCCAAGCTTATCGGCGAGGTGCTGGAGGAGCTGGATATTCTCGACAAGGCCGTGTGCGTGAAGGGCATCGGCTGCTGCGGTCTGCAGTCCAACTACTTTGCCTTCGACAATATCACCGCCGCCCACGGCCGCGCCTGCGCTGCCGCCACGGGTATCAAGCGCACCAATCCCGCCTCTCTGGTCTTTACCTATCAGGGCGACGGCGACCTGGCCTCCATCGGTCTGGCGGAAACCGTTTCCGCTGCCAACCGGGGCGAAAACTTCTCCGTTATTTTCATCAATAACGGCATCTATGGCATGACCGGCGGTCAGATGGCTCCCACCACGCTGGTGGGCATGAAGGCCAGCACCGCCCCCTGGGGCAGAAAGCCCGAGGAGCACGGCTACCCCATCCATGTCTGTGAGCTGCTCAATGAGCTGACCGCGCCCTACTATCTGGAGCGCACCAGCTGCAACAACCCCACCAATGTCCGCAAGACCAAAAAGGCCATTAAGAAGGCCTTCCAGAACCAGCTGGACGGCAAGGGCTTCTCTCTGGTGGAGATCGTCACCGGCTGCCCCACCAACTGGGGTACCGATGCCCTCGGCAGTCTGGATTTCATTGAAGAGAAGATGCTCCCCGAGTTTCCTCTGGGTGTAATCCGCGATAAGAGCAAGGAGGATTGAGTATGGAAACCAATCTTTGCGTGGCCGGCTTCGGCGGTCAGGGCGTAATGACCCTCGGCAAGTTTCTGGCCGAGGCTGCCTGTGACGACAGCAGCAAGAACGTGACCTTCTTCCCCTCCTACGGAGCCGAGCAGCGGGGCGGCACCGCCAACTGCTATGTGGTCATCTCCGATGAGGAGATCGGCGCACCTATCTCCACCACCATGGACGATCTGATCGTCATGAACGAGCCTTCTCTGGCGAAGTTCCTGCCCCGTCTGAAGAAGGGCGGCAGACTCTTCATCAACAGCTCCATTGTCAAGACCGAGGTAAGCCGGGAGGACATCACCGTGGTGAAGGCTCCCGTCACAGATATGGCCTTCGCGCTGGGCAGCGGCAAGGTGCTGAATGTGCTGATGCTGGGCGTGTATGTGGGCTACACCGCCGTGCTGGACGAGGGACTTGTGTGGAATCTGGTGGAGCATAAGCTGGGCAAGAAGGTAGCCCTGCTGGAGACCAACCGCGCCGCCTTTGAGCAGGGTCTGAAGCTGGGAAAGGAAGCTCGCGCATGACATATTCCGACTTTGCTTCCCTCGTCACCGCCGTGAAGGCTCTGCCCGAGATGAAGCGCATGGCTCTGGCCGTGGCCGATGATGCGCACAGCCTGGAGGCTGCCCTCAATGCCCGCAAGGAAGGTATCGCCCAGCCCGTGCTGGTGGGCAACAGGGCCGAAATTCTTCGCATCCTTGGGGAAATGGGCGAGAGCGTTCCCGAAGAGGACATCTATGATGCCGAAGACGGCAAGGCCGCCTGTGAAAAGGCTGTGGCGCTGGTGCGCGAGGGCAAGGCCGACTTCCTTATGAAGGGAAAGATCGACACCTCCGTGCTGCTGAAGGCCGTGGTCAACAAGGAAAACGGTCTGGGCACCGGACGGCTCATGAGCCACTTCACCATTTTTGAAATCCCCTCCTACCACAAGCTGCTCGCACCCGTGGACGGCGGCATGGTAACCTATCCCACGCTGGAGCAGAAGAAGGAAATCATCGAGAACACCGTGGATACCCTTTTGGCTCTGGGCTACGACTGCCCCAAGGTGGGCGTGCTGGCCTGTGTGGAGAAGGTCAACCCCAAGATGCCGGAGACCGTGGAGGCCGCCGAGCTTGCCGCCATGAATGCGCGGGGCGAGATAAAGAACTGCATCGTAGAGGGGCCCATCTCCTACGACTGCGCCGTGAATAAGGAGATCGCCGACTACAAGGGACTTGAATCCGGAATTGCCGGAGATGCAGACGTGCTGGTGGCCCCCAACATCCACGCGGGCAACATCATGGGCAAGATGCTCACCGTCACCTGCGGCGCGAAAATGGCTGGCTTCATCGTGGGCGCTCAGTGCCCCATCGTCATGGTTTCCCGGGGCAGCTCCGCCGAGGAGAAGTATCTCTCCATCGTCGTGGCCACCGCCGTGGCAGCCAGGGAGAAGAACGCATGAACGAGAGAATTTTAGTCATCAACCCCGGCTCCACCTCCACCAAGCTGGCTCTTTTTGTGGAGGACAGGCAGGAGTGGAAAGAGTCCATTTCCCACAGTGCCGAGGAGCTCTCGCAGTTCCCCGGCATCAATGACCAGCTGGAGTTCCGCCGGGATCTGGTCATAGCCGCTCTGGAGAAGCACAGGGAGCCTCTCAGCGCTCTTTCTGCCATCGTCAGTCGCGGCGGCAATCTGCCTCCTGTGCACACAGGCGCCTATGAGGTGGATCAGCAGCTCTGCGACGCGCTGCGGGATCGCCCGGTGGATCAGCACGCCGCCAACATCGGCGCAGCCATTGCCTTTCAGCTTGCGAATCAGGTGGGCATTAAAGCCTATATTTACGATGCTCTCACCGTGGACGAGATGGACAAGGTGAACACCGTCACCGGTCTTCGGGGTGTACGCCGTCCTGCCCGGGGTCATAATCTGAATACCCGCGCTGCGGCTCTCCACTACTGCGCCGACAACGGTATGGACTACAGGCAAAGCACCGTCATCGTGGCGCACTTAGGCGGCGGCATCACCGTGAACCTCCACAAAGACGGCCGGATGTGCGATGTGGTCATGGACGAGGAGGGCCCCTTCTCCCCGGAGCGCGCCGGCGGTCTGCCCGTGTACGCGGTGGTGGAACTGTGCTACAGCGGCAAGTACGACAAAAAGAGCCTGATGAAGCAGCTCCAGCGCGCCGGCGGTCTTCTGGACTGGTTCGGCACCGGCGATCTGCAGGAGCTGGAGAAACGCATGGCCGAGGGTGACGAGGAGGTGGCGCTGGTCTACGATGCCATGGCCCTGAACACCGCCAAGGCCATCGGCAAGCTGGCCGTCACCGCCAGGGGCAAGGTAGACGCCATCGTCCTCACCGGCGGCATGGCGTACTCCGCCATTCTCCCCGGCAAAATCTCGGAATATTGCGACTGGATCGCCCCCGTGGTGGTCATCCCCGGCGAAAACGAAATGACCGCCCTCGCCGAAGGCACCCTCCGCGTCCTGAGAGGCGAGGAGACGGCGGATCTGTTCCGGGACTGATATTAATCATAATGCAAAATGACCTCTCTGCCACTATCCGGCAGAGAGGTCATACCTTTTATTTACTTAAACACCTTTCCGTCCTTGCCCAGAAGCTTCAGTCTGGTGCAGCGGACGAAGGCGGGGGCGAGGTCGGGGGCGTTTTCGGCTACGGCCTTGGAAATCAGCTCCGGCTTGACCACCGGTTCAGCGGCAGAGACGAGGACGCGGAGAATCACGCTCTTGCCCTCGCTGCGGATATCCAGCAGCCTGGTGTAGGGCAGAATATCGAAGGGGCCCTCTCCCCTCTTGGTCTTGCGCTGTACAATCAATTCTATCCGCTCGAAGAGAGCTTTGATGGCGCAGAGCTGCTCCTCCGTGGGCTCGGTCTCATACTCCCAGCGGCACTGGGCCTCCAGCGTCTGCAGTTCGGCGGCCTTGGCACCGTCCTCCCAGCAGCCTGTTACCACAATGCCCTCGGGCATGACGGCGGTGAGCTTCCGGGGCAGCTCGGCGATGTCCACATCCCGACGGACGCGGATGTCGGCCAGCTGGCAGAGGCTTTCGGTGCCCACACTCAGGGGCAGAAGGATGGAAATCTGGGCATGGGGATTAAAGCCCTCGCTGTAGCGGATGGGAATATCGGCGCGGTTCATGGCGCGCTGCAGCATACGCATCATGTCCAGATGGGAAATCCAGATGGCGCGGCCGGTCTGGGTATAGGAAAGACGCAGCTTATCCATTGCACTTACCCTCCTTCAGGAACCTGGCAGCACCGCAGCTGCTGCAGGCATGGCGGCAGTCGGGCGAGAGCACGCCCTTCTCAGCCTGATGCTTTTCACGGAGCAGGAAAGCCTGGGTCACGCCCATGTTCAGCCGCTGCCAGGGCAGGAACTCGTCCTCTTCGCGGCGGCGGTTGGCATAGAAATCAAGGCTCAGACCGCATTCCTCGGCGGCCTTCGTCCAGCGCTCGTATCGGAAGCCCTCGCTCCAGCTCTCTAAGTAGCCGCCCTGCCGCCAGATGCTCTCCAGCAGCGCACCGACCCTTCGATCGCCGCGGGAAAGTACGGCCTCGGTGTGGGAGGTCTCGTCGTCGTGCCAGTTGTAGGTTACGCTGCGGGCCTTCATGGTATCCCGCAGGAGCTTTACCCGGCGCATATATTCCTCGCGGCTGACCTGCGGCTCCCACTGGAAGGCGGTGTGGGGCTTGGGCACAAAGCAGGAGGTGGAAACGGTGATGCGGCAGCCGCGAGCCTTATTGCTGGCGTTCTCCCGCCAGCAGTGGACGACCTTATCCACCAGTTCGGAGATGCCGATCACATCCTCGTCGGTTTCGGTGGGGAGACCCAGCATGAAGTAGAGCTTCACGCCGTTCCAGCCGCCGGAGAAGGCCACGGCACAGCTGTGGAGCAGGTCTTCTTCGGTGACATTCTTATTAATCACATCCCGCAGACGCTGGGTGCCGGCCTCGGGAGCGAAGGTCAGGCCGCTTTTGCGCACCTTCTGTACCCGCTCCATAATCTCCATGGAGAAGTTGTCGGCCCGGAGAGAGGGCAGGGAGAAGCCGATGCCCCGGGGCTCGCAGTAGTCGATGAGACCGTCGCAGAGCTGAGAGAGCCCCTTATAATCGGAGCTGGAAAGGCTGGAGAGGGTCAGCTCCTGATAGCCGGTATACTCCAGCGCTTCCTTGCCCTGCTGCACCAGCGTTTCCACACTGCGGGCGCGGACGGGACGGTAAATCTGACCGGCCTGACAGAAACGGCAGCCACGGATGCAGCCGCGAAACAGCTCCAGCGTAACGCGGTCGTGAACAACCTCAGTGGAGGGAACGATCTGATTGGTGGGGAAAACGCTGTGCTCAAAGTCCTCCATAATGGCCTTGGTGACCGTCTCTGGCGCACCGTCCAGAGGCACAAGGTCGGTCTGGATACCGTCCTCGTTATAGACAGGCTCATAGAGAGAGGGCACATATACGCCCCGGATGGCGCTGGCTGCCTTCAAAAATGCAGCTTTCGTCCAGCCCTCACGCTTGGCCTTACGGAGCAGCTCCAAAAGCTCGCAGTCCGCATCCTCACCCTCGCCGATGACCATCAGATCAAAGAACTCTGCCATGGGCTCACCGTTGCAGCAGGCGCTGCCGCCGGCAAAGACCAGAGGCGTCAGGTTCGGACGCTCGGCACTGCGGATGGGGATACCGGCAAGATCAAGCATTTCCAGAACGGTGGTATCCGCCATCTCATAGCCCATGGAGAAGCCCAGCGCATCAAACTCGCTGAGCGGATCGCCGCTCTCCAGTGCGGTCAGGGGCAAACCGTGAGCACGCATCTGCTCGTCCATGTCGAACCAGGGGGCAAAGCAGCGCTCGCACCACACGCCGTCCATGCGGTTAATGCACTCGTAGAGGATCCGCAGACCCAGATTGGACATGCCGATCTCGTACACATCCGGGAAGCAGAGCGCCATGCGCAGCTCCACCTCGGCTTTATTCTTCATGGTCTGCCCGTACTCACCGCCGGTGTATCGGGCGGGCTTCTGTACCAGGGGCAGAATCTTTTCTAATTCTTTATCCATAAAAGGCTCCTGTACTTTATTATTTGACAATCGCAGATGGTAATGGTATCTCTGAAAAATCAGTGTAGGGGCTGGAGGTTTCATCACTACTGTTTTATCTATTCTAAACCATTTTCACGAAAATGGCAAGAGTTGAGAACGGCATTCTTTTGCCTTGACTTTTTCTGACAGTTACGCTATATTAAGTTCCGGCCTTTTGGCTAATACTGAAAATAAGGAGGAAACATCATGGACGCTGGAAGTAGTAGCGGCACAGGTTCGGCAGACCGAAGTAAGCGGGCAGCCGCACCCACTCTGTGGCGTTCCCGCCTCTTGAGAATAGCGAAATACAACTGAATATTCCCTTGCTTTGGTCTGCCTTTGTGCCGGACTTCCTGAAGTGAGTTTCTGAAAACAGGAGGAAAAAACAAATGGCAGTACACAATGTAACGGTGGAGCGCACCCTCGCCACCCTGCTGGAGGCAAAGCGTTACTCCACCATCAAGGACATCCTTGTGACCATGAACGGCGCGGACATCGCATCCGTGTTCTCCACTCTCGATGAGGAGACGCTGCCCCTGCTCTTTCGGCTGCTGCCCAAGGAGCTGGCCGCAGAAGCCTTCGCGGAAATGGAGAGTGAGCAGCAGGAGCTGCTCATCCGGGGCTTTTCCGATAAGGAGCTGAAGGAGGTCGTCAACGAGCTGTTCGTGGACGACGCCGCCGACCTTGTGGAGGAAATGCCCGCCAGCGTGGTAAACCGGATTTTAGAGCAAGCTGACCCGGAATTCCGCAAGGAAATCAACGAAATGCTCCAGTACCCCGAGGATTCCGCCGGCAGCGTGATGACCACGGAGTATGTATCCCTGCGCAGCGACATGAGCGTGGCCGATGCCATTGAGCGCATCCGCAGAGCGGGCGTGGACAAGGAAACGGTCTACACCTGCTATGTGACCTCGGAGCGGAAGCTGCAGGGCATCGTGCCCCTGCGCTCGATTCTGATGTGCCGCGACAATGAAAAGCCCATCTCCGAGATCATGGATACCCATGTCATCACCGTAAACACCTTAGACAGCAGCGAATTTGCCGCGTCTCAGCTCTCGCACTATAACTTTATCGCCCTGCCCGTGGTGGACAGCGACGGGCACATGGTGGGCATCATCACCTTCGACGATGCCATGGACGTCCTTCGGGACGAGGCCACCGCAGACATGGAGATCATGGGCGGCATGACCCCCTCGGAAAAGAGCTATCTCCGCTCCAACGCCTGGGAGCTTTTCCTGCACCGTATCCCCTGGCTTCTGCTGCTGATGGTCTCCGCCACCTTCACGGGCATGATCATCACCTCTTTTCAGAACGCCCTTGCCGCGCAGGTGGCTCTGACCGCCTTTATCCCCATGCTCATGGACACCGGCGGCAACTCCGGTTCTCAGGCATCCGTTACGATCATCCGCGCTCTCAGTCTCGATGAGCTGGAATTCCGGGACATCCCCAGAGTGCTTTGGAAGGAGCTGCAGACCTCGCTCCTCTGCGGCAGCGCGCTGGCCGTGGTCTGCTTCGGGAAGATTTACCTCATCGACCGACTCCTCATGGGCAACAGTGATCTGACCGTCAGCGTGATTTTCGTGGTCTGCCTGACCATGCTGCTGACGGTTATCGTGGCCAAACTCATCGGCTGCAGTCTCCCCATGGTAGCCAAGCGCCTGGGCTTTGACCCCGCGGTTATGGCCAGCCCCTTTATCACCACCATCGTAGACGCTGTTTCGCTGCTGGTTTATTTCAGCTTTGCGAGTATGCTTTTATTCTAAACAAAGAGCCTCTGGTTCCGACAATGTCACTAAGTTAGTCACATTGCCGTTACCAGAGGCTCATTTTTTAATCTGCAATTTTTTTCAGAAACTTCACGACCTGCCCCACGGATAGGGCTGAGATCAGGGTGCCTTCCCGGACAACCACCATGTCGCCGGTGAGGGAGCGTACGCCGCCGAGAAACGCAAACTGCAGCGCAAAGGCCAGCGCAATGATAGACGTGTCCACCAGCGTCTTGCAGTCGCCAAAGGGCTTTCCGCTCACATCTGCAATGGCCTGTGCCAGACCCTCGGCGGGCATGGGCGTCAGCTGAGGCTTCAGGTATAGGTATACACCCACGGCGATGATGGCAATGCTCAGAGTAAGGTAGAGGAGCCTGAAGGGATAGTTCTGCGGCCGGGGAAAGTTCATCAGCAGGTGACCCTTGGCCTTGGGGTCAATGCCCACGAAGTCCACAATGGAACCAAAAACGATGCCCACGGCAACGCCCAGGCAGTGGGAGATTCTGAATTTTTTCCGGAGCACCGCAAGCTGCGCCAGCACCAGAACGCAATAGCAGAGAATAACCATTTTCCCCAATGTAAAGCCCCAGATCAGCTCCAGCACCCGGGGAACGGAGCTCACAGGAGAGATACCGATTCCGGCCATCTTGGAAAAATTGATTCCCACGGCAATAATGAAAAGGCCTATAACATAATAAGTCAGACGCAGGAATATGTTTTTATCTTTCATGGCCGACTCCCTTCTCTTTCCGTTTTAGAGGAGTCAAGCCTACACACAACACCGGGAATTGTCAAGCCATTTCGGCGTAAAAACAGCCTGTGCCCCAAGTTTCGGCACATTGCTCTCCGGGGCTATTTTTCATCGTGGATTATTGAAAAAATTGTGCAAAATAAAATGATAATAAAAAAAATTTTCAGAAAAGAAAAACTTGAGGAATATTGAAACGCGACAGACAGCGTCAGTACCCCACCGGAGTTTACTCCCAGTGCTCAAAACGAACCATGTCGTCATAGCTCTTTCTCGGCCTCGCCTTGGGCGCTTCCGCAGCGTAACCGATGGGCAGGACGCCGCTGATATACATATAGTCGGGCACACCCGCCGCTTCGCGCATGGCCTTCTGCTCATATGCCCCTGTCCAGCAGGTGCTCAGTCCCATATGCTCAATCTCCAGCAGCATATAGCCCACAGCAATGCCCATATCCCGCACAATGCGGCGCATATCCGGCAGTCCGGGGTCTTCATCGACACATCTGAGCACGTCCTCCGGAATTCTCGTACGGATGTCGCCCATGCATACGATGAACACAGGTGCATCCAGCATCCACTGCTGATTGCTGTCGGCAGCCACAATGCGTTTTTTCGTCTCCTCATCACGGATAACCAGAAACTTCCACGGCTGCGAATTATTACCGGAGGGAGCCAGTCTCCCTGCCTCGATAATCTGTCTGACAGCCTCTTCGCTAACGGGCCGGGTCTGATATTTTCTCACGCTGCGTCTTGATTCGATTTCTTTCATCATAAGTGTCACTATACCGCCTTTCTGTGTTAAAACCTTTGAATGTCAACCCTGTATCCGAGAACCGGAGGTATCATAGATCATGTCATTCTCTCCTTTTGCTTCAGTATATAGTCGATTGTAAAACTTCGTTTTACAATCGAGATAAGGCACTCGCATTGATCGCGACAGCTCTGCCGGGTCCCATTGTGTGCAAGCACACAATGGGAGAGGAGGAGCAGCGGAGTGAACGAGCCCTATCCCGAAAGGATGGGGCAAGCGATACGAAGCTTGTGACGACGACGATGCGAGGGCGTGCCAACAGAGTGCGCCTCATGGTATTTTCAGGCGGGCTAAGCTCGAGCTGAAAATGATTGAACTTTTTTGCAAGGCTGACGAAATCAATCTGGTGAGCACTTTTACGATTGACTGCTTCAGTATATCCAACGCAGGCGCAAAATGCAACAGGAATAGAATGTGTACCAATAGGGGCAAATGCAAGCTCATGGGTGCAAATTGATACCCGTGGGTGCAAACAGATTCTTTCCATAATAAAATCGGCTTTTGAGAGCGCGAGCTGAAATGGTTTGTCCTATCAGGTTCTTATTATAAGCCGTTCAATATCTCCCGGCTTCAATACCTTGCCCATAGAAACGACCTGCTCGTTTACAACAAGCGCAGGCATTGACATCACACCGTATTCCATGACCTTTTGCAGGTCGGTGATGTATTCGACCTCCACATTGAGTCCGGCAGCTTTAACGGCATTCTGTGCATTTTCATAAAGAGCGTGACAATTTTTGCAGCCGGAGCCGAGAACCTTGATACAGCAGACCCCTTCAATGGTTTCCCCGCAGCAGATGACTTTGCTTGTTGTATCCTTTGCATCGGCTGTGCCGCATCCGCAGGTGCAATTGCCCTTGACTTCGTTTTTCTCTTGTTTCTTTTCAAACAGTGACATAATGAATCCCTCCATTTAATTATTCAAGCCAGCAGATACTGGATTGCATTGAACAGGTAGCCTACAAGGATAATTCCGACTGTACAGACGGAAATAAATATTCCGAGCAGCTTTGGCTTTACAGCTTTGCGGAGCATGATTATGGACGGCAGGGACAAGGTCGTAACTCCCATCATAAAAGACAGCACAACACCGAGCCGTGCGCCCTTTGCCAGCAGTGCCTCCGCTATGGGGATCGTTCCGAAAATATCCGCATACATCGGTATTCCCGCTATTGTGGCGATCGAGACACCAAACGGATTTCCCGTACCGAGAACTTTTACTACCATCTCTTCGGGAATCCAGTTGTGAATGACGGCACCGATGCCGACACCGATCAGCACATAGGGATATACTTTTTTCGCTGTGCCGCAGACCTGCTCCCACGCATATTTGCATCTATCCTTTAAATGCAGTTCGTCCTGCGGAACATCAATAGATCTTCCGTTGCGAATAAATGCCTCGACCTGATTTTCCAAATGAAGTTTTTCTATCAATGCGCCGCCGACAACGGCGATAACGAGACCGAAAATCACATACAGAACAGCAACCTTCCAGCCGAATAT
>DCIK01000014.1 GCA_002315975.1 Clostridiales bacterium UBA1728
CTCGCAAACTCTGCGAGGCTAACGAAATCAATCTGGTGAGCACTTTTACAATCGACTGTGATGGGTACAGTATAGAGGGAAATTTTGTGTAAACGGTTATGGAAAAAGTTGAGAAACGGTGGAGATTTTGGGGTTGAATACCTCTCCCGCCGCTGCGGCGGCACCCTCCCCAGAGGGGAGGGCAAGGAAAGTAAAACGGCGGCACCCTCCCCAAAGGGGAGGGCAGGGGCTTATCCCAGCTTGAAGCCGATTCCCCAGACAGCCTCGATATACTCTCTTCCGCCGGCAGAGCGGAGTTTGGCGCGGAGATGGCTCATGTGGGTTTTCAGACTGCTCTCCGTGCAGTCGGGGGTGTCTTCAAAAAGCGAATCCAGAATCAGGGACTTGCTGAGTACCCGACCGGGATTCCGAAGCAGGAGCTTCAGGAGGGCATACTCTGTTTTTGTCAGGCTCACGCTCTCCCCCGCCACGGTGACGGAGCGGACAGCATCGTTGAGGGCGATGTCCGCCCAGCTCAGGAGCTCGGCAGTCGGGGCGACAGTCTTCCGGAGCTGAACCGCTATCCGCGCCAGCAGCTCGGCAGTATCAAAGGGCTTGGTGATGTAATCCGCCGCCCCGCCCAGCAGCAGCGCCACCTTATCCTCCACGGCGGGTCTGGCGCTGACCACGATCACGGGAATACCCGAGAGCTTCGGCAGCAGCGCCTCGCCGCTGAGTCCGGGGAGCATCAGGTCCAGCAGAATGAGCGAGGGGCGTACCTTCTCCAGCAGCAAAAGCGCCTCGGTGCCGGAGTAGGCACGGAGAGTGTGATAGCCCTCCCGCTCCAGCAGCTCCTGCTCTAAGTTGCCGATGGCGGCATCGTCGTCGATAATAAGTATGGTGTCGTTATGCATGGCAGTTCCTTTTATTCGATGGTTATGGGAAATGAATTTTGCCCGCCGGATCAGACGGCGGGCATTCTCTTTTCTTTTCTGGCGCAGAACACGGCCACGGTGCCGGGGCCGCAATGGGCAGCTATGCTGCAGCCGGCGCGCATTTCGATCAGCTCCTCCACCTCCGGCAGATGGCTGCGGATGCAGGATACCGCCGCTTCCCGAACCTCGCTGCTGCAGTTGGTATGGGCGAAGATGATCCGGTGGGCATCCAACTCCTCGGAGTTCTTCATACAATCCTCCACATACTGCATGGTGGCTCGCTCTTCGCTGCCCCGGTACTTTTTCCCGGTGGAGAGCTTGCCGTCCCGCACCTGAATGCAGGGCTTGAGTCTGAGGGCATTGGCCCCGAGCATTTCCAGCGCAGTGCAGCGGCCGCCGTGGTGGATGTAGTCCAGACGGTTGAGCACAAAGGAAGAGCACAGCCGCTCCCGATACTCCTCGGCGTCCTTCATAATCTCCTCCACTGTGGCCCCGGAGGCGATCAGGTCTGCGCAGCGCAGCAGCAGCAGCGCATAGCCGCCGCAGAGGTCCCGGGAATCGATGATGTGCACGTGCTCCATCATCTCCGCTGCCAGAACGGCATTCCGGCAGGTGCTGGAAAGAAGCGAGCTCACGCTCACATGAACGACCTCATAGCCCGCATCCGTCCACCGGTGGAAAAAGTCCAGATACTCCTGCATGTTTCCCGCCGCTGTTTTCGGCAGAACACCCGTTTCGTCCACATAGGAGAAAACGGTATCTATGGAAATATCCACACCGTCTTTATAGGTTTTCTCCCCCATATTCACGGTGAGCGGAAGCATCGCAATGTCATATTGCTGCAGAATTGACTCCGGCAGATCACAGCTGCTGTCGGCACAGAGTTTGATTTTCATGGCTATGCTCCTAAAAACATTTTTCTATCACTTCATGCTTTCAAGGTATAGCCAGAGTATAGGCTTCATTTCTAAACCGAAACGAAACAAATTGACGATTAATAGCAATTGAAGCAGCACTATATCGGTTTTTTCGTTAACCTCGCAGAGTATGCGCCCAAAGCCGGCAAAAAGATACTATTTCAGCGGAAGCTGCACAATAAAGCGTACTTTTTCCTCCGCGCTTTCGGCAGTAATACTGCCGCCGTGAAGCTCCACAATGCGCTTGACGATGGCAAGGCCGATGCCGTTTCCCGCAACGGAATGGGACTCGTCTCCCTGATAGAACTTGTGCCAGATTTTTCCGATCTGCTCCTCGCTGAGCTCGCCGGGATTGCTGAGCGTTACGGTGAGGATGCCCTGTTCCTCTGTGGCCGTGAGCTCCAGCGTACTGCCCGGGGGCGAGTATTTCACGGCATTGTCCAGCAGATTGATCCACACCTGCTTGAGCTGCTCCTCATTGGCGCGGATCTCATACTCCTCCAGCTCCAGCGCCCAGTCCAGATTTTTGGCGCTCCAGGCATTTTCCAGCAGGAGGATGCAGGAGCGGATCTGCTCGCTGACATTATACTCGCTCACATCGCTGAGGATGGTCTGCTTCTCCAGCTTGGAAAGGTTCAGCACATTGGTGGCCATATTGGCCAAACGGATCGACTCCTCCGAGATGGCTGCGAGATACTCCTTTTGCTGCTCCTCGCTGAGCTGACCCCTTTGCAGGAGTCTGGCAAAGCCCGCAATGGACACAATGGGGGTTTTGAACTCGTGGGAAAAGTTGTTGACAAAGTCGGAGCGCAGCAGCTCGGTATTCTCCAGCTCCCCGGCCATTTTGTTAAAGCTCTCCTCCATTTCCGCGTAGGAGGGGAGAAAGGTGATGATCTTGCGGAAGTGGATACGGGCGTGAAAATCCCCGGAGGCCAGCCGGTTCATCTCCCGGATCAGGCGCTTCAGGGGAAAAAGCTGAAACTGCACCACGGGCAGCGAGAGGATTGCGCCCACCGCCAGCGAAATGAGGAGGAAGAAGACCAGCACCTCATTCATATCCGGGATAAACTCCGAGGGGATGTGCATCAGAAAATCCAGACGGACAAAGAGCTTGATGCTCAACAGGGCGCAGCCCAGAGATAGCAGCAGAATCAGATAGGTAAAGGAGGCATACACCAGCGTCAGCAGCACAAGGTTTTTGCCGCTTCTCTGTTTGCTTTTCTCTCCGACGCTCTTCTTCCCGCTCAGCATTTCTTCACCGCCTTATAGCCCAGACCCCGGACGGACTGAAGCTCAAACTCCTCCCAGCCCTCGAAGCGCTTGCGGAGGCGGCCTATGTGTACCGTCACGGTCTCCCAGCCGGTATCGCTCTCGGCACCCCAGATTTCGTCCATGAGCTGAATACGGGTAAAAATCTTGCCGGGGTAGCTCAGAAGCTTGTAGAGCAGCAGGAACTCCTTGGGCGGCAGCTCCATCACCTGCTCCCCTTTCGTAACGGTCATGGAGTCGTATTCCAGCGTGACCTGACCGATATGGATTTTCCGCTCGTTGACAATGCGGGCACGGCGCAGCAGAGCCTTGATGCGCAGCAGCAGCTCCTGCTCGTCCAGGGGCTTGGTCATATAGTCGTCGGTGCCCACGAGAAAGCCCTGCCGCTTGTCCTGGGGCAGCTGCCTGGCAGACACCATGAGAATAGGCAGCTCGTTATTGTTCTGCCGCAGCTCCTTGGTGAAGGCGTAGCCGTCCATTTTGGGCATCATCACATCCAGAACGCAGAGGTCGATGTATTCCCGGTCGAGAACGGCAAGGGCGTCCACGCCGTTCTCCGCCGTAAACACGGCGTAGCCCTCCCCCTCCAGCACCGCCCGAAGCAGGAGACGGGTGTTTTTGTCGTCGTCCACCACAAGTATGTTAAACATGATTTCCTCCAGAAGGCCTCGCAGAGTTCGTGCCCGCAGGTGCGCTCTATCGGTGTGTCCTCAGCCGCCGCGATCAGCACGGGTATCTGCTCGTCAGAAAAAGAAGTTTTTTTGTCGGCTTTAAGGGCTTTAGCCCTTAAAGTACTCCTGCCAGGCGGCAATGTAGCCGTAGCCGATCCAGAAGCTGTCGTGCTTGATCACAGTATAGAGGATGTCCTCGCAGAGCTGCTCCATGCCGCGCTTCCGGGCGATCATGGCGGTGCCGAAGCCCATCATGGCAAACTCCAGATCCTCGCTGACGGCCTCCAGCTTTGCGATGGTCTCGTCCATGGTGGCGTGGTCGGTATAGAGCGCCATCACCGCATCGTAGGCGGTGTGGTGACCCACCTTCATCCCCACGTAATACTGCTTCGCCAGCTCCGGCTCCTTTCCCGCCTTCAGGGAGGCAAGGGTATTCCAGTACATGGCGGCAATGCCCATTTCCTCGTCAAACTGCGGGAAGGCCTCGGCCTCGGCGGCCATAGCCTTCTCATACTGCCCGTTGAGGTAGTAGGCGATGCCCAGCCGATAGAGAGTATCGGCCCGCTCGCAGCCCAGCTCCAGAGAGCGCTCAAAGTCGGCCACGGCCTTTTCGGTCTGCAGCGAGGCCAGATAGCGGGCCGCCCGCTGGCGGATGGCATCCGGACGCTCCGGGTCCAGCTCCACCGCCCTGCTGAAGGCTTCGGCAGCTTCCCGGTAGCGGAGCTGACGGTTCAGCGCCGCGCCCAGCTCCATGAACTCCTCGTAGGTCTGCGCCCCACGAAGGGCGGCCACCTGCTCGCTGTCGCGCATATAGTAGGGCTTTCCGCCCAGCTGATTTTCCGCGGGGGCATGACGGTCGTCGAAATAGATACCCATATGTACACTCCTAAAAGTCAGTTTTTCTCTAAAACTTCTCCTTGTGAGAGGGAAGCGGCGGCTCGTCCGGAGGCCGAGCCCTACAAGGGGAGGTGGCGGCTCGTCCGGAGGCCGAGCCCTACAAAGGGGGATGCGAACAGGCAAAGAGAGAGATGCTACTCTTCGATACTGTTCTGTCGATCCTCAAACCAGAGGGAGACAAAGTAGAAGCTCAGGCTCAGCAGTACAATGCACAAGCCCGGGGAGAGCAGGTAGGCATAGGCCTGCCGGAGGAAGGCACCGCGCTTGTAGGCGAAGTTGATCATGGTGCCCCAGCTGGGGTGGTAGAGATCGCCGAAGCCCAGAAAGCTCAGGGTGGATTCCAGCATGATGCAGCTGTTTACACCCAGCAGAAAGCGGGAGAGCAGCACATCCGACAGGTTCGGCAGCACATGGCACAGCGCAATGTGGAGGCGGGAAAAGCCCTGAATTCGCAAAGCCTCCATAAAGGGCTGCTCATGGATATGCAGCACCTTGGCGCGGACATTGCGGGCAATGCCCACCCAGTTGAAAAGCGAAATGAGCGCAATGAGATTCTGTCGGGATGCGCCCAGAAAGCCCGAGAGGACTATGAGGCAGATAAGCCGGGGCAGAAGAACGAAAATGTTGATGAGCGCGTTGAAGAAAGCGCCCACCACGCCAGTGCGCACCGAGAGCACACCGATGAGCGTACCCAGTGCAAGACAGAGGACGCTGCTGCAAAGACCCACATACAGCGTCTCCCTGGCGGCATAGAAGAGCTCTGTTGCCACATCGTAGCCCATGGCGTTGGTGCCCAGCGGATGCTCCGCCGAGGGTCTGAGCCACTGGGGAAACATATCCTTCAGGCCATAGTCGGTGAACAGGCCCGGGGCGGCTGACATCAGCGTAAAGAGCAGCAGCAGGGCAAGACCCAGCACAAGTGCGAAATACGGCTTCTTCTTCACGCTCTGCCTCCCGCTCTCCGCTTCGGGTCCACAAGGATGCAGACGGTATCGCTGAGGATAATGGCCAGCACCATCATGGCCGTGGTCACAAAGAGGATGCCCTGCATAAGGGGATAGTCCAGCGAATAGATGGCATCGGTGAGCAGCCGACCCATGCCGGGGATGGAGAAGATATTCTCAATGACCAGTGAGCCGCCCACACAGGTGCTCACGGACATACCCACCATGGTGATAAAGGGCTGGGCGATATTGGGCAGCACATAGGCCCGTTTGATTTTCCGCTTGCTCAGTCCCCTCTCCCGGGCATAGAGCACATATTTCTCGTCCAGAATTCCGGCGGCGGTGTTGCGCATGAGCAGAAAGCGGGAGGGCAGCGTGGCCGCCACCAAGGTGGTGACGGGTAAAAAGAGATGCTTCAGCCGATCCAGCACATAGGCAGCGGTACCGGGAGTAACCCCGTCGCTGTTGAGCCCCGTGTAGGGGAAGAGGCGCTTTTTGAAGCAGAAAACGACAATGAACGCCAGAGCCAACACGAAGGTCGGGACGGCGTTGCCCACAATATTCAATGCGGAGGAGAGCTTGTCCCCCACGCTGCCCCGTTTGTAGGCGCAGTCCAGCCCCCAGAAGAGCCCCAGCACCGTGGCAAGGAGGACGGCGGGCAGGGTGATCTGCAGGGTGTAGCCCAGCTTTTCCCCGATAAGGGCGGAGACCACCGCTTCCTTTTTATAGGAGTAGCCCAGCGTTCCGTCCGCAAGGGAGCGGAGGTAGTAGAGGAACTGCTTTCCCTGACTCTCGTCCAGATGGAGGGCGCTGCGGTAGCTCTCGTACTTTTCCGGGCTCATATCCTCCTCGGCAAAGCCCGTGAGGTAGGCCACCGGATCACCGGGCAGCAGCCGCGGCAGCAGAAAATTCAGCGCGATGACAACGAAAAAGCAGAGCAGCGCGGAGAGTATGCTTCTGCGGTATTGCTTCAAGGGTCTGCCTCCTTTACGGAAATTCGATTGTAAAGCTTCGTTTTGCAATCGAGAAGTTTGTGCCTGTTTTCGCTTTTGCCAAACCGCGACCGTAGGCCTTCGGCACGGCCGGGAGGCCGTGCCCCACATTGATTTTTCTACGATTGCACTAACACCCGAACACTTTACTTTACGCTCACGTTCAGCCAGTTGGCGGCGTTGTTCAGACCGAAGAGGGCATCGGCGCTGAGACCGTCCAGCCTGCTGCTGTAGGCGTAGAGCAGGTTATCCCAATAGAGAGCCAGCAGGGGGCAATGGGCGGCGTACCAGCCCTGCACCCCGGCGGCGCAGCGGTAATATTCCTCAATGCTGTAGGCCTCGTCCAGCAGCTTCCTGGCGGCAGCGAAGCCCTCGTCAAAGACCTGACAGCCGCCCTGCACGGCATGGGAGCCATCCACATAGATGGTGCCCAGACCGCTGCCCATGCCCATACCGGCGGCGGTGAAGCCGTAGATGGCGGCCTCCATGGTCACATTGTTGCCGGAGAACTTATTGCTGGTTCTGGCGTTGTAGCTGTCCTTATCCAGACTGTCCAGCTCCACATGGATGCCGAAGGCCTCCAGCTGGGTCTTGATCAGCTCGGCGCAGCCGGCGTGGGTCTCCTTCTCGGCGTTGCAGCTGAGGGTGAAGGCGGCCTCGCTGCCGTCCTTCTCAAAGTATCCGCCGGCGTTCTTCGTGTAGCCGGCGGCGTTCATATAGGCCTCGGCTTTGGTGGCATCATGGGCGAGCACCTCGGTGTCGGTGTAACCCAGAGTGGTGGCGGGAACGAAGCCCCGGTTGGGTGTGGCGGCATACTCGCTGCCGAAGAGGGTCTTGAACTGCTGATAGTCCAATGCCCAGGACACGGCCAGACGGAGGTTTTCGTCGGCAAAGAAGCCCTTGGCGTTGTTAAAGCCCAGCACGGCGGGCACATTGGCGGCGCTGACGCTCATCAGACTCACATTCTCGCCCAACACGGAGGCATAGTTGGCGCTGACGCCGGTGGAGTAATTCCACACCAGATCAACGTCGCCCTGCTGCAGAGCCATGTACATGGTGTCCTCGCTGCCGAAGAGGCGGAAGACGATGCGCCCGACTCTGGGCTGCTCCGGATAATTCTCGTTGGCGGTGAAGCTGACGGTGCCGGCCTCCTTATTGAAGCTCTCGAACACATAGGGGCCGCAGCCGATGCGGGCCTCGGCCTCGCTGACAGCGTCCTTGCCCTCGTAGATGTGCCTGGGCATCACGCGGAAATAGACCATGTTGCCCGGCTCGCGGACATTGGGCTCGGCGAGGGTGAGAGAAATGCTCCTGCCGTCCTCGGAGAGCTCATAGCCGGCGTACCTGGCCGCAGAGACCTTGCCCTCGGAGTCGGTCTTATCGTTGAAGTTGGCGGTACCGGCGGCATCGTCGTACTCCAGCGTAAAGAGGATGTCGGCGGCGGTGAGGGGCTCGCCGTCGTCCCACTGCAGTCCCTCCCGGACGGTGTAGATCCAGGTGATGCTGTCTTCGGTGGTGAAGTCGCAGAGGAGAGGCTCGTAATGTCCCTCCACATCCTGCCGCAGTAAAGGCAGCTCGGTGGTGGAGCTGGCAAGCACATCGTAGTTATACTCCTCGCGGACGGCCTTTTCGATGCTCATGGTGGTGCCGACGGTGAGCTGCTCGATGGCGTAGGGGGAGGAGATTTCGCTCTCCGGGCCTGCACTGCTCTCTTCGGTCTTTCCGCAGCCGCCGAGCAGCGAGCAGAGCAGCACAAGGGTCAGAGCGAGGGAAATGTACTTTTTCATTGCCGTTTCTCCTTTAATTCGTGATTTTCAAAGAGGTATATTCTGTGGCAGAGCTGCCCCACCAGCTCCCTGTCGTGGCTGATGAGCAGAACGCTGCCGCCGTTTTCCTTCATGGCTCTCTTCACCAGCGCAAGGACATTGGCCTGGGTAGACACATCCAGCATGGAGGTTGCCTCGTCTAAGATGAGCAGCCGGGGGTGAAATACCAGCGCTCTTGCCAGCGCAATCCGCTGGGCCTCGCCGCCGGAAATCTGGTGGGGGCGGTGACTGAGGATGTTGGGTTCGAGTCCTACACGCTCTAAAAGCTCTGCGCTCATATTCTCTGCTTCCGCCTTGCTCCCGGCAAAGCCGTGGTAGCGCAGAAGCTCCGTGAAGCCCGCGCCGATTTTCTGCTTGTAGTCCAGAGAGGAATAGGGCTGCTGGTAAACCGGCTGGATGCCCAGCCCCTTTTTTCTCTGATAGGCTCTGTCCGCGGAAACCAGCAGCTCCCCGTCCAGATAGACCTCGCCGCTCTTCGGCGCATGAACGCCGCAGAGGAGGCGGGCGAGGGTGGACTTGCCGCAGCCGCTGCGGCCATAGATTCCCACGATTTCGCCCTCGTCCACGAAAAAGTCGGCGTTGTTCAGAATCTCCTTTTGCCCATGGGCGAGACTCAGCTTTTCAGCACGCAGAAGCATCCCTGCACCACCATTCTCTCTCCCCCACGCTGTGGTGGGTCAGCTTCGTTTTACAGCTCTCTGCGGCCTTGGGGCAGCGGGCATAGAAGGGACACGCGCCCTTCTCACTGCGGAGAACGGGCGTTTCCCGGAGGCCGTTTTGCACCAGCGCAGCAATGAGCGCCTCGGTATAGGGCTGCATGGGCTTGGATAGCACCGCCGTGCTCTCGCCGTACTCCATGGGATGCCCGCCGCAGAGCACCATGCAGCGCTCGCAGAGGGAGGCAAGGGTCATATCGTGCGTGATAATCAGTCGGGCAGCCTTGGGAAACAGCCGTGAAAGCAGAACCATAAACTCCCCTCTCGCCTTTTCGTCCAGCCCGTTGGTGGGCTCGTCGGCAAGGATGAGCTTTGCCTCGCTGCAGGCGGAGAGGGCGATGGTCACCCGCTGGGCCATGCCGCCGGAGAGCTGAAAGGGATAGCTCCCGAGAACGGTATCCACATCCTCAAAGCCCACCAGAGCAAGCTTTTCCCGTGCCTGCGCTTCCCGCTCGCTCCGGGGTGTACCCATCCGCTCCAGCGCATCGAAGAGCTGGCGGCGTATTCTCCGGGCGGGGTTCAGAAATTCCAGTCCGTTCTGGGGGATGTAGACGATTTTCCTGCCCAGCAGAGCGGAAAAATCCTTTTCGCTTTTCAGCGTCTTACCGCAGAACTCCACGCTTCCCCCCTCCATCCGCACATTACGCGGCAGCAGACCCATCAGAGACAGCGCCGTCATGGTCTTGCCGGAGCCGGTCTCGCCGATGAGCGCAAGGGTTTCGCCCTCGCGGAGAGAAAAGGACACATTGCGGAGAAGAACAGCTTCCCCTCCGGCAGCGGAGGCACGCAGTGAGCCGCTGGAATATGTAAGAATTGTCTCGCTCACAGCTCTGTCCTCCCGCATTTTTTATGCTATTCTACCATGAAAAAGAGGGCAAAAAAAGCCCCCCGGGGGGATGTTTTTTCCCGGGGCGCCTGCTGATTTTGCATGGTCTGCCTACAGCGTTATAAAAGGAAGGTATCAGTCCTCCATAAAGTCCCGGTAGTCGCTCTCGCTGGCAAAAAGCCGGTATCCGCCGCCCACAAAGCCCATATAGCCGTATTTCACATAATACCCTTTCATGGTCTCAAGCTCCTTCATTCACTTTTCTTAGTCGATTGTAAAACTGCGTTTTACAATCGAGAAAAGACACTCGCATTGATCGCGGCGGCCAAGCCGCCTTGGTCGATGCGAGGGCGCACCAATAGAGTGCGCCTCAGAGTATTTTCAATCAGGCGAAGCCCGATTAAAAATGATTGAATTATTTTGCGAGCTGCGGCTCGCAAACTCTGCGAGGCTAACGAAATAAATCTGGTATGCACTTTTACAATTGACTATTTGTTCCTTCTGAGACCATTATCGGCTTTTAGCTGTCCAATAAAACGCCCTGCAAAAGCGAGAAAAGGGGGTTTTCTTCTGTTCTTTTCCGTGGTATAATGATACAAATAAAAAAGGATAACTTTTGTCTTTTGGCGCTTCGTGCAGGGCCCGGCCTCCCGGCCGAGCCCTACGGGGCGGTTGGTTTTATGAAAGGAGGCTCCCATGCCCAAAGGAAGAAATCAGAAATCCAAGCTGCTCTATCTTGCGAAGTTTTTCCGGGAGGAGACCGATGAGGAGCACGCCCTCACCGTTCAGGAGCTCATTGATAAGCTGGACGCGCTGGACATCCCCGCCGACCGCAAGACCATCTATCAGGATTTAGAGGAGCTGCGGCTCTTCGGTCTGGACATCGTCAAGGAGCAGCGGGATCGGAATGTGTACTATCATCTTGCCTCCCGGGACTTTGAGCTGCCGGAGCTGAAGCTTCTGGTAGACAGCGTTCAGTCCTCCCGCTTCATCACCGAGCGCAAAAGCCGGGAGCTCATCAAAAAGCTGGAGTCCCTCGTCAGCGTCCATGAGGCGCGGCAGCTTCACCGGCAGGTGATCATTTCCGGCCGGGTCAAAACCATGAACGAGAGCATCTACTACAGCGTGGACAAGCTTCACACCGCCATCAACGGCAACAGGCAGATTCGCTTCCAGTACTTCCAGTGGAATGTGAACAAGGAGGCCGAGCTCCGCCACGGGGGGAGCTGGTACCACATCAGTCCCTGGGCGCTGGTCTGGGAGAGCGACTACTACTATCTCATCGGCTACGATGCCGAGGCCGACGCTCTCAAGCACTACCGGGTGGACAAAATGCTCCGCCTATCCGTGGTGGACAAGCCCCGGCAGGGCGCAGAGCAGTTTTCCGAGCTGAATCTGGCCCGCTACAGCCAGAGCGTGTTCGGTATGTTCCGGGGAGAGGAAACAGCGGTCACGCTCCTTTGCATAAACGGCATGGCCGGTGCCATCCTTGACCGCTTCGGCAAGGAGGTGTCCCTCATCCCCTATGACGAGGGGCACTTCACCGTCCGCGTTTCCGTGGCCGCCAGCCAGCAGTTTATGGGCTGGATCATCGGTCTGGGCAGCGGCGTAAAAATCATATCGCCCGAGAGCATGGTAGAGGCCATGCAGCAGGAGATCCGGCGACTGACGAAAGAATACGAGCTGACATGAAACTTCTGAAAAACGAAATTCGAAAATATTGCGATCCCGGCACCTATGTCCGGGCCAACCAGGTTTATACCGGCAACAAAATCCTTTCTCTGGAGGTGGAGTCCTCCGAAAACGGTCAGCTGACCGAGGTGGAGCTCAGCGGCAGCGTCCGGGGCAGCGGCAGCGAAAGCTACGAGGTATATGTATCCCTCCACGCCCAGAGCGACGGAGAACTGCACATTTACGACAGCCAGTGCACCTGCCCCGCTGTCTCCTGGTACGGAATGTGCAAGCACTGCGCCGCGCTGTGTCTGTCCTACGCAGACAGGCTCAAAATCCAGAGCAATGTCCGCCGGGGTATGGCTCTGCCGCCGGGAAAGACCTCCTCGGTGCTCTCGGGCATTATGGAGCGCTACGGGGCCACCGAGCGGAACATCGCCGAGAATCATCGCCCCGGCTCCCTGCACGCGGAGAGCGTAATCTGGCAGGTATACTCCTACTACAGCGGCAAGCGGCAGCTGGCTGTGGAGCTGAGAGCGGGGGTGGACAAACTCTATGTGATCAAAAATCTGCCGGAGTATATCCATTCCATTGTCCACGGCAAGAACTACAGCTACGGCAAAAAGCTCAGCCTCTACCACAGCTGGGAGATGTTCGACTCCGACAGTCGGGCGTTACTGGAGCTGCTGGCCGAGGCGCTGCGGGAGACCTATCCCTCGCTGGACAGGAACGAGTATTTCAGCTACTCCAGCGGCAATAACCGCCAGCTGCTGCTGAGCCCCGTTCACAGCGCCCGCCTCATCGAGCTGGTCTCCTCCGTCTCCGGCACCGTGACCATAGACGATGAGATTTACTTTTACCGGGAGGAGTCTCCCTCCCCGGTGCTCCACATCCGTGCGGTGGAATCCGGCGGCGCTGACCTCTATGTGGAGCCGCTGACGGAGATCTGCCCGGAGCCCTACGGGCTCTATGCCCGCAGCGGCTGCATCTATCACTGCGCCCAGGACTTCCAGCGGGATGTGCTGCCCTTCCTCCACGGTCTCGGCGCCACCGAGGGCAAGGAGCCCCAGTGGATTCATCTGGCCGAGGCGGACTACGGACGCTTCTGTGCCACCGTTCTGCCCAAGGTGCAGAAGCACCTGACCATCGACTCCGGGGAGGTGGACTTTGAGCCCTACCTGCCCAAAAAGCCGGAGTTCCGCTTCTATCTCAGCGCCGGTGAGGACAACGCCGTGACCCTCCGCGCCGAGGTGCTCTACGGCGAGGCAGCCTTCCCGCTGGAGCAGAGCGGGAAGGAATACCGCAACGCCGCGCTGGAACAGAGCGTCATTGAGCTTATCCGCCGGCTCTTCCCCCGGCAGCTCTCCCCCACCCTGCGGCAGGTGGCCGAGGAGGAAATGCTGTACGAATTATTGGACAGCGGCGTGGAGGAGCTGCGGCAGACAGGCGAAGTGTACATCGACGGCTCCCTCAGCAGCTTCCGCTGGGCTCCGCCGCCCTCGGCCTCCGTGGGCGTGGCGCTCCACGGGGACCTTATCGACATCACCGTGGACGCGGCGGGCTTCAGCGTCCACGAGATCAACGAGATTTTAGATGCCTACCGGCTCAAGAAAAAATATTACCGGCTCAGAAGCGGCGAATTTCTCACCCTGGAGGAGGGCAGTCTCTCGGTGGTGGCCGAGCTCAGCGAGGGCCTGAACCTCCGCTATGACGAGGGCGGCATGGCCAGCGCCGACGCGACCCGCGCCAGCTACATCAACAGCGTGCTGGATCGGGACGATACCGAGCTGGAGGTGCGCCGCAACAGCGAGTTCCGCAGGCGTATTCAGGCGCTGCGGGACTATAAGGAGAGCGACTATGAGCTACCGAAGGGGCTGCAGGCCAGGCTCCGTGGCTATCAGCGCACGGGCTATCGCTGGCTCTGCACCCTGTCGGACTGCGGTCTGGGCGGCATCCTCGCCGATGATATGGGCTTGGGTAAGACCGTGCAGATGCTGGCCTATTTCCTCCATCTGGGCGGGCGGGTGCTGGTGGTCTGCCCCGCGTCCCTGCTCTATAACTGGGACAATGAGGCCAAGACCTTTGCCCCCGGTCTCCAAACCCACATTCTTCACGGGAATTTAGCTCTGCGCAAGGCGGAATTGCAGGAGCAGGAGGGGCTTTTCATCACCTCCTATGACCAGCTTCGGCGGGATGTGGCCCTCTACGAGGAGCAGCACTTCGACTGTTGCGTGCTGGACGAGGCCCAGTACATCCGCAACGCCGGCACCAAGGCAGCCAGGGCCGTGAAGACCATCCGCGCCGACCACCGCTTTGCCCTGACGGGTACGCCCATCGAAAACCGGCTCAGTGACCTGTGGAGCATCTTCGATTTTCTCATGCCCCTGTACCTGTATAAATACACGGACTTCAAGGGCTCCATCGAGCAGAGGGTCATAGACGGGGACGAGAATGCCTCCGCCTATTTGGGCAAGCTCACCGCGCCCTTCATCCTCCGGCGCAAAAAGAAGGATGTGCTCACGGAGCTGCCCGACAAGGTGGAAAATGTGGTCTATGTGGCCATGCATGAGGAGCAGCGGCGGCTCTACGATGCCCAGGAGCAGGCTCTGCGCATGAGCCTGCAGGGGGTAAGCGAGGCGGAGTATCTCCACCAGAAGATCGAGTATCTCTCGGCGCTGACCCGTCTGCGGCAGCTCTGCTGCACCCCGGAGCTTTTCCTGGAGGGCTACAGCGGCGGCAGCGGCAAGGTGGATGCCTGCATCGAGCTGCTGCGGGAGAGTGCAGAGAGCGGCCACAGGACGCTGGTCTTCTCCCAGTTCACCTCCATGCTGGAGCTGCTCATTGTCCGCGCTGAGCAGGAGGGGCTGAAAACGCTCTATCTCTCGGGCAGGAACAGCGCCGAGCAGCGCATGGAAATGGTCAACGCCTTCCAGAGCGGAGGCTATGACGTGTTCTTCATCTCCCTGAAGGCCGGCGGGACGGGTCTGAATCTGACGGAGGCCGACCGGGTCATTCACTTTGACCCCTGGTGGAACTTCGCCGCCGAGGATCAGGCCACCGACCGTACTCACCGCATCGGCCAGAAGAACACCGTTTTCGTCACCAAGCTGGTCTGCAAGGACAGCATTGAGGAGCGCATCATCGACCTGCAGAGCCGCAAGCGGGACCTGAGCGATCTGGTCATCGGCAGTGAGGCGCTGAGCGTGGGTAAGATTGACCGGGACGAGCTGCTGGGTCTGCTGGAGCGGGAGTAAGACGGAAAGGTCTCTGTCTCGAAAGTTATTTGCCTCATCCGTCACGGCGCATTTCGTATCTCATAGATTCTTTTATCTCGATTGCCGTAAAAGTGTGTATGCGCAAAAAACGGGATGTGTCAAAAAGGCGTTTGACACATCCCGTTTATATTATCTCTTCCGAAGCTCTTCGCGGATCACATCCACGAGGCTGCTGTCCATATCTCCGTTTTCCATGTCCGTCAGCAGGTTCAGCAGCAGCTCGGTGCTGAGCTGGGGCAGCGCTGTGGGATCGGACACCAGACGCAGAAGAATGCTGTCGATTTCGTTCCAGCCGGCCTCATCCTCCGTCTGCTCCGCCTCCGGCAGCTCCGCAGGTCCGCTCTCATCTGCCGGCTCCGTCTCCTCCTGCTCGCCGAAGAGCCGCAGATAGTCCTCCATTGCTTTTCGGAGCGTGGGAGAACTGCTGCGCTTTTCAAACTCGATGCCCAGAGAGGCGCAGAGGGGCTTGAAGTAGTCCCTGCTCCGCTCGTTGACGCTGATGATGGCCTTGGGCTTGCCGTGCTCCGCAATGGCATCGGCGAGCATGGTCAGAAAGCCCTCGTTATAGTTCTCAGGGGTGGAGGAAATGCCCGCCGTAAGCATGAGGCCGCTTTTCTCCTCCAGCAGCATGAGCATATAGGGGAAGAAGGGCTCCCCTCCCTCCTCCGGCTCGATGGCGCCCACATGGAGAAAAATATGCGCCAGCCACTTTTGCCCGTTGCGCTCCACAGTCTTCATTTTTCGGGCTGTCAGCTCATTTTGGCACTCTCCCGCCGGGTAGGTGCGCTTTCGTTTTCCGGGCAGCTTTGCGGCTTTGGGAGCGCTCAGAGCAGCGGAGAGGATTTCCTCCATCCGGCTCTGTTCCTGCTTGTTCATGTCCCGGGGGATACGGCGGGGCTCATAGCGGGTAAGGCTCACTTCCTCCCCACTGACGCTGAGCAGAAGACTGTCCATGCTGTGCACCGCTTCCAGCCGCTCCGCGTCCGTTGCGCTCTCATTCACCGCTGTGCAAAGGTACTGCTGCACAGCCTCCTCCCCCGCATAGGCGCAGAGAGCCCAGCTTCCCACATCGAAGAGCATGAGCTCAAAGTAGCCCTCCGTCCCATCGCAGAGCGTAAAGGGATAGTAAGCACCCTCCCGGAAAGCGCGAGTCCGCAGCAGTTCCTCCAGCGCCTTGATTTTCTCGTCCATAGCTCAGACCTCGTTTCATATTATGTGACAACGGGGACGGTTCTCTTTGACACTTTTTGTGACAGTGAGAACCGTCCCCGTTGTCACTTATTCCCCTCGGACAGCCTTATGGATAGCAGAACGCTGCTCCTCCACCAGAGTGAAGAGCTTGCCCTCGTTGACCTTCATGTTGGGGCTAAGAAGCTTTTCGGCGTCCTCCGGCGTGGTGTAACCCATGAGGGTATCCACAATCTCGCAGCCGAATACCTCCGGGTCTGCGCTGAAGGAGATGAGCAGGTCGAACTGACTGTCGGTGGGAGAAAGGCGGGTCTCCAGCAGGATCACATCGTCCCCCCGGGTCTTTTCCAAAGAGTAGAGATAGTTTTTCTGATTCTGATTCAGGTGATAGAGCTTGATGATCATTTCCGTATCTCCGTATTCTAATTCTCTGCCGCTTATCTGATCCGTTCCACATTCTCGCGGTTACTCTCGGCAACGATATAATGGGGCCGTTTTTTTACCTCCAGATAGGTCTTGGCAATGTACTGCCCCATAATGCCCAGGGCCGCAAGCTGTACGCCGCCGATGAAAATGATAACGCAGATTGTTGATGCCCAGCCCGCAACAGGATCGCCATACGCAAGCCTGCGGATCACAATGAACAGCAGTGCCAGAACCGAGCAGCCTGTCAGCAGCAGACCCGACCAGGAGGCAATGCTCAGCGGAACCTGAGAGAAGTTCACAATGCCGTCAATGGCATACTTGAACAGCTTCCAAAAGCTCCACTTGGTCTCTCCGGCTACGCGCTCCACATTCTCATAGGGAAGCCAACAGGTACGAAAGCCGATCCAGCCGAAGATACCCTTGGAAAAGCGGTTCTGCTCCGCCATGGCAACGATGGCTTCCACCATCTCCCGCTTCATCAGCCGGAAGTCTCTCGCTCCGTCCACCACATCGGCATCAGATATTTTATTGATGATCTGATAAAACTTTCGGGCAAACCAGCTGCGGATGACAGGCTCGCCGACGCGGCTGACCCGCCGGGTGGCCACGCTGTCATATTCGCCGTTCTGCAGGATCTCCAGCATCTGCGGCAGCAGAGCCGGCGGATCCTGCATATCCGCATCCATTACGGCCACATAATCTCCGTCTGCGTTGCAAAAGCCCGCATACATACCGGCCTCTTTGCCGAAATTCCGGGAAAAAGAGATATATTTCACATGCTTATCTGTGCGGGCAAGCTCCTTCATGCATGATAAAGTCCCGTCTCGGGAGCCGTCATTGATGAAGAGCAACTCATACTCGCAGGAAAGCGTCGCCATTACCTTCGTAACCTCACGATAGAAAATGGGCAGGGCTGCTTCCTCGTTATAGCAGGGAACGATAAGTGATAGTTTCATGGGCTTACTTTCCTTCTTTTCAGGGATATAATTCCAAGGGTTCCAAATAAGAGAATGCTGACAGACAGCGATATCCGTTCAGAGATTCTCTGGATATCTGTTCCCGTATAGCTTACGATAATTGTACCGGCTTCCTCGGCAGTGGTCACGCAGACAAGACCTGCGGCATTTTTATGAACCGCGTATCGCTTGCCGCTGCCGGGATCCTCCGCCGTATAGCCCTTATAATAGATGCGCGGAAGCTCAAATGTCGTTGCTCCCGTATTGGACGAATAGCTGATTGAAACGCTGTCAAAACCGTTCTCATACGAATAGGGAACGCTTTCATCATCGCACAGCACTACAGAGCCTCTGCTCTGAAGCCTTTTCTTCCATATCTGGCGGTCGTCACCCTCCAGAAACTCCAATGGGAGATACTCGCCGTTGCCAAGGCTGTCGCTGCTGTAGGTATAAACAGCATAGGGAGAATCATTTCGAAAGACATTTATCGCGCTGATTCCATAGGTGCTCAAGCCATATGCTAAGACCATACAGATGGAAAGCAGCACCAGCGCTCCCACCGATCTGGAGCTGTGCGTTGTCTGCAAAAGCCGTGCGGTGAGCAATCCGGCAGAGCTGATCATTACGATTTCAACCCGCCAGGGGAATTGCATAACCCCGATGAGATTTGAAAAAAGTCTGTGGGGGAAAAGCTTCGTCTGAAAGAGCATATACAGCAGGACCAAAGCGAAGAGCGAACAGTAGAAGGAGGTATCTCCGCTATTTTTGTCGAAAACCTCGCGGCGTCTGGTAAACAGAAGTGCAGTGAGCAGCATATAGAACAACATTCCGTAAAAATATGCCCAGGAAAAACCGACTTCCAATCCCAAAAGCCGAAATAAAAAGGTTGCAATCCTGGCCGGAAGAAGAATGCCAATCAAGGGCATCGTCCAGCCGCGAAGATCGTTCATGCCCAGATTCACTTCGTCGCTGCTGACGAAGACAGTCTGGTCTGCCATCTGCTCCAGCATGGGGCCAACAAACCACGCCGTGAGCCCGATGCACAGCAGCGCGGCAGAAAGCAGAACAAGCAGCTTATTTCCCGTGATTTTCCGTAACGAGAACAGCAGAATAACGCAGAGTGAAAACGCGACAATGAGTGCATCCAGCAGATTACTGTAAAGGAGGCCGCTCATTCCCAGGGAGAGGAGAAGACCGCTTTTCCAATGCTGCTTCGCTTCACCGTAAAGCAGTCGGTAGAAGGAGCAGAGGCACAGCGGTGTAAACATCGTCGCAAATGCCCGACCCAGACAGCTGCCCGCAACATTATCAAGGATGGTCACGCTGACCACATACAGGAATACGGCAACATCCTTTTCATGGTCGCGCAAAACAAGACCAAATGAAAAGCGTGCCATCAGCCAGGTAGCAATCAGCGTTCCCGAAAGCATAATCTTGTATCCGGTCAGGACAGAAAGATCAAGCAGTACGGCCAGCACCGCATAGGGCCACATAAAAAAATCGCCATAATACAAGGGAGAGGCATATCCATACCCGTACGCCGTTACATGGTAGAGTCGAATCGGAAACGCCGAGAAACCCGAATGCCGGAATTCCTGCATAATGGCATCTAATCTTTGCAGATGGAAATCAATATCGTCCCCTTGCAGAAGGGCAAAAAGGATCGTGGCAGAAACGGCAATCAGGTAAAACAGCAGTATACGCTTCACATTGCGATTCAAAAATTCTAACGCACGCGCACCGGATGCGAAACGTTTCGTCCCGGCTTCTGTTCCGTGACTCTCATGGCCGTTTTCTTCCACTATGTCAAATTTCATATTGTAACTCCCATATTCTGAAAAGAAACCGGCTATCAGCAGACCCGGTCAGACTCGATTTCAAATCGGCTATGCCCACAGCGATTATTTTCTTATGATAACACAGTGTCTTCCCTGATACAAGGACAAACAGCTTTTTTATTCACTTTTTCTTCCGCTATTGTAACGAAGATTCCTCCGTTTGTAAAGAGCCGTTTGCACCCAGATGGATGGCCACCACCTCATTTTCTGTGCCCAGCCGGATGGGCAGGTTGAAGAAGCCCGCCCCGGAGGAGATGACGGCGGCGGTGCTGCCATAGTGCCGAAGCCCATAGTGGAAGCGGTCCCGGGCACTGAGCTTTACCAGCAGATCAGATGGGAAGAACTGCCCTGCATGGGTGTGGCCGCAGAGCACCAGGTCTGCTCCCCGCTCCGCACACTCAGCGATAAAGCGGGGATCGTGCTCCACCGCCACCAGCGGACGGCGCAGCCCCTTTACGCTCTCCCAGGAGGGATGGCGGGCGTTGTTGGCAGGGTCACTGTGGCCCAGCAGGGTCAGCTGTTCCAGCTGCACGGCCTCGTTGTGGAGCAGACGGATATGGGAGCGCTGCAGAAAGGCGCGGAACTCCGGATTCTCCACGGAGGGGTCGTGATTCCCCGCCACGAAGAATACCCCCTCGCGGCTTTGGAGCTTTGCCAGCTCCTCCTCGCCGAAGAGGGGTTCGTCCGGCTCGTCCGTCAGGTCTCCGGCGATAACCACTACATCGGCGTTGAGCTCGTTGACCCGCTCCACGATTTTACGCAGGTGGGAAATTCCCACATAGTCCCCCAGATGGAGATCGCTGATGAGCGCTATGGTAGCGCCGCCCTCTCCGAGGGCATAGCGGGTGGTCGTAAGCTTTCCGGCATTCCGATAGCCCAGCGCCACGGCAGCCAGAGCCAGCAGCGCCAGAGCATTGAGCACCATGGCGTCCCGATGCATATCCATGCCCAGTGCGGGACAGAGCAGCATCCAGAGAAAGGCACCTACACCGTAATAGATAAACCACGCCGAGAGCAGTCCCAGCGGCAGCTTCAATCGGCGGTGGGCCCAGCGGTGTCCGGTTTCGTGGAGCAGCAGGACAAGCCCGCAGAGAAAGAGACAAAGGTGCACGCACATGGCAGCCACGCCGCTTTCAACCATCAGCCCCGCCAATCCCCCGCAGAAGCGGCTCAGGGAGTGGAGCCCCAGCCCATAGAGCGAGAGCAGCAGGAGGATCCACGGCGTTGTCAGCCCCGTCCAGCTGCAGCCCTCCAGCAAGCGCCGAAAGGCAGACGCGATTTTCTTCACCTTATTCCCTCCTCTGCCCGTTTTTTGGAATATTATGGAGTGGATTTCTGAAAACAAGGTGAAAAACGGCAATTATCCTCGGCTCGTCCGGGAGGCCGAGCCCTACGGGGGTGGAAAAGGGAAGCGAGACTGACGGACGAGGTTATGGTGTCAGGGAACCCGTCCCCTTGACACTTGATTTTTCACGATTTCGTGATATAATATAGCTGACCAAAGACAGGAGGTTTTCGCTATGCCGGTATTGTCCAGATTTTACGGAATCATTATTCGTATGTATTTTCAGCAGGCAGAACATAACCCGCCCCATATCCATGCCCTTTACGGTGAAGATATGGCCGCAATTGACATTCAGACAGGCGAAGTGCTGGAAGGTCTTCTGCCGCCCAAGGCACTTGCTATGGTGCGGGAATGGGCGGCTATCCATAAAGACGATCTTCTTCAGATGTGGGAGACGCAGGAGTTCAAGTCCCTTTCCCCTCTTGAGTAAGGATGTGATACCATGTTCCATAAAGTGAAAGCGGTCAATACTCTCCCAGACTATCGTTTGATCGTACAGTTTGTAGAGGGTGTGACGAAAATCTATGATGTTAAGCCTCTGTTTGCAAAATGGGTGCCATTTAAGGCCTTGGAGAACGATCCGGCGCTCTTTTCCGCTGTGGAAGTTGATGTGGGTGGCTATGGGATCGTCTGGAACGATAATCTCGACCTTTCCTGCGATGAACTGTTTGAAAACGGTGAAATGGTTACGACTCCCTTTGACGGGCTCATGGCCTTTACCGACGCTACCCAACTTTGGGGGCTGAATGAGAGCACGCTGCGTAAGGCGATTGCCAGCGGCAAGCTGATCAATGGTGTAGATGCCTGCAAGTATGGGAAGCAGTGGGTAATTTCCACGGAAGCTATGAAGCGGGAATACGGACAGCCGAAAATATAAAAATGTGTCAAGGGGACGGGTGTCAGGGAACCTGTCCCCTTGACACATCGCGGCAGCTCAGTCCGGAAGCTGATAGTTCAGGTCCAGCTCATAGAGGGCAGCCTGTCTGCCGTAGCTCATCACGGCCATATACCTTGCGTCGTCACTGAGCTGAATCCTGTCGGCGGGAAGCTCGCTGTGGAGGGTGAAGTCGAAGTTGGGCTCCGGCAGAACCTTGTACAGGCAGATGATTCCCTCCTGATCGCCGGAAACCACATGACTGCCGTCCGCCATGGCGCAGAGGGCAGTGGGGGCATAGTCATGCCACTGCAGTCCCTCCCTGCGGGCGCTTTTCCGCTCCGCCAGATAAATATGGCGATCCCATGAGGAGGCGAATATGGCGTCGGTCTGCTTCGGGAAGGCCATGCCGTTCATGCCGCCCTTTGCCACGCCGCGGATGCGCTCCTTCAGACGGAAATCCTCGGCGGTATAGAATTCGATATCGTTGTATTCCGTTCCCTTTCCGCCGTTTGATGCCACCGCAAGCTGCTTGCCGTCCGGCGTAAAGCAGACCTTATTGAAGGCAATGGTCGGCTCCCGGCGGTTATAGAGAACATTGCACCGGGCGGGCTCAAAGACCAGCAGCCGACACATATCATACTGGAGCAGGCCGAGACTGCCGTCGGCATTGAGGGCAAGGGCGCAGATTTCGCTCAGCTCCAGCTCTGCCTCCCAAAGCAGGCATCCCTTTTGCGTATCATAGCAGCCGATTCTGCCCTCGTCTTCGGAGCCCATGAGCAGATAGCGTCCGTTACCGGAGAGGGCCAGCTCGCTGGGCGCGGAAAAGGCGGGTCTTGCGATTTCGTTGAAATCCGGTACTCCCAGCAGACTGACGGTGCCATCCCGAATGACGGCGCAGTATCTGCCCATATCGTCCATGGCCATGGCCGTTACCCCGCCGGTGACCACAGCGCGCCGGAATACATTATGAATCGTGCACTCTCCCCTTCTGGCCGTGGCGTATAGCTCCGCCTTCAGAGCAAGGGCGCTCGGATGGTTTTCGTAGCCCTTTATGCTTCTGGCCTCCGCGATGAGCTTCAAAGCCCCTCTCAGGTCGGAGCGGGCTGCTTTTCGCGCCTGCTCCAGCAGATTCTCATACTGCGCCTCCGCCTGAGAGGCTCCCCGATAGTCGGTAATGACACAGAGCATCCAGTCTGCCGCAGGGCGATCCTCCGTAATCTCATAGCCGAAAACGCCGTTGTAGCCGCTGATGAGAGCCATCCCCTCCGGAAAGGCCAGCGCCCGGATTTCTCCCGTGGTCAGATGACCGGGCTCTGTGGGCAGCGCGGGCAGCTTGATGGTGCGGATGCAGCGCCTTTCCTCGCTGTCCCAGATCTCCGAAACCGAAGCATCCCGGGCAATAAGGATATACCGCCCGTCCTGACTGAGGCAGGAGACTCCGGTCTTTGCCGTTTTGGGCTCAAAGCTCCACAGCTCCTTTCCCTCGGCTATGCTCCAGCGGCTGTAGCGCTTTCCGCTCCAGACCGAAAGGGTGTCGTCCCGCAGGCGCAGGTCATAGGAGGCGTCCCCAAGGGGAAGGGTGCAGCGAAGCTCGCCGCTCTCCACATCCAGCACATGAATGGACTGCCGGGAATTATAGGATTTAACCGGCGCGGAATAGCCCACCGCAAGGGTTGTGCCGTCCCGGGAAAACTGCAGGCAGCTCACTCTTCCGGGAACATCGGTATACTTCACCCGGCGGTAGGGTCTGCCGAAAATATCGCAGAGACAGATTTCGCCGTCGCCCATGGCGTAGGCCAGTCTGGTCTTGCACAGTGCCACCGCCACCACGATGATGTCGGTTCGACAGGGGGTAAAGCTCGTCAGTGTACTGCCATTGCGCAGGGACATGACGGAGATTTTCTTTTCCCCGCTGAGAGACAACGCCAGATTGCAGTTATTCCCGTCAAAGCCCATTTCCTCCCGCCCTATGCCAAACATGATCCGGGACTGCAGGCGGAAGCTGCGGCTGCCCTGGGGACTGAGCAGCACCAGACTGCCGCTGTCCTGATGCCAGCCCACGGTGTTTTCCTGCGAGGCATGAAGGGTGTCGATGGTGAAGTCCGCCGGATGGCTGTAGCGCAGTTGGGCAGGAGTGCCGCTCTCCGCTCTCAGCTGCTCCAGACAGCGCTCTCCGGTCTCGTCTCCGGATTTAACCACGGCGCTCACCTGTGCAAGAGCCTCGGCATCGGTCAGTTTCCCGCTCCGCCAGAGGAAGAGGGCGCGGTTGTATACGCTCCGAAGCTCCCGGGGGTTGGCGGCAACGGCAGCCTCAAAAAGCCGCTCCGCCTCTGCCCTGTCTCCGAGGTCCAGATAGCTCAACGCTCTGTTGTTCAGGCTCTCGGCCGTGTCTGCGGCGGCCTTGGGTGCGGGACGGGGATAGCTTTTGCCGGTGGTCTCCGTGTAGATTGTCAGCAGCTCTGCCTCCACTGCGGCAAAGTCCCGGGGGCGCTGCTCCTCCCGCTGCTCCATGCAGCGTATCAGAAGCGTCTGCAAAGCCTCCGGCATCGGTACGCGGCAATGGGAAAAATAGCCCCGGCAGGCGCTTCCTGCCGCTGTGCCGCTGCCCCACAGCCGTTCGCCCAGATACATCTCCATCACCGACACGGCCCAGGAATAGATATCCGTCCGGCGGGTGAGCAGCTGCGAATTGAGCTGCTCCGGGGATGCGTAGGCCAGAGTATAGCCGCCGCCGGGGGTCGCAACGGTGCCCTCCGGGTCGCTGTTCTCCCCAACGGTGGCGCTGCCCTCCAGCCGGGTCATATGGCTTCTGGCTCTGGAGAGGCCGAAATCCGCCACCTTGGCATCCCACTCGGCGTTCAGCAGCAGGTTGTGCGGCTTCACATCCTGATGGATGAGGCCACGCTCGTGGGCGTAGTGCAGCCCCCGGGCAAACTGGATGGCAATATCCAGCAGCCGCTCCTGCTGCTCCTCCGCCGTGCCGGCGTAGAGCGTGCCCCGCAGGATGTGATTTTTCAGGCTGTCATTGTCCATCCACTCGGAAAAAACAGTCGGCACGCCGTCGATTTCGCGGACATAGTAGCAGGATACAATGTTGGGGTGCAGCCCCAGCCGAATCCACGCGTCACACTCGCGGATAAAGCCTGCCTTGCTCTCCTCACTGTCAAAGCACTTTGCCTGGGGACGCTTCATGGCCAGATCGGTGTTCCAGCTCTTGTGGTGCACCCGCCATACCGCGCCCATGCCGCCCTTGATGGCCTCCGAGCGGATCATGTAGCTGTCCAGCAGGGCCTCGCCGACCCGGTATGCGTTTTCCTCCCGCCCCGGAACAGGCGCGGAGGCAGGAGTGCTCCTGCCCAGCCGCTCCTGAGCGCGGCGCTTCGCCTCGGCCAGAATCTCCTCCATGGTTTTCTTCGTTGCCATATGCTTTCCTCCCGTATATTTCGTTCGCGGGTATTGAGATCATTTTATTTATTATATCAGACTCTGCTTCGGCAATCCATAAAAAAGTTGCAGCCGCCCTTGCGTCAAAAGAGCTGTCTGACTTCAAACGAAATCAGACAGCTCTTCTTATTCTTCGCGGCTCGTCCGGGAGGCCGAGCCCTACAGTGGGAAGGGGCTGGGGCAAGGCGGTGTCAGGCAACCCGTCCCCCTGACGCTTTTTATTTCGGCAGGGAGCCGGTGTCCAGCCAAGTCAGAATATCGCCTGCGCATCTTCTCGGCATTTCAAACTGGATATTATGGCCGATGCCCTCGTAGTTCCTGTAGCTGTTTTCATCCACGGCAAAGATTTCGAGGAGCTCGTCCTGATACTGCGTAAGCGCCATGGTGTCGGCATCTCCGTGCAGCACCAGAACCGGGATGCTGTGGTCGATCTGGGAATAGAGGTCGGTCATATCAACGGCGCCCATACCGAGCATAATATTCTTCCATGCCTTTTTGGAGAGGGCCTGGGCTTCTTTTTTCATATTCGCCAGGAACGTGTCGAACACATCGGCGTATTCCTCTTCATGCAGGGTGGTAGCATACCAACTGTCCATAAATGCATCCGAAGGGTGGCCGTCTTCCGCAAGGGGCTCCACATAGGTCTGATATGCAGGGATCAGCACCGCATTCTGATACTCCTTCATGGGAAGGGAGCTCACCAGAACAATTTTCTCGCATCTCTCCGGGAACATGACGGAGAAGCACTGAACGGTATAGCTTCCCAGAGAATGACCCACAAGCGTGGCCTTTTCTATGTGCATTGCGTCAAAGAACGCTTCCATATCCGTCGCATAGGTGACGGGCGTGTAATAGCCGTCCGGCGCATCGCTCTTGCCCATGCCCCGGAGGTCGGGAAGATACACGTGGTACCCCGCTTCCGCAAAATACGGCGCGGCGAGGCTCCAGGAGCGGGAGTTGTCGGTCATGCCATGCTGCAGAATCAGGGCAGGGCCCTCGGGATTGCCCATTTCCACATACGCCATTCTGATGCCCGTTGACAGCTCCACAAACTGTTTTTTGTCTGCCCATTCCTCCTGGGATATGGTTTGCGGGAGTTCCTTGCGCTCGGTATCATTCTTTGCGCATCCGGTGAGTGCCGTCAGGGCCAGCACCGCTGCTGTGATGAGACAAATGATCTTTTTCATATTCTTACTCCATGTATGTCAGTTCTTTATTCATTGCCCTTTTTCAGGGAAACGCTCTCTCGTTGATGATATATTTTCCGTGACCCGGCGCGATAATGAGGGGATTCAAGTCAAAAATCTTTTTCTCGCTCAGATAGATCGAATCCACATCTTCTCCGAACATGGCGGTGAAATAATCTCCCCCTTTGGCCGAGACCGCATCACCGCAATACAGAACTCTGCCCTGCAGGATGCCCATGGAGCCCTCGGTATGGCCCGGAAGCATCACAATATCCGCATCAAAGCCGATCTCCCGGAGGTAGAGCGTATCCTGATCGGTAATATAACGATCAATTTTGCAGAAATTGACGGGATGATTTGAGGCAAGGGCATTGGCACAGGCCGTTGCATATTCCGTCTCTTCGGAGGAGGCCTTCAAAGGAACAAAACCGCTTTCATACAAAAGCGCCTTATCCTTTTCATGGAGCAGCACCTTCGCCCCGTACTTTTCTCTGAAAAAGGCGGCGTTCCAGCTATGGTCGAAGTGTCCGTGTGTGAGAAACACCCATTGGATGATAAAGCCGTTTTCCTCTATCCAGCTTACAATCTGATCCAGACACCCCTCCATGCCCGTATCTATGAGCATATCCCCCTGTGTGCCGCGCAGGACATAAACCATCGGTCTTTCCGCAATATTTCCCGTGCAGAAGTATAATCTTTGTGATGCGGCCACGCTGTTTCCTCCCCTGCGGCAAAACGGAAATGAAACGTGTCACCGGGGCGGTTCTCCATGGCACAAAATGTGTCAGAGAAAACCGTCCACGGTGACATACATCACTTGCCGAGGCTCATGCTCTCCTGTTTCCTGACGGGAGCATTATTCTCTGCAATCTCGCTTGCCTTGCTCTTTTCCTTGCCGATCTCCCTGAGCCGGATGCCCTGCTGAATGTTCTGTTCAAACTCGGACATTTTGGCATTCACAATTTTTTCCGTACGGTCTTCCATCCAGCCGCCGTTCGGGTTCTTGCAGCTTTGGATGCGGCGGCAGATACTGTATTCCGCAGCCTTCGTATTCTTCACAATATCCGATGCGGCCCTGGCATAGCCGAGAATATCCTCTGCGGCTGCTCGGCGCTTGAAACCGCTGACGCTGGCGAAGGGCCAGAAATGGGGCTGCCTTTCCTTCTCGCTCAGATAGTGCTGTGCCTTCTGTCCGAGCCGTTCCAGTATATCCTGCTGCCGTTGCTTCTGCTCCGCAGCATTCTTCTTCCACCAGCCATCTTCTTTGCCGGAGAACACTCTCTTTGCCTCATCCAGCGTGTCTTTCAGCTGCGTGTACTCTTCGGAGTTGTTGCCGCGCTTGGTAACGTCCAGATCCCTGCTCAGCTTGTCCAGCTGTGCGGAGATCCTGTCCGCGGCGAAATGTCCGCCGTATGTTTCTGCGGCGCTCTGGCAGTTGGTCAGCTCGGGAGCGTAAGCAAGCGTCACATTCGTTTTCATATATCGCTTTGCCATGCTTACGGTATCCAGGGCGCGTTTCTTTTCCGCGATCTCCCCCTGCTTCTCTGCTACGCTTTTCAGCTTTTCACCGACCTGGATCTGGTCGGCATCATTCTTCCGAACCCTGTTCTTTCTTTCTTCGATGTTCGCCTTTTCCTTTTCCAGGAACTCTTCACCCGTTCTGATCCGGCTCTTGCACGCCTCATATTTTTCTTTTTCCGCTCCGAGCTTTTGTCCGGCATGATCCAGCAGGCTGTTCCAGTTTTTCGGATCGGTATACACAGCCTCTTCCGCTTTGGTCATTCCCAAAGCTGCGCAAAGAGCTTTGGATGCGTTATCGTACTTATTCGTAAGGCGTCGCTTCTGACTGCCGATATTGTGGAGCTTATCCCACGCATTGTGCTTCTCTTTCCCGTCAAGCTCTTCGCGCTTGTTCAGTTCATCCATTTCCTTCTGAATATCCAAATAGCGGGAAAGCGTCTCATCCTTTTTCAGTTCATCTACTCTCTGTCTGATCTCCGTTTCTCTTTTGGGAATGAGCTGATCCATGACAGTGCTGCGGAAGGCCGCCACAGACTTTTCATCGAAGTTGTTCTCCTCCATTTCATTGAAGAGACTGCTTGCTATATCCCCGTTTTGGTCAAGATCATCGAATGCCTGAAGGATCGACTCCTTTGCCAGGGCATACTTCTGCATCTCGTTGCCGTTCTTGAGATAATCCTCCGTCGGAGCGTTTTCCATCTGCTCTAAAACAGCGGATGCGTCCATATGATCGCTGTCGAATCCGAGAGCTTTCAATCTGACAGGGTCGTTAAGCTGCTCCTGAAGTCTTTCAAATCCGCTTGCAAGCTCTACCAGCCTTGAGGGATGATAATCTGCTTCGAAGAGCTTGCTCTCTAATTTTTCGTCCTGTCTGACCAGTTTTTCTTCGGCTGCATCAAGCTCGGCAAATCTTTCTTCCCTCTGCTTGTCAGCTATCGCTACGCGCTCCTTAACGGCTTCATATTCCTTTCGAGCCGCTTCCTCCTGTTCAGACAAGGACGCATAATCTTTCAGCAGCTTCTCGTATGTCTCTTTCGGGAAAGCGCCTTTTGCGCTATTTATGGCCTTTGTCAGTTTCATCTGTCTGGTCTTGTGATATTCCAGTTGTTCTCTTGCGTTTTGAACATCCGCCTTGACAGCCCGATACTGATCCTCTCCCGGGATGGATTTGGCTTCCTCCTTTAATTGCCCGAGCATTTCCGTCAGCTCCTTGCGCTCCTGCTCAAGCTGTTTGTGCTCTTCGTCGATCTGCGTTTTGAACTTTTCCAGACCGGCATCGCTTATGTCGGCAATTCCCGCATTGATTGCCTCTTCCTCCGCCTCTTTCTGGTTATCTGAGTACCGGGAAATGTTGTCGCTGATCTGATTGAAATCTTTCTCTATCGACTCCAGTCCCTCACGGGTATTCTCACGGTCTAATATATCGTTGACACCGCTCATAGCGCCCACAAGAGCGGAGACAAACTGCAGCTCGTCGGAGGCAAGATACTTGTCGCCGTGGTCATGCAGATAATCCTCCATGATTCTTTCCGGCGCGGGATTCCGGGTGAAGAGGTTCTCTAAAGCCTCCTGCATCTTATCGGCCTGGCTTTGTGTGAGACCTGTATTATCCGGCTCATTCGGACCTTTTTCCATACCGGCAGTCTGCAGTGCAGCGAGCTGATTTCTGATTGTATCAAGCATATCCAGCAGGTTCTGGGTAGAACTGTCAGCCTCTATGCCTTTGTCACTCAGCTTCTGGGGATAAAAATACTCTTTGAGCTCCTCAAAATAATCATCCAGCCGGTCTTCACTGCAGAGCTTACTGATCTTTCTGTTCTCTGACACCAGCTTGTATATTTCCTGGGCACGTTTTTTGTCGATCGGCATCTTCATTTCTCCTCTCAGTCAAAAAATGCTGAATAAGCATCACTATACGAAGCAGTATATCACATTCTTCCGAATGAAATCAATATTATTTTGTTTCTCTTTGATACACAGGCTGACAGAAGACTCAATATACAGCGGGTATGTCTCACCGGGTACGCAAAAGGGGTTATCTCCGTTTGGAGACAACCCCTTTTGTTGGTTGAATTATTCCCACTCATTTATTATTTTCTCATTCACCGTATTTTTGCCTTTTGCACCGTAAAAAAGGGGCTCATTTTTATTTCTCTTATTTCATTTATTCGATTTACTCGATCTCGTGTTGCAAAAGGCGTTGCAAAACCGCGAAAAGAATAATGTAGACGGGTTTTGATGTTCCAGAACACATTACTGACAGAAATATCCCAAATGGCTCTGCCTTTAACCAGATGAAATAGCCGCTTGTTCCCCTATTTTAGTATAGATTTTTCAGCGAAAAAATCTCATTATGCAAGATAGCAATTGCCAACAAGGAAGAAACACTAACGCCAAAAATTCTATTTTTAGGTTTTTAAATCAAGAATACCATGTTCTTGTCGTCAAATATCTTGACTTTTGACGACAATAATGCTATAATGCGCTCTGTTAGGAGGAATGCAATGTGGAAAACTCATACACAGCAGAGATACTGCCTTTGGCAGCGGATAAAATTAACCAAACCTTTTTCTTTGAAGAACTAATTGATGCCACAGCAAAACTTGAGGTTTATAAAGAGAAAATAAAGGACAGTAAACTGGACAGTTCCTGGTTTATGCCGACTCTCCAGCAAAAAGAAGCTTTGGCTTCTTCACAACTGGAAGGGACGCAAGCAACCCTTGACGGCGTTCTGATCAATCAAGTTCTTCCGAATGGCAGAGATATCAATCTTAATGAGGTTCTCAATTACCATCAGGCTACTATTCTTGGTTACGACTATTTATCTCGGCACGATTTTTCCGATGAATTTTTCTTTGGTATTCACAAAACTCTCATGGAAGGGAATGTACGCAAGCCTAAAAAAATTGGGGAGTATCGAACTGAGCAGAATTTTATCGGGCGAAACGATCCGACCCACGCGATTACCTTCATTCCGCCAAAACCGGATGATGTGCCTTTTCTTATGGGCAATCTCATCAGCTATATGAACAAGCCTGATGATAATTTTCGACCCTTAGTGAGAACCGCAATTATTCATGCCCAACTTGAAACAATCCATCCGTTTATGGATGGCAATGGACGAGTAGGCCGTATGCTTATCCCTATGTACCTTTTCGCGCAGGATCAAATCGACTTGCCCTGTTTCTTTATCAGTGAAGCACTTGAGCGAGATAAGATTCGGTACTACAGTCTCTTGAACGGCATCCGATACAACGGAAACTGGAACGAGTGGATAAAATTCTTTCTGGCTACGGTTACGAAACAATGCGAGAAATACATTGACATTATCACAAAAATCAATGATTTGTATGAACGCCATTTGGACTCTGCCCGTAGTCTTGCTCGTTCTTCAGGGATAGTCGATATAATCAATACCCTTTATCGCTTCCCCATAACAACGGCAAAGCAAATTTCAGAAGTGACAGACATACCTTTGTCAACCGTCAGCAGATACCTGTCTACGCTGGTCGAGAATAGGTTTATTTATTCGGACAACAAGAGCAGAAATCGCACCTATTACTATTTTGATCTGCTCGATATTCTCCGTTAAATACAAATTTTTAAAAAGAGGTGGTGCGTATTGCTTGCAGCAAAAAGAGCATTGCTCTGATTGTGGGGACAATCAAAACAATGCTCGACTCCGAGTATTTCTACTCGTAATGTGGTAAATCAATTGTAGAAATACTTGGACGTCATGTCAAGAGACCATAGTGCTTCTTTGTGAAAAATACATCAAATTTAGCGTTCTGTGTCTCCGAGTATTCCTATTCGTAATGTGGTAGTTACTTTTTGGATAAATGCTCGGCTGACACAGCCTCGGGGTAAATCTTTTAATATGCACGTTTTTATGCCCCGTTGATTGTGCAACAGGAGTCTTTTCTATGTCAAAAGTAAATAGCACCCGAAGCGGGTGCAAAGATGTTTTTCGCGCCTTTTTGGTCAGAGATGCCCAATTCGATACAGAATTGGAAATACCTTGCATTGCGCCTGAGCCAAGTCTTCCAGAAAGAATGATTCCTTTTTCAAAAGCTGTCAGCAGTAAGGATTACCAGCAGTGGGTTCATTTTTACGAAGATGATGTCGAATTTGAGAGGATATGGAACAACCCTGAGCGGTATCTTCCAATCCTCAAAAGGTTTCAGGGAGTCATTTCACCGGATTTCAGCCTATACCGAGACATGCCTTTGGTCATGCAGCAGTGGAATACATACAGAGGTCGAGCCATAGGTCACTGGCTTCAAGCGAATGGCGTCCCAGTAATCCCAAATGTACGTTGGGGTGACGAGCGCACCTATGAGCTCTGCTGTGCGGGTGTTCCGAGAAGAAGCACCATTGCAGTTGGTTCACACGGATGTATCAAACTTGTTCGTGAACGTGAGTTCTTCAAACGAGGACTTGACTATGCGGTAAAGGCGCTCCGTCCGCAGACGATTATCGTGTACGGTACCGTTCCCGACGCTATTTTTGACGAATACCGCAATGCCGGAATTCGAATCATTCAATTCGACAGCGATGATATGGCTGCTCACCGAAAGGCGGTGGGTGCTTAATGGGCGCTGGAATTCACGGCGGGTTCGGCAATACATATGGTGCTGCCTTTGGCAGTGCCGATTATATGAAACCAAATGACACTTTCAGCAAGTACATCAAAAATCGTTCTGATGTGGATGTTGATGGTTTTTATGACATAATCGCACATGGGAATGAATATACCATAGAAGTCCAGCATAATGGGCAAGCCATTCAGATTGACCACAGAACTGCTGCAAAACTGCTTTCAAGAGACAAGAACTACAAGCAGCAAGGTATTCGCTTGCTGTCGTGTAGCACGGGAAAGATTGATAATGGGTTTGCGCAGAATCTTGCCAACAAATTAGGTGTTCCGGTCAAAGCCCCAACAGATATCCTTTGGGTTAAGTCGTCCGGGAACTATTATGTTAAGGCTGGCAAGGTCATAAACGGTCATTTATATGAAGACGGCTCAAAAGTCGGTAAATTCAAAACATTCTATCCGAACAAGAGGGATAAATAATGAAGTGTGAAAAATGTGGAGCTGAAATGCTCAAATATCGTGAAGGCCATTCCTGTGGATATACCTGCCCTAAATGCGGTTGGGGATGGGTTACAAGCTATTTTGAGCCGTATGAAACGGATCAAACAGAATACTCTATTATTATTTTCGGGAATATAGCAACAAAAAATAATATCAAGATTGTTGCAGAATATGCAAGCATTAATTACCTTCAGGCAAAAAGACTGTTAGAGATGCCTGATGCAGTCGTGTTCAGCGGCAAAGCCACAGAAATCCTTGAAAAGAAAAATACTTTGATTGAGAACAGTATCTCATTCAAAATAGCACCCGATTTTCCGTATTGAGACTTGATGAGGCGGGACGAGTGATCGCCCCGCTATTGACTATATTGCGCTTTGGAGTTCTTTCTTAATACAGTTGAGTGTCATATAAGGGGAAAACGATAATATGTGGAATGACAACGATAAAATAATGACAGTTTTCGATAAGGCAAATGAGGGTAGATCACAATTCCCCTGCCAATGCCCTATATGCCAAAATCGTTCTGCTCATGTTTATATTCACCGTCACAATGACATGCATTGCGGGATTTGGACATGGTGCAATGAATGTGGTGCATCGTCGCATATGAGCGGAGAAACACCGTCTTGGTGGGTAAAGGGCCATTGGCGCTGCAAAACCG
>DCIK01000034.1:0-1990 GCA_002315975.1 Clostridiales bacterium UBA1728
GCTGAGGGCCGACGGATTACCACGGTATCGGTTGGCTTCACCCTGGCCCCTCGGCTCAATGCTGCCGGGCGCATGGGCAAGCCGGAGTTATCCGTTCAGTTGCTGAATACAGAAGCCCCGACAGAGGCCGAAGAATTGACCCGGGAGCTTTGCCGTTTAAACGACGAGCGCAGGGACCTGGTCACCCGTATTTACGAAGAAGCCCTGGAAATGGCTGATACAAACGGACTTCCTTTGATTCTGTCCAAAGAAAGCTGGTTTCAAGGGGTCATGGGCATCGTAGCGGCCCGGATTGCGGAATTAAAAATGGTTCCTACCATCATGATTTGCGTGGACGAGAACGGCATCGGCCGTGGCTCCTGCCGCAGCTTCGGTTCCTTTCCTCTTTACGCTGCCTTAGACCGCTGCAGCGATTTGCTGGAGAACTTTGGCGGACACGAGATGGCTGCCGGTATTACCATCCGCAAGGAAAACATAGGCGCTTTCCGCAACCGTTTCACGGCTTGCTTCCGTGAAATGCTGTAGGGTCCGGCAGAACCCACCTTAGAGGTTGACTACGAAATCGTCAAACCCGGTTTGCTGACCTTGCCTAATTTGGAAGCGCTGACCGCTTTGGAGCCCTTCGGCAATGGTAACCTGCCCCCCATTCTTTGCCTGAGAAATGCGGAGCTCACCTTTATAGGCTCCTGCGGGACCGGGGCACACACCAAGCTGCGCGTCAGCAAAAACGGTGAAACCTTTGACGGCATCTACTTCTCCCATGCCGCCGCCGATTTGCCTCCCCGAGGAAGCCGGGTGGATATTGCCTTTGAACCCCAGATTAACGAATTCCGCGGCCGCCGCAGTGTCCAATTGTTGGTTGCCGACTTGAAGCCGCACCTGTAAGCGGCCGTCAACGGAGGAAGATACATGAGTACCGAAAACAAGGAAGAGAAGAGCGAATTGGTCATTGACCCCGTGGTAGAGGAGCAGTACCGCCACTTTGAGGAAGTGGTTAAAACCGGCACCCCTACCGCCAATCTAGAGCGCATTCGTTCCGCTTTTGAATATGCTTATCGCAACCACGGACCCCAGCTTCGCAAATCCGGCGAACCCTATATCATCCATCCTTTGGCTGCTGCTGAAATCATCGCCGAGTTGAATCTGGACGAGGAAAGCATCATGGCAGCCCTGCTGCACGACTGTCTGGAGGACACCGGTTCAACGCATCTTGAGATTGAGAAGCTGTTTGGCTCCGATGTGGCCGATATCGTGGAAGGCGTTACAAAACTGACCCGCGTGACCTACACCAGCAAGGAAGAAGAGCAGATGGAAAACTTCCGCAAAATGCTGCTGGCTATGGCTACAGACATTCGCGTAATCATCATAAAACTGGCGGACCGGCTGCACAACATGCGCACACTGCAGTTCCACAAGGAGAGCAAGCAGCGCGAAAAGGCGCTGGAAACCATGGAGATTTACGCTCCCATCGCTCACCGCCTTGGAATGCAGCGCTTTAAGTGGGAGCTGGAAGACCTTTCCATCAAGTACCTGGATCCCATTGGCTACAATGCCATTGACCAGGAGCTTACCAAACGAGAGGAACAGAATTCCGCTTTCTTTGACACGGTACAATCCAGAATTACCGAGCGTCTGGCCGCCAACGGCATAAAATGCAAGGTTTACGGACGCATCAAGCATATCTACAGCATTTACCGCAAAATGTACAGCCAGAATAAATCCTTTGAGGAAGTACTGGATCTGTATGCCTTTCGCGTGATTGTGGACACCATCGGCGACTGCTACAATGTTCTGGGTTACATCCATGACATGTATCGCCCGCTGCCCGGCCATTTTAAGGATTACATCGGCACCCCTAAACCCAACATGTATCAAAGCCTGCACACAACCGTTTTGGGTACAGAGGGCATCCCTCTTGAAGTCCAGATTCGAACCTGGGATATGCATCGCACCGCCGAATACGGTATTGCCGCCCACTGGAAGTATAAGA
>DCIK01000034.1:2025-6585 GCA_002315975.1 Clostridiales bacterium UBA1728
GGCCACCGGCGACGAGGAAAAGTTTGCCTGGATCCGGCAGCTTCTGGAATCCCAGCAGGAAAGCGATGCCGCAGACTTCTTCAAATCACTGAAGACAGATATGTTCTCTGACGAGGTGTTCGTGTTCACCCCTCAGGGCGATGTTATCAATCTTCCCGCAAAATCCACCCCCATTGACTTTGCCTACAACATTCACTCCGCCATCGGCAACCGGATGACCGGTGCCAAGGTCAACGGAAGAATTGTTCCTTTCACTCAGATTCTGCAAAACGGCGACATTGTTGAGGTAATCACCTCCAAAGCTGCCAAGGGCCCCAGCCGCGACTGGCTGAAGATTGTCCGCAGCAGTGAAGCCCGCAACAAGATTCGCCAGTGGTTCAAGAAAGAACAGCGCGAGGAGAACATTCTGTTGGGCAAAGAAATGTTCGAGTCTGAACTCAAGCGCCAGCAGCTTTCCGCAGCCAGTGTTTTCAGTGAGGAGATGCTCCCAAAGATTCTGAAAAAGCTGACCTACACCTCTCTGGATGACATGTTCGCCGCTATCGGCTACGGCGGCGCCTCAGCCCAAAAAGCGGTTAATAAAATCCGTGACGAGGTCCGCGCTGCTGAAAAAGCGAAGAAAAAGGATGAAACTCAGTCACAACCCATTGTCCCCAAGCCAAAGACCAAAGCGCATCCTGTCAACGGCGTTGTAGTGGAAGGTGTGGACAACTGTCTTGTCAAGTTTGCCCGTTGCTGCACCCCTGTTCCCGGGGATGCCATCATTGGCTTCATTACCAGAGGCTTCGGCGTTTCTGTCCATCGTAAGGACTGTGTGAACTACCTGCAGTCTTCTGCCCAACCGGAAGAGCAGGGCCGTTGGATTGGCGTGGAATGGGCCAACAGTGAGTCCGACACCTACTCCACCAATCTCTTTATCACCGCCAAAGAGCGAGGCGGTCTGGTTATGGATATTGCCGGAGTTGTCAGCTCTGCTAAAATAAAGATGACTTCCTTCTCTGCCCGCGATGTGGGAGAAGGACTGTCCACTGCCTCTATCACCCTGGAGGTTAAAGGAAGCAATGAGCTGGCATCCGTTATGAATCGTCTGTCAGCCATCTCCGGCGTTACGGAAGTACGCCGAAGCGACCGATAAGGAGCAGCATTATGCGGGCAGTTGTAACCCGAGTCCGTCAGGCCTCCGTTACCATTGACGGAACCGTGAACGGCTCCATTGGCAGGGGTTTTCTGATTCTTCTGGGGGTAGGCCCCGGGGACACAGAAGATACAGCCAAAAAGCTTGCTTCAAAAATCTGTAAAACCAGAGTGTTTGAAGATGAAAACGGCAAAATGAATCTTAGTCTTGACCAGGTTGGCGGTGAGCTGCTGGTTGTCTCTCAGTTTACTCTGTACGCCGACCTGAAAAGCCGCCGTCCCGGTTTCACCGGTGCGGCAAAGCCGGAGCAGGCCATCCCCCTCTACGAGCTATTTATCAAGCAATGCCGTCAGGAGGGCTACACTGTGCACACCGGTATTTTCGGTGCGGACATGCAGGTAGAAAGTATTAACGACGGTCCTGTCACATTACTGTTTGATACGGACCAATGACCATAGGAGGAAAAACACATGCAAATTAAGGGAATTCCTGTAGGACAGCTGGGCACTAACTGCTACATAGTAACTGACGAGACCTGCGGCAAATGCGCCGTGATTGATCCGGGAGATGAGTCCGGCCTTATTCTGGACTATCTGGAAGCCAATCATCTCAGCTGCGAAGTGATTATGCTGACTCACGGCCACCATGACCACTGGCTGGGCCTGGATGGTGTGAGAGAAGGAACCGGAGCCCCTGCTTATATTAACAAAAAGGATGCCTTCCTGAAGACAGGACCTGCCAAACCTATGAAGTTCCCTGCTGATGAGGATATCCGCTACTATGCCGAGGGTGATACCATTCAAGTCGGCTCACTGTCTTTTTCTGTACTGGAGACACCCGGTCATTCCTCAGGTTCCGTCTGCCTTGTATGCGAAAACGCCATCTTTTCCGGCGACACACTCTTCCGTGACAGCTGCGGACGCACGGACTTTGAGGACGGGGACATGAACGCTATGCTGCGGTCTCTGCTGCGGCTGGACAGCCTGCAGGGAGACTATGAGGTTTATCCCGGCCACATGGAGTACACCTCGCTGGACCGTGAGAGAGCCTATAACTACTATATCACCTACGCGAAAAACGCCTTAGGCAAAGCATGAAGCTAAAGCTGATTGGCCACGACTACAAGTACGCCGCGGAGCAGATTATGCTGATGCTGTTCCCGGAGGAAAGGCCCGAATACTCAGAGCCTGAAAACGGCGTTGTCTCTGCTGTCATTTCCCAGCATCGCGGGGCAGTCTATACTACCACCGCTACCATGCTGACTGACAGTCAGGGCAGATGTGCCAGAGGTCTGGCACGCATCGCAAACGCAAGTCTGACTGACAAGCTGGTAACCGACCGACTTCTTCAGAAAAGTGTGCGGCTTTCCTTCTACCGTGCTGCCGTGAAGCTCACCGGCAGGAAGCCGGTGTGGGGCGCTGTCACCGGTATACGACCGGGAAAGCTGGTAAGCAACATGCTGGAAGCCGGGAAAACAGAGGCTCAGGCTGTCCGTGCCATGATAGAGGAACAATATGTTTCACCGGAAAGGGCAGAACTGTGTCTGGATACCGCCAGAGCAGGCCTTGCAGCCAAGCGGCTGCTTCAGCCCAATGATATATGCCTTTATGTTGGTATCCCCTTTTGCCCCACCCGCTGTGCCTACTGCAGCTTTGTCAGCAACAGTGTGGAGAAGTCCATGAAGCTGGTGGAGCCCTTTCTTGAGGTTTTACTGCAGGAAATTGACCATGACGCTGCGTTGGTAAAGGAGCTGGGGCTGCGTGTTGTAAGCGTCTACTTCGGCGGCGGTACACCCACAACCCTGAGTGCTGCCCAGCTGGAGCGTCTGCTGACCCATCTCGCCCGGCGCTTTGACCTTTCCGCAGTATCCGAGTATACGGTTGAGGCCGGCCGTCCGGATACCATCACTGCTGAGAAGCTTGAGGTTCTGCATCGACTTGGCGTTACCCGTATCAGCGTAAACCCCCAGACTATGCAGGACAAGGTTCTTGAGGTGATTGGACGCCGCCACACATCCCAGGACATTGTGGATGCTATTGCCATGGCAAGAGACGCGTCCATCCCTGCCATCAACATGGATTTAATTGCCGGGCTTCCCTCTGACACCCCGGAAGGCTTCCGCGCCGGATTGGACCGCACCATTGCCTTTGCCCCGGAAAACATAACTGTTCACACCCTTTCTTTGAAGAAGGGTACCCGGATTACCCTGGAAGAAACTGCTCTCCCATCCGGCGAAGAGGTAGGACAAATGGTTGACTATGCCTCCCAGGCTCTGCGGAAAGCCGGCTATGTTCCCTACTATATGTACCGTCAAAAATTCATGTCCGCCGGGTATGAGAATGTTGGATGGTGCAAGCCCGGCTACGAGAGCCTGTACAATATCTGCATTATGGAAGAACTGTGTACCATCCTGTCGCTCGGAGGCGGCGGATCCACAAAACTGGTGAATGCATCAAGCGGACGAATTGAGCGCATTTTCAACCCCAAATACCCGCAGGAATATATCAATGGTCTGGAAAGAATCAAGGAGAAAAAACAGTTCATCCGTGAATTCTGCAGCAAATGAAACAGCGAAGCTATCAGAAGCTTTCACCGAAGACCATTTTGAGATTCATATTCATTTTCAGGCATAATACAGTGGCAGTTTTCCCTTTGGGAGGCTGCCGCTTTTTTATAGCAATTGTTTTTGTAAAGAAAATGTGACAAGCTCTCATATTCCCTTCCCGCTGTGATATAGTTAATGCAGTAACAATTCTAAGGAGGGTTTGCCATGCGCAATTGGCTGCAGCGTTTCATGACCGGCCGATATGGTCCGGACCAACTGAATATGTTTATGCTGATTTCTGCCGTTATTCTGTCTTTGGTAAGCTCACTGACCGGATTACGCGTGTTCTCCTATATTGGCACCGTGCTGATTGTGCTGTGCTTTCTGCGTTTGCTGTCCCGCAACCTGTACGCAAGGCGCAGAGAGAATGACCGATTTATCAAGATTTGGTGGCCCATCCGCTCCAAAATTACAGGCAAGTTTCATCAGCTGAAAGACATTCGAAAGTTTGTTTACTTCAAATGCCCTGCCTGCCACTGTACCCTGCGGGTTCCCCGGGGAAAGGGAAAAATCCAGATTACCTGCCCCAAGTGCGGTGAACGCACCACCCGAAAAACCTGATTTATACTGTTCTGCCGCTCTCCCAGACCGGGAGAGCGACATTTTTTAGAATTGCAAAAATAATTCTTGCATTCTCCTTCATTCTGTGATATACTTCAAAAGCTTTAAAAAGCATAGTGGTTTGGGCCTTTAGCTCAGTTGGTTAGAGCTCCCGGCTCATAACCGGATGGTCCCGGGTTCGAGTCCCTGAAGGCCCACCAAATAGGGGTTTAGCTCAGCTGGTAGAGCGGCGGTCTCCAAAACCGTAGGCCGAGGGTTC
>DCIK01000034.1:6623-46316 GCA_002315975.1 Clostridiales bacterium UBA1728
GGTTCGAAGCCTTCTTCCCCTGCCACGATCCCCATCCTTGCAAAAGGATGGGGAATCCGTGAAAAATCAGTTGACAAGGGTTCTGCTTTCCAGTATAATCCTTTCATATGGCGGCGTAGCTCAGTTGGCCAGAGCATCCGGTTCATACCCGGAGTGTCACCGGTTCGAATCCAGTCGCCGCTACCAGTCTGGGGCGAGGCTTATGCCTCTCCCCGGACAAAGCTTAAATGCGGCCCGTTGGTCAAGCGGTTAAGACACCGCCCTTTCACGGCGGTAACATGGGTTCGAATCCCGTACGGGTCACCAAATGGAGGCTTAGCTCAGCAGGTTAGAGCGCATGCTTCACACGCATGAGGCCACTGGTTCGAGTCCAGTAGTCTCCACCAGAACTCCTGAATCTTCGGATTCGGGAGTTTTCTATTTACCCCTCTTGACAAAAGGGAGGATATTCCATACACTGAAGGTAAATATAAAAGGAGGCTGATGGAATGAAGCTGAATTATATCACCATCCAGGTTACGGATCTGGAAAAGTCCCTGGCGTTCTACAAAAATGTTCTGCATCTCATCGAGCAGCGCCGCTTTCCCACCAATGGGGGCGAGATCTGCTTTGTGGCTAACGCTGCCGGCGAGACCCAGCTGGAGCTGATCCAGATGGAGGGCCGGGAAAAGGTGCAGGTGCGGAGCCTGATCATGAGCTTCAGCGGCGGCTGCAACCTTGAGGGAGAGCGCGAGCGTATTATTAAATTGGGCTACGAGCCCTCACCCCTGCAGCAGCACGGCGGCAAGCCGCCCTACTTCACCGTAAACGACCCCGACGGCATGACCGTGGAGATCGGCTAAGGAGTCACCGGAGACAGGTTCGTTGACGACATAAAAAACACGAGCTGCACGCTGCAAGCTCGTGTTTTTGCTCTTATTCGGCCCAGACGATGTAGCCTTCCTTGCGGGGCTTCGCCTTGGGCAGCTCGCCCTTGGGGTAGCCGAGGATGCAGTTGCCTATGCCCTCGTAGTCGCCCTCAACGCCCAGCTCCCTGAGAATGGCCTTGCCCTCCTCGCTCTCGAACTCCTCCTTGGCCCGGTGTATCCAGCAGGAGCCCAGACCCAGATCGGCGGCGGCCAGCATCATGTTCTCCATGGTCAGGCAGCCATCGTAGAGGTAGGAGCCCACGCTCTTATCGGCCAGCACCACCAGCACCACGGGGGCACCGTAGAAGGGATCGGCGTCGCGGCCCATTACGGCGGCGTTGAGCGTTGAGATGCGGTCACGGAGCGCCTTATTGGTCACAGCCAGAATGATGGGGGACTGCCTGCCCATGCCGCAGGGGGCCCAGGTGCCCGCCTCACAGACCTTTTCCACCAGCTCCCGGGGGACGGGAGTATCGGCATAGCTCTTTACGCTGCGGCGACTGTGGATGATTTCCATGGTTTCACTCATAAGATCGTCTCCTTTTTTGTAGTATACAGTAATTGTACCTGCCGGAAGAGAAATTGTCAACGATTTACAATATCTCGTTGGTAGAAAATCCCAAAGTGACCACACCGACTGCAAGTGACTGTTTTTCGCTTCAAATCTGACATTGATACAAAATGTTACAGGTGCTTTGTATCTTCCTGTAACCGCTGTAACAGAGAGGAAACTGGAGGAAACTGGATGGAAAAGCACTAAAACCTGCGGATTCAGATGATTTATGGCAATAACGCCGGAATTACAGAGAAGAATTTGTGCAATTTTTTTATTTCTTTCGCTTGCTTTATCACAAACCATATGGTATAAATAGATACACGAAGTTACAAGAAGTAACAAGTGGCCGTTTAGGTCGACGATCTGCTCGGCCAAAATACTAAATGGGGTGATAACGCATGAAAAAGAGAATCATCAGCTTCCTGCTCGTTCTGTGCATGGTGGCGGCTATGCTGCCGCTCTCTGCCATGGCTGCAGGCAAGGGCACCCTGGATGATCCATGGATCTCCAACGGTGTAAAGGTTTACCGCGACGGTACGACTCTGTACGTGTTCGGCAGCGGTGACATGGCTGACTACGCCAGCAATACCGCTCCCGAGTGGTACGGCGTGGCCGGCAACATCCAGCGCATCGTAATCGAGGCTGCTGTTGAGAGCCTGGGTGCCAACGCATTCAGCGCCTGCGGCAGCGTGAGCACGGTGGTGCTCAAGCGCGATCTGTCCGCCTATCCCGATCTGACTCTGGACATTGCCAAGACGGCTCTGCCCGCCGGCATCAGCGTGGAGCTGGAGGTCAGCGGCAGCGGCTACATGAAGGAAGGCAACTCCGAGCAGACCTGGGCCAACCTGAAGAATGATCTGACCAAGGTCACCATCCGCGACGGAGTGCGCAGCGTCGGCTCTCAGGCCTTCTCCGGCTGCACCAAGCTCCAGAGCGTTGTGATTCCCGGCTCTGTGGAGTTCATCGGCGCCCAGGCCTTCGCCAACTGCGTCAACCTCAAGGACGTTGTTCTTGTCCATGACTTTGGCTACAACGCTCTCAGCGGCAAGGCCTTCACCATCGGAAACGGCGCATTCCCTGTGGAGAATGCGGGCTTCAACATTGCCCTGGAAATCGCCGGCAGCACGGCTATCCCCGATTATGCCACCGCCGACGCGCAGCCCTGGGCCAACTACCGTCCTTACATCACCCAGCTGACTATTGAGGGCAATGTGCCCCGCATCGGCAACAACGCTTTCCACAGCTGCGATCAGCTCAAGAGCATTTCCTTCTACTTCAACGAGAACGGCGCTTATGCCCAGAAGGTCTTCGGCAAGGATACCTTCAAGTACACCGCCAACAAGACCCTGAATGTGGTTGCCGTTTCCGAGAATCTGGCCTTCAAGGGCTGGGGCGGCGCTACCTTCGCCAATGCCACCGTTGCCAACACGGTGCTCTACTACAACGCTGAGGGCATGACCGTCTACGCTGACTGGTATCCCATCGCCCGCGGCATCGAGCTCAATCCCAAGACCGATAAGGCCTACGGCGATATCGAGCTGGGCTACGCCGAGCAGCCCGTTTACGGTGTTACCGTGAAGAACACCGGCAACACCGACTCCGGCACGCTCTATGTGGAGCTTTCCGGCGGTTACCCCATTGCCTTCAATCTGAGCACCAAGGTCATCTCCAGCCTGAGCCCCAAGGGCACTGCCACCTTCACCGTGGCTCCCGTAATCGGAATGCCCATCGGCGACTACTTCACCAATGTGATCGTCTCTGACGATGACGGCACCATCGCCAAGTTCACCGTCAGCTACAGCGTGGGCACTCCCGCTTCCCGTGCCGCCCGCTATGTCAGGCGCCTCTACACCTGCGCCCTGGGTCGTGCCGAGGACAAGATCACCGATGAGGAGATCAACGGCTATGTCACCGGTCTGCTGAACAAGACCTTCACCGCCGCCTCTGTGGCCGCCGCCTTCTACGGCAGCGACGAGTTCCGCGCCCGCGGTCTGACGGATGCAGCCTTCGTCACCAGCCTCTACAGGGCTCTGCTGGGCCGCAATCCCGGCGCCGCCGAGCTCGCCGACTGGGTGAACACCATTGCCGCCGGCAAGACCCGCACCGAGGTTCTCTCCACCTTCATCACCAGCGCTGAGTTCAAGGCCATCGCCGCCGCCACTCCCATGGAGCTGGGCACCATCGATTCCAAGCTGGACATCAGCAACAAGGTCGCCGCCAGCACGCAGGCTGTTGCCTTCGTGACCCGCCTGTACCAGTGCGTGCTGGACCGTGAGCCTGAAGAGGCCGGTCTGAACGACTGGGCCGGCAAGCTCACCAACGGCAAGCTGTCTGCTGCTCAGGTTGCCGCCGGTTTCTTCGGCAGCCAGGAGTACCGCAATCGCAAGACCACCAACTATGACTTCCTTTTCGATCTCTACTACACCATGTTCGACCGTAGCCCAGATAGTAGCGGCTTCCAGTACTGGATGGACAATATGGCCGCCGGCATGAACCGCGTGGCTGTGTTCAACGGCTTCACCATGTCCACCGAGTTCAACACCCTCTGCAACCTCTACGGCTATGAGGCCGGTTCTGTGGATGTGTCCGGCTACAACATGGGCGAGAATTCCAACGCCGGCACCCAGATTGCCAAGATGAGCAACATGGCCGCTGACTATGCCGTGACCGATCTCTACAAGATCATCCTCAACCGCGAGCCCGATGCTGCCGGTCTGGCCGACAACAGGAAGGCTCTGACGGACGGCACCGCCACCCACGCCACCGTGGCCGCCGGTCTGGCCGGTTCTCAGGAGTTCATCAACCGCAATCTCAGCGATGAGATGTTCATCGCCACCATCTTCCGGGCTCTGCTGGCTCGCGATCCCAACCCCGCTGAGACCGCTTCCTGGAAGGGCACTCTTACCGGCGGTGCCACCCGCTCCACCGTGTTCGCCATGATCGCCGCCTCCGATGAGTACAAGCTTCGCTGCAACGATTACGGCTACTCCTGGAGCTCCATCGATCCCAGCAAGTACGTGATGCAGGCTCCTGCCGCCAAGAACATCTACACCAAGGAGCTGGCCACCTCCGTTATTACAAGCATCTACAACGGAGCGCTGAACCGCAATCCCGTCGGCACGGAAGCCGATGGCTGGATCAACGATCTGATGTACGGCAACAAGACTGCTGCCCAGATCGCCGCCGCCATCTTCTCCGGCGCTGAGTATCACGCCCGTGGCCGCAGCAATGAGCAGTTTGTGAACGACGCATACCTGACCCTCTTCGGCCGCAACGCCGATGCTGCCGGTCTGGCCCAGTGGACCCAGACCATCACCGACGGTGCCACCCGCAGCCAGGTCTTTGCCGAGCTGCTCAAGAGCAACGAGTACATCAACCGCTGCGCCGGTGCCGGCATCGCCGCCGGAACCATCGACTCCAACGCTTTCTCCATGTAATAGCAAACGAAGAGCCTGCCGAAATTTCGGCAGGCTCTTTTGTGCTTGTGGGGTGGGGGGCGCGTACAAAAGGGGCTAAAGGTAAAGCCCTGTCATTGCGAAAGCGTCCGCGCCCCGGTGTGGCATCCGTCTCCCCAGCCCCTCTGTAGGGCTCGGCCTCCGGACGAGCCGGAGAGGAAACGGCTCGCCGCGCTGCTTCGCTCTTGCGATCGAGATGAAGGGATTCACCACGATGAACGAAACGCCCTAAGGCTCCCTCTGCGAGGGAGCTGTCGAGCGCAGCGAGACTGAGGGAGAGACCGTCTACGCTGCGGCTCAAAAGATTCTCTCTCCCTCAGCCCCAGTTTGCGAACTGGGGCAGCTCCCTCGTCAGAGGGAGCCAAGAAGGACTCCGGCGTTTCTTTCACAGCAATGACAGAGGCACCGAACAGCCCCAATTATCGTCCTGTTTCAAATCAGCACCAGCTCGCTGAGAAAGACGGACAGGCAGCAGCAGACACTGACGGCGAAAAGACTCTTGCCCCGCCAGGCGAGGATGATACCCACGATCAAAGCCACCAGAGCGCTCCAGGGAGTCTGGGTGGCGGAGAGAATGCCAGGAAAGGTCATGACGGCCAGCGTCACATAGGGCAGATAGAAGAGGAACGAGCGCAGCAGCGGGCTTTTCAGTTCTGTGCGGATGAGAGTCAGGGGGAGAACCCGGATCGCGTAGGTAGTCAATGCCATGCAGGCGATATAGATATAGGTTTTAGCCATTTGCCGTTTCCTCCTTTACGGGGAAAAGAATCGCTGCGGCCAGAGAAATCACAACGGTAAGCAGAATGGTGGTAATACCGGTGGACAGCCGGGCGAGAAACGGCACAGCGGAGAAAAGCCAGCTCAGGAAAAAGGCCGCTGCAACGCAGCCCAGTACCACGGGGTTTGCCTTGGAGGGCGGAATGAAAATGGCAATGAACATACCGTAGAGACCTACGCTCAGAGCGCTCACAGCCCGGAGGGGAAGTACACTGCCCAGAACGGCACCGATGAGCGTACCCAGTGCCCATGCGGGGCAGGCAATGGCAAAGGCACCGTAGCTGTAGTTGGGGTCGAGACAGTCGCCGTAGGCCACGGAGATGCCGAAAATCTCGTCGGTGACGCACATACCCAGCAGAAGGCGCTGGAGCGTGCTGACCTCTTTGGTAAGCTTCTGGCTGAGAGCGGTGCTCATGAGCAGATAGCGGGCATTGGTCAGCGCTTCCATGAGGATCAGCTCCACATAGGGCGCATTGGCGGCGATGAGCGTAAAGCCCACAAATTCGCCGGCGCTGGCATTGTTGGTGAGGCTGGCGATGACGGCCTGCAGTATGGTCAGTCCGGCGTTTTTCGCGGCGATACCCAGCGTGACGGCTACGGCAAGGTAGCCCAGCGCAATGGGCACGCCGTCCTTCACCCCTCGGAGAAAGTTTTTCATATACAGGTCCTCCCGACAGAAAACTTGAATAGTATTCTATCACATAAAGGAAACACTTGCAAGAAAAAAGACGACTCGGACGGAAGCACCCATCCGAGTCGTCAGTTTTTCATGCCTCGCAGCGTTCGCACCCGCAAAAACGGATTGCCACGTCGTTACGCTCCGCGCAATCGAGATGAAGAGCTTCACCGCGATGAACGAAATGCCCTATGGCTCCCTCTGCGAGGGAGCTGCCCCAGTGCGTACACTGGGGCTGAGGGAGAGTAGGTTCTGTGCTGAAGCGTAGACGATCCCTCCCTCAGTCTCGCTGCGCGAGCCAGCTCCCTCATCTGAGGGAGCCGAGGGCTTTACAACGCAGCTTTCACAGCAATGACAGAGACTTGTCTTACAGCCCTGACCGGTTTATATTTTGTCCTCGTCACCGAAGGGGTCGCCGCACTCGGGGCAGAAGCGGGGCGGGTGCTTAGGATCCTCGGGCTCCCAGCCGCACTTGTCGCAGCGGTACTGAGGTTCACCCACGGGCTTTTTGCCGCCGCACTCGGTGCAGAACTTACCCTTGTTCACCGTGCCGCAGGCGGGGCATTTCCAGCCGGCAGCATCCTCAGGCTTTTTGGTGCCGCACTCGGGGCAGAACTTGCCGCTGGCGTTAGCACCGCAGTTAGGGCACTTCCAGCCGCCCTGGGCAGCCTCGGCCTTCCTGGCAGCGCCCATCTGGTAGAGGGCGTTCACATCCACACTGTCTCCGCCGCCGGCCATGTTCAGACCCATAAAGCCGTTGACGGCACCGGAGGCATTGGCCGCAGCGGCCTTCATGGCATCGGCCTTGGCGGCCACGGTGTAGGCGGCGGCGATGGTGGGATCAGTGTAGGCAGCGGTCTTCTGCATCTCCTTGATCATCTTCTCGTCCTCTTCGGAGGCCTTCACGGAGGACATACCGAACTCCACGATCTCGATGCCGCGGTTTTTGCCCCACTTGTCGGAGAGCAGCTGGTTGAGCGCCTCCGCCAGCTCCAGCGTGTGGCCGGGGATGGCACTGTAGCGAACGCCCTGGGCGCTGATGCGCTCAAAGGCGGGCTGCAGGGCGGTGAGCAGCTCGGTGCGGAGCTGACCCTCGATCTCCTGACGCCTGAAAGTGGCCTTTACATTGCCGCAGACATTGGAGTAGAACAGCAGGGGGTTGACGATGCGGTAGCTGTATTCGCCGAAGCAGCGCAGGCCGATGTCGATGTCGATGCCGGCACGCGCATCCACCACCCGGAAGGGCACGGGAGAGGGTGTGCCGTACTTGTTGCCCATGATCTCGCGGGTGTTGATGTAGTAGATGCGCTGATCGCGGCTGATCTCACCGCCGAAGGTGAACTGATCCTTCATCTGCTCCCAGATGTTTTTGATGCCCTGACCCAGCGAGCCGCAGAAAAAGCTGGGGGCGGTGCCCATGTCGTAGACATACTCGCCCGGCTCGGCGCAGAGGTCCACCACCTTGCCCTGCTCCACGATGAGCAGGCACTGGCCGTCGGCCACGGCGATGCGGGAGCCGTCGGTGATCACATTGTCGCTGCCCAGATTGCCCTTCTTTTTGCCGCGCTCGCAGAGCACATCGGTACTGAGAGCTTCGCAGTAGAAGATGTCCTTTACGGTATTGCTGACATTGCCCAGTGTGTTGAGGGCCATAGATACCAGTCCCATAGTCTTTTCCCTTTCTCTGAATCAGATTTGTTTCAGCGCTTCGTCCAGCGCCTTGGAGAGCTGGTCGGGGCAGGAGGTGGGCTTCATGCCGCAGTGGATGCCCTGCATACGGGAAATGGCTTCCTTCGCGTCCATGCCCTCGATGAGGGCACCCAGACCCTTGGTGTTGCCGTTGCAGCCGCCGGTGAAGACCACATCATGCACCTTGCCGTCTTCAATGGCAAAGGTAATGCGGCTGGAGCAGACCCCCTTGGGGCGATATTCAAAATTCATAGCTGGATTCTCCTTTATATAACAATTCTCGTACAAAATTCAATGTAGGGCACGGCCTCCCGGCCGTGCCGAAAGCCTGCGATTCTTGCTTTGTCTGGATAAAACGGACATAGTGCTTATCCCACACGGCACGGCCGGGAGGCCGTGCCCTACGGGCTTTTGTGAGGCTTTATTGCTTTATACAACCTGGAACAGGAAAAACTTGAGATAGTCCGTCTCGCCTACGCCCCAGAGGATAGGGTGGTCGCAGCCCTGCTGACGCTCCTCGATCTGGCGGAGCTGTACGCCTGCGTCGGCGGCGGCCTCCCGGAGCATCTTTTTGAAGAGCTCGGTGGTCATGAAGTGGCTGCAGGAGCAGGTGGCCAGATAGCCGCCCCGGGGCAGCAGACGCATGGCCCGGTAGTTGATGTCCTTATAGCCCCGGTAGGCCTTGTCCACGGTGGAGCCGCTCTTGGTAAAAGCCGGGGGGTCCAGAATGATGTAGTCGTAGCTCTTATCTTTCTGCTCCAAAAGCTCAGTCAGCAGCTCGAACACATCCCGCTGGAGAAAGCTGATGCGATCCTGCAAGCCGTTCAGCTCCGCATTGTGCTTTGCACTCGCCAAGGCCAGCTCGCTGACATCCACCGCCGTCACGCTCTCGGCACCGCCGCAGGCACAGTTGAGGGCGAAGGCACCGGTATGGGTGAAGCAGTCCAGCACCCGGCGACCCTTTGCAATGCGAGCCGCAGCCAGACGGTTGTATTTCTGGTCCAGGAAGAAGCCGGTCTTCTGCCCGTCAATGTAGTTCACGGCGTAGCGGAGGCCGTTTTCCACGATCTCCACGGTTCCGTTGCCGCTGCCACAGTAGAAGCCGCAGGAGCGATCCATGCCCTCCTTATCGCGGATGGCATTGTCGTTGCGCTCGTAGAGCACCGTGCAGCCGGTGCGCTGCATGAGCTCGTCATAGACCACGGCCTTGCACTTGTCCATGCCCAGCGAGAGCACCTCGCTGACCAGCACGGAGCCGAAGCGATCCACGGTGAGCCCGGGGAAGCCGTCGGCCTCGCCGAAAATCAGGCGGCAGGCGGAGAAGTCCTCCCCCATGACCTGACGGCGGTAGTCCACCGCCCACTGGGTCTTGCGGCGCCAGAAGCTCTCGTCAATGCGGTCGTTGGCATTGCGGCTGAGGATGCGGACGCGGATGCGGGAGTGCCCGTTGTAAAAGCCCACGCCCAGCCATTTGCCCTTGCCGCTGCATACATCCACCACAGCGCCGTCCTCGGGGGCGGTGCCGCCCTGCAGCTCGTTATCATAAACCCACGGATGCCCTGCGCGGATGGAGCGTTCGCCCTTTTCGGACACCGTGAGGAAGGGGTAAGGTCTGTCCATACTTCTGCCTCTCTTTCAGGGGTATTTTAGCATATTTCGCGCTCCTTTGCAAGACTCAGCCGCTGATGACCCACAGTCCCGCCAGACAGATGCCCACGCCGAGGAGCTTCCGCAGGGTCAGCGGCTCCCCGTAGAGGAGCTTTCCCACAAAGAGCAGCGCCACCGAGAGGAACGCACTCTGGACGATGCTGGCGCGGCTGACCTCCCAGCCCAGCCTGTAGGCATAGAGAAAGCCCACCTCCAGACCCACGATCACCAGACCCAGCACCAGCGGCGCCCAGTTGAGCTTTGTATATTCCCGGAGTATGCTCCCGCCCCGCTCCATCATAAAGTAGAGCAGCAGTGAGCAGACCGCACCCACCAGATAGGTGACGGTGAGGCTGGCCATGGGGTGCATATCCGCCGGTGCGGACTTGGCGCAGATCTGGTATACGATGTTGGAGCATATCACAAGGGCAATGGGCCAGATGGTGGGCATGGGCTTTCCTCCGTTGCGTTTTTTGTCAGTATATGCCCCGGGGAGAGGCCTGTCAAGAAAATGGCCTGACAAAACGGATTTTTGTCAGGCCATTCATATATGGACAGCGGTTTCCCGCGTTATGCTTTGTCTGCCGCTTGCGGGATGCTCGGGAGGGCAGGAGCCCCGAAGTGATCGCCGTTTCCTTCGGTCAACCACGAGCTAAGTATAACGCCCTGTCGTTACGGAATCGTGTCGGAAAGATGAAGAGTCCGTAAATATAAAAATTTTCGCGGGAGCTTTGCTCCCGCGAAAATACATATCGCGCAGCGAGTGCACGAACGAAGCGCGAAGCGCTTTCTTATCCGTGGATGGCCTTCATGCGCTTGGAGTGGTCCAGGATGCGCTTGCGGATACGCAGGGACTGGGGGGTGACCTCCAGCAGCTCATCGTCGGAGAGGAACTCCATGCACTGCTCCAGCGACATCTGCTTGGGCGGCACCAGGCGCAGAGCCTCATCGGAGCCGCTGGCGCGGGTATTGGTCAGGTGCTTGGTGCGGCAGACATTCACGGGGATGTCCTCCAGCTTGGGGGACTGACCCACCACCATGCCGCCGTAGACCTTGGTGCCGGGGGTGATGAACATGGCACCGCGATCCTGAGCGTTCCAGATGCCGTAGGCCACAGCCTCGCCGGTTTCCCAGGCAATCAGGGAGCCGGTGGTGCGGCGGGAGATGTCGCCCTTATAGGGGGCGTAGCTGTCGAAGACGGAGGCCATGATGCCTTCGCCGTGGGTATCGGTGAGAAACTCGTTGCGGTAGCCGAAGAGACCCCGGGAGGGTACCAGGAAGGTCAGACGCATACGGCTGCCCACGGGGGTCATGTCCCTGACCTCGCCCTTGCGCAGACCGATCTTCTCGATGACGCTGCCCACATACTCCTGAGGCACATCGGCGACCATTTCCTCAATGGGCTCTAAGAGCTTGCCCTCCTCGGTGCGCTGCATGAGCACACGGGGGGGAGAAACCTGAAACTCATAGCCTTCCCGCCGCATGGTCTCGATGAGGATGGACAGAGACATCTCGCCGCGGCCGGCCACATTGAAGCTGTCGGTGGAGCTCTCCACATCGCTGACCCGGAGGGACACATCCTTCATGGTCTCCTTGTAGAGACGCTCGCGGATCTGACGGGAGGTGACGAACTTGCCCTCGGTGCCGGCAAAGGGAGAGTCGTTGACGGAGAAGGTCATTTCCAGCGTGGGAGCGGAAATCTTCACGAAGGGCAGGGGCTCGATGGCGCTGGGGGCGCAGATAGTATCGCCGATGGTGACCTCGCCGATGCCGCTGAGGGCGATGATGTTGCCTGCACCGATCTCCGTGACGGGAGTCTTGCCCAGACCGTCGAACTGGTAGAGGGACACGGCGCGGGCCTTGCGGGCAGGAGCATCGGGGTTGTGGTAGTTGCACACGCAGATGTCCTGATTCTGCCGGATGGTGCCCCGCTCAATGCGGCCAATGGCGATACGACCCACAAACTCGTTGTAGTCGATGGAGGAGACCAGCATCTGGAAGGGAGCCTCGTTGTCCTGGGGAGGAGCGGGGATATACTCCAGAATGGTATCGAAGAGGGGTTGCAGGTCGGTGCCCACCACCTCGGGGGAATAGGAGGCAGTGCCGTTGCGGCCGGAGCAGAAGAGCATGGGAGAGTCCAACTGTTCGTCGGTGGCATCCAGATCCATCAGCAGCTCCAGAACCTCGTCCACGACCTCGTGGATACGCTGGTCAGGGCGGTCAATCTTGTTGACCACTACGATGACCCGGTGACCCAGCTCCAGAGCGCGGCTCAGCACAAAGCGGGTCTGGGGCATGGGACCCTCGGCAGCGTCCACCAGCAGGATCACGCCGTCTACCATCTTCAGCACGCGCTCCACCTCGCCGCCGAAATCGGCGTGGCCCGGGGTGTCAACGATATTAATCTTGGCGTTTTTGTAGGTGACGGCGGTGTTCTTGGCGAGGATGGTGATGCCGCGCTCCCGCTCCAGATCGCCGGAGTCCATTACGCGGTCTACAACCTCCTGGTTTTCGCGGTACACGCCGCCCTGCTTGAGCATTTCGTCCACCAGCGTGGTCTTGCCGTGGTCAACATGGGCAATGATTGCTACGTTTCTTAGTTCCATTTATTTACAACTCCCAGTAAAAATTCCAAAGCCGTATTATAGCGCATCCGCAGAGATTTGAAAAGCCCTTTTTGCAAAAAAAGTCTGATTTTTCAAAGGCTTTCCGCCTCTGTGCGAGAGAGAAAATCACTCGTCCTCCAGCAGGCGACGGGCATCGTCCTCGTCCAGCTGCTGGACGCTGCGGAGCTTGCGCTCGATGGCCCGGGCGCGGGTACCCATGAGATCGTCCAGATCGTTGCTGGTCTGAAGAAGGTGGGTCTGCATTTTCTTCATGGTGGCGCCGAACTTTTCAAACTCGGTCTTCACCGCGCCCAGCACCTCCCAGACCTCGTTGGAGCGTTTCTGGATGGCCAGCGTGCGGAAGCCCATCTGCAGAGAGTTCAGCAGCGCTGCCATGGTGCTGGGGCCCGCCACGCTGATGCGGTACTCCTGCTGGAGCTTTTCGATGAGACCCCGGTTCACCACCTCGGCATAGAGCCCCTCGAAGGGCAGGAACATCACGCCGAAGTTGGTGGTGTAGGGAACCTCCACATATTTATTGCGTATATCTCTGGCCTCGGCTTTGATGACCTGCTCCAGAGCGCGATAGGCGACCTCAATTTTCTCTTTGTCGCCCTCCTCCTGAGCGGCTTTAAGCTGCTCATAGCGGTCGCCGGGGAATTTGGAGTCGATGGGCAGATACACGCTGCCGTCCCGACCGGGCAGACGGATGGCGTACTCCACCCGCTCGGAGGAGCCGGGGATGGTGGCCACATTGGTATCGTACTGCTCGGGGGAGAGAATTTCCTCTAAGATGGCACCAAGCTGCACCTCGCCCAGTATGCCCCGGGTCTTTACGCCGGAGAGCACTTTTTTCAGCCCGCCCACATCGCTGGCCAGGGTCTGCATCTCTCCTATGCCCTTGTAGACCTGCTCCAGCTGCTCGCTGACGGTCTTGAAGGATTCGGAAATGCGCTTTTCCAGCGTGGTCTGGAGCTTTTCGTCCACGGTGCCGCGAATCTCGTCCAGATGCCGGTTGTTCTCCTCCCGGAGGGTTTTCATGCTCTCGCTCATGGAGGAACGCACCTGCTCCAGCTTATCCTCGTTGGTTTTCTGGAGCTGACGGAGAGAGGCGAGCAGCTCGCCCATGCGCTCGGTGAGCTCCGTGCGTAGCTGCTGCTGATCGGTGGAAAGGGTTTTCTCCAGCTGCTCGATCTGCTTGCCGGAAAAGGCGCGGAACTGCTCCAGCTGGGCATTGACGCTGCGCGAAAGATTCTCCGTCAGGGTGTTCTGAGCATCCAGCCGGGTGTACAGGGTCTGCTCAAGGGCATTGAGCCGGGCATTCATCTTCTCCTCGAAGGCGTCCAGCCGCGCATCCTGCATCTGGGCAGAGAGAGACTGGTTGTTCTGCAGCGCCTGCCCCAGCGCGTTGACAGCGGCTGTATTGCTCTCGGAAAAATCCCGGAGAGCGGAAAGCAGCTCCTTCTCCGTTACGGCGGGGTTTTTCCGCAGCAGGAGGACAAGAAGCAGCAGGAGGATCAGGGCAGAGAGGATCACAGGCAGTATTTCCATTATCATTACCTCTATGTAGGATTTACAGGGCGGAGAGGGCGCAAAGCAGAAGCAGCACGGCGCTCTGCCACTTTTTCGACATGACAAACAGCGCCACCAGCTCCCGGGCGAAGCCGTTGGGCCAGAAGTACCAGGTGGTAGGGGAGGCGATGCCCTCGCAGGGCAGATGCAGGGAATGGGCAATGAGCCCGCCCCGGAGCACATGGTAGTTGGTGGTGGAGAAGGCTACGGTGGCATTGGGCATGGCCTCATCGATGATGCGCTTGGAGAAGAGAAAGTTCTCGCGGGTGGTGGTGCTCTCCTTCTCCGGGAGAATCTCGTACTGCTCCGCCCCGTGGGAGAGCAGGTAGAGCTCCATGGCGGAGCCCTCAGAGATGATCTCATCGCTGCCCTGCCCGCCGGAGGGCACAAAGCGGCAGCTCTTGCCCGTGGCAATCTCCTGATCCCAGGCAAAGCGGATGGCCTTGTTGGTGCGGGACTTCAGCAGAGGCAGCAGACCGCCGCTTTTGGAGATACTGCAGCCGAGAATGATGATGCAGTCCTTGTCCTGCTTCGGCCTGTGGACGGCGGCAAGGAGGGCCATGGTGGCGCAGCCGAAGAGGAAGCAGCAGCCGTAGCTCACTCCCAGCGCCGCCAGACGGCAGACGAAGGCGGGCGCGGAGAAGCGGGGCAGCAGCATGGCCGTGAGCGCGGCGCAGCAATAGAAGAGCCCCAGCAGCGTGCCGCAGATATTGCGGAGGCGGTAGCCCTCTCTCTTCACCAGCTCCACATTGCTCACTGCCCAGAAGAGGGTGAGGAGGACAAGCAGGGGCAGATAGAAGCGGCAGAGCGCCGCCGGATATTCCCACGGAGCGGGAAAGCCCAGCAGGGGAAGGGGAATAGCTCCCCAGCAGAGGGCGCAGAGCACAATGCTGACGGGACGGAAGAGGCTTCCCCGCAGGGACAGAGCCCACAGCAGGGGCAGAAGAACCAGCGCGGATATGGACAGCAGACGGGCTGTTTCGCTCATGGGAGAACCTCCTTCCGAAGCCTGCGCAGCCCCCGGGCCTTGAGCAGATTGATGCCGGCGTGTACCGCAGCGGTGGTGAGGGCGCTGCGCTCCTGCCGGTAGTGCTTGTCGTAGAATATGGTCATGGCATCGTAGAAGGCGGCGGTCTGCCTCTCGCTTCTGCCGCTTCTGCCGTGGTGGTGGAGGACGGTTCCCTCGGCGCAGTAGAGCACCCGGTAGCCCGCCTTATGAACCCGCAGGCAGAGGTCCATGTCCTCGCCGTACATGAAATAGCTCTCGTCAAAGCCGCCCAGCGCCTCGAAGAGCGAGCGGCGCAAGAGCATAAAGGAGCCGGACACGCACTCAGCCTCGTGGCTCTCGTTGCGGTCCAGCCAGCTCAGGTGATAGCCGCCGCAGACGCGGTTGCGGGGAAAGAGCTTCTCCAGCCCTAAAAAATAGCAGAGGGCACGCTCCGGCGTGGGAAAGCCCCGGAGAGCGCCGCCCTCAAAGCTTCCGTCGGGCAGGAGGATTTTCACACCCACCAGCCCCGCCTTCTCCTCCCGGAGCAGGCAGTCGGCGGCGGCCTCCACCGCGTGGGGCCCGCACTCGCTGTCGGGGTTGAGAAACAATAGCAGCTCGCCCGTGGCCTTCCCGGCAGCCAGATTGCAGCCGTTGCCGAAGCCCCTGTTCTCGATGCTTTCCCATAGGTCTGCCTCGGTGATGGGAGAGGGCTGGGGGGAGTTGTCCATGACGATGCTTTCAAATTCGTATTTCCCGCAGGCGGCGGGGAGGGAGGCCAGAGCGCGGCGCACATAGTCGTCGGCTTTGTGGTTTACGATGAGTACGGAGATTTTCAAGCCTTGTTTTCCTCTTTCGTGTCTACGCCCTCCGTCTTTTCCGTGAGGAAGACGGTACGGACAGTCAGCAGCAGCAGCGTAATATCCAGCGAAAAGGTGTATTCCTCAATATACATCAGATCCATCAGCAGCTTGTCCCGGGGGGAGCTGTCATAGTTGCCGTAGACCTGCGCCATGCCGGTGATGCCCGCCTTGACCTTCAGACGGTAGCGGAACTCCGGCAGGGTTTTTTCGTATTCCGCCGCAATGGAGGGGCACTCGGGTCGGGGGCCCACCAGCGACATATCGCCCCGGAGCACATTCCAGAGCTGGGGCAGCTCGTCCAGCCGGGTCTTGCGGAGGATGCGGCCCACCCGGGTGATACGGGGATCGTCCTTCTCTGCCAGACGCTGGCCGTATTTCTCCGCGTCCGTCACCATGGTGCGGAGCTTCACGATGCGAAAGATTTTGCCGTCCTTGGTCAGACGCTCCTGCCGGAAGAACACGGGGCCTCTGTCCTCAAGCCTGATGGCCAGCGCCGCCAGCAGCAGAAAGGGCGAGCTCAGAACCAGACCCAGAGCCGAGAGGGTAAAATCCATGATTCGCTTGATGAAGAGATCGGAGGCGGTGATGCGGTGGGAGTCGGTGCGCAGCAGGGGGCGATCCACAATATGCAGCCGCTTGGAGGCGTGGAGGATCACATCCTGAATGTCGGGCACAACAAAGTAGAAAAGGTTGTGGCGGAAGCACTCGGTGCTGATCCACTCCCGCAGGGAGCGGTCATCGCTGTCTAAGAGTACCGCGTGGCAGTTGTGCAGCGCCACGAACATCTCCTCCCGGGAGGCAGTGTCCGGCAGCTCCATGCAGATGTGGTAGCGCTCCCAGTAGTGGGAGAGCTTTTTCTTCAGCTGACGGCGCCGCTCGTCACTGCCGACGAGCAGCAGCTCCAGAGGGCGGAAGAGATAGAAGAACAGCCGCGTACAGAGAAAGCACCAGACCACCACAATGCCGATCTGGCAGAGGGTCATCAGCAGCAGGTATTTGGGGTTAATGATCCGGTAGCTCAGCAGACACAGGGGAAAATAGCTGGCGAAGTTGCCCAGCAGCAGGGCTATGGACTGGGAGATGACGGTGTCCAGCGCCCGGACATCGCCGATGTCGCGGCCCTTCAGCGCCTTGGTACAGATAAAGAGCAGCCCCCAGTAAAAGAGCGAGAGGGCATAGTAGCCCCGGAAATAGATGGGCACGGGCATGGAAGCATTATAAAAGCGGTTCCAGGTGAGAATGAGCAGAGCTGTCTGCAAAGTCAGCTCCACATAGAGCATCAGCCGCTGCACCGCATCGCAGAGATGGGAGCGGTTCAGGGCTATGCCCCGGAGAGAAAACTTCTTCATTTCGAAACAATCTCCGTCGAAAAGCGTAGATGAGCTATAGTATTACCATTTTATCAGAGTATAGCACGGCTTTTCGCATTTGTCCATGTTTCTGCTTTTTTTACTATACTTTTTCCTCCGACGGTGCTATACTGGGGAAAAAATCTCAGGGAGGCAGAATTATGTCCGTTTTGCTCACCGGCGGTGCCGGCTATATCGGCAGCCATACCGCCGTCTCCATGATCGAGGCGGGAGAAAAGGTCGTTGTGGCCGACAATCTCTCCAATGCCAGCTACGAGTCTCTTCGCCGGGTGCAGGAGCTCACCGGTGCCGAAATCCCCTTCTACCAGCTCGACCTTCGGGACGAAAGGGCCATGAACGGGATGTTTGAGCGGGAGAACATCGAGTCGGTGATCCACTTCGCGGGGCTCAAGGCCGTGGGCGAGAGCGTGGAAAAGCCCCTGCTCTATTACCGCAACAATCTGGACTCCACCCTCACGCTGCTGGAGGTTATGGAGCGCTACGGGGTGCGCAATATCGTCTTCTCCTCCTCCGCCACCGTGTATCTGGACGGCAACGCCCCCTTCTCCGAAAACTCGCCTCTGGGCTGCGCCTGTCCCTACGGCTGGACCAAGTTCATGATCGAGCAGATTCTCCGGGACGCTGCCGCCACCGGCAAGCTTTCTGCGGTGCTGCTGCGCTACTTTAACCCCGTGGGCGCTCACCCCTCCGGTCGCATCGGCGAGGACCCCAGCGGCGTGCCCGCCAATCTGATGCCCTACATCTCCCAGACCGCCTCCGGCAAGCGGGAGAAGCTCACGGTCTTCGGCAACGACTATCCCACCCGGGACGGCACCGGCGAGCGGGACTATCTGCACGTCTGCGATCTCGCCGAGGGTCATGTGGCGGCACTGCGCTACTGCCGGGAGCATCCGGGCGCGGAGGTTTTCAATCTGGGCCGCGGGCAGGGCGTGACCGTGCTGGAGCTCATCGAGGCCTGGAACCGGGCCAACGCCATGACCATTCCCTATGTCATCGGTTCCCGCCGGGACGGCGATATTGCCGTCAGCTATGCCATCGCCGACAAGGCCAAAGCCCTGCTGGGCTGGGAGGCCAGACGCAGCGTGGAGGATATGTGCCGCGATGCCTGGAACTGGCAGAAGCAGAACCCCAACGGATATGAGCTGTAAGAATATGAAACCCCTTCGGAGCCTCAGGCGACTCCGGAGGGGTTTCATTTATAAGGCTTCCCCTCTGGGGAAGCTGTCGAGCGTAGCGAGACTGAAGAGGAAAACGGCGAGACCTCTTCTGCCTTTGCGGAGACACCTTTCCAAAAGGGGAAGGCAAAGGGAGCGCTACTATATGTTGCGGATTTCTAATTGTTCCAGCACCCGTTCCGCCTGCCGGATGCCGTCCACGGCGGCGGAGAGGATGCCGCCGGCGTAGCCTGCGCCCTCGCCGGTGGGGTAGAGACCCCGGATGCTGCTCTCGCCCAGCTCATCCCGGACAATACGCACCGGGGAGGAGGAGCGGGCCTCGATGCCCGTGAGCACCGCGTCACCCATGGCGAAGCCTTTGATTTTCCTGTCGAAGAGCGGAAAAGCGGAGCGCAGGGAGCTGCTGACGAACTCCGGCAGACAGTCCCGCAGATCGCACCAGCGGACACCTAAGGGATAGGTGGGCTTCACACTGCCGCCCTTTTCCGAGGGACGGCAGAGCAGAAAATCCTCCACCAGCTGCGCGGGAGCCCGGTAGCTGCCGCCGCCCAGACGATAGGCGGCCTCCTCCCAGCGGCGCTGGAACTCGATGCCCGCCAGAGGGGAGTCACCCTCGAAATCCTCGGGCTGCACATTCACCAGCAGGGCGGAGTTGGCGTTGCGTCCGTCCCGGGCAAAGGGGCTCATGCCGTTCACGCAGAGCCGCCTCGGCTCACTGGAGGCAGCGGCCACCTCGCCGCCGGGACACATACAGAAGCTGTAGACATCCCGACCTGTGGGCAGGTGCACCGCTAACTTATAGTCGGCGGCACCGAGAGCGGGGTGCGCTGCAAAGGCTCCGTACTGGCTCTCGTTGATGAGACTCTGAGGGTGCTCGCAGCGTACGCCGATGGAAAAGGGCTTGCGGATGAGCCTTGCACCCCGGGCATAGAGCGTTTCAAAGAGGGCGCGGGCGGAGTGGCCCGTGGCGAGAATCAGACGCTCACAGGGGATTTCCTCCCTGTCCGTGACCACGGCGCAGAGCCGCCCGTCCCGAACCACAATGTCCCGCAGCGCTGTGCGGAAGCGCACTTCACCGCCGCAGCGAATGATCTCCTGCCGCAGTCCCGCCACGGCCTGAGGCAGCCGGTCGGTGCCGATGTGGGGCTTGGCCTCCCAGAGTATCTCCTCCGGGGCACCGGCGGCCACTAAGTCAAAGAGCACCTGTTTTCCCCGCACATCGTGGGTGCCGGAGTTCAGCTTTCCGTCGGAAAAGGCACCTGCGCCGCCCTCACCGAACTGGATGTTGCTGTCCGGGTCCAGCTGCCCCGTGAGGGCGAAGTGCCGCACGGCCTTCTGCCGCTCCTCCACGCAGTCGCCCTGCTCCAGAAGAATCGGTTCCGCCCCGGCGCGGGCAAGGGTCAGCGCAGCGAAGAGACCCGCAGGGCCCGCGCCCACCACGATGGGACGCAGAGCGGGCTTCCGGCGCAGCATATGCACCCGGGGCGGCGTGTAGGGCACATAGGCGCTGTATTTCTCCTCGCCCCGGCGGAGAGCCACCGCGGCGCTGGCCACGAAGTGTACCCGATCCTTATGGCGGGCATCCACGCCCTTGCGCAGAAGGCTTACGGATTCAATATCTTTTTCGCTGATGCGGAGCTTTTTCGCCACGGCGTGCTGCAGGCTCTCGTCCAGCCCCCATTGAATTTCCTTTACTTCAATCATTTGCGGCGCTCCTTCCGGCGGTGAGACCCGAGGCAAAGGCCCAGTGGAGGTTATAGCCCCCGCATTTGCCGTCTATATCCAGCGCCTCGCCGATGCAGTAGAGCCCCTGACGGAGGCGGCTCTCCAGAGTGGCGCTGTCAAATTCGTCCACTGCTGCCCCGCCCCGCGTCACCTGGGCGTTGGCAGCGTCGGCGGTATCCTCCACACGCAGACGCAGCGCGGTGACGGCGGCATAAAGGGCGGCGCTGTCCTCGCTCCCGGCATTGCGGAGGATGGCTTCGCCGATGCGGCGGTGGAACACGCCCGTAAACATCTCGCTGCCCCTGCCTTTGCGCTCGGCGAGCATAGCCTGAATCTGCGCCTCGTCCCAGTCGGGCAGGAGGTTTACGGAGAGCACATCACCCTTCCTCGCCAGCCGGGAGAGGTTCAAAATCACAATGCCGCTGACCCCGTAGTCCCGGAAGAGAATTTCACCGCTCTCAGCGTAAATGCGCCTGCCATCCCGCAGAAGCGTCACCCGACAGCGGCAGCGGAGACCGCTGAGCCCCCGGATGGGCGCGGTATCGGTTTTCAGCGGGCAGAGGATGGGGGAGAAGGGCACCATGCGGTGTCCGGCCTCCTTCAGAAGTGCCGTACCGCCGCCGCCGGCAACGATCACCCGGTCGCACTCGGCCTCCTGTCCCTCGGTGAAGCGCAGCACCCACCTGCCCCGGCGCTGTCCCAGAGAGCGCAGCTCCATGGAGCATTGCTCCTCCACGCCCAGCGCCTGACAGCGCAGCCGCAGCACGTCCAGCACCGAGCTGGCGGTGTCGGACAGGGGATAGCAGCGACCCTCCCCGTCCTTGACGGTGTAGAGCCCCAGAGAGCGGAAAAAATCCAGCAGCGCGGCGTTGTCCCAGCGGGAGAGTACGCTTTCCACAAAGTCGGGACGGTTGTAGTCCTCCGGCGTGACGGGATCGTGGCTCAGGTTGCAGCGGCCGTTGCCGGTTTTGAGGAGCTTCTTGCCCACCCGGTTGCTGCGCTCGTAGACGGTGACCTGCGCCCCCACCTCTGCCGCCGCAATGGCCGCGCAGAGCCCCCCGGCTCCGCCGCCGATGACGGCCACGCTTCTTCTGCCCTTGCCCATGTCTGCCTCCGAAAAGTCGTAGTTTTTGCCATTGTAGCACGAGTGCAAAAAAAGTTCCAGTAATTTTGAGAAAAAGGCTTGACATTTTCGGAAATCTGTTTATAATAGCTTTTGCACTTAGCGGGATTGTGTAAAGGTAGCACAGCGGACTCTGACTCCGTATGTGAGGGTTCGAATCCTTCTCCCGCTGCCAGAAACCCGAAGTCCTTGGACTTCGGGTTTTTCTTTTTGTACTGTCATTTATCAAGGCACCTGCCCCTTGACAGTTTCACCCTGACACAAAATGTGTCAGGGTGAAACTGTCTCTGTGATATACTGCTATACAGTCAGATTCTGGCGACGCTGGAATTATTCGTCAGGGGAGCAGGGGCTTCTGCTGTCTTCTCGGCCTTTTTGACCTTTTCGGGAGAGGCTTCTTTCTGCTTTTTCAGCTTATTATTCTGAATCTGCAGGTTTTTGCAGAATGCTTTTTCGCCGGCCCGGTCAAAGAAGCCCACCAGGTCTTCGGAGGTGCAGCCCTTTATGAAGGCTTTGATTTCATCGCTTTTCTCCAGAGCCTTTGTCAGCTTTTCAAAGTTTGCGCTTATTTTGTCCGGATTGGGGGATCGGGAGGCGATTTCAAAAAGAATCATTTTGCTGATGCATTCGCCCGCCGCCACTCTGTCGGCATCGGTCAGTTTGCCCTTGGTGGCGAGAGAAGCCAGATTCATTCGGCCCTCCAGCGCAGATTCGCCGGCTTTTCTCAGCGCGGATCCCTCCTTCAGCGCGACAATACGATCCATACAGGAACCCATATCCCGGTTGATGATCGCCATCCGTTTTTCCATCGGGGTGGGATGCGCTTCGAACCACTTTTCCGTGGCGGTTTGCATGGTCTGCCTGCGCTTGCTCTGTGCGCGGGAGGGCTTGCCGAGAGCGGTGCTCATGATAGACTCCAGCTGCTTTGGACTTTTGATCTTCACCAGCGTAGCACTTTCATCCATAACATATACGCCATCCTCCAGATCGTTGATGCCGGAGCCTCTGTACAGCTCTCCGTTTCCGGCGAAGGTAAAACCGACCTTGCTCAGATTACCCTCCTGGGTATTGTCCACGGAAGCCAGATGCAGGGTGTGACTGGTGGGACAGAGAATGACCCGGTTTGCACCGATTACGGTCTGCGGGGAAAAGAACAGGTTGTGCTTTACATCCTCATTGGTGTTGATGGAATAAAAGACTGTGGACCGAACATTCTGCCTGAATTTTGTGTTGGCTCTCTCTGCGGTACCCAGCTTATCGGTAACGCTGTCCTCCGTCAGGTTCAACTCCTTATGCTCCCGCATATTGCCGGTGCCGGGAACGGGATCCAGCTGGATCAGATCATATTTGACAAGCTCCTCATATTCCGGATGCTCCTTTTGAACCCAGGCCTGAATCATCTGCATGGCCTCGCCGATGGCAACGCCGCCGCGGCTGTGCCCTTTGAGAAGAAGGTTGATGGGCTTCGGCTTCTCCGCACCGCTCTTGAAGGCCTGAAAGCGTTCCGTCAGATATTCCTGGGCAAATTCAAGGGTGTTATGACGCAGCGCATCCATGGATCGGGTCTTGTCGCTGCTGTCGAAGGAACCGGGGCCGGGAAGCGAATACCTGACCTTTCCATCGACAACCTTTTTTCGGATAAATTTCTCCTCCTGGCCGTTCCGGACGATCCGCTTGCCATAAAGCTTGTCCATCAGCGCACGGATTTTGGCTTTGTCGGCTCCCGCGGGATAGCCCTCTCCCACTTCCCCCGGGTCCAGAATCGTGTTCTTGTCATTCTGCACGGCGTTCCCGATGAAGGAGGATTTTCCCGGAGCGTGGTGATGCATTTTACGGAATTCATTGAAGCCGGAACCGGCAATGGATACCTCAAACACATACTCGCCTTTACCGGCCAGCTTCGAGCCCAGACTGCCATGAAGAGAAGTGGTGCGCGTTTTCCTGTCACTGGAGGTCCGAACGCGGTCGGCCTTCCTGTATGCGTACTGCTCGGAGTCGGCGGTATGGCCTTCTGAGGCTTCGATAGCTCTGCGGATGCCGGTCAGGTTGACTTTTTTATCCATTCCCTGTTCCGGATTGCGCAGCTCCTCAAGGTCTCTTTGCCTGTGGACATACTCTGTTCTGATTCCGGAAGCCTGGCGCTCAAGCTCTTCGTCAAGGGCCTGACCTACCTCTTCGCGGGTCATGGACGGCGTTTTGTTATCGTTTCCCATTTTATAGAATCTCCTTCATAAACGGAGCTCCCCCGACACTGCTCATCTGTCCGGCACGGATATGGGCATGACGGCGAGATGACCGGCTTTCCGGAGAGAAAATAATTCAAATATATTTAATATGATATTACCGTTATTCAACTGAATTGTCAATCCCGAATGTAAACGGGGACGGCTCTCTCTGCACCGAAATGGTACTTTTGAGAACCGTCCCCAAATGTTTCATTTCAGGGGATGCTGGGGGTCCAGAAGCTGTTGTTGTAGATGTCGGTGAAGCGGTAGGTGGCCACGGCGGTATTGCTGAGGTAGACATTGCTGATGGTTTCATTGCCGCTGTAGATGAGCTGCTCGCCGATCATATAGGTATCGTCGTACTCACCGTTGTAGTTATAGAAGTCGCAGAGGAAGTCGATGGTGTCGCCCTCGTTGAGCTCGGTGATCTTGGCAACGGTGTCGGTCTCGCCTTCCTTATAGTCGAAGATCGCACCGGCAATGGTGCCGTAGGGGTTCTCGCTGGTGAAGACCAGAATCAGGTTGGCGTAGCTGCCGTTGAGCTTCACGGGCACGCGGCCGGTGATGGTGTAGCTGCCCTCGTTGATGGTGGAGTCGATGTGGTAGTAGGCCACCTCCTGGCCGTTGATGGCGATCCAGCTATTGTCAAAGCTGCCCATAAGAGCGCCGCTCTCGGTGAAGGAGAAGGTATTGTCCATGCCCAGATCGGCGTAGCCGTCGCCGCTGTCCACATAGACATTCAGCTCCAGGTCCTGCACCAGAGCCCACTGCTCTTCGCTGAGGTAGAGAGCCTGACCCTCGCCCTTGTCCTGCCAGAAGAGGGCATCGGCGTCAAAGCTGTTATTGAGAATGTAGGTGGCGGCGCGGCCCGTGTCCATGCTGATGCCGCCGCCTAAAAGCTGACCCAGCAGAGAGGAGAGCATATCGGCGGAGTCGATGCTGCCGCTGCCGGAGGAGCTGCCGCCGCTGATGGAGCCGAAGGGAGATGTGGTGCCCGCGACACTCTGGCCGCCGGACTGGAGGGCGGAGAACTGCTTGATACAGGCGCTGTACTCGGAGGAGAGACCCACCGCATCGAAATTGGCCACGGCAGTGCCGGTCTGGCTGGTGCGCTTATAGGGGAAGTAGACGGACAGACCGTAGGCGTTGGTCATGTTGGAGGAGGTGCGGTTATACTTGATGGCGGAGAGAAGCGCGTCCGCCAGAGCCTTGCTTTCGGCGGTGTTCAGGTTCACGGCCATGTGCACCAGATCCACCTGATCCAGCCTTTCGGAGGAGGCAAACTCCCGGGAGCGGGAGCGGGCGTTGGATACGGTGGCGTAGCCGTCGTTCTGCAGCAGCGTGGTGGTGGAGCTGGCAAAGGCGTTGAAGCTGCCGGGGATGGTGGCGGAGAGCTCCGCAAGGTCGGTGAGGGAGAGGGTGGTCTGCTGACCGGCGCACTTCTGGGCGCACACGTCCACAAAGTCGTCGATGATCTTCTTGCCCAGCTCGGTGGTGGGAATGGAGCTGTTCTGAGAGAGGGCAGTGAGCCAGTTGGTGTAGTACCAGCCCACACCGGGCTCGGTCTCCTCGGAGGCGATGAGGTAGTCGGCGTAGGGGGCCATGGTCAGAGCAGTCTCGATGGTGCCCATGAGACAGGCATCGTAGCCGATGAAGTCGAAGCTGGTTCCGGCGTCCTGCAGGGCCTCATTAAGCACCTTCAGACTCATGGAGCCGGCGCGGGCGTTCTTTTCATCGTAGCCGTAGCCGCTGACGGAGCCGCTGCCGTGATCCCAGAGGATGAGCATATTGCGGCTGGCGGGGAAGTTCTTGCTGCAGTATTTGATAAAGCTGCTGAGGGTGGAGGCCTTCATCATGGTGGCGTTGCCCGCGTCCTTCTCCAGACAGGTCAGCTGACCGTTTTTCACCTGATAGACCTGGTTGACGCTGCTGCTGATGATGTTGTTGCGCCAGCCGGAGCAGCCGCCGGTGTAGAGGATCAGATTCACATTATCGCCCACATTGGCGTTGAGCATCTCCTGCAGGTCCTTGGTGGCCATGCCGCTGCGGGACTCCAGATCGGTGCCGCACATATAGATCATCACGGTGGCGGTATCCTTGCCGTTGCCCTTGAGCCTGGTGCGCTTGGCCTTGGCCTCGGCGGCAACGCCGGTATTAAGCTTGCCGGTGTTGGCGGTGGCGGTCCAGCCGGCGTTGGAGGGCGTGGAGGAGGCGGTGCTGCCGCCCATGGAGCTGCCGAAAAGATCGGCATAGCTAAAGCCCTGGGTCAGGTTGGAGGAGCTCTGGGTGCCGCCGGAAGCGGTGGTCACGCCGCCCAAAAGACTCTCCAGCAGCCCACCGTAGGGGTTGTAGGAGGAATAGCTCTGCTGCTGTTGCTGCTGCACGGGAGCAGCGGTCTGCACCTGCACGGGGGTGGTGGTCTCTTCGCCGCCGTTCAGCATCCCGGCACCCAGTCCGCCGCCGCCCAGCAGCGCCGCCGCCAGTACGATGATCTTCAGCAGGCCGCCACCGCCGCTGCTGCTGCGTTTGCCGCCGCCGGAGGAGCTGCCGCCGCCCATGGGCGGGATGCCTGCGCTGCCGCCGACCTTGCCGGTGCCCTGGCCTTCGCCGCGCTTGCCTATGCCCTTGCCCATGCCGCTGATATTTTTTTCTCGTCCCTGAGGTCTGTTATCCATAGGAGCCTCCTTTTCCTTCATAGAGGGATATTTTCAGATATATGCCCATTATAGCCCTTTGTGTCGAGAACTGCAAGAGGGTTTAGGGCAGCAATCCTCTTTCGACTTGATACTTTACGGAATATGTGGTATAATCCCTGCAAAACAGAAGGGAGGCGACAGCATGACCATCGAGACCATCCGATCACGCCTTTTACCCGTAATCACGGAATACCCCATCAGCCGGATTACACTTTTCGGCTCTCGGGCAGAGGGCACAAACCGGGAAGACAGTGATGTGGATCTGATCATAGAGTTTTCCGTCAGTGTGTCTTTGCTGACGCTCTCGTCCCTGCGCTGCGCTCTGGAGGAGCTTTTGGGTCTGGAGGTCGATCTTGTTCACGGCCCCATGCAGAGTGACGATATGATTGACATAGGAAAGGTCGTGGAGCTGTATGCAGCGTAAGGACAGAATCATTTTGCAAAAGGTAATCAGCGAGATACACATCGGAGAAGAGCTTCTGGGTAATTGCTCTTTGAATACTTTTCTGAGCGATGAAATGCGGAAAAGAGCTGTCAGCATGACAGTAATCAATATTGGTGAGCTCATAAAAAACGTGTCGGAGGAGCTCCGCTTGTGTGAACCTGCTATTCCGTGGAAGGCCATAGCAGGTATGCGTGATCTGGCAGCACACAAGTATCAGACGCTTCGCATGGAAGATGTATATAATACAGTCAAAACCGATTTTCCTGCGTTAGAGTCAATGATAGAACGGCTTTTAGAAGAATAAAGCTTCAAAAAACAGCACCTGTCCGCTTTTCGTGGACGGGTGCTGTTCGTTTCATTTCCTGTTATACTCGGTCTTGAAGGTGGTCAGAAACTCCGTTACATTGAGAAAGTCCTTGAGGGCATAGTGTCGGCCGGCGTAATCGAACTCCAGCTTCGGGAAGAGAAAGAAGCTGTTGAGCTTGGTGACGCTCAGGTTGGGAATGGTGAACTCCATGCGCAGCTCGCCCAGCTTCATCTGCTTGTCGCTGTTGAAGATGCACAGGGTATTGCCCTTGATGCCTGCAATGCAGCGGAATTCGCCCTGATAGCAGGTCATGGTGCCGTAGGTCATGCGCCTGCGCTCGTCCAGCAGTCCCTGGCGGTACATATACCCGGGCAGCTCGTTAATCGTCATGGTAAGAAACCTCCGTCAGATATTGAAATTACTGATTTTACATATATGTGAAGAAGCCTGAATCTGTTTTAAATATATGGATTTGTTCTGTGGCCCCCGTAGGGCACGGCCTCCCGGCCGTGCCGTGTGGGACAAGAACAATGTCCGTATTATCCGAACAAAGCAGGACTCGCAGGTTTTCGGCACGGCCGAGAGGCCGTGCCCTACACTGACCCTTCTCGATTGTAAAACGCAGCTTTACAATCGACGACAAATGTTCTGTGCGGCCATGCCTGTGAAGGCACCGCTGATGATGCCGGAGATCAGCAGCAGGGGCAGATAGAAGAAGAGCGAGGGCGTTTGCGTGACGGCCACGGCGCAGAGAATCTGCCCCAGATTGTGCGCCATGGCGGAAAACACGCTGAGCACCCAAAGCCTGTCCGAAGGGAAAAAACCCTTGAGCAGCCAGCTCAGCCCCAGCGCCGGCAGACCGCCGGAGAGAGAATAGAGGATGGCGGATACCTGCCCCGTCAGCAGACAGCCCAGCACCACCCGGCAGAGGAGCACAGCTAAAGCCCACCATCCACCCAGTGTCCAGAGGGCGAAGAGGGTGACGATGTTGCTCAGTCCCGGCTTGATGCCCGGAACGGGCGTAAGGGCGGGAATCTGCGCCTCTATGAGGAACATGATGAGCGCCGTGGCCGTCAGGAGGGCGGCAGCGGTGATTTTCTTCAGCTTCATTCTGCCCCTCCTCAGCCCGTTACGGCATCCACGCCGCCTTCAGTGCGCAGATAGCGGATCACGATGCGCTCCGGCAGACAGACGATGGGCGTTCCGCCCGGACGAAGCCTTCCGTGCCGGACGCAGGTCTGGCTTTTGCAGTCGGCGGATTGGATGCAGATGCTTCCCGGCTCCACGCAGACGATGCTCTCGCCCCCTTCGTAGGGGATGCGCAGAGTATAGGGCTCGGTGACGGCGGCGAGGTCGATGGTACAGAGCAGCTCACCCCGCTGCCATATGCCCACGGTGCTGCCCCCGGAGGGCAGAAGAAGGGTCACTGCGGCGCAGAGCAGGATCACAAGGGCGAAGAGCAGCGCCCAGCGTTTATTGCTCATGGGAGATAACCTCCGCAGGAAGTTCGGTGCTGAAGCCCTCAGATAAGCCCTCGGTGAGGAGAAGGCGGCCGTCGGCGGTGTAGAGGATCAGCTCAAAGTCACCCTGCTGCCGCCAGAAATCCAGTGCCCTCCGGCTGCCCATGACAAAAAGGGCGGTGGAGTAGGCATCGGCTCGCAGAGCGTTGTCGCAGACCACGGTCACGGAGCGAAGATCACTCTTGGCCGGGGCGGCGGTACGGGGATCGAGAATGTGGTGATAGCGGATGCCGTCGCGCTCAAAAGAGCGCTGGTAGTCGCCGCTGGTGACCATGCAGCCGTCCGAAAGCCGGTAGACGCCCAGATAGCCGCCGCTGTTGGGGTCCTGCACGCCGATGCGCCAGCTCTCCCCGTTGGGCTTGCTGCCGATGGCCTCCACGCTGCCGCCCAGCACGATGAGGGCGGAGTCTACGCCCCGTTCCTGCAGCAGACTGCGGAGCTCCTCGGAGGCGTAGCCCTTGGCGATGCCGCCCAGGTCCAGCCGCTGCCCCGTACCCAGTGTGACGCTGCTGCCGTCTATGTGCACGCCCCGGTAGTCGATGCGGGAGCGAAGCGCTGCCAGCTCGCTTTCGTCGGGGACGCGGTACTCGTCGGTGTAAAAGCCCCAGGCGGCCACGGCGGGGCTGACGCTGATATCGAAGCAGCCCCCGGTCTCGGCGCAGAGCGCCAGCGCCTCGGAGAGGAGGCGGGCCGTATCATCGCTGACGGTTCCGCTTCCGGCAGAGTTGAGCCGCGCAAGCTCGCTGCCCTCAAGGGTGACGGAGAGCCTTTGCTCCAGCTCGTTTACGCGGCTTTCGCAGAGTGCTAAGGCCTCGTCTGCGTCCCGGGCGGTGACGGTAACGGTCATGCAGGTGTCCATGGCAAAGAAGCTGACGCTCTCGCTGCTCTCGCCGCAAGCCGAAAGCGCCAGACATAAAATGCCCGGCGCTAAGAGGCTGATGAGCGGTTTTGAAAGCTTCATTTTATAAATCGGGCGTCCAAAGTGATGAGAGAGCGGGGGCACTTTTCCGCGCAGACCCCGCAGCTGACGCACTTAGTATAGTCGATGACGGCATGGTTGTCAATGACGCGGACGGCGCCGTGCCCGCAGCTCTTTTCGCAGAGAGCGCAGCCGATGCAGCCGCTCCCGCAGAGCTTTTTGGTGGCGGCACCCTTGTCGCAGCCGGAGCAGGGAATGCTGACGGCCACCCCATAGGGGATCAGGTCAATGAGCTTTTTGGGACAGGCGGCGGCGCACTGTCCGCAGCCGGTGCAGGCATCACTGTCCACTCTGGCCACGCCGTCTATGATATGGATGGCGTTAAATTTGCAGGCCTCCACGCAGCTTCCGTAGCCCAGACAGCCCTGTTCGCAGAGCTGAAAGCCCTTGGCAGAGCCCACAAGGGTGGCGGCAAGGCAGTCCTTTACGCCGTCGTAGTCGTATTTCTGCCCGGTGCTCCCGCCGGCGCAGCGGACAAAGGCCACCTTCAGCTCCTGTATCTCGGCCTCCACGCCCATGATCTCCGCCACCTTGACGGCGGTGGCATTGCCGCCGGGAACGCAGGAGCTGACGGGAGCGCGGCCGGAGACGATGGCCGCAGCGCAGCCGCCGCAGCCGGCAAAGCCGCAGCCGCCGCAGTTGGCACCGGGCAGGATCTCGCTGATGCGCTCCTCCCGCTGGTCCACCGGCACCTCGTATACCTTGGCAGCGTAGGAGAGTGCCAGACCGAAGAGCCCGCCCAGCAGCGCTAAAAGCAGAACCGCATTAAGAGTATTCATTCTATCAGCCTCGCAGAGTTCACGCCCGAGGGCGCGAAGGAATATCAATCAGACCATTTTCAATCCGCTGAAGCCCATGAAGGCCAGAGCGATCAGTCCGGCGGTGATGAGGGCGATGGGGAAGCCCTCAAAGCACTCGGGAACCTCGGCACTGTAATCCAGTCGCTCCCGGACACCGGAAAAGAGCGTGATGGCCAGCAGAAAGCCCAGACCGCCGGTAATGCCGTAGACTACGCTCTCCAAAAAGCCGTAGCTCTCCTGCACATTCAGCAGCACCACGCCCAGCACGGCGCAGTTGGTGGTGATCAGGGGCAGGTAGATGCCCAAAGAGCGGTAGAGGGCGGGGCTCTTCTTTCTGAGGAACAGCTCCACAAACTGCACCAGCGAGGCGATGACCAGAATAAAGGCCAGCGTCTGCATATAGGCCAGCTCCAGCCTCACCAGCAGCAGATTGACCCCCCAGCACACCGCCGAGGCGAGGGTCATGACGAAGGTGACGGCCAGCCCCATGCAGAGGGCGGTATCCATCTTTTTGGATACACCCAAAAAGGGGCAGATGCCTAAGAACTTGGAGAAGATGAAGTTTTCCACCAGAATGGCGCTGAGGGAAATGGAAATGAGTTTCGTGAGCATTACTTTTCCGCCTCCCCTTTCTTACTGCGCAGAAACTGCACCAGCGCGATGAGACAGCCCAGGGTCATAAAGCCGCCGAAGGGCAGGGTCAGGTAGCTGCAGGCATACCCGGCGGGGAAGAGCTGCCAGCCCTTACCGCCGTTGAACACGCCCGCACCGAAGCTGCCGCTGCCCAGAAGCTCGCGGACAACGCTCATAATCACGAGCACGGCCGTATAGCCCAGACCCTGCGCAAGACCGTCCAGCAGCGCTTCGCCCACGCTGTGCCGGGAGGCAAAGGCCTCGGCACGGCCGATGATGATGCAGTTGACCACAATGAGGGGAATGAACACGCCCAGCGACTCGCTGAGGGCGGGCAGAAAGGCCTGCAGCAGCAGATCCACGATGGTGACAAAGCCTGCGATGATGACCACATATACGGCGATGCGCACGGTGGAGGGGATGAGCTTGCGCAGCAGCGAGATGCAGACATTGCAGCAGCAGAGGATCACGGTCACGCTAAGACCCATGCCCAGACCGTTAAAGAGCGAGGTGGTGATGGCCATGGTGGAGCACATACCCAGAAGCTGCACCAGCACCGGGTTGTTCGTCAGCAGACCGTCCTTGAAAATCTTTCCGGGATTCATGTATTGGCCTCCTTTTTATATCCGAAGGCACGGGGTGTGGTCCATTTGTCAAGGAGCCAAACCAGCAGATTCATAATAAGAATGGAGAAGCTCACGCCCTCGGGGTAGGAGCCGAAGTAGCGGATGACCACGGTGATCACGCCGCAGCCGATGCCGTAGAGGACGCGGCCTCTGTCGGTGCCGGGGGAGGTCACATAGTCGGTGGCCATGAAGACGGCACCCAGCAGCAGGCCGCCGGAGAGAAGCTGGTAGAGCATCCATGTCAGGCGCTCGTTTCCCCGGGGGAAGAGGAAGGTCAGCACGGCCACCGTGAGAAGGTAGCTCAGGGGGATATGGGGCCGGATGACCTTGGTGAGCAGCAGATAAGCGCCGCCCAGCAGCAGCGCCGCCGCGCTGATCTCGCCGATGCAGCCGGCGCGAAGGCCGAGGAAGCAGTCCATGGGGCTTTCGGCGGGCAGCGCCATGCCCTTCATGACAGAAAGAGGCGTGGCGGAGGAGACTGCATCCACGCCCCGGGGACTGACCCAGCTGTTCATGAGGGCAGCCCAGGAGAAGAGGAAGCAGCGGGCAGCGAGGGCGGGATTCATGAAGTTTTTGCCCAGACCGCCGTAGAGCTGCTTGACCACCACGATGGCGAAGAAGCCGCCGATAAGAGGCAGCCACAATGGCACGGCGGGAGAAAGGGTCATGGAGAGCAGCAGACCCGTGACCACGGCGGAATAATCGCCGAGGGTGCAGCTTTTGCGGGCAAGCCGCCGGTAGCCCCACTCGAAAAACACGCAGGAGCCCACGCTCACCGCCGTAATCATCAGAGTGGGAAGGCCGAAGCGCCAAAAGCCCACCAGTAGAGCGGGGGTCAGGGCGATAATCACCCGGAGCATGATGCTCTGGGTGTCGTCCCCGCCCCGGACATGGGGAGGGGCGCTGACAAGGAGCCTGTCTTCCATCACTTCTGTGCCTCCTTTCGGGCCTTTTCGGCGTTCTGCCAGGCGCGGAGTCTGGCCTTGCCCAGCTTCATCTGCTGCACCAGCGGCAGCCTTGCGGGACAGCCGTAGGCGCACACGCCGCATTCGAGGCAGTCGAAAACATGATATTCCTGCAGCTTTTCCGCCGCATTCTTCCGGGTAAACAGGTTCAGGTAGTTGGGCATAAGACCCATAGGGCAGTTCTCCACGCAGCGTCCGCAGCGGATGCAGGATGTCTGCCGCTCACTCTCGCTGCCGCTTTCGGCCATGGCCAGAATGCCGTTGCTGCCCTTGTTTACGCCCATGTCCGTCCTGTAGACAGACATACCCATCATAGGGCCGCCCAGAATGATTTTCTTCGGCGCGGTCTCATAGCCGCCCGCCGCCTCTGAAATGTGACGGACGGGGGTGCCGATGCGGACGCGCACTACCTTGGGCTGGGCGAAGGCGCTGCCGCTGAGGGTGCAGTAGCGCTCGATGAGCGGCATACCGCTCTCCACGGCCTCGGCCACGGCGATGGCGGTCTCTACATTAAATACGGCGCAGCCCACATCGGCGGGCAGACCGCCGGAGCGGATTTCACGCCCCGTAGTGTTGTAGATGAGCTGCTTCTCGCCGCCCTGAGGATAGAGGGAGGGAAGGGTTTGCAGCTTCACGCTGCCGTCGGCAGGGAGCTTCCCCGAGAGCAGAGAGATGGCCTCGCCCTTGTTCTCCTCAATGGCGAGGATGGCACTTTTTGCCCCGCAGGCCATCAGAAGAAGACGGATGCCGTGAAGGAGCGCGTCGCTCCGCTCCAGCATGGCGGCGTAGTCGCTGGCAAGACCCGGTTCGCACTCGGCACCGTTGAGGATGACGGTGTCCATCTTGCCCCGGGCGGAGTCGATCTTGGCCGCCGTGGGGAAGGTGGCGCCGCCCATGCCCACGATGCCGCATTCGCGCACCAAGGCGACCAGTGCATCCGCATCATTCTCGCACTCGGGATGGGGGCAAAGATCGGGAGAGAGAGTCTCCAGACCGTCGTTTTCGATGATCACGGTCTCGCACTCGCCGCCCCTGGCGCTGGGCCACTGCTCAATGGCGAGCACCGTGCCGGACACGGGAGCGTGCACCGCGGCGGAGATGGCACCCCGGGCCTCGCCGATCTTCTGCCCCTTGTATACCTGCTCGCCCACGCTGACACAGGGGGCGGCGGGGGCACCGATGTGCATACTCAGCGGCATATAGAGCTTTTCCGGCAGGGGTAGGGTCAGCGAAGGGACGGGTGCAACATCAGGCAGGGTGTGCTTTATCCGAACACCGGGAATATGTAGCTTCATGGTTCTCAGCCCTCCTTTTCCGTCAGCGCGGCAAGGGCCTCGCCGATCAGGTTCACGCCCCTGACCACGGCGGCGGAGGATATGGTCGCGCCGGTGACGCCGTCTATGCCGCCGTTCAGCTCGGCGGGCAGCGGGAGACCGACGAACTGATCGGTAAATGCCGCCTCCTGCACCTTGGCGCCCAGATTGGGCGTTTCGGCAAAGGAGGCACCGCCCACGCGGATGCCCACAAGCCTCTGTGCATTGTCCGTGCCGGCGATGATCTCGATCATGCCCTGACAGCCGCTGACGGTGATCTGCGCGCTGTAGCCCAGAAGCCGGCCGTTTTTCCTGACCGCATAGCAGTTGTCCAGCGGGGAATCCCCGCTGAGGGCTACGGCCTCAAAGCTGTCGGCCTCCGGGAAGAGCGCCAGACGGGCGGCATTGGCCTTGTCAATAGAGAGCTGCCGGATCCGGGGCTCCGCCACGGAATATGTCAGCGCCACGGCTCCGCCCACCAGGGCACAGAGGATCATCAGAATCAGGGCGTTCTGCCAACGAAATTTCACGCTGCAAAAACCTCCAGACAAGAATAAATTCTTATGGTGTTTGAAAAGAAAAACGGAAAGCTTAAATTGGCGCTTTCGTTTTCCGAATCCGTACGCTCCGTAGGGCTCGGCCTTCGGACGAGCCGTCTCTTCCCCACGGCATCAATAATTTATTATAGCAAGCTTTCTCAGGCTTTGCAACGGCTTTCCGGGCTTGTAATCGGAAGAGATTTGTGATATATCTGAGAAGCGGAAGGAAGGATTGAAAATGGAACTGCAATTGCTGGAAATACACGCCGAGGGAATAGCCCACCGGGAGGCTTTCATCAGGCTTTATGAAGATGCCTTTCCCCGGCTGGAGAGAAAGCCTGTATCTTCTCTGGAAAAAACCTTTGCGGAGGGCAAAAATCAGATTTTCGCTCTGGCGGAGGAAGAGCGCTTTGTGGGGCTGGCCGTGGTCATGAGCAACGGCAAATGCAGACTGCTGGACTATTTGGCCATTGAGCCCGCCCTGCGGGATCGGGGCTACGGCAGCGCGGCGCTGGGTCTGCTGCTGGAGCGCTACAGCAGTCTGCCCTTTGTCGTGGAGATCGAGCGCAGCGACGAGAGCGCCGCCGACAATGCCGAGCGTATGCGCCGCCGGGAGTTTTACCTGCGCAACGGCATGGAGAGCAGCGGCGTGTTCGTTCGACTGTTTCATGTGGATTATGAGCTGCTCTGCGCCAACGGATGCGTGGGCTATGGGGAGTACAGCGGTCTGCTTTCGGACTGCATGGGCAGGAGAATCGGAACCGTTCTGAGAGAGATAAAATGATTATTCTCATCACCGTTGCCGCCCACAGCGGCAAAGCCGCCGCGATGAAATGCAAGTGATCCCTTCTCGTCAAAAAAGGAACGCCCGGAGGCGTTCCTTTTTGCGTTGTAGGACAACCACTGGCTCTGCCAGTGGCAAAGGAAGCTTTAGCTATGGACAAAAAAGAAACTCCTTGTTAGAGTGAAGTTGGGTTTGCCGACCAACAACAAAAACAAGGAGGTCTTTACCATGGAAAAAGACATAGACAGTTTAGAGCATACAAGGTGGCGTTGTCAATACCATATCGTGTTTGCACCCAAATTTCGAGACAGGGGACGGTTCTCTGTCTTGTATATTTCGTATGCTAACTTATCAAGACAGAGAACCGTCCCCTGTCTTATTCTGTAAAACTGCCGCGCCCAGAGAACGCGGCAGTTTTGTGTGTTTATTCCTTCGACAGTCTCGCTGCCACCACAACGCCCAGCGTACCGCCGAGGAGGGCGGTGACGAGCTGGGGCCAGGAGAACATGGAGATAACGGCGATGAGCTTGGCGGCGGGCACCACCAGCGGTGCCACGAAGTTGCCGATGAGGATGCGAAGAGTGAGCATCTTCGCCAGCGCAGCCACAGGCAGCCGCAGGCGGATATTCCACCTTTTCACGCTGAGGAGCAGCACGAAAACCGTGTTGCCCAGCATGATGCAGGGCAGCAGCGCGGGGAAGGCGGGGCCTACGCCCAGCAGCCACGCCAGCAGCGGCGAGAGCAGCGCCAGCGCCAGTGCGCTGAGCCGGCCCAGATAGAGAGCGGCTACCGCCAGCACCAGATTCACACAGCTGCCGGTGACAAGCTGACCGAGGGAGCGGGTCACAAGCTGCAGGGCGACCAGAATGGCCAGCGCCGCAGCGGAGCGGGTAAGAGCTTTCGTTTTCATTTCTTTCCGGGCATATCCCAGCCGAAGTGGTTGGTGTGGAGCAGATGATGGGACTTCTCGCCCAAAGGCTTGCCCAGATACTCCTTATAAATGGTCTGCACAGCGGGATTCTCGTGGGAGTAGCGGAGATGGGCCACCTTGTCCAGACCCCAGAGCTTGTCGCCGCGTACACCGGCCAGCTCCTGATCGGGGCTGATGGGCTGACCGCCGCCGCCGGCGCAGCCGCCGGGACAGGCCATGACCTCCACAAAGTCATAGTGGACGCTGCCCTCCTCCAGAGCCTCCATGAGCCTGCGGGTGTTGCCCAGACCGCTGACCACGGCCACCTGTACGCTGCCCGCACCGGGGATGGTGAACTCCGCTTCCTTCCAGCCCTCCAGACCCCGGACGGCGGCAAAGCTGTCGGCATCGGGATTCTCGCCGGTGACCATATGGTAGGCCGTACGCAGTGCCGCGTCCATGACGCCGCCGGTGGCACCGAAGATCACCGCCGCGCCGGTGCTCTCGCCCAGAGGCGAGTCGAAGGGAATCTCGCCCAGCAGGTTCAGTGCCACGCCCCGGGAGCGGAGCATACGCTCAAACTCGCGGGTGGTGATGACGGCATCCACATCCGGATCGCCTGCATCATTGACCATGGTGGGCAGGGCGCGTTCGCTCTTTTTGGACACGCAGGGCATCAGCGACACGCAGTAAAGCTTTTTGGGGTCAATGCCCAGCTTTTCGGCAAAATAGCTCTTGGCCACGGCACCGAACATCTGCTGGGGACTCTTGGCGGTGGAGAGATTATAGGTGAAGTTGGGGAACTGGCTCTTCACAAAGCGCACCCAGCCGGGGCAGCAGGAGGTGAACATGGGCCACTTGTAGTCCTTGTAGTGGGTGAAGCGCTGGATAAACTCGCTGGCCTCCTCCATGATGGTCAGGTCGGCGGCCCAGTTGGTATCGAAAACATAGTCAAAGCCCACGGCCTTCAGCGCGGCGGCCATGCGGCCGGGGGTGGCCAGAGCCGCATCCAGCTTCAGCTCCTCGGCCCAGGCGGCGCGGACGGCGGGAGCCACCTGCACCAGAACGATCTTTTCGGGATCCTCCAGCGCTTCATAGACCTCCTGGGTGTCGTCCCGGGCGGTGAGGGCGGCGGTGGGGCAGTGGGTCACGCACTGACCGCAGTAGGTGCAGCTGGTGTCCTTGAGGGCGCAGTCGCCCGCCACATCCACGGTGGTCCAGCTGCCTGTGCCGGAGATGTCCCAGATATTCATGGTCTGCACCTTTTCGCAGAGCTGCACACAGCGCATACACTTGATGCACTTGCTCTCATCGCGGATGATGGGGGTGGACATATCCCATTTTTTCCTGCGGATGTCCGCCTCGTAGGGGAGCTTCAGCAGATTCATGTCGGCGCAGAGAGCCTTCAGCTGGCAGCTGCCCTCCCGGATGCAGACGGGGCAGTTCATCCTGTGCTGGGAGAGGATCAGCTGCAGATTGGTTCTGCGGGCCCGGCGGGCCTTGGGCGAGTCGGTGAGAACCTCCATGCCCTCTTCCACGAGGGTGTTGCAGGCGGCGGAGAGACGGGAGTGTCCCACGATCTCTACCACGCAGACCCGGCAGGCGCCGATCTCGTTGAGACCCTCCAAAAAGCAGAGGTGGGGAATGTCGATGCCGGCAGCGGAGGCGGCCTCCAGGACGGTCATGCCCTCCTGGGCCACAACGCTGCGGCCGTTGATGGTGAGATTTACCATTTTCTTGCACTTCCTCCCTTCAGAATGCCGCAGCCGTAGTGGTCGCAGCGCAGGCAGCGGGAGGCCTCGGCCTCCGCCTCCTCATGGGTAAGTCCGATCTCGATGCCGTCAAAGTCCAGCTTCCGCAGGGGAGCGGGACGCAGACTGGTATTCACGCGGCCCCGCAGGGGCTTGTCCTCGCTCCGGGGGGCGGGAATATCCACATCCACGCTGATGCGGTGGTCAAAGCCCAGAAATTCGTCGATGTTGGCGGCGGCGATCTTGCCGGAGGAGATGGCCTGAATGGCGCTGCCCGGCTTGGTGGCGCACTCGCCGCTGGCGAAGACCTTGCCGTTGCGCATGACCTGACCGTTGGGCATGGCCTGCAGCAGACCCCGGTTGATGGGCAGACCGGCCTTCTCAAACATTTCGGTCTCGGCCTTCTGCCCCACGGCCATGACGATGATGTCCACGTCCAGCCGCTCCTCGGGCAGCGAGGCATTGGTGGGCTTGGGACGGCCGCTGCTGTCGATGAGACCGGGAGTCTGGGGCTTGACCCAGAGCGCCACGGCCTTGCCGCTGTCGTCTGTCTCCACGCGCATGGGAGCCTTCAGGGTGAGAAGCTCCACGCCCTCGGCCAGAGCGCCCTCAATCTCGTCGCCCAGAGCGGTCATATCCTCTCTGCGGCGGCGATAGACGCAGTACACGCGCTCGGCCCCGAAGCGGACGGCGGAGCGGGCAGCGTCCATGGCTACGTTGCCGCCGCCGACCACGGCCACCTTCTTGCCCGTGAAGTCGGGGTTGCGCTCGGCACCGGCCTCCCGGAGCAGATACACGGCGCTCATGACGTTCTCGGCATCCTCGCCGGGAATGCCGCACTCGCTGGCCAGATGGGAGCCGGTGGCCATGAGGATGGCGTCAAAGTTTTTGTCCAGCTCCTCATAGGTGATCTCCTGCCCCAGAGACACGGCGGTATGTACCTCAATGCCCGTGGAGAGGATGTGGTCGATATCCTGATTCAGCAGCTCAAAGGGCAGCCGGTAGGCGGGGATGCCGTAGCGCAGCATACCGCCCAGCCGGTGACGGCGCTCATAGAGCGTCACGCTGTGACCCATGAGCCGCAGGTAATAGGCCGCAGTCAGACCGGAGGGGCCGCCGCCGATGACGGCAACCTTTTTCCCGGTGGAGACCTCGCCTGCGGGAGGAGGCACCACGCCGGCGTTTTCAATGGCGTAGCGCTTGAGACCGCGGATGTTCACGGCATCGTCCAGCACCCGGCGGCGGCAGTGATCCTCGCAGGGATGCTCGCACACCAGTGCGCAGACCGTGGGGAAGGGATTATCCTTGCGGATGAGCCGCACCGCGTCGGCGCAGCGACCCTCCCGCACCAGCGCCACATAGCCGGGCACATCCACATTGGCGGGGCAGAGCTCCACGCAGGGCACTGCGCCGGTGAAGAAGCCGGTCTTGCAGCGGCCGCTGCGGATATGGGATTCGTAGTCCTCCCGGAAGCCCCTGAGGGAGGAGAGAACGATATTGGCGGCATCATAGCCGATGGCGCAGTCAGCGCTGTCGTAGACGGCACGGGCGGTCTCCTCCAGATGCTCCAGCGTCTTCTCGTCGCCTTCACCCCGGAGAACCTCCTCGAGAAGGGCGGCCATCTGCTGAATACCCACGCGGCAGGGGACGCATTTTCCGCAGCTCTGAGCGCTGCAGAGGGAAAGAAAACCCTTGGCCATGTCCACGGGACAGGTTCCGGGAGGAGCCACCGCGATCCGGCGACCCAGATCTGCGTAGAGACCGTCGGCAATGCTCTGCTCCCGGCCCACGCTGCGTTTAACAAGTCTGCTCATAGCTTCAACTCCTTCAGGGGAAACCCCTGTATTTTACACTTTACCAATTTACCAGTATACTGTAAAACCCGCCTCTTGGCAAGAGACGGGTTCATAACATTTACGTTCGGGGTTATGCGCCGGGGACATGAAAAGCGGCTGCGTGTACCACGGCCTCCCAGCCGTGGGGATTTTTCAGCCCCCCATTCTTTCTTTTCTTGGTCTTGCCCAAGAAAAGAAAGAATGCGCCGCTGGCGGTGGAAGAAAGAAAAGAAAACGC
>DCIK01000042.1 GCA_002315975.1 Clostridiales bacterium UBA1728
GTGCCCTACGGAGTCTTTTTGCAGGGAAAGAAGGGCTGAAAGAGTCCCCACGGCCAGTAGGCTGTGACCTGTAATAAAGAAATGCAGCCTTTCGGCTGCATTTCTTTATTTGGTAAAGGTATATTTCAGCGTATCGGCGAAGGGATAGTACACGGTGTCGCCCTCGCTGAGACCGGAGGTGATCTCTACCATCGTGCCGTCGGAGAGACCGGTGGTGATGTCCACGCGGCCGGTATAGCCGTTCTTTTCATCGTAGGCGGTGTAGACATACACGCCGCTTTCGTCCTCCTGAATGGCCTCGGCGGAGAGCAGGACGAGAGAATCGTGCTTTTCCAGAGGGACGCGGACAGAGGCGTTCATGCCCGAGAGCATATCGCTGCTGCGCTCCATGGTCACGGTAACGCTGTACTTGGTATTGCCTCCGCTGTTGCTGCCGTTGGGGTCGATCTCACTGACGGTGGCCGTGAAGAGCTGCGCCTCCAGAGCGTCCAGCGTGACCTCCACCTGCTGTCCCACATAGAGAGACTGAATGTCCAGCTCATCCACGGAGAGAACGATGTCGGCCTTGTTAAACACGGTCAGGGTGCAGAGCTCGGTCTCCTGGGCGATGTAGGTCTCTTCCACCGTGGCGGCGGCGGAGCTGCTGCCGCTGTAGGAGAAGCCGCCTCCCGTGCCGCCGCTGCCCTTCTGCTCGCTGCTACCGCTGCCCGCAGGGGTATAAACGGTGCAGGAGTAGAGAGAGTTATCATCGCTGCGGTATTTCAGCAGCAGCAGATTGCCCACGGCAATGGAGCTCACATCCGCCTCGCCGCATTTGCCCACCAGCTCCGTCAGCTTGAGGGTACTGCTGCTGCCGTCGGTGGTGCTGAGACTGAGGGTTCCGGCAGTGCTGTCCACAGCGGTTACGGTGGCGATGACGGTGTAGGTCTCCACCTCTTCAGCGGGTGTATCGCCGCCGGGGATGTTGCCGCCGGGGGTATCACCGCAGGTGAGAACATCGCTGAGGGTGACAATGTGACCCTCGCTGTCGCGGAAGCAGGCGAGGAGCTGAATGCTGCCCTTCTGGCTGCTCTCGCTGCTGAGAGAGAAGGGGAAGCCGCTGCTGCTGCCCTTGGCGCTGCTGTCGGAGAGACCCACGGCGGCGGTGTTCAGGTTGGACACATAGCCCGTTTCGCCGGCCACCAGAGCCCCGGCGTTATAGAGTGCGTAAAGCTCCTCCACCTGCTGCTCCAACACCCGGCGCTTCTCCAGAAGGCTTTCATACTCGCCGGTGTAGTCGGTGTCGGTGAGGGTCAGAAGGGTCTGACTCTCGCTGACGGCAGCGCCCTGCTTTCCGTATACGGCGCTGACGGTGCCGTTGAAGCCCGTGATGCCCAGAGGTCTGTGGGCACCCAGCGTGCCGCTGCCCAGCTCGGCGCCGGATTCATCCAGAACGCTGACGCTCTCGCCGTAGTCGGCCAGAGAATCGCCCACGGTCACGGTGGCGATCCCCTCGGAGATTTCGGAGACCACGGCATCCAGCAGACTGCCGTCGGATAGCTTCATTTGCAGGGCGTCACCGGCGGAGAGCTCCCCGGCAGCAATGTCCACGGAGAGTCTGCCGTCCAGAGAGAGAACCATCAGAGCGCCGTGCTCGGCGATCACGCTCTGCACCGTTTCGCCCTTTTCCGCGTAGACGGCCACAATGCGGCCGGCCACGGGAGCGGTGACGGTGGTGGCGCTGCTGTCGCTGCGGCTGCTCTCCAGAGCGCTGTCAAGCTCGCTCATCAGCTCGGTGAGCTCGGAGATCGAGGCGAGGACGCTGTTTTTGTCCACGGTGGCCAGAGTCTGACCCTTGGCGACCACCTCGTTTTCGCCCACCTCCCAGCTGAGGATGCGCACATCCCCGGCGTAGCTGAGACTTTCGCTCTCGCTCTCGGAGAGAGAGCCGCTGCCTAAAAGGGCGGTTTCGAGACTGCCCACAGTCACCTCGGTGCTGCGGTTCTCTTCCACCACCTCCACGCTGCTCTCGTCGGTGGCGGCGCGGTTTTTGAGCACATAGCTGACTGTGCCGATGATGGCCAGAGCCAGCAGCACATAGCCCGTAACGGGCTTTTTCTTTTTCCGGGGCTGCTCCTCTTCCTCCACGGCCTTCGTTTCGGCCTCAGCACCATCCTCGACGGGCTCGGCCTTGGGCTTGCTGCGGATAAACAGCCACAGGCACAGCAGAGAGAGAAGCGCACAGCCAAGGCCGATGGGCAGGGCGTAGGTCTTGATGCTGTAGAGGATGCCGCTGCTGCCGGAGCTCTGGGAGAAGTCGGGCATCTCCCCGCCGGAGAAGTCGGGCATATTGCTGAAATCGGGGGCTTCCCCGCTCTCGGAGAAGTCAGGCATATTCTCCATATCGGGCATCTCGGGCCGCTCGCCGCTCTCGCTCATCTGGGAGAAGTCGGGCATATTGCCGAAAGGAGAGAAGCTCTGCTGCTCGGGCAGGAAAAGGGCAATGCCGATATCCGCCGCAAGGCAGAGGGCAAAGAGTATGGTAAGCGCAAGATAGAGGATGCGTCTGGTTTTGGTTTTTTTCATGTTTATCCTCCGTAATGCAGGGCATCAATGGGCTTCATCTTGGCAGCCTTGTTGGCGGGGTAGAGGCCGAAGCCCACGCCGATGGCGAAGCAGAACAGTACGGCGATGAGCACCACCTTGCCGTCCAGATCAAAGGTCATGCCCAGCGAGGACACCACCACGCTGATGGCCTGCAGGACGGACCAGGAGAGGAAAATGCCCAGAGCGCAGCCGAACATACAAAGCAGCACGCTCTCCATGAGGAACTGCTGCAATATGACCCCGCGGCTGGCACCGATGGCCTTGCGGATGCCGATCTCGCGGGTACGCTCGGTGACGGTGACCAGCATGATGTTCATGATGCCGATGCCGCCGACAATCAGGGAGATGGCCGCAATGCCGCCCAGAAGCACCGTGAGAATGGAGGTGATGGAGGCGGTGGTCTCCTCCAGCGTGTCCTGGGTATCCAGCTCGTAGGCGTCCTCATCCTCGTCAAAGCGCTCGTAGAGAACGGCGGTCATGGCGGTTTCGGCGTCTTCAAGGGTCTTGCCCTCCGCGGCGCTCACATAAAAGGTCTCGATATTGTTGCTGACGCTGTCGCTGAGACGCACCAGCGAGGAGTAGGGGATATAGATCTCCAGCGTATCTATACCGAAGGCCGAGGTCAGAGAATCCTCGTTCTCCTCCAGCACGCCCACCACCGTGAAGTGGTGGCCGTTCACGCTGATCACCTCGTCCAGACAGTCGCTGTAGCCGATGAGCTCGGTGGCGGCGGTGTTATTGAGGACGCAGACATCGCTGTGGTTCTCCACATCCGTGGTCAGCAGGGGACGGCCCAGCATCACGCTCATATTCTGAATGCGGAAATAGGAGGAGGTAATGCCGATAAGTCGGGCGCTCTCCGCATTGCTGTCATACTTGGCGGTGGTGCTGCTCTCGCTCTGCTGGGCGGCAATCTCGCCCACATTGGGGAGCTCTGCCCACTCCTGCAGCTCGTCGAGGGTTACGCCCTTGCCCTTGTCGTCCTCAATGGAGACGGTGATGGTGTTGCTGCCCAGGGCGGCAATGGCATCGGTGACGGAGCTGGTGGCGCCGTTGACCAGACTGACCAGAATCACCAGCGCCATAACGCCGATGATAATGCCCAGCATGGTGAGAAAGGCGCGGAGCTTATTGCCCGCAATGGACTTTACAGCCATGCGGAAGGATTGCTGTAAGGTATCCATTCATTTCACCTCCGTGAGTTTGCCGTCTAAAATATTGACCCGCCGCTCCGCCTGGGCGGCCACGCTGTCATCATGGGTGATGAGCACGATGGTGTTGCCCTGAGAGTGGAGTTCGTGGAAAATATCCATGATTTCAAGGGTGGTATGGGAGTCCAGGTTGCCCGTGGGCTCGTCGGCCAGAATCAGCGAGGGTCTGGTGACGATGGCGCGGGCGATGGCCACGCGCTGCTGCTGGCCGCCGGAGAGCTCCGTGGGGTAGTGCTGGGAGCGCTTGATGAGCTTTACCCGCTCCAGCGCCTCCTGCACCCGCTCCATGCGCTCGGCCTTTTTCACGCCCTGATAGATCAGGGGCAGCTCCACGTTTTCTTCCGCCGTGAGCTTGGAGATCAGGTTGAAGGACTGGAATACAAAGCCGATCTTTTTGTTTCGGATGCGGGCCAGCTCGTTTTCGCTGTAGTCCTCGATGGGAGTGCCGTCTAAAAGGTATTCCCCCTCGTCGGCCACATCCAGACAGCCGATGATGTTCATGAGCGTGCTCTTGCCGCTGCCGGAGGGGCCGATGATACTTACAAACTCACCGGGGGACACATGGAGACAGGCGTGATCCAGCGCGTGAACCACCTCGTCTCCGATTTGATAAATCTTGGAAAGGTTGTTGATGGCAATCATGCTGCTACCTCAACCCCGGGAGGGCATACCGCCGCTGGGCATATTGCCGCCGGAGGGGCCGCCGCTGCCGCCGCTGCCGGAGGGGCCGCCGCTGAAGCCACCACTGGGCATATTGCCGCCGCCGAAGCCGCCGCCTGAGAACATGGAGAAGAAGTCCTCTTCCTTTTCGGTGTAGTAGATGGTTTCGCCTTCCTCCAGACCGGAGGTGATCTCCACATAGTTGGAGTTGGAGATGCCGATGGTGACCTCCTTCATGCCGCCCAGATTGCCGTCCTCGTCCTTGGTGGTGTAGACATAGTAGCCGGTGCGGGTCTTCTGCAGGGCGTCCACGGGAATCATCAGGGCATCGTCCACGCCCTCGATGGTGATGGTGGCGGAGGCGGACATACCCGAGAGCATACCCTCGGCCTTTTCAATCTCGATGTCGGCGGTGTAGACCGTCACGCCGCTGGAGCTGGTGCCCACCCGGTCAATGGAGCTGACCGTGCCGGTGAAGCTCTCGTTCTCGATGGCATCCAGCGTGACCACGGCGCTCTGACCCAGACTGACGGAGAGAATCTCGCTCTCGTCCACGCTCAGAGACAGGGACATGGTGGCATCGGGACTGATGGAGAAGCTCTGCTCGGGCAGGGTGCCGTCGTCCTCTTCCTCGGGGGTGCCCTCCACGGCGTCAATGCTCTTGACGGTGCCGGAGTAGGGAGCGTAGATGCCGCCGCTGCGGTAGATGCCGATGAGCTCCTGCATCTCGGCTTCCTTGTCCTGCCGCTGCTTGAGCAGCGTGTCATAGTTGGCGGTGTAGGCCGTGTCGGTGAGGGTGAAGAGAGCGGTGTTGGCGTAGACCAGCTTATTCTCCGTGGCGTATACGGCGGAGACGGTGCCCGCATAGCCCACAATGCGCAGAGGAGAGGTGATGTACAGCTCACCGGAGGCACTTACGCTGCCGTCCTCGGCAAGAATGTCGGCGCTGTTGCCCACCAGGGGGCCGTCATCCTTGATGCTTACGGTGGCGCTGTCGCCCTCCACGGCGGTGACGGTGCCGGTGTATTTCTTCTCGCCGGTTTTTACGCTGAGGCTCTCGCCCATGGAAAGACCCTCGGCGCTCACATCAAAGGAGAGTGTGCCGTCCATGGACAGTACGCAGAGAGCACCCTTCTCGCCCATGATGCCCACCACGCTGTCGCCCTTCTGGGCATAAACTGTTTTCACGCGACCCTTTACGGTGGAGACAATGCTGGAGCTGACGGTCTCGTCAGCGGCATCGGCAATGTCGTCGTCCAGCGCATCGATCTCGTCGTTGAGCTCGTTCATGGCGGTGAGCACCGTGTTCAGGTTCACGCTGGCGATGAGCTGCCCCTCCTCCACGGTGTCGCCCTTTTTCACATGGATGGTGTTCAGCTCCACGCCGGAGGGAATCTCCAGCTCCTCCACATCGTCATCGCTGAGGATGCCGGAGCCGGAAATGGAGGTGGAGATGCTGCCTCGGGTGACGGTTCCGGTGGTAATGTCACTGTCGTCGCCGCTGGCAAACTGGGTTTTCACCCTCTTTTGGAGGAAGAGCACCAGCACCACCAGTGCCAGCAGCACAATGGCAATGATAATCAGTATCTTCCGAACCTTTTTCGGCTCGGCGTTGTCTTTTCTGCGCTTTGTGTCCATTTGAAATCTCCTTCATGGAATTTGCGGCTATCCTAAGCCCGCTGTGTGAAACAGTGCTGAAAGAACTATGAAACGATTGTAAACGAGTAGTAGGATTTCCCCCAAAGCCTTCCCCTTGGGGAAGCCAGGAAAGCGCGCCGTGCTGCTTCTCCTACAGCGGCAGCTCCACGGTAAAGCGGTTGCCGCCGGGAATGCTCTGGGCGGCAATCTGCCCCTTGTGCCCGCTTACCAGCTCCTTGGCGATGCTCAGTCCCAGACCGAAGCCGCCGCTGCGGGAGCGAGCGGGGTCCTTGCGATAGAAGCGCTCGAAGATGCGGCTGCAATCCTCGCCGCTGAGAGACTCGCCGGGGGTCTCCACGGTGAGAGCGCAGTGACGGCTGTCACGGCGGCGAAGAGCCAGCTTTACGCTGCCGGGGGTGGAGCTGTATTTTCCGGCGTTGTCCAATAGAATGTCTACCACCTGCGCCAGCTCCCCGGCTCTGCCTCTGAGAGTAATGCCGGGCTCAATCTCGCTCTCCAGCATTAGCCCCGCCTCAAAGAGCAGCGGCTCAAAGCTCATGACCCGCTCATTCACCACATGGGAGAAATCCACAAGGGTCTCCTCCTCCCTGTGCTGGCCGTTGTCCGAGCGGGCCAGCTCCAGCAGCCGCTCCACCAGCGAGCGCATCTGCCGGGCCATGATTAACAGGCTGCCGGACAGCTCCTTTCGTGTCTGTTCATCGCTTTCCGGGCTTTGCAGGAGCTCCGCATTGGTGAGAATCACGGTCAGGGGCGTTTTCAGCTCGTGGGAGGCATCGGCCACAAACTGCCGCTGCTGTGCCCAGGCCTTTTCCACGGGCTTCACCGTCCAGCGGGCCAGCAGCAGCGTGATGCCGAAGAATACCAGCAGGGCGATAACGCTCACAACAAAGCAGCCCCGCTTCAGATGGCGAAGGGCCGCCTGCTCCCGGTCGGTCTCAGCGAAAACATACCGCTCTCCCATGGGGGAATGAAGGGCAACAAAACGCAGACCGGAGTCGCCGAGAATACCGCTTTCTTTCCCGCTTTTCCGGGCATCCTCATAGAGCTGCGTGAGATACTCAGTGTCGCTGAGATCAAAGCTTTCGCTGCCGGTGGCATTAATGGAGCCGTCGGGAGTCTTTTCAAGGGTAAAGCTGTCGATGCGGATGGAGCCCTCCGGCAGCTCACCCGGACGCATACGCTCCATGGGCATCATTGCCTGTGAACGCATGAGAGCTTCGGCCTGCTCCTCCAGCTGCCGCTGGGTAAAGCGAAAGAGCAGTACCATCATGGCCGAGAGCAGCAGCGTAACAATGAGCATGATAATGCAAACAAACTGCCAGCGCAGTCGTTTCAGCATTCCCCGTCCACCTCCAGACGATAGCCCAGCCTGCGCAGGGCCTCGATTTTAATATTGGAATTGATGGCGCGGAGCTTTTTCCGCAGGAAGCCCACATAGACCTCCACATGGTTCTCCACGGCATTGGAGTCATAGCCCCAGACCCGGGCGAGAATCAGCTCCTTGGGCAGTACATTGCCCTTGTTCTGCAGCAGCAGCCGCATCACGTCAAACTCCCGCCCCGACAGCCGCACGGAGTCCGTGTCGCTGTGGAGGGTGCAGGAGGACAGATCCAGCGCGGTGTTGCCCAGCCGCAGCTCATCCACCTCCTGCCCCTGACGGCGAAGGAGAGCGTTGATGCAGGCCAGCAGCTCCCGGGTGTCAAAGGGCTTGGTGAGATAGTAGTCCGCCCCGGCGTTGAGACCCTCGATCCGATCCTCCAGCTCGCTCTTGGCGGTGAGCATGAGAATGGGGGTGCCGCAGCGCTTCTTCCGCACATGGCGGGCCACCTCGTAGCCGTTCATTCCCGGCATCATCACATCGAGGATCAGCAGGTCATAGACGCCCAGCTCGGCGTACTCCGCACCGCTCTCCCCATCGTAAACACACTCCACGGTAAAGCCCTTCTGCTCCAGCATGGTCTTGAGAGACCGGGCCAGCAGAACCTCATCTTCAACGATCAGTATTTTCATGGAAAATTTCTCCTTTTTATGGCATTTTGCAGTATACTATATTTTTCCGCTGAATTAAAGCTGAAAAAATAACCCACAATCCACAAAGCGGCAGAACACCCTTGGCTCCCCTGTTCCCGTAGGGAATGGAGGGCTGGCAGCTGGAGAGGCCTCCGCTGCTGTCGCTCTTGGCTCCCCTGTTCCCGTAGGGAATGGGGGAGCTGCCGCGAAGCGGCTGAGGGGGGAAAAGTTAACGATTTTGCACTCCCCGGTGTGCGCAAAAGAGGCTGTGGGATAAACAGCGAAAGCACGCCAATGTACAAATCACTGCTTATCCCACAATCCCCAATATTTATCTTATTCCAGATTGAGCTTCCGCTGGAGGATCCACTCGGTGATGGCCCAGTAGATGGCGTCCAGCAGGGCGGAGGCGAGAATGGCAAAGAGCAGTATGGGCAGAGCGTCTTTGAGCTCCTCCATGTGCAGCCAGTCGGGGAAGCTGCCGCCGAAGAGGAGGGAGATGAGCCTGATGACCACATTGCTGACCACAGTGTTCAGACCCACCCAGGCCAGAACGCTGACGGCGACCTTCTGTTTTTTACTCAGGTGGCCCAGAGCCATGGCGGCGTAGAGATGCAGGGCATTGCCGGCCATACTCACAAGCGCGAGAACAAATATCTCCATGCCAATCAGTATGACTGTCCAGCTTTCGTTGGGGTACTCGCGGAAAATTTCAAAAACCTTACTGAAGGCTGTGGGGATGAACTGCAGGAAGCTGTCGCGCCCCAGAATCACGCCCAGAATCAGCATGGAGAAAAGCACCACCGCGGCGCTGATGAGCTGCACCATCACGCTCACGAAAACCTTGGAGCCGATGAGCTGGGAGCGTGACACGGGGAGGGTGAACATCAGATAGCCCTCGTTGCTCAGCAGACCATGAAAGAAGCGCTGGATGATCAGCACCAGTGTGGTGACGGCCATGACGATAAAGGAGGTCACGAAGAGCATCAGCGGCAGCACGGAGGTGAAAAACGCGTTGCTGCCCTCCACCGAAGGCAGCTCCAGCCGGGGCAGGGTAAAGCCGTTGATCACCGAGAGCAGCAGGATCGCGCCCCAGATGGGCAGCAGAGTCTTAAAGTAAGAGCGAAAGTCATATTTCAGCAGTTTTCCGAACATTTCAGTTCTCCTTCCATGCGTCGTAGCGGAACATATCCCGGAAGCACTCGTCAATGCTGCGACCGGTCTCTTCCCGGAGGTCATCGGCGTTGCGGTGGAGCACCACCCTGCCCTCCTTCAGGAAGACCACCTCGTCCAGCACCTGCTCCACATCGCTGATGAGGTGGGTGGAGATGAACACGCTGCCGTTTTCATTGTAGTTGGTGAGGATGGTGCGGAGGATAAACTCTCTGGCGGCGGGGTCCACGCCCGCCAGAGGCTCGTCGAGCACATAGAGCCTGGCCTTGCGGCTCATGACCAGCATCAGCTGCATCTTCTCCCGGGTACCCTTGGAGAGGGTTTTGATGCGCATATCCGGGTTCAGCTCCAGCGTCTTGCAGAGCTCCTCGGCCTTGGCGCGGTCAAAGTCGGCATAGAAGTCGCTGAAGATGTCCATCATATCCCGGATCTTCATCCAGTCGGCGAAGTAGTCCCGGTCGGGCAGGTAGCTGACGATGCTGCGGGTGTATTTGTCCGGCTCATGGCCGTCAATGGCGGCGCTGCCGCTGTCGGGGCAGATGAGGCCGTTGAGGATTTTGATGAGGGTGGTCTTGCCGCTGCCGTTGGGGCCGGCCAGACCGATGATGCGCCCGCTCTCCAGCGCCAGCTCGGCGTTGTCCAGGGCGCGTATGCTTCCGTAGGTCTTGCTCAGACCGTGACATTCTACAAGGTTCATTGTTCTTCTCCTTCGGTAATCATTTCGGCGCACTCCTTGCGGCTGTAGCCCAGACGGCCCATGGCCTCCAGGTACTCGCCGGTTTCCTTCCGGGCCAGCGCAGAGCGGATGGCGTTGAGCGTGGCTTCGTCCGTGGTTACGGTGCGCCCCACGGTGCGGTTGGTGATGAGCAGTCCCTCGCTTTCCAGTTGGGTCAGGGAGCGCTGCATGGTGTTGGGGTTTACCCCCGCCTCTGCCGCCAGCTCCCGGACGGCGGGAAAGCGGCTGCCCGGGGCATAATAGCCCGTGACAATGCGGAGCTTCAGCTGCTCCGACAGCTGCTGCCATATGGGGCGGGCATCCCTGATGTGAAAGTCCATAGGCACCTCCTTGAATGTACTCTTGTATTAGACGAGTAGTACAATAGCACAACGATACAGTTTTGTCAAGAAGAATTTTTCCAGATGACTCGCCTTCGTAGGGCTCGGCCTCCGGACGAGCCGTGTCGGTTTTGCGCTGCCCTTTACAAAACGGATTGCCTGCCGTATAATACTCGCATCTGACATTCACGGAGGAACACGATGCTTTACGATATTCTCATCATCGGCGGCGGCCCCGCGGGGCTGAGCGCTGCCATCTATGGCCGCAGGAGCGGCAGGAGCGTTCTCATCCTTGAAAAGGAGGGCTTCGGCGGACAGATCGCCTTTTCTCCCCGGGTGGAGAACTATCCGGGCACCGGTTCCATCTCCGGCGCGGCGCTGGCTGACGCCATGCTCGCCCAGGCACTGGAGCAGGGTGCTGACACCGAGGTGGGCACCGTCACCTCCCTTGCCTGTGAGGACGGCATCTGGACTGCTCTCACCGACGACGGCGAGAGCTACCGGGGTCGGAGCGTGATTCTGGCCGTGGGTGCGGAGCACCGGCATCTGGGGCTCCCTCAGGAGGAGGCGCTGCTGGGCAGCGGCATCAGCTACTGCGCCGTCTGCGACGGGGACTTCTACCGGGGCAAGCGGGTCTGCGTCTGCGGCGGCGGCGACAGCGCTCTGCAGGAGGCCATTCTGCTCTGCGACATTGCGAAGAGCGTCACCCTCATCCACCGCAGAAGCGAGTTTCGTGCGGAGAAGGCGCTGGTGGAGCGCTTCCGCGCAAGGGAAAACGCGGCTGTACTGACACCATATAATATTAAAGAGCTGCTCTCCTCCGAGGGCAGACTTACGGGTCTTTCCCTCGCCCACGCCGAGAGTGGGGAGGCGCGGCGCATCGACTGCGACGGTCTTTTCGTCTGCTACGGCCAGACCCCCGCCACCGCGCCCTTCCGGGAGCTTTTGGAGCTGGAGGGCGGCTATGCCGCAGCGGGGGAGAACGGCGTGACAGCGCAGCCCGGCCTCTTCGTGGCAGGCGACTGCCGGAAAAAGTCCGTCCGTCAGCTCACCACCGCCGTGTCTGACGGAGCCAATGCGGCCATGTCTGCGGTACACTATCTGGAGGGAAATTAAAATCATGCAAAATAATTTTTGCATGATTTCAGAAAGATGCTCGCATTGATCGCGGCGGCATAGCCGCCTTGGTCGATGCGAGGGTGCGCCAATAGAGCGCCCCTCAGGGTATTTCTAAGCGGGCAAAGCCCGTTTAGAAATGATTGGATTTATTAGCGCCTGCGGGCGCAAACTCTGCGAGGCTAATCACAAAATTATCTGGAGGGTTAATATGGAGCCGCTGGAGATCGAACGCAAATACATTATATATATGCCCGACCTTGCCGCGCTGGATGCCATGGCGGGGGAGAAGTGGGATGTGATGCAGGTCTATCTCACCGGAAGCGCCGAGCAGGGCAGCCGCCGCATTCGCCGCGTCCGGGACGAGGCGGGGGAGCGCTGGTATTACTCCGAGAAAATCCGCCTCAGCGCCACCACCCGCATCGAGCGGGAGCGGGAGGTCAGCGCCGAGGAGGCGGAGGAGCTGCTGAAGCTGGCGGACCCCTCTAAGCGCCCCATCGAAAAGCGCCGTTGGCGCATCCCCTACGGCGGTAAGCTGGTGGAGATCGACGTGTTCCCCTTCTGGCAGCACCAGTGCTTCTGCGAGGTGGAGCTGGAGCGGGAGGACGAGGACTTCACCCTGCCCCACTGGGTGCGCGTCTTCCGGGAGGTCAGCGCAGAGAACCGCTATAATAACAACAATCTTGCCCGGGAAATCCCGGAGGAGGAGGTGCCCCATGCGTGACGAGCTGACCGAAGTGGATATTAAGAAGATGCGCGAGGAGATCGACTACCGGGAAAACGAGCTCATGCCCCAGATCATCGCCGAGGTGCAGCGGGCCCGGGGCTTTGGCGATCTCAGCGAAAACTATGAGTATAAAGCCGCCAAGGACGAGCAGCGCCGCAACCGCAGCCGCATCCGCTACCTGAAAAACATGGTGGCGTCCGCCGTGGTGATTAAAGATCAGAGCGCCGAGGATGAGGTGGGGCTCTTCGACCACGTGAAGCTCTATCTGGAGGACGATGAGGAGGAGATGGACATCACCCTCGTCACCACCCTCCGGCAGAACCCGCTGGAGAACCGCATCAGTAAGGAATCACCTCTGGGCAAGGCCATTCTGGGCAAAAAGGCCGGGGAGCGGGCGCAGGTAAAGGTAAGCGAAAGCGCGGCCTACTGGGTAAAAATCCTGAAGGTAGACAAAGGCGAGGATGACGAGAGCATGGAGATCAGTCGATACTGACAAAATTACTCTTTTTCGCTGCTACTTTGCGCTTTTATTACGCTAAAAGGCTTGACAAAAAGCGAAACATTCAGTATATTGTAGCATAATTAAGTACAAGTGTACGCCAATTCGTATGTCAAGAGGGCCAAAGACCCCTGATATAAAAAATTTTTTGGAAGGAAATCAGAAAAATGAAGAAGCTCATCTGCACTCTGCTGGCTCTCTGCATGGTTCTCTCCCTGGTCGCCTGTGGCAGCACCAAGACCGAGACCAAGACCGAGACCAAGACCGAAGAGCCCGCCGCCGAAGCTCCTGCTGAAGCCGCCCCCGAGGCCGCTCCCGAGGCTGCTCCCGAAGCCACCGGCAACTACAAGATCGCCATCCTGACCGGCACTGCCTCTCAGGGCGACGAGGAGATCACTGCCGCTCAGAAGCTGGCTGCCGCCGACCCCGAGCACGTGATCACCGACACCTACCCCGACAACTTCTCCTCCGAAGTTGAGACCACCATCTCCAAGCTCCTCGCCTTCGCCGATGATCCCGATGTCAAGGCCATCATCTTTGTTCAGGCTGTTCAGGGCGCCACTGCCGCCTTCAACCAGATCAAGGAAGAGCGCCCCGACATCCTTCTGATCTGCGGCGTTCCCGCCGAGGATCCCGCCCCCATCTCCGCTGCTGCTGACATCGTTCTTGCCAACGACGAAATCGGCTGCGGCTACCAGGTCGCCGACAAGGCCCACGAGTGGGGCTGCGATGTCCTGATCCACTACTCCTTCGCCCGTCACCTCTCCTACGAGACCATCGTTGCCAAGCGTGACGCCATGCGCACCACTGCCGAGTCCTACGGCATTGAGTTCGTCGAGCGCGATGCTCCCGACCCCACCGGTGATGCCGGCTCCTCCGGCGCTCAGGCCTTCATCCTTGAGGACATCCCCAAGGTGATGGAAGAGTACGCCGGCAAGAAGGTCTGCTTCTACTGCACCAACTGCGGCATGCAGATCGCTCTGCAGCAGGCCATCATCAAGGAAGAGAACGCTTTCTACGCTCTTCCCTGCTGCCCCTCTCCCTTCCACGGCTTCCAGGAAGCCTTCGGTCTTGACAGCTCCTACGGCGACATCGAAGGAACCATCAAGATCCTGGCCAACTACCTCAACGAGAACGGCGCCTGCGACCGTTTCTCCACCTGGGCTGTTCCTGTGAACATGGCCATGATCCTCGGCGGCTATGAGTACGCCACCGCCTGGGCCAAGGGCGAGCTGACCGAGAAGGTCGACCTTGATCTCCTGGCTCAGTGCTTCTCCAACGCTGCCGGCGCCACCGCCGAGTTCGGCACCTACACCGATGGCACCAACAACTACGACAACTACCTGCTGGTTGCTTTCGATCCCATCAACTTCAACGACTACGTCGGCTGAGTTTTTTCGCGTAATACAGAAGCCCGTTTTCAAGCGGGCTTCTGTATAAACGGATCGTCTGATCATGAGCTCGGATCTGCCCGGTACGACGGGTCCGAGCTCATTTCTTGCATACTACTCTTACTCCGCACTGTTGCGGGCAGTGCACCCGCAAATACCACGGCGTCGGTTTTCCGCCGGCAGCCGTATGGAGGGAAGCCAATTGGATTCGGAATTCGTTCTTGAAATGAACGGAATAACTAAGAAGTACGGTCTCAATACCGTGCTCAAGGACGTGACGCTTCGCGTCCGACCCGGCGAGATTCACGCCCTTCTTGGCGAGAACGGCGCCGGTAAATCTACGCTGATGAATGTGCTGTTCGGTATGCCCGTCATCCATTCTACCGGTGGTTTTCAGGGTCAGGTCCGTCTGGAGGGGCAGGATGTGAAGATTCACTCTCCCATGGACGCCATGACCAAGGGTATCGGTATGGTTCACCAGGAATTCATGCTGATTCCCGGCTTTAACATCACCGAGAACATAAAGCTTAACCGTGAAATCTCCCGCCCCTGGTTTGTCAGTAAGATTATTGGCAAAGATATGGAGCTTTTGGATACACCTGCCATGAAGAGAGATGCCCGTCTGGCTCTCGACAGCGTGGGCATGAAGATCGACGAGAACGAGCTGGTGAGCACCCTGCCCATCGGCCATATGCAGTTTATCGAAATCGCCCGCGAGATCGATAAGACCGGCATGAAGCTTCTGGTTTTCGACGAGCCCACTGCCGTACTCACCGAGAGCGAGGCCGCGCAGCTTATCGATGTGATGAAGAGCATCGCCGCCAGGGGTGTGGCCATTATCTTCATCACCCACCGTCTGGAAGAGGTTATGAACGCGGCCGATACCATCACCATTCTCCGTGACGGTCAGCTGGTCACCTCTCTTGCCAAGACGGAGACCGATATGTCTGAGCTGGCCCGGCTGATGATCGGCGGCAGCGGCTCCGTGTCCCGCGTCAGCGAGCGTGAGACCAACATCGATCCCACGAAGATCGCCATGAAAATCCGCCACCTGGCGGTGGATCAGGCTGGCGAGGCCACGGTGGACATCAATCTGGATGTCCGCGAGGGTGAGATTCTGGGCATCGGCGGTCTGGCCGGTCAGGGCAAGATCGGTCTGCCCAACGGTATTATGGGCTGCTATCCCGCCACCGGCGAGGTGGAGCTCTTCGGCGAAAAGTTTGAGCTGAACAACGCCAAGCAGGCTCTTTCCAAGGGTCTTGCCATGGTCAGTGAGAACCGCCGGCAGGTGGGTCTGCTGCTGGATCAGTCCATTGAGGATAACATCGTCTTCTCCGCCATGCAGGTGCAGAACGATTTTGTCAAGGGTCCCTTCAAGCTCAAGGACAGCAAGAAGATTCGCGCTCACGCCGAGGAGATGGTCAAGGAGCTGGATATTCGCTGCACCTCTCCCACCCAGGCCAGCGGAACCCTTTCCGGCGGCAATCAGCAGAAGGTGTGCGTGGCCCGCGCCCTGACGCTGAATCCCCGTTTCCTCTTTGTATCCGAGCCCACCCGCGGCATCGACATCGGTGCCAAGGCGCTGGTCATGCAGACCATTGTGGATCTCAACCGCAAGAAGGGCATCACCGTGGTGGTGGTTTCCTCCGAGCTCAGCGAGCTGCGCAGCGTGTGCGATCGAATTGCCATCGTTACCGACGGCGTGGTGGAATGTATCCTGCGTCCCGACAGCTCTGACACGGCTTTCGGCCTTGCCATGAGCGGAGTTGATGTGGAAGAAGGTGAACTGGCCAAATGAAGTCCATGACGAAAACAAAAAAGCTTGTTTCCCTTGTACTCTTTGCGATCTGCGCAGCGCTGCTGCTCACTTCCGTGGTCGGTTACGTCAAGCGCGGTTCTTCTGCCACTGAAGCTGATCTGAATACCATGCGCACCCAGTCCGTGCTCCACGCCGCCTCCGGCGGTCTGGTGGAGACCTTCGCTTCCCGTGCTCAGTCCGATAAGCTGATGGAGCTGCGCAAGCTGCCCAACTTCCGTAAGCTGGGCACTGCCGAGGTCACCCGTCAGTGCGAAGAGGCCGCCGAGCTGGCCCGTCAGGAGGCCAAGGAGCGTTACTCCAATGTGCAGGGTACGGATACCGCTGCTCTGGAGAGCGAAATCTCCCTTTTCGAAGATACTGTTGCCATCTATAACAACGCTGAGACCGCTGAAAAAGAGGTCTATGCCGACGCTTACACCGCTCTTGCAGACTCCGTCAGCGACTGGGAAGAGTTTGTCGGTGAAAAGGATGACGCGGCTCTGCTTGCATCCATCAGGGAGCAGGTCAGCGAGCTGCCCGCCCAGCTTGACGAGAGCTTCGTTCTCCTGGCTCGCGACATGAAGGCCGCTGCCGTGGAGGCTGCCGCCAAGGCTGACGAGGCCACCGAGGAGACCACCACCGAAGAGAGCAGCGATGAGCAGAGTGTGGATTACAAGTACTTTGTTCCCAGTGCAGAGCTCACCGCCCTTGAAGAGCAGGTGGAAGTGAAGTACGGTTCCCTCTGGACTGTTCTTGTGGCCGCCATCCCCGATCTGGCCAATCTGGACGAGAAGATTTCCACCTCTGTTCGCGAGAGCATTGTGGAGATTCTCTCCACCACCAATGAGGGCTTTACCGCCCGCTATAAGGCCTATCACGCCCAGGAGGCTGAGAGCGCTCTCAGCGGCAAGGCTGCTTCCTCCATGAAGCTCTCCGCCAATGCCGAGATTATTCTCATTGCATCTGTGGCTCTGCTGCTCCTGACCTGCGTGTACGCTTTCTGGGATTTCCTCACCGGTAAGATGGGCGTGCCCCGCACGATCATCCTGCTGTTCTTCCTCTACCTGTGCCTGGCCGGCCGTCTCTTCGAGATGAACATGAGTATGCTCATGGGCAATGTGCTGGAGCGTTTCGGTATGTACGGCATCCTCACTCTGGCCATGCTGCCCGGTATCCAGTGCGGCATCGGCCTGAATATGGGCATGACCATCGGCTGCGTGGCCGGTCTGTTCGGCATCATCACCGCCCTGCAGTACAACCTGACGGGCTACACCGCCATGCTGGTTTCCATGCTGGTGGGTTCGCTGGTTGCCGTTCCCATGGGCTGGGCCTACTCCCTGCTGCTTAACAAGATGAAGGGCAGCGAGATGACGGTCTCCACCTATGTGGGCTACTCCTTCGTCTCCCTTATGTGCATCGGCTGGATGATCCTGCCCTACAATAACCCCCGCATCGTCTTTCCCCTCCGCGGCAGCGGTATGCGTGTTACCCACGGTCTGATCGGCGTGTTCGCGCACCTGCTGGATAACCTTGGCTCCTTCCGTCTCTTCGGCGTGAAGGTTCCCACCGGTCTGCTGCTGGTGGTGCTGCTGTTCTGCGGCATCATGTGGATATTCTCCCGCAGCAAGGTGGGTATCGCCATGAGTGCTGTGGGCTCCAATCCCCGCTTTGCGGAGGCCAGCGGCATCAATGTGAACCATATGCGTTCTCTCGGCACCATCCTCTCCACGGTACTGGCTGCTCTGGGCATCATCATCTACTCCTCGGCCTTCGGCTATGCCCAGCTCTACACTGCCCCCAAGCAGATGGGCTTCATTGCCGCCTCTGCCATCCTCATCGGCGGCGCTACCACCTCCAAGGCTAAGGTCAACCATGTGCTCTTCGGCGTGTTCCTCTTTGAGGGCGTGCTGACGCTGGGCCAGCAGATCGCCAATGCGGCCGTGTCCGGCGGCGGTCTCAGCGAGGTTATGCGCATCCTCATCTCCAACGGTATTATTCTCTACGCCCTTACGCAGTCCGGAGGTGATTCTGAATGAACAAGAATAATTTCGGCGAGAAGGTTCTGGCTCATGTCAAGGAATATGCCGTTACCTATCTCTTTATTGCCATCAGCGCTTTCTTCTTCGCAGTTTCCGACCAGGATCTGAGCTATACCGTCACCCAGCTGCTCCTGCGTCTGAACCGTAATGCCTTCATCGTGCTGGCTCTGATCATTCCCATCGTGGCCGGCATGGGCATTAACTTCGCCATCACCATTGGTGCCATGGCTGCCCAGATCGGCCTGCTGCTTGCCATCAACTGGGGCATCACCGGCACCAGGGGCATTCTGGTGGCCGCGCTCATCACCCTGCCTCTGGGCTCCCTCTTCGGCCTGCTCATCGGCAAGCTGCTCAACAAGATGAAGGGTCAGGAGACCATCGGCTCCATGATTCTGGGCTTCTTTGCCACCGGTCTTTACCAGCTGCTCTTCCTCTTCATTTTCGGTAAGATCATCCCCATGAACGACAATGTGTCCATCGTGGGCTCCACCGGTATCAAGAATACCCTGAACCTTACCGGCGACACGGACCTCTACATGGCTATCGACGGTATTGTTCGTGTAAACCTGCTGACGACTGTCTATGCCATCTGCGGCATCCTTATCGTCATAGCGCTCGTCCGCTTCTTCATGAAGAAGATCGAGAAGAAGACCATGATCATCACCGTGGCCGTCAGCGCGGCCATCGCCGTTGTCTTCATGCTGCCCGGTGTGAAGCAGCTCTTTGACGGCTCTCTCTCCGGCAACGGCAAGCCCACCACCATCCCCTTCGTCACCTGGGTGCTGGTGCTCTGCCTCTGCGGCTTCAACGCCATGCTCATGAAAACCCGCATCGGCCAGAAGTTCCGCGCCGTAGGTCAGAACCGTACCGTGGCCAACGCCTCGGGTATCAACGTGGACAAGACCCGTATCATTGCCATCATGATTTCCACGGTCCTTGCCGGCTGGGGTCAGATTATCTTCATGCAGAGCGAAGGCATCGGCACCTTCCAGACCTATTCCGCCCATGAGCAGGTAGGTCTCTACGCCGGCGCTGCCATTCTGGTGGGCGGTGCGTCCATCGACCGGGCCAGCAATTCCCAGGCTCTCATCGGTACCTTCCTCTTCCACCTGATGTTCATCACCGCCACCGGCGCCGCCACCCGCCTCTTCGGTGACTCCGCCATCGGCGAGTATTTCCGCGCTTTCCTGAGCTACGGCGTTATTGCTCTGGCTCTGGTCATGTACGCCTGGCGCGGCGTCAAGTCTGCCAAGCGCGCCAAGCGCGAGCGTTAAGCAGTAACTTAAAAACAAAAGATGTTTGAGTGAAGAAGCTTGAATCTGTATCAATGAACTGATATAACCCTGCAAGCCCGTAGGGCACGGCCTCCCGGCCGTGCCGTGTGGGACAGGAACTATGTCCGTTTTATCCAGACAAAGCAGGACACGTAGGCTTTCGGCACGGCCGGGAGGCCGTGCCCTACATTGAATCTTTTACGATTGCTGTCACTAAGCCTGTTTTTTACACGAACATCAAAAAATCCCCGACCTTCTGTGAATCAAACAGAAGGTCGGGGATTTTTCTATTCTTATTCAGCCTGGAAGCAGGCGCAGAAGTGGCCGGGAGAAACCTCCTTGAGCTCGGGAACGCTCTCCTTGCATTTGGCAGTGCAGCGGGAGCAGCGGCCCTGGAACACGCAGCCGGGACCCACACGCAGGGGACTGGGCACGTCACCCTGCAGAATGATACGCTGAGAAGCCTTGGCCCGGTCGGGGTCGGGGATGGGCACAGCGGAGAGCAGCGACTGGGTGTAGGGGTGCACCGGGTGGTGGTGCAGCTCGTTGGCTTCGGCCATCTCCACGATGTGACCCAGATACATGACCGCGATGCGGTTGGAGATGTGCTTGACCACGCTCAGGTCATGGGCAATGAAGAGATAGGTGAGCTTCAGCTCCTGCTGCAGCTCCTCGAGCATATTGATGATCTGCGCCTGAATGGACACATCCAGAGCGGACACGGGCTCGTCGCAGACGATGAACTCAGGGTTAGAGGCCAGAGCGCGGGCGATGCCGATGCGCTGGCGCTGACCGCCGGAGAACTCGTGGGCGTAGCGGGTAGATTGCTCGCTGCTCAGACCTACTCTGGCCAGCAGATCGGTGATCTTCTCGTAGCGCTCCTGCTGGGTCTTGTAGAGTCCGTGGACATCCATGGGCTCGGCCACGATGTCGGCCACGGTCATACGGGGGTTCAGAGAAGAGTAGGGGTCCTGGAAAACCAATTGAGCGCGGCGGCGGAACTCCCTGAGGGAATCACCCTTTTCGATCTTCTTGCCGTCAAACCAGACCTCACCGTCGGTGGGCTTGTAGAGCTGGAGTAAGGTGCGGCCTACGGTGGTTTTGCCGCAGCCGGACTCGCCCACGAGACCGAGAGTTTCGCCCCGCCTGATGGAGAAGGACACATCGTCCACGGCCTTGAGCATGGTGCTCTTCAGAAAACCGGTGTTCACCGGGAAATACATCTTCAGATGGCGGACATCCAGCAGCACATCGCTGCCGGGAGCCTCAGATACGGGTACGTTGCTCATGCCTGATCCTCCTTGGTAAAGTGGAGTTTGGGGAGGGAGCCGTCTTCGCCGGCCTCAATCCAGCCGTTCTCGGTGGCTTCCTTCACATTCAGCCAGCAGCAGCTGATGTGATCGCTGCCCACCCGGTATTCGGTGGGGTGCTCCTGCAGGCAGATTTTCAGAGCCTTCTCACAGCGGGGCGCGAAAGCGCAGCCCTTGGGCAGCGCCAGCAGATCAATAGGTGTACCGGCTATGGGAATGAGCTTCTGCTTCTGATCGTCATCGATGGAGGGGATAGAGCGCATCAGACCCTTGGTGTATTCGTGGGCGGGATGGTAGAAAATCTGGGGGGCAGTGCCGCGCTCCGCCACCCGTCCGGCGTACATGACGATGACCTCGTCGCACATACCGGCAATCACGCCCAGATCGTGGGTGATCATAATGATGGCCATGCCCATCTTCTTCTGCAGCTCCTGCATCAGCTCCAGAATCTGTGCCTGAATGGTCACATCCAGAGCGGTGGTGGGCTCGTCGGCGATGAGGATGTCGGGCTCGCAGGCCAGCGCCATGGCGATCATCACGCGCTGGCGCATACCGCCGGAGAGCTCGTAGGGATACTGCTTTACGCGCTTCTCTGGCTCGTTAATGCCCACCAGACCCAGCAGCTCCACAGCGCGTGCCCTGGCCTCGGTTTTGCTGCGCTGGGTGTGCAGCAGAATGGCCTCCTCCAGCTGGTTGCCGATGGTATAAACGGGGTTCAGGCTGGTCATGGGGTCCTGGAAAATTATGCTGATGCGATTGCCGCGAATTTTGCGGAGGGTATCCTCCCCGGCACCTACCAGCTCTTCGCCGCGGAATTTCACGCTGCCGCTGACGATTTTGCCGGGGGCGGAGAGAATCTGCATGACGGAGTAGCTGGTAACACTCTTGCCTGAGCCGCTCTCGCCCACTATGCCCAGCACCTTGCCCTCGTCCAGATTGAAGGACACGCCGTCAACGGCTTTGACCTCCCCGGCGGGGGTGAAGAAGCTGGTGTGTAAATCATTAACCTCTAAAAGATGCATGTGTACCTCCTATGAAAGCAAGGCTTCAGGCGGCCGCAGACTGTGCCGCAGCGTAAAGGAATATCCAGCGCAGAGAGCCTCGCAGAGTTTGCGCCGCTAAGACGCAAATAGTTTCAAATTCATTGATTCGCACCCTCGCATTGTCCAAGGCAGCATGGCACCGGGACGAATGCGAATGCTTCATTTGCAGCCTCGATGGCGCTCAGGAGCGCAGCTTGGGATCGAAGGCATCTCGCAGGCCGTTGCCCAGCAGGTTGAAGCTGAGCACGATGAGGAAGATGGTCACGGCGGGGAAAACCAGCAGGAAAGGATAGGAGACCAGAGCCTGACGGGCCTCGCTGGCCAGAGAGCCCAGAGAGGGCATGGGGATGGAAACGCCCAGACCCAGGAAGCTCAGGAAGCTCTCGGTGAAGATGGCCGAGGGAATCTGCAGGGCGGCGGTGATGATGATAACGGAAACGCAGTTGGGGATCATGTGCTTGCGGATGATGCGGGAGGGGCTGGCGCCGCAGCTGCGGGCGTAGAGCACATACTCCTGCTCCTTGATGGAGAGAATCTGACCGCGCACCTGACGGGCCATACCGACCCAGTAGAGCAGACCGAACACGATGAAGATGGAGATCATGCCGCTGCCCAGCTTCAGAATGAGCTGGTTGGTGGAGGTAGAGACAAAATCGCGGATGGCCACAGACAGGAGAATGATAATGAGAACATCGGGCAGGGAGTAGATGATATCCACGATACGCATCATGATCAGATCGACCCGCCCGCCGAAATAGCCGGAGATGGAGCCGTAAAGGATGCCGATGATGACCACGATAACCGAGGCCACCAGACCCACCAGCAGGGAGATGCGGGTGCCGTAGATCACGCGGATGGCGTAGTCACGGCCCAGCGAATCGGTGCCCATGATGTGGGGGAAAATTTTCTCGCCCTTGTCGATCTTGGCCTGCTCCTTGGCGGAGTATTTGAAGGGCTCCATATTCTTGCGGGTCACGTCCTGCTCGGTATAGGTATAGGGATAAACGGAGGGGACGATGGCGGCAATCAGGGAAATAATCACAATCAGGCAGAGGCAGATCATGGCGATGCGGTTCTTGCTCAGACGCTTCATGGCGTCTTTGAAGAAGGAGACGGAGGGACGCAGATTGACCTGCTGCGCCTTTTCCTCGTCGGTGGCCGGCTCAAAGAGCTTGGGGTCCAGCTGGAAGGAAAGAACATTTTTCTTGGGCATATCAATCATTTTATTATGTACCTCCTTATTCAAACTGGATGCGGGGATCCACGACCTTGTAGAGCACATCGCTGAGGAAGTTCATCAGAACGATCAGCGTGGCCAGGAAAATGGTAACGCCCATGATCATCATGTAGTCGGTGCGGAGCATACTGTTGACGAACAGACGACCCAGACCGGGCACGGAGAAGATGTTCTCCACCACCATACTGCCGGTGAGGATGTTGGCCATCATGGGGCCGGCGTAGGTGATAACAGGGGAGAGGGAGTTCTTCAGGGCGTGCTTGAAGATGAGCTTGCTGTTTTTAACGCCCTTGGCGCGGGCGGTGCGGATGTAATCCTGCCCCATAACGTCCAGCATGGAGGAACGGGTAAGACGGGTCACATAGGCGGTGGGGGAGAGCATCAGCGAGAGCGTGGGCAGAATCATGCCGCCAGGCTGACTGCCGAGGGTGGGCAGAAGCTTCAGCTTCAGACCGAAGATGAGCAGCAGCAGCGTGGCCATAACGAAGGAGGGCAGCGACACCAGAGCGGTGGTCACCACCTGCACCAGCTGATCGAGGAAGCTGCCGCGGTTCAGAGCGGCGGCGGCGCCGAGACATACGCCCAGAATCAGCGCTGAAATGCCGGCCGTAAAGCCGATACGGGCGGAATAGTAGAAAGCATCACTGATCAGATCGGCCACGGTGCAGCCCACCCAGCCGGTGGAAAGACCGAAGTCAAAATGCAGAATGTTTTTCAGATAGTTGACAAACTGCACAGGCACGGGCTTGTCAAAGCCGTACTTGGCTTCCAGCGCGGCAATAACCGCGTCACTGCGGGCTTTTTCGGAGCTGAACGGGCTGGCGGGGATTGCGTGCATGGTGAAGAAAGTGATCGCAATCACCAGAAAGATCGTCAGCAAGGCCAGAAGAAGCCGCTTGAGAGTGTAAACAGCAAATTTGGAGTTCATAGTGGCACCTCGTAACTTGGAAGATAACATCGTACATATTATCATAAATAAGGAGAATTTGTCAATTGGAATTTAGTTCGGTAATGAAAAACAGTTTTCATTCACATTGCTCTATTGACATTTCGCTTTTCTCTGTGTTATTATTAGGCAACTTTAGTAGCATACGCTACAATAATCAGGAGGAAACAGTAATGAAAAAGACTCTCGCTCTGCTGCTTGCTCTGACTATGGTTCTCTCCCTCGCTGCCTGCGGCAGCACCAAGAAGGAAGAAAAGACGGAGACCCCTGCGGCCGCCGCCGAAGCTCCCGCTGCTGAGACTACCACTGTCGAGCCCGCTGCTGCTGCAGTGCCCCAGATCGCCAACATCTTCTATGGCGGCGGCACTCCCCAGACCATCGACCCCGCTCTGAACTCCGCCTCTTCCGGCTCCAACGTCATCAAGCTGGCGTTTGCCGGTCTGATGGGCTTCCAGTGGGTCGACGGCGAAGCCAAGCTCGCCCCCGAACTGGCTGAGAGCTACGAAGTGTCCGAAGACGGCTGCACCTATGTCTTCACCCTGCGTGAAGGCCTGAAGTGGTCCGACGGCACCGACCTGACTCTGCAGCAGATCGCCGATTCCTGGAACCGCGCCGGCTCTGCCGAACTGGGCGCCGACTACGGCTTCCTGTACGACTACATCGAGCGCAACGAGGACGGCACTCTGAACCTCACCATTGATGAGGCTGCCCGTACCTTCACCGTGAAGCTGGCTGCTCCCACTGCCTACTTCCTGGATCTCTGCGCCTTCCCCACCTTCTACCCCGTGCGCACCGATGTCACTGACAACGAGGGTATGTGGGCTACCGATCCTGCCAAGTACATTGGCACCGGCGCTTTCCGCATGACCTCCTACAAGGTTGATGATGTCATCACCTTCGAGAAGAACCCCTACTACTGGAATGCCGAGAATGTCACTCTCGAGGCTGCCAACTGCTACCTGTCCGAGGACAACGTGGCCATCCTGACCGCTTACGAGAACGGCACCGCCTGCTTCATCAACGCCATCGACCCCGTCGAGTATGACCGTCTCTACGCCACCTATCCCGGCGAGCTGGTCATGGGCGACTACATCGGCACCTACTACATCCTCTTCAATGTTTACAAGGACTACTCTCCCGCCGGCAAGCAGCTCTCCGTTCAGGAGCAGCGCAAGGCCTGCTTCGCCATTGGCCAGATGGTCAACCGCGACGAGCTGGTCAACTACGTGACCATGGGCGGCCAGGCTCCTGCCACCGGCTTCTACCCCAACGGTCTTGCTGACGGCTACAACGCCAACGTCCGTGCCGCTGCCGACTACGGCTCCTGGTACACCGGCACCAACACCCCCGCTGCTGAGAACGCTGACTACACCGAGGATCAGGTCGCTGCCGTGAAGACCCTCATCGATCTGGGCTACGCCTACACCGGCACCATCGAGGAAGGCAACATCACCTTCACCGACTTCCCCTCCGTGGAATTCGCCTTCAATAACTCCGGCGCCAATGCCGCCATCATCCAGTACGTCCAGGAGACCTGGAACAAGTTCGGCATCACCGCCACCATCAACCAGGAAGCCTGGGCCACCCTGCAGACCAAGCTGAAGGCCGGCGATGCTGAGGCTGCTCGTATGGGTTGGATTGCCGACTTCAACGACTGCGTCAACTTCCTCGAGATCTTCATCTGCGCTTCCGGCAACAACTATCCCCGTCTGGGCCGCGACATCGGCGATTACACTCGCTCCTCTGACTTGACCAAGGACGCCGGTCTTGGCGCTTACTACGGCGAAAACGGCGATCAGACCTGGGCTGAGGCCTACGACGCTGTCGTTGACCAGATCAAGTCCTGCACCGATCCTGCCGAGCGTGCCGCTCTCTGCGCTCAGGCTGAGAAGACCCTCATGGCCACCGGCGCTGTTGCTCCTCTCTACTACTACACCAACCCCTACATGCTCAAGCCCAACGTGAAGGGCCTGATCATGATGGCTACCGGCGATGTGGTCTGGAACTACGTCACCATCGAGTAATTTCTTACAAACGCAAAAATACCCTGTGCGTAAAGCACAGGGTATTTTTTATGGATTTTTACTTCGCCCAGCTGCCCTTGCGGAAGATGGGAACGGTCTCGCCGCTCTCGGTGATGCCGTCAATGGACATGGACTTGCAGCCGATCATGAAATCCACATGGACAAGACTGTCGTTGATGCCCAGCGCCGTGAGCGCCTCGTGGCTCATGGTATCAAAGCCGGGGATGCACTCGTCAAAGCCGTCGCCCAGCGCCAGATGGCAGGAGGCATTCTCGTCAAAAAGCGTGGAGTAGAAGAGCAGACCGCTCTTGTTGATGGGGCTCTCCACGGGGATGAGCGCCACCTCGCCCAGCATGGCGGCATTCTCGTCCATATGCAGGATGCTATTGAGCAGCGCCTCGTTTTTCTCCGCGTGAGCCTCCACGGCTCTGCCGCCTTCAAAGCGAAGGTAGAAGTTTTCGATGAGCTGACCCTGATAGCTCAGAGGCTTGGTAGCGTACACGATGCCCTCGGCCTCGCCGGCTCTGGGAGAGGTGAAGCATTCCTCGCTGGGAATGTTGGCATCAAAGGTCACGCCGGCGGGGGTGGTGTCGCTGCCGCCGTTGAAAAGGCAGCCGGGAATCAGACCCACCGTCAGGTCGGTGCCGTTGTCGGCGGTGTAGTGGAGCGAGCGAAGGTTCAGACTGTTGAGCCATGCACAGCGTGCCTTCAGATTGGCGTTGTGCTCCTGCCAGTTTTTCTCCGCATCCCCGTTGGCGCGGGAGGCAAAAAGGATATCCTTCCAGAGCTGCTCCACGGCCTTTTTGGTTTTGAGCTTGGGGTACATCTTCCTGGCCCATGCCTTGCCGGGGACGGCGGCGATGCACCACTGGTAGCGGCCGTCCATCACATCCCGGTAAGGCTTGCGGATGGCACGCCAGGCCTGCACGCTGCGGTTGTACTTTTCGGCATCGATCTCTGCCAAAGCGCCGGGGTCGCTGCTCTCCAGATAGATGTGAACGGAGAGATCATCACGGATGTGTGCCAGCCGCTCCAGCTCCCAGCTCTCGTGGCGGCAGAGCTCCTCCACGGTCTGATATTTGGTGTGCAGCAGGGTCAGACGGTCGTGGTTCCACTCCACAATTACCTTCCGCGCTCCGGCAAGATAGCACTCCTCCGTGAGCATTTCCACGAATTTCGGCTGATCCAGCTCCGCGTAAATCAGCACCTCCTGCCCTGGCTGTACGGCAGCGCCTGTGCGAGCCAGGAGCCGGGCGTAGGCGCGCAGTCTGCTTTTTTTCATGGGGGCAATCCTCCTTATGGAAAATTCTGTTTCGAGTATACTCCCCAAACGGGAAAAGCGCAAGGGTGCGAATGCGTCTTGACGGCAGGAAGGAAAAATGCTATAATCGTCAGCACACGGAGAGGTGTCCGAGTGGTTTAAGGAGCTGGTCTTGAAAACCAGTGACTCCGCAAGGAGCCATGGGTTCGAATCCCATCCTCTCCGCCAGCAGAAAACCGGGAAAAACCTTGTAATTCAAGGCTTTTCCCGGCTTTTTTACGCTGTTTTGTATGGAATTTATGCTTCGTTTTCTGCCCGATTTTGCCCTTTTTTACTACCAGATTACTACCAGATTACTACCGCTTTCCGCCGCTTTCGCTCATTTCCCGGCCTTGCTCTTGAACTCGGTGCCCAGTGCCCGGTCAAAGGGATTATTCTTGCCCAGCGTGGCCATGCTCCAGAGGGCGGCGCGTTGCTTCGTTGTCAGGCCTCTCATGCTCTCAATAGCTGCCTGCACCTCGGCCTGGGTGTAGCTGCCGTTGCCGTTGGCATCGTACTTATCCCTTATGCTCATGTACTCGCCCCAGATGGCAGCGGTCACGCCGTAGCCGGTGGCGATGTCCAGCTTGCGGAAGCTGCTGTCCTCCAGCACATCCTCTAAATAGGCCAGCTTGTAGTCCTCGTCAATATCCAGTCGGGTCACGGCTATGGCCTTCTGGGCAACGCTGACGCTCTTCTTCCCCTCCGGGGGCTCTAATTCCCTGATTCTTCCGCTGACCTTCAGGGCGGCCTCGGTGTCCATGTACTCGCCGTAGCGGGTCAATCCCTCCAGAAGTCCGTCTCTCCGGGCATCGCAGTAGGTCTCGTAGCTCACGCCGTTGTCCCGGCACCAGCACAGCTTGCCGTACTCGGTCAGGTCTCCGTCCTCGTTGGTCTTCTCCTCGGTGTCCATGAGCGTCTCGGCGGCCGCCCAGCACTTTTCTTCACTTTCCAGCACCACATCAATGCCATAGAGCTTCTGCACCTGGCTGACGCTTTCCTTCCCCTTCTCCGGCTGCAGTCCTGCCCAAACCTGCTGCACCCGCACGGCCTCGTTGGCGCTGATCCTGCCGGTGTCCATGAGCCGTTCGTAGTCTCTGGCCTCCACCACGCTTGACACCCGATACTTCCAAAGCTCCTTGGCCTCGTCTGCCATGTCCTCCGTCCAGCCCGACTTCGCGGAAAGCTCGTCCACGGCCTGAGCAAAGCGGGTGGCCTTTTCGGAGGCCTTCAGATTGTCGTTGCTCTCCAGCTCCTGATAGCGGTTATACAGCCCCATCAGCTCGCCGAATTTCGCCCCCTGCTCCATGAGGGAGAGCATACCCTGATACTTCCCGTTCTCCACATCCCCGTCAGCCTCCAGAGACAGCCACGCCTCTAACTTCGCTGGCTCCTCCACCTGCATTCCCGCCAGCAGCTTCCGCTTGGCGATGGCCCTCTCGGTAGAGCTCATACTCTTGTCCTTGCCGATGCTGTCATACTCCTTCATGGTGTCGTAGGCGGTTTCGGTGTCCATGCCTCCCTTCCTGAGCGCCTTGAACACCCAGGTTTCGGCGGCACTGAGCGTCTTAGCGTCCCCGGCATAAAATTCTTCCTGTTCGCCCAGGGCATTGTTGCCGAAGAGCAGGGCGCGGCTCCAGTTCCACACCGTACCGGGGACGGCATACTGAAGCTTCTGCCTGTCCCCGTAGCCGCTGTAGCTGCCGCCCTGGGCCATGGTCATGGCACCCGTTGCAGTCTTTTTGAGCTGCCGCCCCATGGGAACGGTCTGTGCGGCAATATCCAGCGCACCCCTGACCATCTGCTGCCCATAGGCATCGCCGCCGCCCAGCTTCCCGTCTTCGCCCAAAGCACCCTTCCAGATGCTTTTCGCACCCTTGGCGATTTCGTTTACGCCCACGGTGGGCAGGGTCTGGTCGCCTAAGCCCAGAATACCGGCGGCATTGCGCACATAGGGCAGGTCATTGCTCACATTGTAGGCGAGGCCGCTGAGGGCTTCGGCGGTGTCAAAGTCTTCGCTGCCTTCCTCCCGCCGGGTGCCGAAGATGCGCGTATCGGTGAGCTTCTCCGTGCCGTTATCAATGGCCCAGAGCAGATACCTGTTCGTCGGCAGACCGCGGCCCGAGGCGAAGAACTCCGCCGTCATGCCGAACAGATCCATATTCGCCGGGGTGCCGCCGTAGAGCTCATCGGAAAGCCGGTTGAGCAGGAAGGCACGGAGCAGGTAGCCCACAATGGCCGCCGCTGCGGTTCTGGCTGCGGCATTCCTGCCCTGCCGCTCCTGAATGTCCCTGATTTCCTGGGGCATATCCGTGGCCACATAGTCCCAGGTGTTCATGCACTCCACCTGAAACACATGGAGCATCTGGGAGAAGAAGCGCTTGCTCTCAAAGCCCTGGGGCTTCTCGCCCTTCACCCGGCTGCCCATGATGCGCCGTCCGAAGTCGTCTGCACGGCGGAGGGCAGTCTCGTCGCTCATGCCCTTGTCCAGCTGCCGCAGGTATTCTCCGCGCACCGCCACCGTGGAAATGAGCTCGTCCACCATTCCGGCGGGTCTGAAGAGCGCCGAGAGAGCCCGCTCTGCGGTGCTGCCCTTTTCGATCATGTCCACGCCCTTTTTCCCGGTCAGGTAATCGCTGCGCGTGGTGAAGTTCTCAGCCTTCAGCTTTCCGCTGGCCATGTCCCGGATGGCGGCGAGGGTATACTTCTCGCCCAGCCGCGTGATAATCATGGGAAGCTGCGCCGTCTGGTTGAGCATACTGCTGATGCTGCCCGCCACATTGGCCTTGGCGAAGCTGCCCATGAGCGCCCTGCTGAGTCCCAGCATCTTGCGGCCTCCGCTGTACTCCAGACCGCGATCCGCCAGGGACTGCTTGCCGGCCATGAGGTTGGCGGCATTCTCCAGCCAGGTGGTGAACTCGCTGTACTTGCTCAACTCTCCGGCGTTCTCATACTGCCGGGAGATGTAGTCGTCAATGACCTGATTCATCTGGGCTGTGCTCATGCCCTCGGCATAGTCAAGACCGCGCCCCTGCAAAAACTGCCGCTTCTCGTCTTTGGTGCCCTCGCGTACAAGGTTGGCCATGCTGAGATTCTCGGCGATCTCTTCGCCGGCGTAGGTGCTGCGGTAGTAGTTCACCGCCTCCCGGAGCTTCATAATATCGTCCGTATGGTAGATGATGTCGCCCATGTAATCCAGATACGACTCAAAGCCCCGGACGATATTGCTTTCATAATCCGTGCCGCCGCTGCGGTGCTGGAAGTGGGGATTCCAGCGCATATTGGGCTTGAACTCCGCCGTCCGTCCGGCGATGGAGGCGGGCAGCTCGGAAACATCGTCCAACTGGATTCCCAACAGGCTCAATGCCTTTCGGGTCTTGCTCTGGGTCTCCTGCCGCTGCATATGGGGTGCATAGCCCTCGATGTAGCCGATCTCCTCATAGCCGTGCATCACAAGATGCTCGTTAATGACCTTGTAGAAGAGATCGTACTTCTCCCCGTAGAGCTTGGCGGCATTCTCCACAATGGTGGTGTCCGCGTCCTTCCGGGTCTCCATTTCGGCCTTGCGCTGGGCATACCAGTTCAGTCCGTCGGCAATCCTTTGCAGCTCCTCCGGGAGCTGACGGAGACCGGCCATGGCGCTGCTGTTCTCCAGCGCCTTTTCAAAGAGCTCCTCGCAGTCTAAGTCTTTGGCTCTCTCTTTGGCGTCGGCCATGTCCAGCTCTTTGTCGGCGATGAGCTGTACCCACTGACTGCAGCGCTCGAAGTTTTTGTCCTTCTGGAGCTCCAGCCGCTCCCGGAAGGCATCCACATGGGGCTGCACCAGGTCTTTGTCGTACTGCTCCAGATTCTCCATGGCGTACTCAAAGCCCCGACCCTCCAGCACATACTGGGCGCATTCCTTCTCCGCATCGGTCAGCGCCCGCTTTCGCCCCCTGCTGTCGGTGAGGGTCTCCACCTCGGCCTTCTGGCGGTTCATCCAGCGCACCTTTTCGGCGTTGTTCTCGTACATGGGGCGGAAGAGATAGTTGTAGGCTCTGGCTCCCACCTCCGCGCCGAAGATGGAGCGCAGCACCCGCTCCGGGGTGCGCTCGTTCATAAGTGCCTTGGAAAAGGGCTTCAGGATGCCCTTAGCCTCGGATTTGTATGCCTCGCTGTCGGCGAAGATCTGACGCACCGCCTGCTGCACATTCCGGGTGATTTCGCGCCGCTGCTCCCGGAGCGTTCCCTGCTCGGCACTGCTGCGGAGCCGGTAT
>DCIK01000030.1 GCA_002315975.1 Clostridiales bacterium UBA1728
TGCTATTCAAAAGGAGGTCGAAAAATGGCAATCGCTGAGGTAATCAAATACGAGGGCGATAATAGCACATTTATATGGAAGCATCCCTGCGAGGACTTTAACACTACTTCACAGTTAATCGTCCATGAATCGCAGGAAGCGATCTTCTTTATGAATGGTCAGGCATTGGATCTTTTTGGTCCTGGCCGTTATACGCTCGAAACGCAAAACATTCCACTTCTAAGAAAAATTACTAATATTCCAACAGGCGGAATCTCCCCTTTCCATTGTGAGGTTTATTTCATAAATAAAACTGAACAGATGGCAATTAAATGGGGTACAGACAGCAAGGTTCAATACGTTGAGCCAACATATAAGTTTCCTATATCGATAGGCGCCAGCGGTGAGATGTCGCTTTCGGTTTCTGATTCCAGAAAACTTCTTGTTCGATTGGTAGGAACGGAACGAATTCTGGAAAGAAACCAGCTTTCAACATTCTTCCGGGCATTTTTAATGACAAAAGTCAAAACTTATATTGCCCAGGAGATGCGGACAAGCACCGTAAACATTTTTGAAATAGACGAAAGATTAGAGGAATTCTCCACTGCTATTAAAACAAAGCTTTTGGAAGATTTCTTGGATTACGGTGTAAATCTGAATCGCTTTTTTGTAACAACAATTGTTAAACCGGATGGAGATCCTCAGTATGAAAGGTTCAAAGACCTCCACTTCCGTCAGTACGCTGATATAGCAGAGGCCGAGTTGCAGCAGAAAGTTGGTATTATCGAACAGCAAACCAAAGCGCAACAGATGATTATTGAATCTCAAGGTCTTGCTCAAAAGCGGGCAACCGAAGGATATACATATCAGCAAGAACGTGGGTTTAATGTTGCAGAGGGAGCTGCCAAAAACGAAGGCGGAGGCAATTTCGCCAATATGGGAATTGGTCTCGGCATGATGGCAGGAATCGGGAGTACCGTTGGCGGGGCCGTTAATGGTGCAGTAGGTAATGCTTTCACTGGAATGACATTTGGACAATCTCCTGCCACAAATCGTTTTTGTGACCAGTGTGGTGCTGAATTATCGCCAGATGCTGCATTCTGTGAGAATTGCGGCGCACCACAGTCATCTTCGGATACCTGCACAAAGTGTGGTTTCAAATTCATCAAGCCCGGTAAATTCTGCCCGAAGTGCGGCGCGAAAAGGGAGGAATGATGATGAAAAACAGAAAAAATGCTTATTTGATATTGGCAATAGCATTTGTGGTATTTAACGTTATTGCACTTGTTATCCCGATTGAACGAACGACTTCTTTTTGGATTGCATATGCATTCACAATTCTCGCATTTGTAATTCAACCAGCTATATGGCTGATAGCCTTTAAGGATGCAGATACACTTAGTATCAAGTTTCTTGGAATCCCTATCATACACATTGGAATAGTGTATTTGATTCTTCAGCTTGTTGCTTTCACGGTTATATGCATTATTCCCGTGGATTCTTGGTTGTCGGTAATTGTTGGTATCGTACTTCTCGGGTTTACACTAATCGGAGTTGTTGCCGCAAACTTTGGCAAAAAAGTTATATCAGGCACCGATGTGAAAGTCAAAGAAAAAGTATCTTATATTAGGACACTTCAAGCAGAAATGGAACTGATTTCCGACGCAGAGAAAGATCACTCAATAAAAACGGAACTTCAAAAACTAACAGAAGCAATACGATACAGTGATCCTATGAGTGATTATTCGTTGGCAGATATAGAGAAAACTATATCTGAAAAAGTTAGCGAATTGAAATCAATTGGTGATAAATCACAGTTGATTTCTGAAATTACCAATCTTGTTGCCGAACGCAACAAAAAATGCAAATTATTGAAATAAATATTTGGAGGAATTGAAAATGAAACAGTTGACGTGTGAAATGTGCGGGGGCACAGACCTTATTAAGCAAGACGGAGTATTTGTTTGCCAGAACTGTGGAATGAAATACTCCGTAGAAGAAGCAAAAAAGATGATGATTGAAGGCACGGTTGATGTTACGGGTACCGTTAAAGTTGATAATAGTGCTTTTGTCGAACGCTATTTGCAAAATGCCCGCAGAGCAAAACAAAAAGAAGACTGGGAAGAGACTGAGAAGTACTATAATATGGTAGAGCAGAACGATCCCTCAAATATTGAAGCTATTTTCTACAGTTCCTATGGTAAAGCAAAAACTTCTCTGACGGATAGCGATATCTATAAACGCCAGGCTGTATTTAAGGTTCTTCAAAACTGTGTCTCTATTATTGACGATAATTATTCTCTAGAAAAAGAAGACGACGAAAAGATTATTATCGAGCAAATCACCAACGATATCATTTCTATGGCTTGTAGTAATTATGTCTACACCGAGTGGAAAAACCAGTACGGAACTGTTACGCGTACAAACAAATCTGAAACAAAAGCTTTGTTCATCTCGTTGTCTGACGAATATGCAACTTCACTCAAAAACATAATTGCAAAATACCCGGAGAACGAACGCGCAAAGGCAAAATATGTATATTTGCAAATAATTAAAATTTATGAGTTCCAAAGAGATCATATGGGCTTGACTGCGCAAAGCAAGAATTTGTGTAACAAACAAATTGTTGAAATGCATACACAGATTAAATCCTTTGAACCCGAGCACGAGGTTCCAGTCTTTGAAGAAATTACGCAGCAGTCATCAGGTGGATGCTATGTTGCAACCGCTGTTTATGGTTCATATGATTGTCCTCAGGTTTGGACGCTCCGTCGTTATCGTGACTATACTCTTGCAGAAACCTGGTATGGCAGAGCGTTTATCCATGCATATTATGCAATCAGCCCCACCCTTGTTAAATGGTTTGGACATACCAAATGGTTTAAAAAGATGTGGAAAGGCAAACTTGATCGTATGGTCGAAAATCTCCTTGATGAAGGCGTCGAAGATACTCCTTACGAAGACAGAAATTGGTAATATTTTTTGATGAACGCCAGCTGGTATCAAGCTGGCGTTCGATATATGGGTACTGATTATGATAGTATTTGTAAATGAAAGCGAACCATGGTTGCGTTGGATAGCTCCTGATGAGTTCAACGATGCAGAACTGTTTCGTATAGTTACATTTTTTGTTTTTCATTCGCCTTGTCCTACGCTGTCAGCAATGGGGAAGGAATTAGCTGATTATAATTGGAATGCTCCGTGGAAGAAGCCGTTCTATTTGAATAAACACTTAAAGAACGCATCCACAAATTATAATCTGCTGTTTACTGCAAAAAGTTATGACACAATGGACAAAGCATTAAAAAGCGGAAACTTATATGATGACTTTCCAAGTGATTTGAAAACTGAGCGAATTTGTGTATATGACAATATGCACAATCAGTTTCTTAGCGTTTTTTATCATATAAGAAATGCATTTGCCCATTGCAGGTTAAATATGATAGATGTTGATGGCGAATGCGTATTCGTATTAGAGGATATAGTTCGTGACAAAAAGAAAAATACGTTGAAGCTCTCGGCACGAATGATAGTCAAAAAATCTACTCTTTTGAATTGGATCAATTTGATTGAAGACGGTGAAAAAGAATATAATAAAGTGGAATCAAAGTCTCCGGACATCATTGTTTGATTATTTCTTTATTGTTGGAGGAAACTATCGGATATAACGAATGTCCGAATTTACGAATAAAAAACAGACACCTTGAAAAGCATTTCTGTAATTCAAGGTGTCTGTTTTGTTTTTGCTTTTGCCGTGCCACTTATTTTGAAATTACTTCCTCATGTGGCTGCGCCTTTCTCGGGTCTCTCTGCTTTCTTTATTTACAAAATAACTGATATGTGGTAAGCTGATATAAAGTCAAATGGAAGGAGATAGCCTTCTTCATGAAATACTTCCAGAAAATCGGGAAATCTCTGATGCTTCCAGTGGCGGTACTGCCGATCTGCGGCTTCCTCATGGGCATAGGCTACTGGCTCTGCCCCGCAGCCATGCAGGGAAGTGAGATCGGCGGTCTGAAGGCCATCATCGGCTTTCTGATGATCAAGGCGGGCAGCGCGGCCATCGACAATATGTCGCTGCTCTTTGTCATCGGCGTGTCCATGGGCATGAGCGATGATAATCACGGCGCGTCCTGTCTCTCGGGTCTGGTGAGCTGGCTAGTCATTACCACGCTGCTCTCCGTCTCCACCCTCTCTGTGGCTCTGCCCAAGATCATGGAGAACGAGATCAACGCCGTGGCCTTTGCCAAGCTGCAGAACCCCTTTGTGGGCATCGTTTCGGGTCTCATCGGTGCGGAGTGCTACAACCGCTACAAAAATACCAATCTGCCCGACACCTTTGCCTTCTTCAGCGGACGCCGCTTTGTGGCGGTGGCCACCATGCTCTTCAGCCTGCTGGCATCCTGCGTTCTTCTGCTGCTCTGGCCCGTCCTTTTCCGTGCCCTCTACACTGCGGGCGAGGCCATTGTGGAGCTGAAGGGCGTGGGCGTGGGCATCTATGCCTTCCTGAACCGTCTGCTGATCCCCTCAGGTCTGCACCATGCGCTGAACAATGTTTTCTGGTTTGACACCATCGGCATCGGCGATCTGACCAGGTACTGGAGCGGAAGCACAGGCGAGGGTCTCGGCTGGAGTCTGGGTATGTACATGGCCGGCTTCTTCCCCAGCATGATGTTCGGCGTGCCCGGCGCGGCGCTGGCCATCTACCACTGCGCCAAGGACAGGAAAAGGGTCAGAGGCATCCTCTTCTCCGCTGCACTCTGCTCCTTCATCTGCGGCCTGACAGAGCCCTTTGAATTCCTGTTCATGTTCACCTGCTTCCCGCTCTATGTGCTCTACGCTGCCCTCTACGGCATCGTGGCCTATGTGACCTATCTGCTGGGCTTCCGGGCGGGCTTCGCCTTCTCCGGCGGTCTGACGGACTATATCTTCTCCGCGTCCCTCCCTGCCGCCTCGAAGACGCTGCTGCTGCTGCCTCTGGGCGCCTGCACCTTTGCGCTGTATTATGTGCTCTTCCGCTTCTGCATCCGGCGCTTCGACATCAGAACCCCAGGCCGCGAGGAGGAAGAGGAAGCGACCTCCGCCCCAGAGACTGTGGCAATCAGCGGCGATGATAAATACGCCGTGATGGCGGCGAGAATCCTCTCTGCTCTGGGCGGAGCCAGGATGGTGAAGAGCGTGGACTGCTGCGCCACCCGCCTGCGTCTGGATATGCGGGACACCGCGCAGATCAACAAGGCTGAGATTACCGCAGCCGGTGCGCTGGGCGTGTCGGTTCTGGGCAGTGATGCCGCTCAGGTGATTATCGGTCTTCGGGTGCAGGAGGTCTGCGAGGAGCTGAAAAAGCTGCTGCGGGAAGGCGCTAAGCCCCCGGCACGCAAAAGTGTCCGCCACGGCGATGCGCTGGAGCTGGGTGAAACGACCTTTGCCTATACCCTGCGGAATCCTCTGGGCATCCATGCCCGGCCTGCCGCTGCGCTGGTGAAATGCCTGAAGGATTACGATGCTGCGGTGCGTGTGAGCGCCAAGGGCAAAACGGCGGATGCCGCCAGTCTCACGGAGCTCATGGCGCTGGGTGCAACCGCCGGAACCGTTCTCCGTGTGGAAGCCCGGGGCAGCGAGGCCGTCAAGGCAGCGGCTGCCGCCAGAAAATTCCTTTCCGATAATCTCTGAAGGAGGGAGAAGCCAATGAAAGAAATTCTTTGCTGCGCAGCCCAGAGCGGCCTTGCCGCAGCCACGGCCTTTGCGTTAAAGAAAAAGCCTGTCGCTTCTGCCGCACTCGGCTCTGCCGATCCATCTGCGGAGCTGAACGCTCTCGTCTCGGCGGTACAGGCGCTGAAGCAGGAACTGGAGGCTGCGGCGGCGAAGGCGAACGAGGACACCGCAGCCATTTTAGAGGCGGAAGCCGCCCTGCTGGAAAACGATTTCCTCACCGGGGCAGAGAAAACGATCCGGGAGAAGAACTGTACGGCTCTCGGAGCGGTACAGGAGACGGCAAAGGCTCTCAGCGAGAGTCTGGAGAGGAATGAGAACGCCTATATTCGCCAGCGCGCCGAGGATATGCGCGGCATGGGGCAGCGGCTCTGCGCTCTGCTCAGAGGCGAGAAGCACATTTTGCCCGAGGAGCCCTTTATTTTAGTGGCCGAGGAGCTGAGCCCTGCGGAGCTCTCTGCCTATCCCGCGGCGCTGCTGCGGGGTATCCTGACGGCCAAGGGCGGCGTGGGCTCCCATGTGTCCATCCTCGCGGGGAATCTGGGCATCCCCTACCTGATCGGGGACGCCGAAGCTGTGGCCGCCATTGAGACGGGCGAGCGGCTGATCCTCCGGGATGATAAGCTCATTACCGAGCCCGACGAGCAGCTCTGGAACGAGACTTTGACGGAGATAGAGACGAAGAAGAAAGCCGCCGCAGTGCCCCTTGAGAAGACCCGCACGAAGGTCTGTGCCAATATCGCCGGGGTGGGCGACTGCCCGGCTCTTGCGGCCTCCGCAGCGGAGGGCGTGGGGCTGTTCCGCAGTGAGTTCCTCTTTCTGGACTGCGCCCATGTGCCCACGGAGGAGGAGCAGTTTGAAGCTTACAGAACCGTGACCGAGCTGATGGGGGAGCGGGAGTGCGTGATCCGCACCATGGACATCGGCTCCGACAAGAAAGCGGACTGGCTGGAGCTGCCGCCGGAGAAGAACCCGGCGCTGGGCTGCCGAGGTCTGCGCGTGTCGCTCCAGAAGAGCGAGCTCTTTCTTACCCAGCTGCGGGCCCTGCTGCGGGCGGCTGTGTACGGGAATCTGAAGATCATGGTGCCCATGGTGGCCTCCCTCTGGGAGATTGATGCCGTGCGCGAGCAGCTTTCGCTGGCCGCCGCAGAGCTGGAGGAGCGGAAGGCAGAGTATCGCATTCCCGCCCTGGGTGCCATGGTGGAGACCCCCGCTGCGGTGCTCATGGCCCCGGAGCTGGCGGAGAAGGTGGATTTTTTCAGCCTTGGCACCAACGACCTGACCCAGTATACCCTGGCCATTGACCGGGAGGCGGATGGGCTGGAGCGCTATTATGACCCCTGCCACGAGGCCGTGCTGCGGCTCATTGCCATGACGGTGGAGGCCGGACACAACTCCGGGATTCCCACGGCTATCTGCGGCGAGCTGGGCGGCAATCCTCAGGCCATTCCCCGGCTGGTGGAGCTGGGCGTGGACGAGCTGAGCGTTTCGCTGAGCAAGGTGGCGGCCACGAAAAAAGCCGTGGCGGAAGCAGAGAAAAAGCTCGCTGCCCCGGAGATTGCGCCGATACTGCCCACCCTCCTTGCGCCCGCTGACGGCGAGCTCTACGCCATGGAGGAAATCCCCGACGAGGCCTTTGCCTCCGGTGTGCTGGGCGAGTGCATCGGCATACTGCCCTCCGAGGGTGCTGTCTACGCCCCCTGCGATGCCACGGTGACCAATGTGACCGACAGCGGCCATGCCCTCACGCTGACAGACGGCTGCGGGCGCAGTATCCTGCTGCATATCGGCATTGATACGGTCATGCTGGAGGGTAAGGGCTTCCATCCCTGCGTCCGCGCGGGTGACAGAGTAAAGGCCGGGCAGCTCCTGCTGAACATGGAACTGGAAACCATCCGCAGCGCCGGACTTTCCCCCATGGTCATCATGGCCATCTGCGGATGAGGATGAAGAATCAATCCGCAACCCCGTAGGGCACGGCCTCCCGGACGTGCCGAATGCCTGAGATTTCTGCTTTTTCTGGATAAAACGGACATGGTTCTTGTCCCAAACGGCACGGCCGGGAGGCCGTGCCCTACGCTGACTGTTCTACGATGACTTTCACTGAGCACAAGCTTTTGCATCATCAAAACATAAAATAGCACGGTCGATATCGACCGTGCTATTTTATGTTATCAGGTTGTTGCCTTCCGGGGCTTGCGGTGTCCCCGACTGCGGCGGCGGGACTGGGTGGACTTCTCGCGGTAGAGCTTTTCCATCTCCTCGTTAGCCTTGTAGAGGATGCGGTTTACGCCCCAGCTCTCGTCCTCGTCCTTGCGGAACTTCAGCCGCACCAGATACTTTCCGTGCTCCTCGCACTCGCAGAGATTCATATATCGCCGATCCCCCTGATTGACCCAGCGCCCCTCGACAAGGGGAGCGGAACACTCGGGGCAGGGTACATGGCAGACCTTTTCATCGGCAAAGGCTTCGCTGCGGGCGCTGTAGCCGCCGAAGCTGCTGTGCTCCAGCGCCTCGGCAATCTCGCCGCTGCTGTTGCTGCTGCTGACGGAGACGACCTTGGTGGGCAGAGCGTGGGAAGCCTCTTCATATTCGTCCAGCCCGGCTTCCAGATCCAGGTGGGAGCACACCAGCGCGGTGTTGTAGGCATCGCCCAGAGCATCGTGAGCCACACGGGTCTGTTCGATGGCGAAGTGCTCCATGGCAGTGGCCAGAGACTTCTGGTTCTTATCGCCGCCGGTCTGCATATTGTAGATAAGCTGGAGGTTGATCCAGTCGCTGATCCAGTCCCAGTCCAGATCGTGAACGATGATGTTCTGCTCCATGATCCGGCGGTCGTCGTTGCCCCAGGTGATAAAGACGGGGTCTTCGCCGCACCACTCCCGGAACTGCTCGAACACCACGGGGAAGGTATCGCTCTGGTTCAGGCGATCCTTGTCGATGCCGGTGAGCTTTTTGACCTTGTAGTGCATCCGGCGGAAGTACACGGGCTTTACATCGGACTTGTATTCCTCGGCGGGGTAGAGGTTTTCGTCCAGCTTCACGGCACCGATCTGAATGATCTCGCCGGCCAGATGAATGGGCAGATAATTGAAAATGCTCGCATTGGAACTCATGGCCTGGTTCCACTCCAGGTCCAGCACAATATATGACATGAGAGACTCCCTTTCTGTTTAGCACCTCTCATTATACCAAAGGTCTTCCGAAAGCACAATGCCTTTTTGCATTTTTCAAAAAACTTTATTTGCCTATAGCTTCCGGACATGATATAATACCCGTGTGTAAACACTTTTTTCAAATTCTGTGAGTGTATATAAGGAGCAGCCCCATGAAAATTGCGGTTCTTTGCGGAGGATATTCCCATGAGAGAGACGTTTCTCTCTCCACCGGTACCGGTGCGGCCCACGCCCTGCGTCTTCGCGGGCATCAGGTGGCTCTGGTGGATGTGTTTCTGGGTGTGGATACCCCAATCGAAAATATTGACGGGCTTTTCACCGCTGAGGATAAAGACAGCCGTCTGAGCGTCTCTGAGCGGGAGCCCAATCTGAATGAGCTTCGCGCTCTTCGTCCGGGCAAGCGCCTCATCGGCCCCGGCGTGCTGGAAATCTGCGAGCACGCTGACATTGCCTTTTTGGCTCTCCACGGCGGCAACGGTGAAAACGGCCAGCTGCAGGCCACGCTGGATATGTACGGCATCCCCTACACCGGCAGCGGCTATGTGGGCAGTGCTCTGGCCATGGATAAGGAGCTTACCAAGAGCCTGCTGCTTCAATCCGGGATCACCACGGCCAAAAGCCGCATTTTCCGCAAGGGCGAGAAGGTCGACTTCCCCCTGCCCTGTGTGGTAAAGCCCTGCTCCGGCGGCTCCAGCGTGGGTACCACCATCGTGCAGGAGGAGAAGGAGCTGGACGCGGCTCTCGCCGCTGCCTTTGCCTGCGAGGAGCGGGTACTGGTGGAGCAGTATATCAAAGGCCGGGAGCTGACGGTGGGCGTTCTGGGCGGCAGAGCCATGCCCGCCATCGAGATCATTCCCAAGTCCGGCTTCTATGACTATGTGAACAAGTATCAGGCGGGCTTCACCACGGAGCTCTGCCCGGCACCGCTGACAGAGCAGGAGACTGATAAGCTCCGGCGCGCCGCCGAGGCGGTGTTCAAGGCTCTGCACCTGCAGGTCTACGCCCGCGCCGACTTCATCATGGACGAAAAGGGCGACTTCTACTGCCTGGAGGCCAACACTCTCCCCGGCATGACACCCACCAGCCTCATCCCCCAGATGGCTGCCGCCGAGGGTATGGACTACGGTGAGCTCTGCGAGGAGATCATCCGCCTGAGCAAGGAGAAGTACGAATGATCAGCCTTTCTATCGGCGAAATTGCAGCCATTACCGGCGGTGTTTGGACGGGAGAAGAGTCGTCTCTGCCCATCCATCCCCGCACCATCATCACCGACAGCCGGGAGAACGCGGACAAGGCTCTGTTCATTGCCTTCCGGGGCGAGAATGTGGATGCCCATCGCTTCATCCCCGATGTGCTCTCCAAGGGTGCCTGTGCCGTCCTCTGCGAGGAGGCGGGCGCGGCAGGGGAGAAGCGCATCGTTGTCCCGGAGGTCTTTGCGGCTCTCCGTGCTCTGGGCAGCTACTGCCGCAGCCGCATGGATATGCCCGTGCTGGGTGTCACCGGCAGCGTGGGCAAGACCACGGCCAAGGAGATGTGCGCCTCCGTCCTCTCCGAGCATTACAATACCTATAAAACTCCCGGCAGCATGAACGGGCAGGTGGGCGTACCCATTGCCCTCATGGGTCTGGGCAGCGACATCGAGGCCGCCGTCATCGAGATGGGCATCTCTCTCCCCGGCGAAATGGAAAAGCTGGGGCAGGTGGTACGCCCCAATATGGCGGTGTTCATGAACATCGCGGATGCTCATTTAGAGGCTCTTCACAGCCGCGAGGGGATTTTAGCGGAGAAGAGTATGCTGCTCTGCGCCTCGGAGCCCACGGCTCCGGTGTTCGTCAACGGCGATGATCCGCTGCTGAACGGCTTCGATTTCGCCCGGGAGAAGATCAGCTTCGGTCTGGGTGAGCACAATACTGTCCGCGCCGTGGAGCAGAAGAACAGCCCCGACGGTACCTCCCAGACCTGCCGCATCCTCTATAAAGAGCGGGATATTCCCGTAAGCATCCCCGCCTACGGCAGCTATATGGTCTATGCCGCCCTGGCCGCCGCCTCCGTGGGTCTCTATCTGGGACTTACGGACGAGGAGATTATCCGCGGCATTTCGGGCTATGCCACCGTGGGACACCGCAGCCGTATTGTAAAGCTTCCCAATGGCATCACGCTGGTGGACGACTGCTACAACGCCAACCCCAGCTCCACCCGCAGCGCCATTGATTCGCTGGATGCCCTCAGCGGCCGCAAAGTCTGCGTTCTGGGCGATATGCGGGAGCTGGGCGAAAACAGTAAGCAGCTCCATCACGATGTGGGCGCTTATGCCAGAGAAAAGGGCGTGGCGCTGCTTTTGACCAGCGGTGAGGAGTCTGCCTCAACCGCTGAGGGAGCCGGAGACATTGCCCGTCATTTTGAGAGCAAGGCTGCCCTGATCGCTGCCCTGCCGCAGGTTCTTTGCAGCGGCGATGTGGTGCTGGTAAAGGCCAGCCACAGCTGCCGCTTCGAGGATATCGTGGACGAGCTGGAAAAGAACTATGACTGATACGCAAAAACAGGCGCTGAAAGCCGCTTTCCCCCAAACGGTGCCGGTACTGACGGGCTTCCTCTTTTTAGGCATGGCCTACGGCATCTATATGCAGAGCATGGGCTTCAGCTTTCTCTATCCACTGTGCATGAGCCTTGCCATCTTCGGCGGCTCGCTGGAGTTCGTCACGGTGGATCTGCTGCTGAGCCGCTTTGCTCCGCTGCAGACGCTGCTGATGGCGCTGATGATTCAGGCGCGGCACTTCTTCTACGGTCTTGCCATGCTGGACAAGTATAGGGGAACAGGGAAGAAAAAGAATTACCTGATCTTCGGTCTCTGCGACGAGACCTTCTCCCTTAACTGCAGCGTAGATGTGCCCGAGGGCATAGACCGGGGCTGGTACTATTTCTTCGTCACGCTGCTGGATCAGCTCTACTGGGTGTCGGGCGCAACCTTGGGCGGGCTTCTGGGCTCGCTGTTGCCCGTCAATACCGAGGGTCTGGACTTCGTGCTCACGGCCATGTTTGTGGTCATCTTCTTGGAGAACTGGCTGAAAGCGAAAAAGCACACGACCCATCTGCTGGGAGGGGCCGCCTCGCTGCTCTGCCTCTATGTCTTCGGAGCCGACTCCTTTCTGATCCCCACCATGCTCCTGATCCTTCTGCTGCTTACGCTGCTGCGCAAGCCCATTGAAAGGGGGAGTGAGGAATGACGCTTATTCAGCAGATTATCACCATAGCCATCTGTGCCGCGGCCACCATGATCACGCGCTTCCTGCCCTTTAAGGTCTTTTCCGAGGAGCGCGGGACACCACCCTATGTGGAGTATCTGGGCAGGGCTCTGCCCGGAGCCATCTTTGCCATGCTGGTGGTCTATTGCCTGCGCAATCTGTCCTTGATCGGCGGCAATCACGGCCTCCCGGAGATTCTGGCGGTGGGCTGCACGGTACTCATCCACCTCTGGAAGCGCAATACCCTCCTCTCCATTGCCCTTGGAACAGCGGCCTACATGATCCTGATACGAGTGATGTAACAATTGATCTTAATGGGACTTGTGCCCTTGCTGAACCAGGCAACCCCGTAGGGCACGGCCTCCCGGCCGTGCCGTGTGAGACAAGAACAATGTCCGTTTATCCATACAAAACAGGGATCATAGGCCTTCGGCTCGTCCGGAGGCCGAGCCCTACAGTGATGAAATAAGAAAGTCCCTCCGTCCATTTGAACGGAGGGACTTTTGTATGCTTTGTCTTTACAGGATGTTCATCAGGTTGAAGCTGATGATCAGACCGGAGAAGACGATGGAAACGGTGGAGCAGAGCTTGATGAGGATGTTCAGGGAAGGACCGGAAGTATCCTTGAAGGGATCGCCCACGGTGTCGCCAACAACGGCGGCCTTGTGGTTCTCGGAGCCCTTGCCGCCGTGGTGGCCGGCTTCGATGTACTTCTTGGCATTGTCCCAAGCGCCGCCGGCGTTGGACATGAACACGGCCATGGCGAAACCGGTGACGGACACGCCGCCCAGCAGACCCACAACACCCACAGGACCAAGCAGCAGACCGGTGATGATGGGAACGATGATGGCCAGCAGAGCGGGGGCGACCATCTCGTGAAGAGCGCCCTTGGTGCAAAGGTCAACGCAGGCAGAGTAATCGGGATCGGTCTTGCCTTCCATGATGCCCTTGATCTCGTGGAACTGACGGCGAACCTCCACCACGATGGACTGAGCAGCGGTCTGCACAGCGCTCATGGTCAGAGCGGAGAACACGAAGGTCAGCATGGCGCCCACGAACAGACCCACAAGGATGATGGGGTTGGTCAGGGAGAAGTCAAGAACCTCGCTGGTCTTGGTCTGCACGATGTCAACATAGCTGACCAGCAGAGCCAGAGCAGTCAGAGAAGCGGAGCCGATGGCAAAGCCCTTGCCGGTAGCGGCAGTGGTGTTGCCCAGGGAGTCGAGAGCGTCGGTGCGGTCACGGACGGACTCGGGCAGACCGGACATCTCGGCGATACCGCCAGCGTTGTCGGCCACGGGGCCGTAGGCGTCGGTGGCCAGGGTGATGCCCAGAGTGGAGAGCATACCGACACCGGCAATACCGATGCCGTAAAGACCCTTGGAGTAATCGGCAGCGCCGCCGGCGCAGAAGAAGGACACGAGAACGGCCACGGCCACGATCAGGATGGAGGCCATGGTGGAGTTCATGCCCAGAGCCAGACCGCCGATGATGATGGTGGCGGAGCCGGTCTCAGAGGCCTCAGCCAGCTTCTGGGTGGGCTTGTAGCTGTCGGAGGTGTAGTACTCGGTGAAGTAGCCGATGGCGCAGCCGCCGACCAGACCGGCAACGATGGCGATGTAGGGGCCCCAGGTGCCGAGCAGCTTGTAGGTCAGGGGAGCAGCGATTACGGCGGAGAGACCGGCAGCGGTGTAGGTGCCGGTGCGGAGAGACTTGAGCAGATCAGTCTGGGAGGCGTCTTCCTTGGTGCGAACCAGGAAGGAGCCCAGCAGAGAGCAGACGATGCCGACCACAGCCAGAGCGATGGGCAGCAGCATACCGGCAAAGCCGTAGCCGCCCACAGCGGACAGAGCGAAGGTGGCGAGGATGGAGCCGACATAGGACTCGTACAGGTCGGCGCCCATGCCGGCCACGTCGCCCACGTTGTCGCCCACGTTATCGGCGATGGTGGCGGGGTTACGGGGATCGTCCTCAGGGATACCGGCCTCAACCTTACCCACAAGGTCAGCGCCCACGTCAGCGGCCTTGGTGTAGATGCCGCCGCCCACACGGGCAAACAGAGCCATGAAGGAAGCGCCCATGCCGTTCATGACCATGATGTTGCCCAGAGTGGTGGGATCCTTCACGCCAAAAACGTAGTAGAGCAGGTAGAACCAGATGGTGATGTCGAGGATGCCGAGACCGACCACGGTGAAGCCCATGACGGAGCCGGAGGAGAAGGCCACGCGCAGACCGTGGTTCAGGCTCTCAGAGGCGGCCTGAGCGGTACGGGCGTTGGCGTTGGTGGCGATCTTCATGCCGATGAAGCCGGCCAGCATGGACCAGATACCACCGGTGAGGAAAGCGAAGGGGGTGTAGACGGAGAGCATTTCGCCCTTGGTGGCGAAGGCCATGGCGCAGAGAAGAACGAAGACAATGGCGAACACCTTCAGCACGGTGCTGTACTGACGCTTCAGGTAAGCGTTAGCACCGGCGCGGATGGCGGCGGCGATCTTCTTCATTCTGTCGGTGCCTTCGGAGAAGGCAAGGACCTTCTTGGCCTGGATGGCGGCAAAGCCCAGTGCCAGCAGAGCACCGACAAAGCCAATCCAGAACAGGTTTTCCATAGATGATTCCTCCCTAGATTTTGCGGTTTTTACCGCTTTAGAATTGTTGCCCCAATATTATAATCGAAAGAGGAACTGATTTCAAACCCTTTTGTAAATAGAATGACAAAAAAACTTCCCAATATTTTCAGCATTTCCTTGTATATTTTGTCTATTTTCACCATTTCCCGCTAAAACCCTTGATTATTCGGACTGTCTATGATATTGTGACTTTAATTTCGGCTATAAAAAGGGGAGCTGCACACGCTGTGCGGCTCCTCTTTTGCTGTCATTGATTCATCAGCCATACGGCTGCGTTCAGCCACGCAGCCAGACAGAGCCAGAGCAGATAGGGGATGTTCAGCTTTGCTGCCGGAGGGCGTATCTTTCGGAAGATCGCAATCATCCACACCACCAGCGCAATGAGCAGCAGCAGCCAGAAAAAGGCATAGCCCCGGATGCCCCAGCGGAAGAAAAATATGCTCCACCAGAAGTTAACAAAGAGCTGGGCACCGAAGACAAAGACCGCATTCTCCCGCTCCCCACTGCCGCTGAGCCAGACCAGCGCGGCGGAAATGCCCATGAGAATATAGAGAATCGTCCACACAAGGGGGAAAACCACCGCCGGAGGTGCCAGCGAGGGCTTTTTGAGCGTTTCAAAGGCCGCCATACCCTCCCGGCTTAGATAAGCGGACAAAGCTCCCACGGCCAGAGTCAGGACGATAAAAAATGCAAGGGTCTTCCAATTTCGTTTCAGCATGGCAAAGCCTCCTTTTTGATATTGTATGAGACAGCTTCGTTTTTTATACCGTTTCAGAGAGATTTACAATCCGCTCACATTTTTCTCTTGCTATTTTCCGCCAAAGCGTGTATACTGTCACCACAGTCTTTGGCAAGGCTGCACTAGTCGGGGAGTCAGCGGTGCCCTGTAACCTGCAATCCGCTGTAGCAGGGACGAATTCCCATCTGAGGGTCTGTGGTGATCTCCTGAAATCAGTAAGCGGCATTGAGGGTTCGGCCTCACGCAACGCGAAACTGTGAATCATGTCAGGCGGGGAACCGAGCAGCATTAAGCGGAACTTTGTGTGTGCCGTGAGTACGCCGGGTCTGAGCTGGCTGCTGTGCTCAGGGGTTCATCTCTCATTCGAGGATGGGTGTGCAGTCTTGCCAAGGACTGTTTTTATATGGATGAAAACAGGGTTTTTGTCGCTCGTGACAGCTAACGTAGAAAAACCGATGTAGGGCTCGGCCTCCGGACGAGCCGATAGCCTACGAGTCCTGCTTGTTTGGATAAAACGGACATAGTGCTTGTCCCACGCGGCACAGTCGGGAGGCCGTGCCCTACGCTGTTGCAGGTTTATGCAGAATAACCGTGCGAGTGTTCTCCGTGAACACTATTTTTCAGGCCGGAGGTGAGGCTTATGTACGAAGCACTGTATCGCAAATATCGTCCCCAGACCTTTGATGATGTGGTGGGGCAGGAGCACATCACCGAAACCCTCAAGCAGCAGATCATCACCGGTCGGCTGAGCCACGCCTATCTCTTCGTGGGAACCCGCGGCACCGGCAAGACTACCTGTGCCCGTATTCTGGCCAAGGCGGTCAACTGTGAGCACCCGGTCAACGGTAACCCCTGCCTCCGCTGCGATACCTGCCGTGCCATGGAAGCGGGCGAGCTCATGGATGTAACCGAGCTGGATGCCGCCTCCAATAACGGCGTGGACGATGTGCGTATGCTCCGGGACGAGGCTGTGTTTTCTCCCACCCGGGCGAAGAAGCGCGTGTACATCATCGACGAGGTGCATATGCTCTCCAAGCCCGCCTTCAACGCTCTGCTGAAAATTCTGGAGGAGCCGCCGGAGCACCTGATGTTCATTCTGGCGACCACCGAATTAAATAAGGTGCTGCCCACCATCCTCTCTCGCTGCCAGCGCCACAGCTTCCGCCGTCTGGACGCGGACACCGTGGCGCAGCATCTGCTGAAGGTGGCGCAGAAGGAGGAGCTGACGCTTACCGAGGACGCCGCCCAGCTGCTTGGTCGGCTGGCTGACGGCGGTATGCGCGACGGTATGTCCCTGCTGGATCAGTGCGCCTCCAAAAAGCTGGTGGACAGAGACACTGTCCTCTCCGCCATGGGACTCATGGGCGCCACCTTCACGGCTGAGCTGGCCGAGCGCCTTGCACAGCGGGACACCGAGGGTGCGCTGCTCTTCTTCCGGGAAATGTGGCAGGAGGGCAAGGACCCGGCCACCCTGCTGGGCGAGCTGGCCAGCTTCTACCGGGATGCACTGATGCTCCGGCTGGCCCCCAAGGGCGGCGGCGAGCTTTTGAGCGGCCTTTACGATACCGGCACCCTCCGCGCCGTTACCGGCAGTGAGGGCGAGCTGCTGAATTCGCTGAATGTCATCGAAAAATACCTCTCCGGTATGCGCGATGCGGCCAATCCCCGACTGCAGGTGGAGCTCTGCCTCATCGAACTCTGCGGGCTGGAGGCTGCAAAAGTAGTCTATGTTCCCGCGGCACAGGAGCCGAAAAGCGCACCCGCACCCGTGAAACGGAGCGAGAACACGAAGAAGCCTGTCCCCGAGAAAAAGGCTGAACCCGTTCCTGCCCCGGAGCCTCCGGCGGAGGAAGCGCCCCCCTGGGAGGAGCCTCCCTATATCCCTCCGGCAGAGGACTTTGAAGAGGAGCCTTACATATATCCCGATGAACCCCCCGCAGAGGACTATCCTCCCTTTGAGGAAACTCCTTCCTATGAGGAACCTCCCGTCTGCGAGCCCGAGCTGCCTTATGAGGAAAGCACCCCGGCGTCTCCGGCAGCTCCCGAGGGTCACCCCGACTGGCGCAGCATCGTGGACGCACTGAAGGATAAGCTGGATGTGGGCACCCATATGCTCTTTACCGATGACTTCGCCGTCAGCGGGAGCTGGGAGAACGGGGAGCTGATCATTGAGGTCATGCCCGGCTTCTATATGAATATGCTCAACAAAAGCGATGTAATCGAGGCGGTGCAAGCCGTCTGCGGTGCAGCGGTGCATTTCCGTGAGCTCCGCTCTCCCGCCGAAATCCGGGAGGACAAGCTCAATGCTTTGAGCCGGTTTGATAATGTAATATTTCAATAATTAAAAATCAGAAATAACAGAAGGAGAAAAACTATGGCTAAAGGCGGCGGCTTCCGCGGCGGTTTCACCGGCGGCGCAAGCATGAATCAGGCAAGCATGATGAAGAAGGCCCAGCAGATGCAGCAGGAGATGCTGAAGATGCAGCAGGAGCTGGAGACCAAAGAATTCTCTGCCACCGCAGGCGGCGGCGTTGTGGAGGCCGTGGTCAGCGGTAAGCAGGAGCTTGTCCGCATCAACATCGACCCCGAGGCTGTGGATCCCGAAGATGTGGAGATGCTGCAGGACATGGTCGTTGCGGCTGTGAACGAGGCTCTTCGCGCTGCGGCCAAGGCGCAGAGCGACAATATGAGCAAGCTTACGGGCGGTATGAATCTGCCCTTCTGAGCAAAAACGCCAAAGAATATTCCCGACTCTCCCGCGGGGAGAGCCGGGAAGGGTATACGCAAAAGGGGCTGTGAGAAAAGCTGGTCATTGCGAGGACGCTTTCGCAATGTCGGGACTTTTTTACGGCCCCTGTGTATTTCTCGCCCGCAATGCGCTCAGGGGTTAAAACCATATGCGCAGAGAAGCGTTTTGACGGTTCACGGTAAAGAACGTGACCGTTATTTCCGACTATTGAAAATTCTGCTCAGCCGTGGTAGTATTTGTACAATTATTGTTGACGAGGTGCTTCATGCTTCAAAGAAAAGAATATGCACTGGAGGCAGCTTCGGTTGATATTGTATCCGAAAATATTGTCAGCTTCCTTACCGATGCCAAAATCGGTCACGACATAATCGTTCAAAACCGTCTCTTTGCGGAGGAAATTCTACTCGGCTGGATCGATGCCGATATATCCGCTTCGTTTCAGCTTGTTATGGGTCAGCGGTTCGGAAAAACTGTGGTTTCTCTTGAATCAGCCGGGCGTTCGTTCAATGTTTTTGATCAGGGCGCTGCCGAGAGCTCGATCCTGCTGAAAAATCTGACTAATTCGCTGGGACGCTATCCGGACTATTCATATGTAAACGGCAAAAATATCGTTCAGCTGACTTTCCCGGAAAAAAAGAAAAACAAACTGCTTCAAATCCTGATGGCAATTGGCTTTGCCGTTGCCATAGGGCTCGTTTTTAAGTATATTTTGCCTGATTTCAATGATACCGTATTGACTGAGCTGATAAACCCGCTGTATTCTGCGGCGTTCAGGGTTCTCGGGTTTATATCCGGCCCCCTGATTTTCCTGTCGGTCATGTGGGGTATCTACGGGATCGGTGATGCATCCACGCTGAATCTCGTCGGCAAGAAAATGATTTTCAGGTTTCTCCTTGTAATTTTTGCCATTGCCGCTCTGATTTCGCTGACCTTTCCTCTGATGCGCTTTGACATGGGTTCCTCAGCAGGCAATCATTCATCCTTTAAGTCCATATTGGAAATGTTCCTGGATATCATTCCGCCGAACATTGCCGAGCCCTTTTACAGCGGAAATACCCTTCATATCATTTTCTGTGCCGTTGTCTTCGGCGTTGCCATGCTATATCTCGGCAAACGTGTAAGCACTGTGGCGGAACTGGTTGAGCAGATCAACTCCATTGTTCAGTTCCTGGTGACCTTCATCAGCAAGCTTATGCCGTATTTTGTCTTTCTTGTGGTTCTGCGGATGGTGATGAACGATACGTTGTCTGCCTTCTCTTCTGTCTGGCAGCTTTTCGCTGTGTTCACAGCAGCCGCTCTTCTGTTGTGCAGCGTTTTTACAATGGTGATCAGTGTGAAGCATAAGGTTTCTCCTCTGACCATCATCAAAAAGAGCGTTCCCACCTTTCTCATTGCCATCACAACGGCTTCCTCCTCAGCGGCTTTTTCAAGCAACATGGAGACCAGTGAAAAGAAATTCGGTATCGACAGCAGCCTGTGTGCATTTGGCATTCCCCTGGGAATGGTGATGTTCAAAACGTCCACTACCGCGTATTATGTGCTTGTAAGCTTCTTTTTTGCGAAGAAGTTCGGTGTGACCGTGTCTCCGGAGTGGCTCGTGTCTGTGGCTTTCGTGTCCGCAACGCTTGCCATCGCCACGCCGCCGATTCCGGGCGGAGGTGTAGCCGCTTATACCATGCTCTTTTCCCGCCTTGGTATTCCGGATGAAGCGCTCGCCATTGTGCTTTCCGTGGATATCATTTTTGACTTCATCCGCACCGCTGCCAATATGTACAATCTTCCCCTGGCGCTTGTCAATATCAGCTCTACGATGGGTAAGCTGAATGTTGAAACGCTGAGAAAAGAAGTGCGGCGTATATAAATGCGGAGGCCTCTTCCGGCAAAAGGAACTGCGCAGAAATCTGTCATTGCTGTGAAAGTGGTGCAGGAACTGTCCTTGGCTTCCTCGGACGTGGGAACTGGCCCGCGAAGCGAGACCGGGGGAAGCTCGTCTGCGGAACAGCCCAATAGTATATCTCTCCGTCTCCCGGTATGCACACCGGGGCGGTATGGGGTACAGCTATAACTGACAGGGGCGGGGTCTTGACCCCGCCCTTCGGTTTCGGGCAAAATTCGGTTAATTTCTTTCACGCGTTTGCCCTGTACGGCGCATTCCTTTTTCTTGCATTCCTGTAATAAATGTGGTAAAATATCTGAAAATCTAATAATGTGCGCCGCCGACAAGTGCCGCCGCTACGGTCATACCTGGCTGCCCTCCCGCCTGCGGAACGCTGGATGAGATGCGTGAGCGTCTTAAGCCCTATAGAGAGGGAATTCTGGTTCAGACCATGGGCGATGTGGAGGACTCTGTGGACTTTGAGGGCATTGCCGAGATTTCCAAGGCCCATAACGAGAGCTTTTTCAAGCTCCGGACTCTGCTGAATAATTGACATAACTTAGTTTACATAACAAGAAAGGACGAACGGTCATGCTTGATTACGAGGAACTGAACCGTCTGGCTGTGGAAGCCGGCTTTTCCCGCAGCGCCCCTTTGAAGGTCAATACCATTGAGCTGAAGAAGGAAGTGCGCGATATGTGCGCTGTGAATACCTGCCACAACTATGGCAAGAACTGGGCCTGCCCTCCCGGCTGCGGAACGCTGGAGGAGTGCGCCGAGCGTCTGAAGGCCTTTGAAAACGGCATTCTGGTGCAGACCACCGGCGAGGTGGAGGACAGCATGGACTTTGAGGGCATCGGCGAGGCCGCGAAAAAGCATGGCGAGAATTTCAAGCGTCTCTTCGAGGTTCTCGGCGAGCGCTATCCCCGGATGCTGGGTATTTCCGCCGGCAGCTGCAACCGCTGCAAGGACTGCACCTATCCCGACGCTCCCTGCCGTTTCCCCGATAAGATGACCTCCTCCATGGAGGCCTACGGTATGCTGGTGCTGGAGGTCTGCAAGAAGAACGATCTGCAGTACTACTACGGCCCCACCACCATCACCTATACCAGCTGCTTTCTGCTGGGGGAGGAATAAGATGCAGGACATTCTGGTCGTTGTGGATATGCAGAAGGATTTCGTGGACGGCGCTCTGGGCACGCCGGAAGCCGTTGCCATCGTGCCGAAGGTCATCGAGCGGGTAAAGAGCTTCCCCGGCCGTGTGCTCTATACCCGGGACAATCATGCGGGAGACTACCTCAACAGCCGCGAGGGTAAGCTCCTTCCCATCATTCATTGCGTTCCCGGCTCTGAGGGCTGGCAGCTGATTCCCGAGCTGGCGGCCATGGCCGAGGAGATTTACGATAAGCCCACCTTTGCCTCTCCGGAGCTGGGCGAGCGGCTGCGCAGCCTCAATGAGGAGGAGCCCATAGGACAGCTCACGATTATCGGCCTGTGCACGGACATCTGCGTCATCTGCATTGCCATGACGCTCCGGGGCTTCCTGCCGGAGGTTCCCATTGCCATCGACTCGTCCTGCTGCGCCGGTGTGACCCCCGAGGGGCATGAAACCGCTCTGAAGGCCATGGCCAACTGTCAGTTTCAGATACTCTGATCTGTTATCCAGAGGAGATTGAGAAAAATGAAGGTACTCATTATCGGCGCAGGCAAAATGGGCCTGGCCATCACCCGCCAGCTGGCCGATGAAGGTCACGACATCACCGTGGTGGATTGTGACAGCGAAAAGATTCAGACCGTATCGGATATGTACGATGTGATCACGCTGGAGGGCAACGGCGAGAGCTTTGAGGTTCTCCGTGCCGCCGGGGTGAAGGACATGGATCTGCTGATTGCCGCCAGCGGCGATGATGCGGTAAATCTGGTATGCAGCGTGGCCGGACGCTATCTGGGAGCGAAAGAGGCTGTGATCCGCGTGAAGGACCCGGAGTATACCCGCGAGCGGGAGATGCTCTCCAAGGGCTTCGGCGTTTCCGCATCCTTTAATCCCGATTTAGAAACGGCCAGCGAGATCGCCCGCATCCTCCAGTTCCCTGAGGCCGCCCGGGTGGAAACCTTCGCCCGTGGTCAGGCTGAGCTGGTGGAGTACCGCATCCCTGCCGACAGCCCCCTCCACGAGCTGCCCATGAAGGAGCTGCGCAATCACTTCCATGCCCAGGTGCTCATCTGCGCCGTGGAGCGGGACGGCAGCGTCTTTATCCCCAAGGGCGACTTCGTTCTGCGCAGCGGCGACAGAATCAACATCGCCGGCCCCCGCAAGGAGCTGCGAAAGTTCTTCAGCGCTGTGGGCAGAAACGCCAAGACCATTCGCAATGTCATTCTCTTAGGCGGCAGCCGTATTGCCGTCTATCTGAGCCGCCAGCTCATTTCCAGCGGCATCGGCGTGACCATCATCGAGAAGGATCATGCCCGCTGTGAGCAGCTCTGCTCTCTGCTGCCCGATGCCACCATCATCTGCGGCGACTGCTGCAAGGAAGAGGTACTGCTGGAGGAGGGCATCCGTAAGACCGATGCGGTGGCTGCCCTCACGGGCTTTGACGAGGATAATATCATCGTTTCCATGTACGCGGCCAATCTGGGCGTGGGTAAGGTCATCTGCAAGGTCAGCGACGACCACTTCATCAATATGCTCCAGAAGAGCGTGCTGGATACCCTTGTGTGCCCCAAGCTGCTGGCAGCCAGCGAGCTGGCTCGCTATGTCCGGGCGCTGCAAAATGCCCAGGGCAGCAGCGTGGAGTCCCTCTACCGCCTCATTGATAATCATGTGGAGGCACTGGAGTTCACCGTGGGAGCCAACAGCGCCGTGGTGGGCAAGCCGCTGATGAGCATGAGGATCGCCCCTGACGTGCTCATCGCCGCCGTGATCCATGGCCGGGAGGTCAGCATTCCCAGCGGCAATACGGTGATCGAAGCTGGTGACCGGGCGGTCATCGTCACCACCCGCAGCGGCCTGCGGAACCCTGACGACATTTTGGAGTAAGACCATGAATTATCCCATGATTGCCCAGATTCTGGGCCGCATGATCACGGTGGAGGCGGGACTGATGCTTCTGCCCGCCGGCGTGTGCCTCATCTATGGCGAAAGCCCCCTGCCTTTTGTGCCGGTGATTCTTCTCGCCGGTCTGCTGGGCGCTCTCCTCTGGCGAATCAAGCCCAGAGATAAGGAGCTTTTTGCCCGGGAGGGCTTTGCCATTGTGGCGCTGTCCTGGATCGTCCTTTCCCTCATCGGCGCGGTGCCCTTTGTCCTCAGCGGCGATATTCCCAGCTATGTGGATGCCGTGTTCGAGACCGTCTCCGGCTTTACCACCACCGGCTCCACCATCCTCACCGATGTGGAGGCCATGGGCTACGGCTGCCAGTTCTGGCGCTGCTTTACCCACTGGGTAGGCGGCATGGGCGTGCTGGTGTTCATGATGGCGGTGCTGCCCATGAGCGGCGAGTACTCCATGCACATCATGCGGGCGGAGATGCCCGGCCCCGTCATCGGCAAGCTGGTGCCCCGGGCCCGCAAGACCGCTGAGATTCTCTACAAAATCTACATCGGCATGACGGCGCTGGAGGTGGTTCTCCTGCTCTTCGGCGGCATGAACCTCTTCGATGCCCTCATCAATTCCTTCGGCACCGCCGGCACCGGCGGCTTCTCCAACCGCGCCGCCAGCATCGGTGCCTATGGCAGCGTGTACATCGAGATGGTTATCGCCGTGTTTATGGCGCTCTTCGGCATCAACTTTAACCTGTATTTCTTCCTTTTGGTGGGTCGCCCCAAAGAGGCGCTGAAGAACCACGAAATGTGGCTCTACTGGGGCATCATCGCCTTTGCCAGCGTGACCATGGCCATCAATGCCGCACCTCAGGTGGGCGGCTTCCTGCAGGGTCTGCGCTACTCATTCTTCACCGTCAGCTCGGTCATCACCACCACGGGCTTTGCCACCACGGACTATAACCTCTGGCCGGAGTATTCCCGCCTGCTGGTGGTGCTCATCACCTTTATCGGTGCCTGTGCCGGCTCCACTGGCGGCGGCATCAAGGTCTCCCGCCTGATGATTCTGGGCGGCTCTGCCCGCAACGAGATTGCGCGTCTCATCCGTCCCCGCAGCGTGCGGAAGGTGCGGCTGGAGGGCAGCACCGTGGACGACAAGACCGTCCTCTGCGCTCAGGTGTTCTTCTTTCTTTATATCTGCATCATCCTCGTCTCGGCGCTGATCGTGTCGCTGGACGGCTTCGACTTTGTTACCAACTTCACCGCCGCCCTCACCTGCGTGAGCAATGTGGGCCCCGGATTGAATATGGTGGGTCCCGCCGGAAACTTTGCGGCCTTCTCCGATCTGAGCAAGATCGTGCTGACTATGGATATGCTGCTGGGCCGTCTGGAGATTTACCCCGTGCTGATCCTCTTCGTACCCCGGCTCTGGAAAAAGGCATAAGCAAAAAAGCTCCCGTCTCACCTGCGTTTGCGGGGAGAGACGGGAGATTTTCATTTCACAAGGTCTTTGTAGCTTTCGCTGCCGCTGAGACTGTCGGGCGGGTAAAACTCCTCCAGAGGGAAGCGGATGCGCCCGAAGAGAGTGCAGGGATCATCGTCCGCCGAGCCGATGCATTCGCTCTCGGGGAAGGAGTAGTTGTACACCGGAATCACCAGTTGGCTGTCACGCTCCAGCCGGATGAGCGAGAACTGCCCCAGCGTGGCGTACCAGAGCCTGCTGCCGTCGCCCAGCACCAGCTCTTCGCCGAAGGCAGCGAGGATGGCGGGCGGCACCTCGGGGATCAGCTCGCCGCTGCCGCAGCTGCCGTCGCAGAGCTTCATGCTCAGGGCAATGGGGTCTACGGCCTCCACCACGCCCACGGGCTGGCTGGCTGCGGCGGTGATGCTGCCATCGGAGGTAAATACCTTGGCGCTGCCCTCACTGCCGAAGAGAATCACGCGCTTGTCGAAAACGGCCAGACCCGTAACGCTCTGGCTCCCGGGACTGACCTCCCCGGTGAGGCGATAGAAATAGGTAACATCCACGGTGTAATAGCCCCGGTTGAAGCTGATTTCCTCCACATTCACTGTGGAATACAGCAGCTCCGCACTTCTGGGGCGGATGCTGATGGCTGAGTCCACCACTGCGCGGCTGCTCATGGTGGGATAGACCCGCAGATCTTCGATGCAGTCCTTATCCCGGCAGCCGGAATAGATTTTTTTGGTGTGTATGCAAACGGCCTCCCGAATCCGTTCTGAGCTGTCAACGGGTCCGGGCACAACTCTGTCTGCCATGAAAAACTCCCCCTTTCTGACCTGTTCACCTCAGTCTATGCAGGGGAAGAGCAAATGTGAAACAGGATAGGGAAGAAAACCATCGCCCCCGTAGGGCTCGGCCTCCGGCCGAGCCGCTGTGCCCTGCAATGACTTTTCTACGATAAATGTTACCACGCGAATTAGCCGTTGACGGGGAGGCAAAAAAAATATACAATAGAGAAAAGAACCACAGGAGGATACGGATACATGGACGAACTGGATATGGAATACCACGGCACTCTCCGGGAGAAGCTGGACATCAAGCTGCTGCTGCTCTTCATTCTGCGGCGGCTCCCCGGCAGCTTAAAGGGCGAGACGCTCTCGGATTTATGCCTGGAGTATGGTCGCATCGGCTATTTTGAATATGCCGAGTGCCTGGGAGAGCTGATGGATGCCGGCCATGTGGAAGCCTCCTTCGACGGCTACCGGATCACGGAAAAGGGCGACCGCAACTGCGCCATCGTGGAGAGCAGCCTGCCCTACTCCACCCGCAGCCATCTGGAAAAGACCCTCAAGCCCATGGCCGAAGCCATGCGCCGCCTGAATATGATCGGGGCTACGCACACCGTCTCTGAGGACGGCTGTCAGGTGGAGCTGAAGCTCAATGACGGCGTCAGCAACATTTTAGAGCTGCGCATCCTCTGCAGCGGTGAGGAGCAGGCGAAAAAGATGGAAGCCCTCTTCCGCAAAAATGCCGAAAAGACCTATCACAAAATGATCGAGCTCCTCAATGAGGAATAAAAAACGGGGCTGTGTGAAGCAACGAATGGCACAAAAGAGTGCTTTTGTTGATCCACACAGCCCTTTTTATTGCGCACAATCCCCTTGCCGCCCCTGTCGGCGTAGCCGATGGGGGATGTCCCCGGAGGCTCAGGCCGGCCTCTCTTGCGCAACACGCAATTCACCTTCTGCGCACACTGGGGAGAGGGGGAAGCATTGAGTTCGCCCCCTCAGTCGCTTCGCGACAGCTCCCCCATTCCCTTCGGGAACAGGGGAGCCGAGAGTATGCTGCTTCTTTGTACATTGGGCGACTAGAATTACAGCCGCATATTGTTTATCAGAACATTTCCTTGCTCATCATGTCGATCTTCTCGCTGACGCACTGGTACACGCCCGGATAGGTGCTGGCGGGGCCGCCCATGGTCAGGCAGGGGATGAAGTAATACTTGCCGTTGGTCTCGCAGGCGCGGCGCACCTCGCGCTCCAGCAGCTCGGGCGTCCACTCGCGGATATCGCACACGCCGTTGTTGATGTCACCCATGAAGGCGATCCTGCCGCCGTATTCCTTCACCAGCGCGGGCACATTGTTGGTGGTGACGCAGCCCTGGAACACATCAATGCCCATCTCAATCATGGCGGGCACCAGGTTGGCAGCGTAGGAATCGGAGTGGTGGACGATGATCTCCACGCCGTGCTCCTTGTAGTAGCCGTAGACCTTCTTATAGGCGGGGACGATGAACTCCTCGAACATCTCGGGAGAGAGGAAGCTGGAGTTGTGGGAGCCCCAGTCGTCGTGGTGGAACAGGGCGTTGGGATGGGCATGCTTGCAGAGCTGCTCGGCCTGCTTCAGCTCAAACTCAACGATGTAGTCGATGAGCTCGTGCATCTCGTCGGGGTTGGTGTAGAAGGCCACCAGCGCTTCCTCGATGCTCATGAGATAGTGAACCTGCTCGAAGATGCCGGGGGCCACGGAAAGGCAGACGAACCTGTCCTCCTTGTCGATGGCGGCAGCGGCGGCCTCGAAGGCAGCCCAGTGCTCATCGGGGAAGTCGGTGCGGGGCATATGAACGGTTTCCTTCCACCTGGTGATGTCCTTCACCACCCGGTGCTCGTAATCGTGAACGGGGAACTGACCGGGCAGACCCGCGGGCCAGTTCTTGGTAACACCCCATGCGTCCACAACCGGACCGCCGCCGGGAGTGCAGCGGGGAGACTGGGAAGAGATGGGGCTTCCGCCCACCATGGCCAGATACTCATACTGATTGACAAAACGATCTGGATTACCGCCGCGAATGGTCTCTAAAAAGTTCTGTTTCTTTGTAAGCATGGGTGCTCCTCCTTAAAATAAACTGATGCAGTTTCAATAGACTGTAATGCCATTATAGCATAACAGCCAATGATTTCAATAGGATAAAATCATAAAAAGAACTGTAATTTTTTGGCTATTATTTCGGAAGATAAAAAAAGAGGCTGTAAAAATACTCCCTGTC
>DCIK01000026.1:0-2004 GCA_002315975.1 Clostridiales bacterium UBA1728
GAAAGAATGGGGGGCTGAAAACGGCCGCGAGGCCGTGCCCTACGGAGTGTTAGGAGAAAAGGGGGAGAATAAAAGTAAAATTCCCCCTTTTCGTTGCGGCGCTTCTGTGCTATAGTATTGTTGTATTATTATTTGCAAAAGGAGGCTGCGCCGATGGAATACGGTTCTCACATCAGAGAAAACGGCGTGGCCTTTTCCGTTTACGCGCCCAATGCGAAAAGCGTCTGCGTTACCGGGGATTTTTGCGGCTGGGACGCGGGTGTTGCCCTTAGCCGAGGTAAGGACGGCGACTGGAGCGGGACGGTTCCCAACGCAGGGCGCGGCGATTGCTACAAGTACCGCGTTCTGGGCTGCGATGGGGTATGGCGCTATAAGGCCGACCCCTGCGCCCGCGCCTCTCAGCTCCGTCCCGGCTCCGCCTCGGTGGTGTGGGAAAGCGGCTTTGTCTGGGAGGATGAGGCGTGGATGCAGTCCCGCAGAGCTTTCGGGCAGCCGCTGAACATCTATGAGCTCCATGCCCCCTCATGGAAGATGCACCCGGAAGGCAGCTTTTATACCTGGGACGAGCTTGGCACGGAGCTGATTCCGTACCTGCGGGACATGGGCTACACCCACATGGAGCTGCTGCCGGTGATGGAGCACCCGCTGGATGCCTCCTGGGGCTACCAGACCACGGGCTTCTTCGCCGCCACCGCCCGCATGGGCGAGCCGGACGGGCTGAAGCGGCTCATCAACGCTGCCCACAGGGCGGGCATCGGCGTGATACTGGACTGGGTGCCCGGTCACTTCTGTCGGGACGAGCAGGGGCTGGGCCGCTTTGACGGAACGCCGCTCTACGAGGGCGGCGACCACCCCCAGTGGGGCACCTATACCTTCGACTTTTCCAAGGCTCATGTGCGCCGCTTTCTCACCGACTCGGCCCTCTACTGGCTCTCGGAGTTCCACGCGGACGGTCTGCGGGTAGACGGCGTGAGCAGTATGCTCTACCTGAACTTCGGCCTGGACGAGCACGACCCCCGGCGGCGGCGCAATGCCCACGGCGGGGAGGAGGACGAGGACGCGGTGGACTTCCTGCGCTGCCTGAATGTGACGGTGAGCGCCGCGTGCCCCGGGGCGATGATGATCGCCGAGGAGAGCAGCGCATGGCCGCTGGTGACAGCGCCGCCGGAGAGCGGCGGTCTGGGCTTCCACTACAAGTGGGACATGGGCTGGATGAACGACACGCTCAAATACTGCGAGACGGATTTCCCCTACCGTCCCGGCTGCCATTCGCTTTTGAACTTCTCCATGGTCTATGCTTTCAGCGAGAACTTTATCCTGCCGCTGAGCCACGACGAGGTGGTGCACGGAAAGAAGAGTCTCATCGGTCGTATGCCCGGGGACTGGTGGCGGCAGTTTGCGGGGCTGCGGCTGCTGTGGCTCTATGCCCTCACCCATCCGGGCGGGAAGCTGAGCTTCATGGGCAGCGAGTTCGGCCAGTTTATCGAGTGGCGGGAGTATGAGAGTCTGGAGTGGTTTCTGCTCTCTTACCCCACCCATGCCGGGGTGCAGCGCTTTTTCCGGGACGCGAACCGGCTGTTTCTGCGGGAAAAAGCCCTCTGGGAGCAGGATCACGGCTGGGAGGGCTTTCAGTGGCTGGACGCGGACGATGCGCACCAGTCGGTGCTGGCCTATCGGAGAATCGCCGGGGACGGGGAGGAGCTCATGGTCGTGCTGCATTTTTCCCCGGACGAGTGCATATACCGTCTGGGTGTGCCCCTGACGGGAGAGTATGAGGAGCTGCTCAGCAGCGATGACCCTCTCTACGGCGGCAGCGGCAAGCTGCATAAAGGACGGCTGCTCAGCGAGACGATCCCCGCGCAGGGCATGGCGCAGTCCCTCGTGCTGAACCTGCCCCCCGTGGGCGGGCTGGTGCTGAAATGCACAGCGCCCGCAGAGGAAGCGGACGGAGGAAAAACGAACACAGCGTAACATTATGGCTAAGGCTCCCTCTGCGAGGGAGCT
>DCIK01000026.1:2116-4807 GCA_002315975.1 Clostridiales bacterium UBA1728
GCTCCCTCATCTGAGGGAGCCAATAAAGGGCCTTGTAGCACTTTCACAGCAATGACGGGCTTTTTTACAGCCTCAGTCAGCGGCTTGCCGCTGATTGAGGGAGCCAAGTAAAAATGAAGGAGTATACTATGTCTGCCATAGACAGCTTTAAGCAGGAATATTTAGAGAGCATTGCCGCGCACTGCGCATCTCCGCTGGAGGAGTGCAGTGCCCAGGAGAAATACGAGGCGCTGGTGGCTCTGGTCATGGGCTGCTGCTCCTCCATCCGCGCCGAGACCGGCAAACGGCATCGGCAGAGCGGAGAGAAGCGGGTGTACTACTTCTCGCTGGAGTTCCTCATCGGGCGGCTGCTGCGCAATACGCTGGTGAATCTGGACATTGAGGATATGGTGGAGCAGGGGCTTTCCGAGCTGGGCGTGGACCTTGACGAGCTCTGCGAGTGCGAGCGGGACCCGGGTCTGGGCAACGGCGGTCTGGGTCGTCTGGCGGCCTGTTTTATGGACTCGCTGGCCACGGAGAATGTCTGCTGCACGGGCATCGGCATCCGCTACCGCTTCGGCCTGTTCAGGCAGCGCATTGTCAACGGCGAGCAGACCGAGGAGCCCGACGACTGGCTGGAGAACGGCTACCCCTGGGAGAGCTGCCGCAGTGACGAGGCGGTGACGGTGCCCTTCGGCGGCTATCTGGAACGGCACGAGGAAAACGGCCGCATCATCTTCGAGCACAAGGGCTGGCACGGGGTGCAGGCCGTGCCCTATGACCTGCCGCTGGTGGGCTTCGGAGGCAACAGCGTGAACCGGCTGCGGCTCTGGTACTCCAAGCCCCTCAAGCGGGAGTTGGATCTGGCCGCCTTCAACCGGGGCGACTACTCCCTGGCCCAGAAGACCGACAATGAGGCCAAGGCCATTACCTGCCTCCTCTACCCCGATGACGACACCCCTGCAGGCAAGCAGCTGCGGCTGGAGCAGGAGTACTTCTTCGTCTGCGCCGGCATGGAGCACGTGCTGCGCCGCTTCAAGGAGCAGTACGGCAGCAACTGGGCGCTGCTGCCGGAAAAGGTGGCCATCCACACCAACGATACCCATCCCGCCCTCTGCGTGCCGGAGCTCATGCGCCGGCTTATGGACGACGAGGGTCTGGGCTGGAACGAGGCCTGGGAGCTCTGCTGCAAAACCATCTCCTTCACCAACCATACGGTGCTGCCCGAGGCGCTGGAGTGCTGGAGCATTGAGCTCATGCAGCGGCTGCTGCCCCGCATCTATCTCATCATCGAGGAGATTGACCGCCGCTACCGGGAGAGCTTTGATAAATCCATCCCCAACTGGTACGAGCGCTGGAAAAATACCGCCATCCTCTGGGACGGCAGCGTGCGCATGGCAAACCTGTCCATCATCGGCTCCCACAGCGTCAACGGCGTGGCGGCGCTCCACACGGAGATTCTCAAGGAGAGCGTGTTCGCCGACTTCTACGCCCTCACCCCGGAGAAATTCAACAACAAGACCAACGGCGTCAGCCACCGCCGCTTCCTGCGGGAGAGCAACGAGGAGCTGAGCCATCTCATCACGGAAAAAATCGGCGAGGGCTGGCTCACCAACGCCACGGAGCTCACAAAGCTCCGCGCCTTTGAGCGGGACGAGACTGTGCTCCGCTCTCTCGCGCTGACGAAATATTCCAAGAAGCGCCAGCTCTGCGCCTATATCCGAAAGAGCTTCGGTATCGAGTGCGACCCCCGGAGCGTCTTTGACGTGCACGTGAAGCGCATCCACGGCTATAAGCGGCAGCTGCTCTCGGCCTTCAAGGTGCTGAGCCTCTATAACGAGCTCAAGGAAAACCCGGAGGCGGACATCCCCGCCACCACCTTCATCTTTGCGGGTAAGGCCGCCCACAGCTACAGCTTTGCCAAGGAGGTTATTAAGCTCCTCTGCGCCATCGCCGACAGGATCAACGCCGACGAGAGCATCCACGGCAGGCTCCGGGTGGTGTTTATGGAGAACTTCGGTGTGTCCATGGCCCAGCGCATCTATCCCGCCGCGGACATCTCCGAGCAGATTTCCACTGCCGGCAAGGAGGCCAGCGGCACCGGCTGCATGAAGTTCATGTTCAACGGCGCGGTGACGCTGGGCACGCTGGACGGGGCCAATGTGGAAATTAAGGAGCAGGTGGGGGAGGAGAACATCTCCATCTTCGGCATGACCGCTCCCGAGGCGGAGAAGCTTCGCCGGGAGGGCGGCTACGATGCATCAAGCGAGATCGAGAAGAACCCCGCCCTCAAACGGGTGGTGGAGCAGCTTACCGACGGCTCTCTGGGTGCCCAGTTCTGGCTCATCCGCTCGGCGCTGCTCTCTCAGAACGACGAGTACTTCGTCCTGCGGGATTATGAGAGCTATATGGACGCGTGGAAAAAGCTGGCCCGGGAGGTGGGCAGCACGGCCTTCCTGCGCAAGAGCCTTATCAACATCGCCCAGGCGGGCGTGTTCTCCTCGGATCGAACCGTGGAGGAGTATTGCCGGGAAATCTGGGGTATCTGAGCCCTCTCCGCCCCCTGCGGGGGCACCTCTCCCAGAGGGAGAGGCAAGTACAGTGCGCGAGACTTCCTTGGCTCCCCCCCTGCGGGGACACATCTCCCAAAGGGAGAGGCAAGTACAGTGCGCGAGACTTCCTTGGCTCCCCCCTGCGGGGGCACCTCTCCCA
>DCIK01000026.1:4881-17258 GCA_002315975.1 Clostridiales bacterium UBA1728
CCCAGAGGGAGAGGCAAGTACAGTGTGCGAGACTTCCTTGGCTCCCCCTCTGGGGGAGCTGGCACGGCGAAGCCGTGACTGAGAGGGTTTACTACCCATAGTCAATCATTACATGGAGGTGTGTTCATGCGTAGAAAAGAAACCGTGGCGATGCTGCTGGCCGGGGGTCAGGGCAGTCGTCTGGGCGTACTCACGGAGAAAATCGCCAAGCCTGCGGTGTCCTTTGGGGGCAAATACCGGATGATCGACTTCTCCCTTTCCAACTGCGTCAATTCCGGCATCGACACCGTGGGCGTGCTGATCCAGTACAAGCCCTTCATCCTCAACAAGTATCTGGGCACCGGCTCCGCATGGGGGCTGGACGAGGAGTCCGGCGGCGTACATATTCTGCCCCCCTATGCCACCGAGAAGGGCGGCAACTGGTATCAGGGCACCGCCGATGCCATCTACCACAACATCGACTTCATCGACGGCTATGACCCGGAGTATGTGCTCATCCTCTCCGGCGACCATCTCTACCAGATGGACTACAACCTGATGCTGGACTACCACAAGCTCATGAACGCCGAGCTCACCGTGGCGGTGAAGACCGTTCCTATGAGCGAGGCCAGCCGCTTCGGCATCATGAGCACCGATGAGGAGCTGCGCATTACCCGCTTCACGGAAAAGCCCAAGGAGCCCGACAGCGATCTGGCCAGCATGGGCATCTATATCTTCACCTGGAAGACCCTGCGGGAGGCTCTGCTGCGGGATCATGAGCAGCAGGACAGCGAGCACGACTTCGGCAAGAACATCATCCCCACCCTGCTGGGTCAGGGACGGCGGCTCTTTGCCTATGTATTCAACGGCTACTGGAAGGATGTGGGCACTATCCCCAGCTACTACGCCACCCAGATGGAGCTCCTGGAGGAGAATCCCGCCTTCCGCATCTTCGAGCGGCGTATGCGCATCTTCTCCAATCTCAACGAGCACGCCCCCGGCTATGTGGGCGAGGGCGGCAGCGTGAAGGACAGTCTCTGCTGCAACGGCTGCGAGGTCTACGGCAGCGTGAGGCACAGCGTCCTCTCCCCCGGCGTGTACATTGGCCCCAATGCCGTGGTGGAGGACAGCGTCCTGCTGCCCAACTCCTCTGTGGGCGAGGGTGCCGTGGTGAAGCGCACCATCCTCAACGAGGGCGCGGCCATCGCGGCGCTGGAGCGTGTGGGCAGCGAGGATGAGATCTGCGTGGTGGGCACCGGCTCCACCATGCGCGTAAAGGAGTGATGCCCTATGATGAGAACCATCGGTCTTGTTTCCACCAACTACAGCGTGGAGGGCTATGAGGACCTCTGCCAGAACCGGCCCGTGGCGGCCGTGCCCTTCGGCGGGCGCTACCGGTTCATGGACTTTGCCCTGAGCAATCTGGTCAACGCGGGCATCCGCACCGTGGGCGTGGTCACGCCCTACTACTACCGCTCCATCCTCGACCACATGGGCGCAGGGAAAGCATGGTCTCTGGATAAAAAATCCGGCGGTCTCTTCGTGCTGCCCGGCACCATCCACGGCTTCCGGGACGAGAACGGCCGCTTCCTGCTCAATGACCTGCTGCGCAACCGTCAGTATCTGGAGCGGGGCGAGGCAGACTATGTGCTCTGCACCGACTGCAGCTTTCTCTACAATGCCGACTACCGCCCCCTCATGGAGCGGCACGAGGTCTCCGGCGCCGATGTGACCCTGCTCTATAAGCCCCTTGAGGCAGGAGAGAAGCACAGAGGCAGCTACCTGCGCACCGATGAAAACGGCCGGGTCACGGCCATCGGAGCGGGAGAGAGCGGCGAAAAGCTCTTTCTCAACTGCCTGATAATCAACAAGAGCTTCCTCCTGCGCTTTTTGGATAACTATCGCCATATGTCCCACCGGGATCTGGTGGAGCGCCTGTCCGCCCAGCTCGCTGAGGTGGATGTCCGCGCCGTGGCCTTTGAGGGCTTTGTGGGCTATACCGATGGTATTGCCGACTACCTTGCCGCCTCCCGGAGTCTGCTCCGGCGGGAGGTGCGGCAGGAGCTCTTCGGCGGCGAGCGGCAGATCTATACCCGCATCCACGACGAGCCGCCCACGGCCTTTTCCGCTGCCGCCGTGGTAAAAAACAGCGTCATCTCCTCCGGCGGCCACATCGGCGGCTGCGTGGAGGACAGCGTACTGTTCCGGGGCGTGGTGATCGAGGAGGGCGCAGAGGTGAAAAACTGCATCCTCATGGAGAAAACCGTCATCCGCAGCGGCGCGGTGCTGGAAAATGTCATCTGCGACAAGCAGGTGAGCGTCAGCGGCGGCGTTGTCCTCCGGGGCACGGCGGAGCATCCCTGCCTGCTCCGTAAGGAGAAGGTCATATGAGAAAACGCAAGATTCTTTTTGCCGCCTTTGAGGCCACGCCCTTCATCAAGACCGGCGGGCTGGGGGATGTGGCGGGCTCGCTGCCCCCCGCTCTCTGCAACGGCGAGAACGAGGTGCGGGTGGTGCTGCCCAAGCTCTCCTCCCTGCCGGCGGAATATGTACAGAAGCTCCGCTTTATCAAGAGCTTTACGGTGCCGCTGAGCTGGCGCAACCAGTACTGCGGTCTCTTTGAGCTGAAGCATAACGGCGTGCGCTTCTACTTTCTGGATAACGAATACTATTTCAGCCGCCCTCAGCCCTACGGCTGTTTCGACGACGGCGAGCGCATGGCCTTCTTTGCCAAGGCTGTCTGCGAGTGCATGGTGCATCTGCCCAGCTTCTTCCCGGATGTGCTCCACTGCAACGACTGGCACAGCGCTCTGGCCGTGGTGTTCCTCCGGGAGCAGTACCGGGGCATGGTGAACTATGAGCGGGTGAAAACCGTGTTCACCATCCACAATCTGAAGTTTCAGGGCATTTACGACAGCTTTAATCTGGGCGATATTCTCGGTCTCAACGGTTCGCAGGCCGCCAGAGACCAGCTCTGCGCCGACGGCAGCCTGAACTATCTCCGGGGTGCGGTGTGCTACGCCGACCGGGTGACCACCGTCAGCCCGACCTACGCTCGGGAGATCTGTACCGCCGAGTTCGGCGAGGGGCTGGAAGGGCTGTTCCGACATCGGCAGAATGTGCTCTCCGGCATCCTCAACGGCATTGACAACGAAAGCTACAATCCCGCCGCGGATGCTTCGCTGGCGGCGAACTACACCGAGCCCTCCGGCAAGGCCGCCAACAAGCTGGCTCTCCAGAGGCTGCTGGGACTCCGGGAGGAGGCCCACACGCCGATATTTGCCATGGTCAGCCGTCTGACGGAGCAGAAGGGCGTGGATCTGCTCTGCGCTCTGCTGCCCCGCATCCGGGACATGGGCGTGCAGTTGGCCATCCTCGGCACCGGGGACAAGGGCTTTGAGGAGGCGCTGACTCTCTCGGCGCTGGACAGCAACGGCAGCATCGCCACCCGCATGGAGTTCTCCGAGCCTCTGAGCCGTCTCTTCTACGCCGGGGCGGATGTGCTGCTGATGCCCTCCCGTTTCGAGCCCTGCGGTCTGAGCCAGATGATCGCCATGCGCTACGGCACCGTGCCGCTGGTGCGCTATACCGGCGGTCTCCGGGACAGCGTCAGCGAGTACAGCGGCGAGAGCGGCACCGGCTTCGGCTTTGAGGACTGCACGCCCGAGGCCATGCTTGCCGCTATGGAACGGGCAAAGACCGTCTACGCGGATAGAGAGGCGTGGAAGACGCTGGCGGAGCGGGATATGGCGCAGCGCTTCGGCTGGGAGCGCTCCGCCGACAGCTACCGGCAGCTCTATGAGGAGCTTTGCCCATGATCTACCACCTCTGGGAGCGGGAGGAATACCGCTGTCCCACAGGCGCTGCGGAGTGCGGCAGCACCGTCACCCTCCGCTGCCAAAGCGACAGGGGAGAGGTGAAGCTTGCCCTCCGGGATGATGCCGGGGAGCGCATCCTGCCCATGGAGCGAGAGGGAGAGTGGTACAGCGTCAGCTTTGCCGTACCGGAGAGGAGCGGACTGCTCTTCTACCGCCTGCTTGCCTTCGAGGAGGCCACGCCCGAGCGGCAGATCACGGTCTATGCCCCCACCGAGACCCCGGACTGGTACAAAAACGCCATCGTCTACCAGATTTTCCCGGACCGCTTTGCCCGCCACGGGGACTATGTGCCCCGGCAGCCGGAGAAGCGCAAGGGGAGCTACCGCTTTCTCGTCCCTGACTGGGACACTCCTGTTTTCTATCCGAGGGATGAGCGGCAGGCCGTCAGCGCCTGGCCCTTCTGGGGCGGCAGCCTCAAGGGCATCGAGGAGAAGCTGGACTATCTCACCTCCCTGGGCGTGAGCTGCCTTTATCTCAACCCCATCTTCGAGGCCTGCTCCAACCACCGCTACGACACCGCCGACTACCTCCGCATCGACCCCCTGCTGGGCAGCGAGGAGGATTTTGTGCATCTCTGCGAAAGGGCGGGGGAAAGGGGCATCCGCATTATCTTAGACGGCGTGTTCAGCCACACGGGAGCCGACAGCCGCTACTTCGATCTGTTCGGGAACTACGGCACGGCGGAGCGGTACCGGGCGTGGTTCCGCTTCGGGGCGCAGTACCCCCACGGCTACGAGAGCTGGTGGGATGTACCCGACCTGCCCAATGTGGAGGAGCTCTGCGAGAGCTATCTGGCGTTCATCTGCGGGGAGAACGGCGTGCTGCGCCACTGGCTGCGGCTGGGCGCCTCCGGCTGGCGGCTGGATGTGGCGGACGAGCTGCCCGATGCCTTTATCCGGGCGGTGCGCAGGGCCGTAAAAAGCGAAAAGAGCGATGCCGTCCTCATCGGCGAGGTCTGGGAGGATGCGTCCAATAAAGAGAGCTACGGTCAGCGCCGGGAATATTTCGGCGGCGAGGAGCTGGACGGAGTGATGAATTATCCCCTCCGTACGGCTCTGCTGGGCTTTATGAAGGGCGAGCTCGATGCTTACGCCTGCGCCGAGGCGCTGAATCTCCTGCAGGAGCACTATCCCCGGGAGAACCTGCTGGGCGGGCTGAATCTCATCGGCTCCCACGACCGCGCCCGCGTGCTGACGGAGCTGGACGGCGATGTGGAAAAGCTCAGAATGCTGAGCGTGCTGCAGTATGCCCTGCCCGGTGTGCCCTGCATCTACTACGGAGACGAGGCGGGCATGACGGGCGGCAGCGACCCCTATAACCGGGGCAGCTTCCCCTGGGGCCGCGAGAACCGGGCGCTCACGGAGCACTACCGGGCTCTGGGCGCGTGGTATCAAAGCCACAGCGAGCTCCGCACGGGAGACTGTACGCTCCGCGCCATGGATGCGGACACCCTTTGCCTGAAGCGCGGAACCCTCAGCATAACAGCCAACAGAAAAACCCTTGAGGTGAAACTCTGATTCACCTCAAGGGTTTTGACACATTTGGGGACGGTTCTCAAAAACACCAAATGACACAAATGAGAACCGTCCCCATTTGTGTCATTTTGCGTAGACAACTGTTATGTTTCATCCGCCAAGCTGAGAGTCTCGTTGCACTCTTCGTATTCGACTTCATATACGGTGCCGTCTACGATGTGTGAGAAGAGATGCTCTTCCTCAACGGTTGACACATGATTGGGATTGGAGAGCATTGTGTCGGTAAGTACATTCTTAAGTCTCATACAGCAAGGCTTAAATGAAAGAAAAGTAATGCCGCCGCCAACGACACCGCCAACGACTGGTATGGCATTTTTGACGGACTTTGCAAAGATTTCTCTCGTCAGCTTCACACCGAACCATTTCAGCGTGGATTTAAGAATCGGGTATAGCGTCCCCTTGGTAAGAGCCGTCGCGAGAAGCTTCTTCTCAACGCCAACAGATAGTGCTTTTGCAAGGGCTTTGATAGCGTTGTTGGCTCCGGCAACGCCGTTCATAACACCGAGGCAAACAACGATGCGGTTAATGGTTTCACTATCCAGCATGATGCCCTCTTCGTCCGTATCAATCTCCGGGAAACCATACAGATAAAGGAGCTTCTGAATTGCACGGAGTGTATATCCGTAATACTGAACAACATCCGCCGGTATTGTTGCTGCCATGGCCACGCCGCCGGGAAGACCGAGTGCCGCAGAAATACCGGAGACACAATTACGCTCAAACTTAATCACCTCATCGGCAATCTTGTCGATTTCTTCTTCTGGGATACCTGCCAAGGCAGGCGTACGGGCGATAGCATCATCAACAACATCGGCCGGATGGTTCTTAAACAGTTCTTTTCTCAGAAAGCTTTCTCTTGTAACGTGGACTCCGGGTGTTTTTATAGCAAGAATAATTATATCCTGAATATCAACCTCGCCGTCTTTGTTGACATCGAGAACCTCCGTGGTTTTGCTGACTGTCACATCTTTAGCTTTCTCAAGGGCGCTTTTTACATTTCCAAAGGAATCAAGAACTTTTTCCTTATCAATAGAGTCTGCTGCTTTGGTTACAGCGTCTTTCGCTTTGCCGAGGGTATCTTTAACTTTATTTGCCATGATTAACCTCCCACTCATATTTGAAGAATTCTCGTTCAAACAGGCTTTGTATATTTCGCGAAATTAAAGAGACGGCGCTGTTTTCCTCCAAAAATGACACAAATGAGAACCGTCCCCAAATGTGTCATTTTGCGTAGACGCGCTCCATGGGCACATCCCACGGCTCCGTATCCAGCGCCTCGCAGTGCTGCACGGTGAAGGCTACGGCGGCGATATGGGCGTTTGTGCAGCGGGGCAGGTAGCGGTCGTAGTAGCCGCCGCCCATGCCCATGCGGTGGTTTTCGCTGTCATAGGCGCTGCAGGGGCAGAGGACAAGGTCGATGCCCTCCGGGGAAATTTCATCGGATAAGGATCGAATCGGCTCGGTGATGCCGAAGCTGCCCCTGTGCCAGCTCTTCCCGCCATGGGGCAGCAGGGCAATCATCTGCCCCGGCGCGGTGCAGAGGGGGTAGCAGATGCGCTTGCCGTCTCTGCGGGCGCAGTCCTCCAGCGCGGAGAGGTCCACCTCGTGCCCCACGGCCCGGTAGCTCAGAACGGTGGCGGCATCCCGCCAGAAGTCCGATGCGGCAATGGCCTCCGCAATTTTCCGGCTGCGCTCACGAACCTCGTCCATGGAGAGGGCATTTCTTGCGGCAATGCCGTATTTTCTCTGTTCGTCTCGATTCATTTTTCCAGACGCGTGTACACGCGTGCATACAGCCCGTCGGCGAGCGCCGTACCCTGCCGGAGCAGGGCAGCGGCCTTCTCGTTCAGCGAGCTGTCCTTCATATAACAGGTGTTCGTCCGCACATTCAGAGCGGCGGCGCAGAGCGCACCCCGGCACAATGCCACGGCGCTGCCCACATCCGCCAGCAGCAGCTCCCGGCATGTCCGCTCCAGCCTCTCGCAGAGAGTGAGCGTCCGCAGGCAGAGCTCCATAAGCTCCAGCGGGCACTGAGCTGCCTCTGCGTGAGCCTGCTCCAGCAGCGCGGGGCGGCGGGGATTGTCCTTGGGCAGCTTCCATGTCTTCGCCACGGGGGCGAAGGCAGCGCTGTCCTCGTCCACCAGCGTCAGCAGCCGCAGCCGGAGACTCTCGGCCTCGGCAGCCTCATCCCCGCCGATGCGGAGGGTCATCTCCGCTAACGCGGCAGCGAGGGCGGCGCAGAGAGCAGCGGCGCTGCCGCCTCCGGGGGCAAAGCTCGAGGAGGCAAGGTCAGCGGCATAGTCGCGGAGCTGCCTCTGCACAAAGGGCTCAGCCATTGCTATCCTCGCGCTCGAAAAGGCTCTTTTTCCGGCCCCAGAGATTGTTCCATATGTATACCACCAGCACCACGATCACCAGAAACTGGCCCACGCACACCACGATGGCGGTCTTCACGGCTCTGCTCATGGCCTCGGCATCCTGCCGGACGGTTTCAAGCTCCTCTTTGGCCGTTGCAAGCTCCTGCAGGGTCTCGGGGCTGTCCTGTATGACGGGCTCTGCCGTGGGAACGGGCGTGGGCACGGGTGTGGGAGCAGGGGTGGGTTCCGGCTCAGCGGTGGGAATCACCACGGCGGTGGGCTGCGGCGTTGCACCGGGCTCCTGCGTGGGGGCGGGCGTGATTACGGCTGCGGGAGCGGCAGTGGGAATGGCGGTGGGTGCGGGGGTGGCGGTGGCCTGCACGGGAGCGGACTTAGTTACATCAATGGTATAGAGAGCGGAGATGCCGCCGCCGGAGGTCATATCGACGGTAATGAGATTGTGCCCCTCTCGGAGATCCCAGTGCCCCTCCACATAGGCGGTGGCGTAATAGCCCTGGGGGCGGGCATAGACCTGCACACCCACGGTATCGGCGGGGACGGTGAGCTCATAGTGGGTGATTTCGGGGGAGAAGGCAGGGCTGAGCCCGGCGGGAGCGGTGGTCAGCTCAAAAAGACCGGTTTCATCGCCGCTCTGGAGCACCGCTATGGCGGTGCTGCAAAGATCGCAGTCCACGGCCTCCCCGGCGGCGTCCCTGATCACGGCCTCGGTGACGGATACGTTGCTCACGCTGACCTTCAGAGCCTTGAAGATCAGCCGCAGGGTATAAATCCCGGCGGTGCCGCTGTCGCGGATGATCAGCTCGTTGGTCTTCTTCTCCACGGTGGGAGCGCCCAGACCGCCGGCAGCCTGCACAAATTCCAGCTCCTCGCTGTTGTAGCTTACCCGCAGAGCCACGGAGGAGGCGGAGGCGTCATTCCAGGCAGCGTCCTTCAGGCGGATGCGCAGCAGGAACTCGTTATCCACAACGGTGGAGGGAGTGGAAATCTGCAGATGATTGTTGGCAGCATGAACGGGCAGACAGAGCAGACAGAGCAGCAGCGCAAAAAACAGAATTCTTCTCTTTTTCATGGGTGTTCCTCCCGCTCAGATATTGTTTTCCCGCAGGAAGCTGCCGGCCTGCACCAGCAGGGTGGTGCGGCGCTGGGCATCCCAGTCGGGCAGATAGCGCTCGTAGGCCTCCAGCAGGGGATCGCGCATTTCCCGGGCATCCTTGACCACGGCGCCGATGAGATTCCGCTCCAGCTCCTCATAGCGCACCAGCTCCCCCTTGGGGCCGCAGAAGGCAAGGCGAAACTCGGTGATGCGCCGCCGCTCCCAGCGGACAAAGCCGGCAAAGGCCATGTCGTCGCCGCAGCGCTCGCAGGTGTAGCTGCCGCCCTTGCGGTTGCTGATGAGAATCTCGCAGAGCAGCTCGTCCCGGGCCAGAGACAGATTGCCCCGGAGGAAACGGCGCAGCTTCATGGTGCGCTGTCCGGTCTCGCTGGCCACGGTGATGCGGGCATCCAGCGCCCCCAATGCGGCGACGGCGGGCGCGTTGCCCACGCAGAGGGCACCGCCCAGCGAAACCGCCGTGCGCTTCTCCCGGGGGCAGAGCTCCGCCGTGGCGTGGAGCAGCTCCGGCACGCACTTCTCCTTGCAGAGCTGGGCCGCCGTTACGCCCGCGCCGATGTGCAGCAGTCTGCCGTCGGTGTCCATGCGGGTGAACTCCTCGCAGCCGTTGAGATAGAGGACGGGCTCGTCGCCGGGGATGGGCCCGCCGCTGCCGTACATGATGGGTCTGGCCGCCGTGCTGCGCCGCAGAGACAGCGCCTGGCGAATGGAAGAGGGTCTCAGCTCTTTTTCCATGTGGAAAGCCTCTCTTTCTGATCTATGGCCGTCCCCGCAAGGGGAGACCTGAAAGTATTGTTGCCGGAAATCCCGGAAATCATGAGCGCATCAGCCCCAGCTGATAAAAAGCCACGGCGCTGGCGGCGGCCACATTCAGGGAGTCTACCCCATGAGTCATGGGGATCATAACGGTGTAGTCACACCGGGCGATGGTGCCGTCGGCCAGACCGTCGCCCTCGGTGCCCAGCACGATGGCCAGCCGCTCCTCGGCGGCCAGACGGGGATCGTTAAGCCGCAGAGAGTCCTGTCGCAGAGCCATGGCCACGGTCTTAAAGCCCCGGGCGCGGAGAAAGCCCACATAGTCCTCCTCCGGCAGATAGCCCCAGGGCAGGGCAAACACATTGCCCATGCTCACCCGGCTGGCGCGGCGATAGAGGGGATCGCTGCCCTGCCGGGTCAGCAGCACCGCATCCATACCCAGCGCGGCGGCATTGCGGAAGATGGCGCCTAAATTGGTGGGGTTCATAACATTCTCCAGCACGGCCACCCGCTTTGCCTCCCGCAGCAGTTCCTCCGCATGGGGGAGGATGGGGCGGCGCATACAGCAGAGCATACCCCGGGTCAGGTGGAAGCCCGTCAGTGAGCAGAGCACGCTCTCCTCGGCCACAAAGACCGGGGTGCTCTCCGGGCAGCGCTCCAGCAGCTCCCGCCCCTTGCCCAGAGCGTGCTTCTTCTCCATCAGAAAGGAGAGAGGCTCCATGCCCGCGTCCAGCGCCCTGCCGATGACCAGCGGGCTCTCGGCGATAAAGCGGGCGTTACTGGGGTCGGCCCGGTCGATGAGCTGGTTCTCCGTGAGCCGGGCGTAGTCGTCCAGCCGGGGATCGGAGAAGTCGGATATTTCAATGAGTACCATGAAAATACTCCTGTTCATTTAATTATATTGTAGTATACCGCGGCTTGCAGGGCTCTGTAAAGGAACAAAAGCCTACAGAGAATCGCATTGTATTTCACGCGGCTCTGTGGTAGACTTGGAGAGAGACCCTCGTATTGATTGCGGCGGCTCGTCCGGTGAATGAAACATCGCCACGATGTACGATAGCCCAATGGCTCCCTCTGCGAGGGAGCTGCCCCAGTGCGTACACTGGGGCTGAGGGAGAGAGAATCTTTTGAGCTGTTTCGTGGACGATCCCTCCCTCAGTCTCGCTGCGCGAGCCAGCTCCCTCATCTGAGGGAGCCAAGAGTGGTTCCTGTATTTCGTTCGCAGCAAGGATGGATTCATCTGCAATCATAGAGAAAGGAGCACGGCATGGAGAAGCAGCGGAAGGTTAGCCGCTTTCAGGTTTTTGTATATTCGTCCTACGGGGTGCTCCAGAATCTGAGCTACCGGGTACCCATGATCTACGGGCAGATGTACATGACCCAGTATCTGGGCGTACCCATTGCCACCGCCACGGCGGTGCTGACGGTGGCCAAGCTCATGGACTTCGGCTTCGCCCTTGTCTCCGGCTGGCTCATCCAGTCGGCGGGCTTCAAAAAGGGGAAGTATCTGCCCTGGATGAAGGCGCTGCGCTGGGTCATGGCCGCCGGGGCCATCCTCCGCATGGCACCGGTGCAGCCGCTGCCCACGGCGGCGAAGGCGGCCTGCGTGGGGCTGGGCTACGTAATGATCCACGGCTCCATGAACTTCATGTCCACCTGTCAGCGGGGGCTGCTGCCGAAGCTCTGCGGGGCCGACATGGATCAGCGGGTGCACCTCACCACCCGGCAGGAGCAGTTCAGCTCGGCGGCCTCGGTGATTCTCTCCTTCGGCACGCTGCCCCTCATTACGCTGGTGGGCAGACTGGCGGGGGACGCGGGAAAGGGCTACAGCATCGTCTCGGCGCTGCTGGCTCCGACGGTGATTTTAGGCGTGAGCCTGCTGGAAAAGGCCGTGGGGCAGCTGGATTCGCCCCGGCAGGGGAGTGCGGTTGAGCGTCCGAAGCTGCGGGATATGCTCCGCGCCCTCTCCGACAACGACCAGTTAGCGGTATATATGGGCAGTCAGCTACTCAGCGCTCTGGGCAGTGCCACGATCTCCGGCATGACCATGTACTACTGGTCCATCGTCATGAACCGCATGGCGCTGCACTCACTGGTTTCGGGCATCTCCACCTGCGCCGGTCTCCTCTTTGCCCTGATCATTCCCCGCTACGGGAAGAGGCTGGGGAAGCGGAAGGCGGTGCTCGTCAACTTTGCCATTATGCTCTTCGCCCGCCTTCTGATGGCCACGCTGGGGCTGCGGAGCGTCTGGGTCATGGCGCTGGCCAATCTGCTGGAAAAGGCCGGACAGTTCCTCACGGCCATCTACGGGGTCAACTACTATCTGGACATCGGCGAGTACGGCTACCATAAAACAGGCCGGGACTTCCGTACCCTTTGTATGTCCATGAGCAATATCCCCTCCAAGATCGCCACGGCCATCGGCGGCAGCATCGGGGGCTTCTTCCTGGCCCGCATGAGCTTTGACCGCTTCCAGAGCCTCCACTCCGCAGCCTCCAGGGCCGGAGAGGCCGCCGACTGGAGCTTTCGCGCCACGGCGGAGTTCGCTGCGTTCTGCACCCGCTTCATCCGCTTCTATGCCTTTGCCCCGGTGCTGTTCTCTCTGCTGAGCATCTGCGTATTCGTTTTCGGCTACCGCATCAGCGACGAGGACGCGAAACGCTACGCAAGGGAGAACGCGGAAAGGTGAGTCAGGGAACCTGTCCCCGGTGACTCACAGTAAATATCCCCCGGCTAAGCC
>DCIK01000037.1:0-4545 GCA_002315975.1 Clostridiales bacterium UBA1728
CCTCATGTCCACCTCCGGCGGCGTTCTGCCGCCGAGCGTTTTCTTTTCTTTCTTCCACCGCCAGCGGCGCATTCTTTCTTTTCTTGGGCAAGACCAAAAAAAGAAAGAATGGGGGGCTGAAAATGGCCCACGGCCTGCAGGCCGTGCAATCGGGCGTAAAAAACTGCCGCGGAGGTCTTACCCTTCGCGGCAGTATGTTTTTTATTCCAAAAATCCCTTGAGGATGCGATCCTCGGCTTCCTCCTCGGTGAGACCGAGGGTCTGGAGCTTGAGGAGCTGGTCACCGGCGATCTTGCCGATGGCGGCCTCGTGGATGAGCTGGGCGTCCACGCTGTTGGCATCGATCTCCGGCACGGAGCTGATGCGGGCAGAGCCCATGATGATGCTGTCGCACTGGACGTGGCCGAAGCACCTGGCGTTGCCCACCATGCGGGGCACGAAGCGCTGCACGCTCTCATCCTGGGCCACGCTGCGGGAGATCACGCGGCCCTTGCTGTCCTCGCCGTTGAGCTCGATGACCATATCGGAGTCGGCCCGCTGCTTACCGTGGGTCAGGAGGCGCTCGGTGATGACCACCTCGGCACCCTTCCCGCAGACCACGGTGGTCTTGCGCCTGGTGGAGTCGATGCCGGCGATCTGGGAGGTGTCCATCTGCAGGAAGGCACCCTCCTCCAGATAGCAGACGGTTTCGGGGTTCATGATGTTCTCGCCCAGACCGTCGCCCTCGCCGTAGTGCTTTTCCACATATTTGACCCGGGCATTTTTGCCGATGTGGAAGGTATGCACGCCGTCATGGCGGGAGGCCTCGTCGCCGCAGTTGTGGATGCCGCAGCCGGCGATGATGGTCACATCCGCGCCCTCGCCCACATAGAAGTCGTTATAAACCACCTCCTGCAGTCCGCTCTTGGTGATGACCACGGGAATGTGGCAGTTTTCGTGGGCACCGGGGGCAATGTGAATGTCGATGCCGGAGACATCGGTCTTGCTGGTGATCTTAATATTGTCGGTCTCCACGCGGGTGGCGCAGCCGGAGTCCTTGCGGATATTCACCGCGCCCTCGGCCAGACCCTTTTCCATATCGGCAATGGCCTCCAGCAGGGCAATATCGGTGGCGCTCAGTTGCATTTCGTTCTCGTTCATTTCTTCTCCTTGTCTCCGTAGGCCGCTTTGCAGGCGCCGGTGCTCTCTCCGATGATGGAGGGGAAGACCTCCTTCACGCTGCCGCGCTGACCGATGCGTCCCTTTTCGATGACCACGATTTCGTCAGCCAGAGAAATAATACGCTCCTGATGGGAAATTATGATCATGGTGCAGTCCTGCTGCGCATGAATCTCCTCAAAGGTCTCGGTGAGACGGGCAAAGCTCCAGAGGTCAATGCCGGCCTCGGGCTCGTCGAGAATCATCAGCTTGGGCTGCCGGGCCAGAATGGTGGCAATCTCGATGCGCTTGACCTCGCCGCCAGAGAGGGAGGTATCCACCTCGCGGTTGAGATAGTCGTTGGCGCACAGACCCACCTGCGTCAGGTAGGCGCAGGCTTTGGCCTTGGGCAGGGGCTCGCCGGCGGCAATGTTCAGCAGATCCTTCACCCTGATGCCCTTGAACCGGGGCGGCTGCTGGAAGCCGTAGCTGATGCCCAGACGGGAGCGCTCGGTGATGCCCAGTTCGGTCACATCCTGCCCGTTCCAGAGGATGGTGCCCTCGTTCTGGCGCACCAGACCCATGATGGTCTTGGCCAGGGTGGTCTTGCCGCCGCCGTTGGGGCCCGTGAAGACCACAAGGCGCTTATCGGGGATGGTGATGGATATATCGTTGAGTATGTCGGTACGACCCTTTTCGTCGTCCACATGATAGGAGATGTTTTTCAGCTCCAGCAAGGTAATGTCCTCCGTTTCTCTATGCAATAGGGGGGGATGAACTCCCCACTTGAATTTTTGCTTACACAATGTTATAATGTTTAATCAAGTATGTCAACCCCAATTTTTTCCCTCTTTCGTCACGGAGGAAATGCTATGCGAAAACGAAGAAGAAAATGGAAGCTGCGCATCCGGAAGCTGAGCCGGAAAACCATGCTCTACCTCCTGTCCGTGCCTCTGCTGCTGGTGATTCTCATCAAGGTCAGCACCGGCGACGAGGGCGAGCTGGTCTACGGTGCGGAAGTCACCGCAGCGCCCATACAGAATTATGCGGATGAGCCCCAGCCCACCGCCGAGGTGGTATGGATTTATCCGGAGGGCTATGTGGATCTCTCCGATCTGCCCAGCATCGATACAAAAACCTGGGAGTTCACGCTGGTCAATGCCCTCAGTCAGGACAACTACCTGCGCGACAGCTTCTATCCCCAGGCCGAATATGTGGAGGGCTTTCAGGTCCGTGTGGGCGTGGGTGAGCCTTTGCAGGCCATGCTCACCGCCTGCCGGGAGGCCGGCAATACCGTGGCCATCTCCCGGGCCTATATGTCCTATTACGAGATTTCCTACAAGTTCAACGGCGTGGCCTCCGGTCTGGCTGACGGGCAGGGCATGAGCTACGAGGAGGCCGTGGCCAAGGCCAAGACCATCGCTCACTATCCCGGTACCGACGAGCACCAGCTGGGTGTGGCCGTGAATTTCGTGGACGGCGAGGGCGAATACGGCTCCACCAGTCCCACCATCCAGTGGCTCACCGAGCACTGCGCCGAATACGGCTTCATTCTCCGCTACCCCAAGAACAAGAGTGCCCAGACCGGCTGGAGCTATACACCCAACCAGTTCCGCTATGTGGGCAAGGATGCCGCCCAATACATTATGGAAAAGGGCATCACATTGGAGGAGTTTTTAGTGGCCATGGACAACAAGGCCGCCATGGAGGAGCGATACGGCGCACTGGTTCAGGAGACGCCGGAATAAAAATCAGCTGTGTCAAAAATGACGATCTGTACATTCGTCAATTCTGACACAGCTTTTTTGCCCACAATTCCCTTGCCGCCCCTGTCGGCGTAGCCGATGGGGGAGGTCCCCAGCGGCAGGCCGCTGGGGAGAGGGGGCATCGACAGGCTTGCCCCCTCAGTCGCTTCGCGACAGCTCCCCCATTGCTTCGCAGCAGGGGAGCCGAGAGCGTTCTGCTTTTTTGTGCAGCTTTATCTGTAGCCCTTCGGGCATCTCAGTTCAGGAAGTCCTTGAGCTTCTTGCTGCGGCTGGGGTGGCGGAGCTTGCGGAGTGCCTTGGCCTCAATCTGGCGGATGCGCTCACGGGTCACGTTGAACTCCTTGCCCACCTCCTCGAGGGTGCGGGTGCGGCCATCCTCCAGACCGAAGCGCAGGCGCAGCACCTTCTCCTCCCGGGGCGTCAGGGTGGCGAGCACCTCCATAAGCTGCTCCTTGAGCAGGGTGAAGCTGGCGGCCTCACTGGGCTCGCTGGCATCCTCATCGGGGATGAAGTCGCCTAAGTGGGAGTCTTCCTCTTCGCCGATGGGGGTTTCAAGGCTCACGGGCTCCTGGGCGATCTTCAGGATATCCTGCACCTTGTCCACGGGCATATTCATCTCGGCGGCGATCTCCTCGGCGCTGGGATCGTGACCCAGCTCCTGCAGGAGCTGACGGCTGACGCGGATGACCTTGTTGATGGTCTCCACCATATGTACGGGGATACGGATGGTGCGGGCCTGATCGGCGATGGCACGGGTGATGGCCTGCCGGATCCACCAGGTGGCGTAGGTGGAGAACTTGTAGCCCTTGGTGTAGTCAAACTTCTCCACGGCCTTGATAAGACCCATGTTGCCCTCCTGAATCAGATCCAGGAAGAGCATACCGCGACCCACATAGCGCTTGGCGATGGACACCACCAGACGGAGGTTGGCCTCGCTCATGCGCTGCTTGGCCTCCTCGTCGCCCTCGGCCATACGCTTGGCCAGCTCCAGCTCCTCCTCCGGGGTCAGCAGGGGCACCTTGCCGATTTCCTTGAGGTACATACGCACCGGGTCATCGGTGGAGAAGGTGTCGGCCATGGCATCGGTGCTGGCGATCTCCTCCTCGGTGACCTCCTCCACCTCGGCGATCTCGTCGAGGGCGGGGAGGGTCTCGTCGATCATGGGGATGTCCTCGCCGATGGTCTCGATGTTCAGCTCCTCCAGCGTATCATAGAACTTGTCCATCTGCTCGCTGGAGAGATTCATGCCCTCGAGAGTGTCGTTGATCTCCTTGTAGCTGAGCTTGCCGTTCTTTTTGCCCTTCTGGATCAGCTCCAGCATCAGCTCCTCCTTGCTCTTGGGGGGCTGCTGCTCCTTTTCCTTTTCCTTTTTCTTATTCTTCTTGTGGGGAGCTTCCTCAAAGTCGAAGTCCTCCTCCGGCAGCTCCTCCGGCTCCTCCGACTCGCTGCCGCTGAGTATGGCGTCTGCCAGAGATTCCAGCATCTCGCGCTCGTTGAGATTGCCCTGCTCGTTTTTCTTGTCTTCCATGATTTATCCTCCAACTGTGATGTATATGTATTCGATTGTAAAACTCCGTTTTACAATCGAGAAAAGGCTCTCGCATTGATCGCGGCGGCGTTGCCGCCTTGGTCGATGCGAGGG
>DCIK01000037.1:4596-8879 GCA_002315975.1 Clostridiales bacterium UBA1728
GCAAAGCTCCCTTGAAAATGATTGAATTATTTTGCGAGCTGCGGCTCGCAAACTCTGCGAGGCTAACGGAATAAATCTTGTGAATACTTTTACAATTGCCTGCGATGTATATGTAGTATATCTGCCGCTCGTCGGGCGGTTGGGCTCTACGGTTTGTAGTTATTTTTCTGCTCACGCAGTCTCTCCGCGTAGCCACGGAGGTCGTCCACTTCGCTGCGCTGCTCTGCGCGTCTGCGCATGGCGCTTATGTAGTCCGCCAGCAGCTCGGCGCTGCGGGACAGCTCCAGCTGCTTTTTGCTGATGATGCGGGTAAAGAGGCTCATCTCCTCGCTGTCCAGCTCCGAGGCGAGAGCCGCGGGGCTCACGCTCATGCCCTCCCGCTCCCGCCTGAGGAGCGCGCTGTAGAGCTTATAGAGCACGCTGCTGGAGAAGTCGGCCTCCGTGGGCAGGTCCGCTCTTCTGCACAGAGCCGGGTCGGCGTAGAGCAGGGAGATCAGCCCTTCCTCGGCCACGGCGGAGGGTACATCCTCGTAGCGCTGCTCCCGATTGCCGTTCTGGTGAACCTCGGTGGGACGGACATTCTGCTGCTCCTGCTTTTTGCCGCTGCGGATGCGGGCCTTGCGGATGCGCTCCACCTCGGAGAGCAGCGCTTCCCTGCCGATGCCGGCCTTCTCGGCGGCGCGGGCGGCGTAGACCTCCCGCTCCACCTCCCCGGGGAGAGTGGCGAGAAGAGCAGCGCTGTCCTTCAGATAGCCCACGCGCCCCTCCTCGGTGGAGAGATCGTACTTACTCTCGATGAGGCGGAGCCGGTACTCCACCTGCCCGGCAGAGCCCTCCAGCACATTGCGGAAGGCATCGGCTCCGTGGGCGCGGATGAACTCGTCGGGGTCTTTGGCGCCCTGAAGCTCCAGCACCCGGACGCGCATATCCAGCTTCTGCAATATGCCGATGGCCCGGTCGCTGGCCTTGCGTCCGGCGGTGTCGGCATCGTAGCAGAGCACCACCTCGTCGGCATAGCGCTTGATGAGCCGCGCCTGCTCATCGGTAAAGCTGGTGCCCAGCGAGGCCACGGCGCTGTCAAAGCCCGATTGATGGAGGGAGACCACGTCGATATTGCCCTCGGTGAGGATGATATACCCGGCCTTGGACTTCTTGGCCAGATTGATGGCAAAAAGATTGCTGCGCTTGGAGAAGACCGGGGTCTCGGGGCTGTTGAGATACTTGGGCTCTCCCTCGCCGATGATGCGGCCGGAGAAGGCGATCACATTGCCCCGGATGTCGATGACCGGGAAGATGAGCCGGTTGCGGAAGGCATCGTAGCCCCCGTGGCCGTTCTTTCCGGGCTTCATGAGTCCGGCGGTGATCATTTCCTCCTGGGAAAAGCCCTTGGCGGCCATGGCATCGGTCAGGTCGTTCCAGCTCTCCGGGGCGTAGCCCAGACCGAAGTTTTTCACCCAGCGCATTTCGATGCCGCGCTTTTCTATGTATTGCTGCCCCGGATTGCCGGGGTTGGAAATCAGGTTCTCGTACCAGTGCCGCGCGGCGGCCTTGTTGAGCTCAAAGAGCCGCTGCCGCTTCGAGGCACGCTTCTGCTCCTGCTCGTCCTGCCGGGGCAGGGGCATACCTGAGCGTTTCGCGAGGAACTCCACCGCCTCGGCGAACTCCAGACCCTCCATCTGCTGCACAAAGGAGATGACCCCGCCGCCCTTGCCGCAGCCGAAGCAGTGGTAGATCTGCTTGTCCGCGCTGACGGAGAAGGAGGGCGTCTTCTCGCTGTGGAAGGGGCAGAGGCCGAAAAGGTTGCTGCCGCTCTTTTTTGTGAGGCGCACATAGGAGCCCACCACATCCACAATATCGTTGCGTGCTGCCAGCTCGTCTAAGTATTCATCGGTGAATCGCATGGGGAGGCTCCTTTCTTTCATAGTCGATTGTAAAACTTCGTTTTACAATCGAGAAAAGGCACTCGCATTTATCGCGGCGGCTATGCCGCCTTGGTCGATGCGAGGGCGCACCAATAGAGTGCGCCTCAGAGTATTTTCAAGGGGGCAGAGCTCCCTTGAAAATGATTGAATTTTTTTGCGAGCTGCGGCTCGCAAACTCTGCGAGGCTGCAAAAAATACCGCAGGCGAAATGCCTACGGTATTCTTATACGCCGTATTTTGCGTTTTCCCTTTTTTCGGGGAAAAATTTTTTACGCTTCCTCGGCGGCGGGGAGCATATCCTCCCTGAGGACGGTCATCAGGTCGTCCTTGCCGGGGGCTTCCATGGCCGCCACCCGGTTGGCCTGACGGGAAATCATGTCCTCAAAGCGGTTGCGGACATCGCGGCCGTTGCCGAAGTTCTCGTCCCGCTCCTCGTACATCTCGTTGAAGTAGTCCACGGCGAAGGCCTCGGCCTCCTCGGAGAGGGTATAGCCGCCCTTTTTGCAGTTATTTTTGAACATGGCCAGCAACTCGTCGCCCTTGTAGTCGGGGAAGTACATATACTTGTTAAAGCGGCTCTGCAGACCCGGGTTGGAGCTGATAAAGCCCTCCATGGGCTCGTCGTAGCCTGCCACGATAACGATCAGGTCGTCCCGGTGATCCTCCATGGCCTTGAGGATGGTCTCGATGGCCTCCCGGCCGAAGTCGTTCTCGCCGCCGGAGGAGAGGGAATAGGCCTCGTCGATGAAGAGCACGCCGCCGATGGCCGACTGAATGACCTCCTGGGTCTTCAGAGCCGTCTGCCCCACATAGCCCGCCACCAGACCGGAGCGGTCCACCTCCACCAGCTGCCCCTTCGAGAGCACGCCGATGGCGGCATAGATGCCCGAAAGCAGCCGCGCCACGGTGGTCTTGCCGGTGCCGGGGTTGCCGAGGAAGACCATGTGCAGGCTCATGGCCGCATTGGGCAGGCCGTTCTCCTCCCGGAGTCGGCGCACCTTGATGAGGTTGATGAGACTCTTTACATCCTTCTTCACGCTCTCCAGACCCACCAGAGACTCCAGCTGCTCCATGAGCTCCTCCAGAAAGGGTCGGGGCTGCTCCGTGGCAGCGGCGGCGCTCTCCTTCACCTTTTCGCCGGAGGCGGAGGAAGCGGAGGCGGCATTCTTCACCGTGAAGCTCTCCTCCCCGCTGGTGACGAACTCGGCGGCGTTCAGGGGTGCCTTGGACTTCTTCACGCCCGCCCCGTCGCAGATGGCGCTGAGCTTGTCGGTGCAGTCGGTGATATAGGCGGCCTCGGAGACCGTGACCTCATCGTCGGCGGCGGCCAGATAGAGGAGGATGTTGGTGAGCATACGGATAAAGATGCGGGAATTTTCCGTGCCCCGTCTGGCATCGGTATCCGTCAGGTTCCAGAAGAACAGGGGCGGCAGGAAGGCCTTGGCCGCGCAGACCTTTTCCGTCAGGTCCCAGAGAAGCCACCTGGGGCTCTGGCTGCCCTTGGAATAGAGCTGGTTGGCGCACTCCACATGGGCCTCCGTGACGGCGGGGCTGCCCTGCCACAGACCCAGCGCGCAGTTGGTGATAAACTCGTCCAGCTCGCCGCTGAGTCCCCGACCCACGGCTTTATAAAAGGCCTCGGTATTGGCGATATAGGTCTTGTGCAGCTCCTCGGCGGAGCGTTTCCACGGCGTAGGCATGGTGATGTTCTCCTTGTTGTGTTTTTTGCTATTAGTCAGTTGTAAAAGTGCTCATCGGATTGATTTCGTTAGCCTCGCAGAGTTTGCGAGCCGCAGCTCGCAAAATATTTCAATCATTTTAAGGCGAGCTTTGCCCGCTTGAAAATACCCTGAGGCGCACTCTATTGGTGCGCCCTCGCATCGACCAAGGCGGCATAGCCGCCGCGATCAATGCGAGTGTCTTTTCTCGATTGTAAAACGCAGTTTTACAATCGACTGTTTTTTTGCTATTATACAGCCCTTCCGCCGAAAAGAAAAGGGTCTGGAGCAGGAAGTTTGCAATTTTCCACCCCTTGACAAATCCTGCAACTCTGCTACAATAGGATATAAAGAGAGTATCACAGCAGTTGTAGTGGTTGTGTGACCCTCAGACTTATTCCGATTGTGTTTTAACTAAGACAACCGTCACTTGCCAGAGTGGCGGTTGCCGCTTTTTATCCGTATCGTTATCGTATATCCGAGGATATGTAACGTTATGATAACAGGCATGAACTCTCACCTCCTTTCGGAGGCTTTGAGGGCCGCGACCGCCAACTATTTCCTTTTGTGATACCCTTATTGGGATTGTAGCAAAAATACTATATGATTGCAACAAATAGAGGCTGTAAAAATACTCCCTGTC
>DCIK01000018.1 GCA_002315975.1 Clostridiales bacterium UBA1728
CGGCCGGGAGGCCGTGCCCTACGGGAGCATGGAAATGCTCAAAAAAAGGGCTTGACAGCCATGCTATAATATAGTGTTAGATACCCTTCACTTTATTTACGAATAAATTAGCCATACAGGAGACGACAACATGACCAAGATTGACATTTTTTCCGGCTTTTTGGGTGCGGGCAAGACGACCCTCATCAAAAAGCTCATTTCCGAGGCCTACGCCGGGGAAAAGCTGGTGCTGGTGGAGAACGAATTCGGCGAAATCGGCATTGACGGCGGCTTCATGCAGGACGCCGGCATCAATGTAACCGAGATGAACTCCGGCTGCATCTGCTGCTCTCTGACCGGCGACTTCCGCGCCGCCCTGACGGAGGTGCGCAGGCAGTATGCCCCCGACCGCATTATTATTGAGCCCTCCGGCGTGGGCAAGCTCAGCGATGTGGTGGCCGCCGTGGAGAGCTGCGAAGACAGCGAGCTTTGCATCAACGCCCTTGTGACCGTGGTGGACGCGGCCAAGGCCAGGATGTATATCAAAAACTTCGGCGAGTTCTACAATAACCAGATTGCCTCCGCCGGCTGCATCGTCCTGAGCCGCACCCAGGGCATGAGTGAGGAGAAGCTGGACAAGGCTCTCGCCCTTATCCGCGAGAAGAACGAAGGCGCCGTGATCATCACCACCCCCTGGGACGCTCTCTCCGGCAAGCAGATTCTCGCCGCCATGGAGCGCAAGGACACTCTCACCGCCGCCCTCTCCGCCATGGAGTTCGACGACGAGGACGAGTGCGACGACCCCGACTGCGAGTGCCACCACCACCATGACGACGATGACGGGGACGAGCACGAGCACCACCATCACCACCACCACGACCGCGACGAGGACGAGTGCGACGATTCCGACTGCGACTGCCACCACCATCATGACGATGATGACGATGAGGATGAAGATGAGCACGAGCACGAGCACCATCATCACCACCATCACCACGGTCACGATGCCGACGAGGTGTTCGTGAGCTGGGGCATGGAGACCGCCCACAAGTTCAGTAAAGAGGAGCTCTCCGAAAAGCTGGAGGCTCTCAACGACAGCGAGAAGTACGGCATGGTGCTTCGCGCCAAGGGCATTGTGGACGGCAGTGACGGCAGCTGGATTCACTTCGACTACACCCCCGGCGAGAGCGACATCCGCTCCGGCTCCGCCGCCGTTACCGGCAGACTCTGCGTCATCGGCTCCCGGCTCAGGGAAGAGGCCGTGGCCGAGCTGTTCCGCTAAGGAGAGAGAAATGGCAAAAACACAGATTCCTGTTTATCTTTTCACCGGCTTTTTGGAGTCCGGCAAGACGACCTTTGCTCAGGAAACTCTCGAAGACGAGAGCTTCAACAACGGCGACCGCATACTCCTGCTGCTCTGCGAAGAGGGCGAGGAGGAGTATGACCCCTCCGGCTTCGCCGCCCCCAACATCTTCATCCAGACCGTGGAGAGCGAGAGCGAGCTCACCGAGCAGAACATGGCCGCGTGGCTGAAGAAGTACCGCTGCAGGTATGTCATGGTGGAGTACAACGGTATGTGGGGGCTGGACAGTCTCTACAACAATATGCCCGAGGGCTGGGCCGTGGCACAGGAGTTCTTCTTCATCGATGCCACCACCTTTGAGACCTACAACGCCAATATGCGCCAGCTCATGGTGGACAAGCTCAAAAGCTGCGAGCTGGTGGTGTTCAACCGCTTCCCCGCCGACAATGAGGAGCTGAAAATGACCGCCCACAAGGTGGTTCGCGCCATCAACCGCCGCTGCGACATTGCCTTCGAGACCGCCGACCACAAGATCAGCTACGACGACATCGAGCTGCCGCCTCCCTACGATCTCAGCGCCCCTGTGGTGAAGATCGGCGACGGGGACTACGCCATCTTCTATCAGGAGCTGCAGGAAAAGCTCCCCGACTACGACGGCAAGGTGGTCAAGCTCCGGGCGCAGGTCGTCACCAAGACCCGGCAGAAGCTGAAGAAGGGCTACTTCTTCCTGGGCCGCCAGATCATGACCTGCTGCGCCAACGACGTGCAGTATGTGCCCCTGGCCGCCGAGTGGAGCGATCCCGAAAGTCTCACCAACATGGGCTGGTACATGATCACCGCCCGCATCGACGTGCGGGAGCTGGAGGGCGTGTACAACGGCCCCGGCCCCGTGCTCCATGTGACGGATATCGCCCTGACTGACGCGCCGGTAGAGGAAGTTGCTACTTATTATTAAAAAGCGAAAAGGCTTCCCTTGGGGGAAGCTGTCAGCGTAGCTGACTGATGAGGGAAATACTCCGTCTGCCTCCGCGTTGTGATAGACGGTGCCTCTTCCACCGCTTCGCAGTCCCCCTTCCCCGAAGGGGAAAGCTTATGATAAAATTTTGGAGGATTCAGCCATGAATGTGATCGACCGTTTCCTGCACTATGTATCCTTTGACACCACCTCTTCCGAGGAATCGGAAACTCTGCCCTCCACGGAGAAGCAGAAGCTGCTGGGGCAGGCGCTCTATGAGGAGCTGAAGGCCATGGGTCTCAGCGATGTGCGCTTCTCCGACTGCGGCTATGTCTACGCCACTCTGCCCGCCAACACCGACAAGCAGGTGCCCACCATCGGCCTCATCGCCCACATGGACACCTCTCCTGCTGCCGAGGGTGCCAACATCAAGGCCAGAATCGTGGAGTACAAGGGCGGCAGCGTCCTGCTCAACGAGGAAAAGGGCATCTACCTCAGCGACGACGAGTACCCCAATCTGAAAAAGCACGTGGGCAAGCATCTCATCGTCACCGACGGCACCACCCTGCTGGGTGCCGACGACAAGGCGGGTCTTGCCGAGATCATCACCGCCGTGGAGGAGCTGATGGCCTCCGGTGTGGAGCACGGCACCGTGAAGATCGGCGTCACCCCCGACGAGGAGGTGGGCCGCGGCCCCGAGGGCTTCGATATGGACTTCTTCCACGCCGACTACGGCTACACGCTGGACGGCGGTCTGCTGGGCGGCATCGAGTATGAAAACTTCAACGCCGCTGCGGGTACGGTGCTCATCCACGGTCTGAGCATCCATCCCGGCTCCGCCAAGGACAAGATGAAGAATGCCGCCCTCATCGCCACGGAGTTCAACGCGCTCCTGCCCGCCGATGAGATTCCCGCCAAGACCGAGGGCTACGAGGGCTTCTTCCACCTCTGCGCCATGGAGGGCGCTGTGGAGGAGGCAAAGCTCCAGTACATCATCCGCGACCACGATGCGGAGAAGTTCGCCCACCGCAAGGTGCAGTTCATCGCTGCCGCCGATGTGCTTAACCGCAAGTATGGGCTGGGCACCGTGGAGGTGAAGGTGAAGGACAGCTACCGCAATATGCGCGAGATGATCGAGCCCCATATGTACATTGTGGATCGCGCCAAGGCCGCCATGCGCAAGCACGGGGTAGAGCCCTTTGTGGAGCCCGTCCGCGGCGGCACCGACGGTGCCACCTTCTCCTACCGGGGTCTGCCCTGCCCCAATCTCTGCACCGGCGGCGACAACTATCACGGCCGCTTTGAGTACGCCGTGGTGGAGGATATGTACACCGTGGTGGAAATCTGCAAGACCATCGTCACCGATCTGGTGGAAGAATGAGAGTCTCTCTTTCCTTTCCTGGGGAGGGAGAATCGAAAACGAGCTGACTTTTTGCGAGTCAGCTCGTTTTTTACATATTCAAAGGATTTCCCTGTACATGGCGGCGGCATCGTCCTTGCGGACGGTCTCCTGCACGGAGAGCACCTCGGCCTTCAGCTGCTTTGCGCCGAAGCCCACGGTAATGATGTCTCCCACCTTGACCTCCCGGGAGGGCTTGGCCACCACGCCGTTGATGCTCACCCGGCCGCCGTCGCAGGCCTCCTGGGCCACGGTGCGGCGCTTGATGAGCCGGGAAACCTTCAGCCACTTGTCCAGCCGCATCAGAAATACTTCTTCACGCCCTCGGAGGCGGCTTCGGGGTCGGCGGTGGCGAAGAGGGTAATCTCAATGCCCTCGCGCTCGGCATAGACATTCAGAGAATCCAGGAATTTCTCCACGGCGGCATCGGAGCAGTCGTTGAGGATCCTGTAAAAGTCATCGATAAAAATCCGGGTAATGTCATAGTTGCCGGCATGAAGACCCAGCAGGAAGCCGGCCAGCATCTCGTTGGTGCTGATGCCGCACTCCTGGGTGTGGACAAGGCGCACCTGATAGGGGATATCATAGGTGAGATTCTTGCCCTTCTCGATGCAGACCACGCTGCCGGAGGTAGTCTCCAGCGCCTCGTGAACCAGCTGCACCAGATGCTTCGTCTTGCCGCTGCCGGACAGACCCAGAATTAACTTAACCATAGCAAACCACTCCTTTTCGATTTTGTGGGGTGACACTGTTTTACTCTTGCCCATACTATAACATTCTTTTCTCTTTCCTGCAAGAGCATTTGCGGAAGTTTACGCCCCGTTCACGCTTTTGCGCCCCCCATTTTCTCTTTCTCGGCAGAAAGAGAAAATGCGCCGCGCCCGGTGAAAAAGAGAAAGAGGCTTTCGGCGGCAAAACGCCGCCGTCGGAAAATCTGAGATGCTACGGTCTGGCTTTCCTCCGGTGACCAAACGCTCCGGGAAGCCTTCCGCTCAGCCGCTGCATTCTGCTGACGACAGCGTGGCGAAAGGGCATTGAATCTGTATAGAGAATCGAAAATGTCAAGCCACTGTACCTTGGCCCCGAAGCCTTATTTCCACTCGCCAAGCATACGGAACATATTCTTCTTGTAGGCCTCCACGCCGGGCTGGTCGAAGGGGTTCACGCCCTGCATAAGACCGCTGATGGCGCAGGCCAGCTCAAAGAAGGTCACCAGCTCGGCAAAGCCCTCCTCGTCCCGGGCTCCCACGCTGATGCCGATATTGGGCACACCACCGGCAATATGGGCCTCCTTCACGGCGGCGCAGGCGATGGCGGCGATTTCGTTGAGGTCGTGACCGGAGACATAGTTCAGCCCGTCGGTGTTGCTCTCGTCAAAGGGCACGGCGTAGCTGTGGGCAGGGCGCTCAAAGCTCACCACGGTCTCGAAAAGGTGGCGGGGGCCGTCCTGCACATACTGACCCATGGAGTGCAGATCGGCGTTATACTCCACGCTGGCGGGGAAGAGACCCAGCCCCTCCTTGCCCTCGCTCTCGCCGTAGAGCTGCTTCCACCACTCGGCCATCATGCGGAAGCTGGGCTCGTAGCAGGCGAGAAGCTCGATCTCCTTGCCCATGGAGCGGAGCCGCTGGCGGGCGGCGGCATACTGCCATGCACTGTTGCAGTCGCAGCGGTTATTGAGCGTCACAAAGGAGGCTTTGGCGGCAGCGATGAGCTTTTCCACATCGTAGCCCGCGGCGGCCATGGGCAGCAGACCCACCGCAGAGAGCACGCTGTAGCGTCCGCCCACATCGTCGGGCACCACGAAGCTCTCCCAGCCGTTCACATCGGCGCTGCCCTTGAGAGCGCCCTTGCGGGCGTCGGTGGTGGCGTAGATGCGCTTGTTGGCCTCGTCCCGGCCGTACTTCTTCTCCAGCAGGCTCCTGAAAATGCGGAAGCCCAGGGCAGGCTCCAGCGTGGTGCCGGACTTGCTGACCACATTCACGGAGAAGTCCCGGTTCCCCAGTCTCTCGATGGTGTCCATAAGGGCATCGGCGGATAGGCCGTTGCCCGCAAACAGCAGCTCCACGCCGCCCTCCCGGCGGCCTAAGAGCTCGTAGGCAGCCCGGGCGCCCAGATAGCTGCCGCCGATGCCCACCACCACCAGCACCTGACTGCTCTCGCGGATGCGCCTGCCGCACGCCACGATGCGGCTCAGCTCGGTGTTCTCCACGGTCTCGGGCAGCTTCAGCCAGCCGGTGAAGTCATTGCCCCGGCAGCTTCCGTCACAGAGTGCCTCGTGGGCTTTGCGGGCGGCAGAAAAATCCGGCGTGTTCTCGCCCCAGAAGGCCGACGCGCCGGTCAGATCAACTTTAACCATATGGTGTTCCTCCGTATTGGATTTTTTCGCATTGATGTGTCATTCCGAACCAGTGACCGATGTCACTGGTGTGGGAATCCGGAAATAAAATAGGACGGATTGCCACAACCGGTCTGCGGACTGGTTTCGCAATCAGGATGAAGAGATTCATCACGATGAACGAAAGCCCTGTGGCTCCCTCTGCGAGGGAGCTGCCCCAGTGCGCTCACTGGGGCTGAGGGAGAGAGGTTCTTTTGAGCTGTTTCGTAGACGATCCCTCCCTCAGTCTCGCTGCGCGAGCCAGCTCCCTCATCTGAGGGAGCC
>DCIK01000009.1 GCA_002315975.1 Clostridiales bacterium UBA1728
AAGGCCTATTGGGACGCGGACATGGCCTGCGGCGCCTATGAGGGCGACATCCGCATCAGGGACATTCCCGTGGATGCCATCTACCCCGACCCGGCGGTGACGGACGGGGATATGCAGGACGGACAGTATGTGGACTATGTGTACCGCCTTCACCGGGTCAGCTTTCTGCAGCGCTTTGCCGCCGATCTGGAACGGCTGGGGCTGGGCGAGGAGGAGCTTTTCGGCAGCGGCGAGCGGCGCAGGGGCGTATTTGATTTAGAGACCGCCACCGATCGGGAGGACGACACCGTGGAGGTACTGGAGCACTGGTTCCGACAGCCCACGGAGCTGCTGCTGGGGGATGAGCTTATCCCTGCCGGGGCGGTGGGCTGCTCCATTCAGGCGGGCGGCCATGAGCTGCGCTACATCCCCAACTACTGGCAGCGCACGGCGCGGCAGTGCAGACTCTTCCCCTTTGTACATTATTGGCGTGTGCAGGACGAAAACAGATTTTACAACAAAAGCGAGCTCTTCCCGGTTTTGGAGCTCATTGATGCCGCCGACCGGAAGCTGGCTATGGGCATTCTGGGCGATGCCTATATGAGCAACGACATTATTCTTGTGGAGGAGGGAGCTCTCTCCGACGGGGAGGTGCTCACCAACGAGCCCGGCGCTGTGATCCGCTGCAAGCCCAACCGCAGCGGGCAGATCCGCCGTCTGGGCGGCGTACAGTCTCTGGCCAATGCTGCTGTGGGGCTGGAGTGGTACAAGGAGCAGATCGAGCGCGCCAGCCGCTCCTATGAGATTTCCCGCGGCAAGGAGGCCGTCCGCACCGACACAGCCAGCGGTCTGGCCATGCTCCGATCAGACGCGGAAAATCAGGCGGAGATCAAGCGCAGCGACCGCAACCGGGGCTTTGAGCGGCTCTATGAGCTGCTGGATGCCCTGTGTCTGGAATTCTTCGACGACGACAGACTGCTGTGGCTGGGCTGCGATGAGCAGAGCGGCCGGGAGGCCACGGCCTTTCGCTTTGACAGCCGCCGCTTTGCCGAGACCATGCCGGAGCTTCTTGACATGAACGGCAAGATTCTGCGAGAGAGCTACAGCTACTACCCCCGCATTGACGTGACCATCACCGCCGGAGACAGCGTGGTGCAGGGCAAGCAGGCCACGCTGGAGACCCTGCAGATGCTGGCTAATGCCGGCATCACCGCCGAAAACTGGCGGCTCTACGCAGCACAGCTGGAGATTCTGAACATCCCCGGCAAGCAGGAGATATTGAGAGAGTGGGAGCAGCGCTTTGCCCTGCCCCCGCAGGAGGGGATTGCCATATGAGCACAAAAAAATACAGCAGCCTCATGGCTGCCGAGCAGGAGATCGACTATTGGGAGAAGCTGGAGAACCACTACCGCGATCTCTACAATTCACAGGTGGAAAGTAACAACGCCGCCGCCGCAGAGGCCACGCAAAAGACCCTGCGGCAGATCGGCGAGCAGATCGACACGCTCAACGCTCAGTTTAAGGAGAGTAACAGCGAACTCTACCGGGGCTTTCGGGATGCAGCTCGCAAGCTGCCCCAGCAGCTTGCGGCAGCGGGAATCACCGGGGGACTGAGCGAAAGCAGCCATGTGAAGCTGCAGACCGATTATCAGGACAATGTAAGCCGCAACGAGCGTTCTCTCAGCGGTTCGGTGTCGGCTCTGCGTCGGCAGGGCATCGAGGCGGAGAACGATAATCTCTCCAGTGCCCGGGAGAAGAATCAGGACGCGCTGGAGGCCTATCAGACCCAGCAGCTCGCCATCGAGAAGGAAAAACGCAGTGAGCTGGAGAAGGAGGCCGCCGCCATGGCCAAGACCGGCGACTTCTCCCTCTATTCCCAGTTGGGCTACTCCCAAAGCCAGATTGCGGCGCTGCGAAACAACTGGGAGATAGAAAATCCCCAGGAGGCCATGCTGCAGGCGGCACAGAGCAGAAAGTACGGCGCAGAGGCCGTGTCGGCCATGCCGGCAACCCTTGCCCAGTACTATCTGCAGGGTCTGGGGTACGGCATCAATGTGACCGGCAAGTGGGACAACGCCACGGAAAAGGCCTATCAGGCAGCCTTCGGCACGAAATCCGGCAGGAAATAAGAAAAAAGGGGCTGTGTAAAGCAGTGATAAGCACAAATGTGTGCTTTCGCTGCTTCACACAGTCCCATTGTTTCGTGCAATCCCCTTGTCGAGCCTGTCGGCGTGGCTGATGGGGGGAGGGGGAAATCGACAGACTTGCCCCCTCAGCCGCTTCGCGGCAGCTCCCCCATTCCCTGCGGGAACAGGGGAGCCAAGAGTATTCTGCTTCTTTGTGCATAGTGCTACTATGGCTGCTTCGCGGCAGCTCCCCCATTCCCTGCGGGAACAGGGGAGCCAAGGGCGTTCCGCTGCGTTGTGCTTTGTGAGACTATTTTACAGCCGTTTTTTCATCAGCCTTCATTTATTGTATGCGTATACGACAGGCGGTACCAGAGCAGACCCACAAGGAAAAGGGGGATGGCGATAAACTGGGAGGTGGAGAGGCTGCCCACATTGCCCCGGGGGTCATCGCGGATATACTCGATGAGGAAGCGACCCACGCTGTAGAGCATGAAGTACACGGGCATGAGCTTGCCGGGCTTGCTGCTGCGCCTGTCCACCCAGAGCAGGGCGGCGGTCAGCAGCAGGTCGGCGGCAGCGGAGAAGAGCTGGGTGGGCAGAACGGGTATCCCCGCCGGGGCAAAGCTGCCCTCGGGGAAGACCACGGACAGGGGCGATTCACAGGCTTTGCCGTAGCAGCAGCCGGCCATAAAGCATCCCACACGCCCGAAGGCCTGCGCCAGTGACACGGTGGGCAACAGCACATCAACATACTCGAGGAAGGGCGCTTTGTACCGTTTGGCGCAGAGCCACACGCCCAGCACGCCGCCGATGATGCCGCCGTAGACCACAAAGCCCTCGCCGCCCAGCACGGAGCGGGGGCTGGAAAGGAAGGTCTGCCAGTCGGTGATGATATAGAGAATTTTCGAGCAGCTCCAGCCGAAGAGCAGTGCCCAGAGCAGCATGGAGAGCGCCACATCGTCGCTGAGGCCTCTTTTTTTGGCGCGGGCAGGCGCCCAGAACATGGCAATAGCGGTGCCAATGCCGATCATCAGGCCGTAGCCGTGGATGGTGAGGCCGAAGACGGTGAATAAATCGTTGTACATCTGCGCTTCCTTTACTCGAAGATTACGGCACCCCGGGAGCGAACCCGGAGCAGCTGGGTGGCGCCTGCGCCGCAGAGCGCGTCCATGCCTTTGCGGTAGTCCTCAAAGAGCTCCACGGGCATCAGCGCCTGCATACTGCCGCCGAAGCCGCCGCCGTGGACGCGCCACGCGCCCCTGTCGCCCAGAAGCTCGGCGCTTCGATCCAGAGCATGAGCCAGAGCCAGCTCGTCGCTCTTTCCGTCGGGGATGATATTCTGGAGCTGGTAGCGGGAGGATTCACCGGAGGCCAGCATCTCCCGGCGGTAGCTCTCCACATCGCCCCTTTGCAGCGCCTCCACCATGCGGGGGACGCGCTCGTTCTCATCGAAGAAATGCTTCGCACGGAGGATAGCGCGCTGCGGCAGCTTCTTTTCCAGCTCAGGGAGCCTGGCTTCAAACTCCTCGCGCTCCACAAAGCGCAGCACCTTCATGCCGAACTCCTGGGCCACCAGCCCCATTTCGCCGGGGATGGCGGCATAGTCGGCGGTGAGGTCGGCATGGGAGGAGCCCACGGATACGGCGCAGAGGGCATAGCCGTGCGCACCGAAGTCGAAGGGGATGGACTGCGTCTTGGGGTTGGCGGGGTCCTGAAAATCCAGAGCCGTAACGCCGCCCAGGGCACAGGCGCACTGATCCATCAGGCCGCAGGGCTTGCCGAACCAGACATTCTCTGCCCGCTGACCCAGCTTGGCAATCTCGATGGGGGGAATGCTGTCACCGGCCAGAGCGCAGAAGAGAGTGCCCAGCAGAACCTCGAAGGCGGCAGAGCTGGAGAAACCGCCGCCGGAGGGCACGGCGCTGGTGGTATAGGCATCAAAGCCGGAGAGGGGAATGCCGTAGGGAGACACGCCGGCGGCCATGCCCCGCACCAATGCGGAGGAGCGACCCTGCTCGGCGGCCTCAGGGGTCAGGTCTTCCAGATCGAGAATCGTGTCCCGGTGACCCTGAGAGACCAGCGTCACATGATAATCGTCCCGCCTGGCGGCCACACAGAGGGTGTCTACCGTCAGCGAGGCGGCCAGCACCCGGCCGTGCTGATGGTCGGTATGGTTGCCGGAGAGCTCCGTCCGGCCGGGAGCGGAGAGCAGGAGCACCTCCCTCTCCCCGAAACGCTTTTCAAAGGCGCTGAGGGCGTTCAGATAGCGGGTGCGCTGCTTTTCCAGCTCCTCCGCGCCGTAGAGGGAGCTGAGGAAGGCGCTGCCCTCGGGCGAGGAGAGGCGTTTGCGCAGAGTGGGAATGGGCGTATATTGCATGGCTGTTCACCTCATATGCAGAATTTTACAGCTATAGTATAAAGCCCCGCGCCCTCCTTGTCAAGGAAAGGCGCGGGGAAGAGGGCAGGGAAGAGTGGGACAAAACGGTCTCGCAGAGTTCGCACCCGCAGGCGCGAATAAAACGGGATCATTTTCTCGCGGAGCGAGCGTCCTTGGGCGCAGAGCGAAGCGCAACCCGCTGAGATCGGAATGGCGCAGTCATTTCAATCGAAGCTTTATACGCTGCGCATGAACATCAGGCCGATGAGCAGGTCCCGGTAGTCCTTGGCGTAGTAGCGCACCACATGGGGCTCCACCAGCTCGGCACCGGGGTACCAGCCGGCCTTAGTGGCCTTCTCGTGGGACTTGAAGGAGATTTCCAGCTTCAGCTCCTCCGGCCTGACGGGGAGGCGGGCGGCCTTCGCCTTCAGCGCGGCGCAGACACCCTCCTCAATGCGCTTTTGCACCAGGGCGGGATGCTCGTTGATGGTGGCACCGGCGATGCAGCGCTTGGTGGGCACGGTGACCAGACCCGCCACCATCTCCTTCGAGCGCTCGCAGATGGCCTCGTCACCGCTGAGGAACAGGCAGGGTACGCCATAATACGCGCAGGCGAGGGCGTGCATATCGAACTCGGAGAGGATGCGGTCATTGAGCTTCATCCAGAAGAGCCGGGAGTAGCTCATGGTGTGAGCCAGCGGAGAGCCGTTCTCGCCGCCGGGGGCGTGGTAGCCGATGAAGATGCAGCCGTCAAAGCTCTCGTCGATGCCGGCCACCATGCTGTCGGGGCTGCCCAGCCAGCCGCGGATCAGATGAGCCTCCTCAGGCAGGTCGGTGAACCAGATGTTCCGGGCATCGTCGTGGGAGTCCTTCACGTAGATTTCCGTGGCTCCGCCGGCGATGGCACCCCGGCAGGCTGCCGCCACCTCGGCCTGCATTTCCGCCACCTGACGGTCATACTCGGCGTTGCCCATCTCGGTCTCGTGCCAGTCCGTGCAGCCGCAGGTGCCTTCGATATCACAGGAGATGTAGATTTTCATATTGTATTTGTCCTTTCAGATTGGGGAATGAGTCAGGGAACCTGTCCCCGGTGACTCATATCCAGTGGCAGGCGACCTTGTGGCCGGGCTCGAGCTCTCGCATTTCGGGAAGTTCCTGCTTGCATCTGTCGCAGGCTTTGGGGCAGCGGGTGTGGAACACGCAGCCCGAAGGCGGGTCAATGGGGGAGGGCAGGTCGCCTTCCGGCACGGTGCGCTGCTTTTTCACATGGGGGTCGTGACTGGGCACGGCGGAGAGCAGCAGCCGGGTATAGGGGTGGAGCGGGTTTGCAAAGAGCCCGGCGGTGTCGGCCTCCTCCACCAGATGGCCCAGATACATTACGCCGATGCGGTCGGATACATAGCGGATTACGGACATATCGTGGGAGATGAAGAGGTAGGTGAGCTGCCGCTTCTTCTGCATATCCACCAAAAGGTTCAGAATCTGGCTCTGCACCGACACATCCAGCGCAGACACAGGCTCGTCGCAGACCACCAGCTCCGGATTCACGATCAGCGCCCGGGCCAGACCCACCCGCTGCCGCTGGCCGCCGGAGAGCTCGTGGGGGTAGCGGTAGTAATGCTCTACCAGAAGCCCCACCTGCTGCATGAGCTCCATGGCCATGTCCATGCGCTCTCCCTTGGCACCGATGTTCTGAATGTCCAGCGCCTCGGTGAGAATGTCGCCGATGCGCTTGCGGGGATTGAGGGAGGTGTAGGGGTCCTGAAAGACCATCTGCACCCGGCTCCGGAGCCTGCGGGATTCGGCGGCGGAAAGCCCGGTGAGCTCTACCCCGTCCAGCACCACGCTCCCCTCGGTGGCAGGAAGCAGATGGATGAGCGTACGGCCTAAGGTGGATTTCCCGCAGCCGGTTTCGCCCACAAGACCGTAGGTCTCGCCCTTGCAGAGCTCCAGTGATACGCCGTCCACGGCCTTGACATAGTTCTCCACCTTGCCGAAAAGGCCGGTAATGGGGAAGTATTTTTTTACATTGTCTGCGCGGAGCAAAAGCTTTTTCTCTTCCATTTTAACCCTTCTCCCATAGGAACAATATCAGCCTCGCTTGTAAAACGCAGTTTTACAAGCGATTACAGAGCCAGCAGCGGGCGTTGTGGCCGTTCTCGCCCGCGAAAAGCGGGGGCGCGATCCGGCGGCAGCGGTCGGTGGCGTGGGGGCAGCGGGGCGAAAAGCGGCAGCCCTCGGGAATCTGACTCAGGAGAGGCACCGTGCCCTCGATGACGAAGAGCCGCTCCTCCTTGGTCTTGCCGCTGCCGGGGATGGATTGAAGTAGCCCCTGGGTATAGGGATGCCGGGGGGCATCGAAAAGCTCGGTGACCTCGGCCTCCTCCACGATCTGCCCCAGATACATTACCGCCACCCGCTGACAGGTCTCGGCGATGACGGAGAGGTCATGGGTGATGAGGATCACGCCCATATGGAGCTTTTCGTTGAGCTCCACGATCAGGTCCATGATCTGCGCCTGAATGGTCACATCCAGCGCAGTGGTGGGCTCGTCGGCGATAAGGAGCTTCGGCTGGCAGCATAGAGCAATGGCGATCATCACCCGCTGGCGCATACCGCCGGAGAGCTCATGGGGATAGGCATCGCAGCGCTTTTCGGGGCTGGGGATGCCCACCAGACGGAGCATCTCGATGGCCTTCTCTCTGGCGGCGTCCTTCCTGAGCCCCTGATGGATGCTCAGAGCCTCCATGATCTGCTCACCCACGGTGAACACCGGGTTCAGGGAGCTGAGAGCATCCTGAAAGACCATGGCAATGTCCTTGCCCCGGATGCTCTGCATCTCTTTTTCGTTGAGGGAGAAGAGCTCGCGCCCCTCAAAGCGGACGCTGCCCTCGTAAACGGCCAGATATTTCTCATCGTACAGGCGCATGATGGACTGGCTGGTGACGCTCTTGCCGCAGCCGCTCTCACCCACCAGACCGAGTATCTCGCCCGCATCCACACGGAAGCTCACGCCGTCCACGGCCTTGAGGAGACCCCGTTCCGTTTTGAAGGAGGTGGTAAGATTCTCCACCTCAAGTATGGTTTTTGACATAGTGACAGCCTCGCAGAGTCTGCGCCCGCAGGCGCAAAAAATCAAATCCGTTTTTAAGGGAGCTGCTATTGCCCCTCCCCTCTCGCCGACCAAGGCGGCAAAGCCGCCGCGATCAGCGAGAGAAATCTCGCTGGAAATCGCAGATTTCCGGCGAAGCGCGAAGCGCTAGTTGGTGTGGGGATCCAACACATCCCGGAGACCGTCTCCGAAGATATTCAGACCCAGAACGGTCAGGGCAGTGGCGGCACCGGGGTAGACGATCATCCACCATGCCTTGTGGATTACCGCTTTGCCGTCGTAGAGGATGTTGCCCCAGCTGGGTTCGGGCTGGGGGACACCCACGCCCAAAAAGCTCAGAGCGGCCTCAGTGATGATGGCATTGGCGAAGATGTAGCTGGCCTGCACCACCACGGGAGAGAGAATATTGGGGGCAATGTGCAGCCAGATGATGCGCATATCACTGGCACCCAGAGACTGCATGGCCTCGATATAGGTCTGCTCCTTAACCACCATGGCACTGGAGCGGGCCACTCTTGCCACCCGGGGTACGCTGACCACCGTAAGAGAGAGAATCAGATTGCCGATGCCGCCGCCCAGCATGGCCACCATGGCGATGGCCAGAAGGGTGGAGGGAATGGCGCTGAGGGCGTCGCACACGCGCATGATGGCATTGTCCAGCCGGGGGTAGTAGCAGGCGTAGAGCCCCAGCACCATGCCGAGGATCATGCTCAACAGACCCACGCCCGCGCCGATGCCCAGCGAGATGCGCGCACCGTAGAGCAGACGCACCAGTATGCTGCGGCCTAAGTTATCGGAGCCCAGCAGAAAGCCGTTCTCTCCGGGCCGGCTGAGACGGTCGAAGACGCTGGTGACCAGCGGCCCTTCGGGGAAGAGCAGAGGGGCCGACAGAGCCAGAATGACCATGCTTAGGGTTATGACAGAGCCGATCATGGCTAATTTATTATGCAGGAACTTTTTCACCACCAGCTGCCGCTGCTCCTTCTGCAAGCGGCGCTTGATGGCCTCCCGTTCCTGACGGATTTCCTCTTGTGTCATGGCTTCTCCCTCACTTTCCGGCGGCATCCACACGGGCGCGGGGGTCGATGGCACCGTAGAGGAGGTCAATGATGAGACTGATGAGCACATTGGTAAGGCTCACCAGCAGGACGATGGCCTGAATCACTTCGTAATCCCGGCGCAGTACGGAGTTCACCGTCAGCTGCCCCAGACCGGGGATGTTGAACACGGTTTCCACCACCGTGGCACCGGCCAACAGCACCATAAAGCTCTGCGCGATAACCGTTACAATGGGAATGAGGGCGTTGCGCAGGGCGTGCTTCATAAAGAGACTTCGCAGGGACACGCCCTTGGCCCTGGCGGCGCGGATATAGTCGCTGTCCAGCACCTCCAGCATGGAGGCGCGGGTCATGCGGATCATGAGACCGGACTCGATAAAGCCCAGCGCGATGGCGGGGAGGGTCAGGTACTTCAGATGCTTCAGCCAGCCCTGAGAGATGGGCGTGTAGCCCGAGGCGGGCAGCCAGCGGAGCTTCACCGCAAAGAGGAGGATGAGCAGCAGACCCAGAAGAAAGCTGGGCATGGAGATGCCGAACATGGAGGTGACGGACACCAGATGGTCGGGCATACGCCCCCGGTTTCTGGCGGCCAGAATGCCCAGCGGCACGGCAAAGAGCGCGGCGAGCACCAGCGCATAGCAGGTCAGTGCCAGCGAGGGGCCCAGATGCTCCAAGAGGATGTGACCCATGGAGTCGTTGATGAACACCGACTCGCCCAGATCACCCCGGAGTACGCCGCCCAGCCAGCGGAAATACTGCACCGGCAGGGGATCGTTGAAGCCCATTTTCTCCCGCAGGGCGGCAATCTCCGCGTCCTTGGCCTGATCGCCCAGCAGCATGGCAGCCGGGTCTCCGGGAGTGAGATGCACCAGCAGGAAGATCACCAGCGACACGATGATGAGCACCGGGATGAGGGTCATGATTCGTTTGATGAGATACTTTTTCATGGCAGAATGATAAATCCAAGGGGCTGCGGCCATAGCGGTCACAGCCCCGTTTTGACTGCATAAAAGGAGAGCACTTTCTGCGCTCTTTGCCCTCCCCTTTGGGGAGGGTGGCACGAAGTGTCGGGAGAGGTTGACCGACTACCTCTTCAGTCACGGCTCCGCCGTGCCAGCTTCCCCAGAGGGGAAGCCTTTGCCCTCCCCTTTGGGTGTGCGTACCGCATAGCGCTCTTTCCTTGCCCTCCCCTTTGGGGAGGGTGCCGCCGCAGCGGCAGGAGAGGTATTTCGCTGCGCTCGACAGCTTCCCCGGAGGGGAAGCCACCTCTTCAGTCTCGCTGCGCTCGACAGCTTCCCCGGAGGGGAAGCCGGAGAACGATACGGGCAGCATCAGCCCAGCGTGGCGTTCACGTAAACGATGCGCTCCTGGAAGCCCAGACCCTGTACGGTCTTGGAGGAGATCATAAAGCTCTTCTGAATGCCGAAGTTGACCACGGGCATATTGTCCTCCCACATATACTGCTGCAGCGCAGTCCAGATTCTGGCACCTTCCTCGGCGCTGCCGGAGAGGTTGATGGCGCTCAGCTCGCTCTGGATGTGCTCATCGGTGCACCAGCCGGCCCAGCCGGTGGAGAGGTAGAGGTTCATGGTGGGCACGGTCTTGGGGGAGAAGGAGGTGATGAAGGCGTTGTACTTATCACTCTCGTTGTTGCGGATCTCCACGAAGGTGGACCAGTCATAGGTCAGCAGCTCGCAGGGTATGCCGGCGGCCTCCAGCTGGGCCTTGACCACCACGGCCATGTTATAGAAGTCGGGGCTGTCGGAGGCAACCAGCAGCTTGAAGGGCTCGGTGAAGTCGTAGCCGGCCTCAGTGAGGAGCTCCACAGCCTTCTGGCCGTTGCCCTGATTGTAGTATTCGCTGCCGGCCTCGGTGAACCACAGACCCTGAGAGGGGAACATATAGGAGGAGTTCAGGGTGTAGAAGTCGCGGCTGCCGTAGGCGCCGTAGAGAATTTCGTCGCAGTTGAGGGCGGCATTGATGCCCCGGCGGAAGGCGGCATCGGCGGCCAGACCCTCGCGCTTGTTGAAGATGAGCATGGGCATCTCGGCGGAGGCCATGGTCACATTGAAGTCCTCGCTCTCTTCAAAGAGGTCGTAGGAGTCGTAGCCGACGCCGCTGCAGGCGTGGTACAGACCGGTCTGCAGACCGGAGATGATGGTGGACTCGTCGTTGACAAGGTCAAAGATCACGGTTTCGATGCCGGCGTTCTTGTAGCCGGCCCAGCCGCTGAAATCGCCCTGGGTGCCGTAGGGGGTATAGTCGGCGAACTTCTCCAGACGGATGTACTGGTCTTCCTTGATCTCAGCCACCTTGTAGGGGCCGGTGCCGATGTACTCGGTCAGCAGACCGCTTTCGCCGATTTTGTCAATGCTGCTCTTGGGCACGATGATGGGACGGTTGGCATAGGAGGCCATGAGATTGTTCAGGTAGGCGCAGGGAGCGGCCATGCTGATCTTCACGGTGGCATCATCGACCTTTTCAAAGTGAGCGCCGCCGGTGAACTGGGCGGCGGTCTCCACGCTGTCGATCCAGCGGTTCATGGAGGCCACCACATCCTCGGCGGTCATGGTCTCGCCGTTGTGGAACTTCACGCCCTCGCGGAGATGGTAAACATATTCGGTGGAGTCCTCGTTCACATCCCAGCCGGTGCAGAGCTCCGCCACAGGGCTGTAGGCGGCATCGGCGGAAACCAGCTGCTCGAAAACAGAACCGGAAACCACCAGCGAAGCCTCGTCGGAGGTGTTGGACATGATGTCAAGGTTGGTCGTTACATTGGCAGGGACGATGTGCAGCTCGGTGGGAGCGGCCTGCGCGGTGGCCGCTTTCTCTTTGCTGCCGCCGCAGGCGCAAAGGGCGAAGAGCATGGTCAGAGCCAGAAGAGCAGCGATGCACTTTTTCATGGGGGATTCTCCTTTTCAATCAGATTATGCGTTGGTGTCTGTGCCTGCTCAGAGATATTCCCGCAGGCTCCGAACGATATTACCCCGAATGCCTCGGGTGGTTTCGGCGTGGTAAAGGGCGGAGATAATGGCCTCCTCGGTGGCTTCAATGGCGCACTCAAACACGCTGTCGATCTCGGCATCGTGGAAAAAGCCGCCGGAAAGGATGCTTTGCTCGCTGTAGTGGGGATAGCGGTTGGCGGTGGAGAAAGCGATGGCGATGTCGCCGCTGCCGTTGCCGCAGCAGGAGCCTGTGCGGCCCAGCGCCACCATGCTCCGCTCGCTGAGACGCTCCAGCTGCCTCCCGCTGAGAGGAATGTCCGTGGCGATCACGATGATAATGCTGCCCTGCTCGGGCGTTTTCGTCTGCTCGGCAATGCGGCGGCCGATGTGGTCGCCGCCGATGGTCAGATAGCCGCGGTTACCGAAGTTGGCCAAGACCAGCGCACCCACGGTGCAGGTTTTCCCATCGACCTGCAGAATGCGGGAGGCGGAGCCGATGCCGCCCTTGAGACCCATGCAGCACATTCCGGTGCCCGCGCCCACGGCACCCTCGGCAAAGTCGGCGGTGGCGGCAGAGAGCGCATCGAAGGCGTCCTGCTCGCACACGTGGAGACCGCGGATATCGTTGAGGCTGCCGTCGTTGCACTCGGTGACCACGCAGTTTACCGTTCCGGTGGTCACGCCGATGTCCTCGTTGCGCTGCAGCATATACTTCACCAGCGCGGTCATACAGGTTCCCACGGAGAGGGTGTTGGTCATGAGGATGGGCGTTTCGAGGGTGCCCAGCTCTTTGATCTGGATGAGGCCGGTGCTCTTGCCGAAGCCGTTGATCACGGTAACGCCGGCGACCGGCTTGTCATGGAAGATGTCCCCGCCGTGGGGGAAAATGGCGGTGACACCCGTGTGGATGTCCGCACCGTCGTTGAGGGTTTTGTGTCCCACGGTGACGCCGGCAACATCACTGATGAGATTCCGCGGCCCGTGGGGGTGGAGGCTGTAGAGCTCAAGACCTGAGTTTTCTGGCAGACCCATGACAGTTTTCCTGCGATTCTTTATAGATTCAGCGGATAAAAGAAAAGCTGTGAGAGCTTGCAAAAAGCAGTCACAGCGAAAAACTCCATACAGAGCCACCGAAGGAACGGTGACTGCACAGAGAATATTCACTGATTGCTCTCCGCTTGCGCGACAGTACGCGGCATATTGTGCCGCATCCCAACCCGCGTCCCCTCAGGCAAAAAGCGCGGATTTCGGCACCGAACCCTTTCACACCCCGGCATTCGCCTGCCACCGGAGCGCTACTGATGAGCGGTGCGCCTCAATCATAGAAGGTACTATACCACAAACAGGTAAAAAATGCAAGAGATACATTGGAAAAATGCAGAAAAACTTTTTTCTTTATTTCTGTTCTGATGCCGCAAGTCCCTTCACTTCCGCACGCTCTTTCCGGCGGTTTCGCAGAGAAGCTCGCTGTTGTGAGCGGCAATCACGCCGTTGACGAGCACCCACTCGATGCCCGTGGGAGGCAGAAGATTCTGCTCGAAGGTGGCGTTGTCCTTCACGGTTTCGGGGTCAAAGACCACCACATCGCCGTCGCTGCCCACGCGGAGATTGCCCTTGTGCGCCAGACCCAGCTGCTCGGCGGCCATGGTTGTCATGCGGCGGATGCCGTCGCGCAGCTCCACCTTGCCGGCGCGGACGAACTCGGCGAGGAAGCGGGGGAAGGCTCCCGCAGCCCGGGGATGGCCGTCACCGCGGGTGAGAATGCCGTCACTGCCCAGCATCACGTGGGGATGGGTGTAGGCCCGGTCCACATCGTCCCCCTGCATCACGTGGCAGATGGTGTGGCATTCGGGATGCTCGGCGCGAACCCGGTTGAAGAGCTCCTCGGTGCAGCGCAGACCCTTTAACTCGCCGTCGCAGAGCTCCACCACCTCGTAGCCGCAGCCGTAGCGCTCCCGCCAGCCGGGATCATAGGTGGTGGTGCCGATGCCGGTGGAGAAGGCATAGTAGGGGTAACAGTCGCACTCCACCGCCACGCCCCTTTCCCGGTAGCTGTCCACCAGCGCCAGAAACTCCCGCATCTGGCCGAAGCCGGCCATGGAGCCGATATGACTCAGCTCAATGCGCACGCCCAGGGCATCGCCGATGTCCAGCAGCTCCTTTGCGGCATCGAAGACCTCGGCGGCATCGCTGCGGATGTGGGCGGAGACCATACGCCCGTACTTCTTTGCGGGGGAGGCGGTCTCCAGCAGCTCCTCCATGGTGATGCCGGGCACATAGCGGATGCCGTAGCTGATGCCCGCACAGCCCCGAGCGAGGGCTCTGTCACAGAGGGCCGTCATTGCTTCTCGCTGCTCCCTGGTGGCTGGGGCGTATTTGTCTGCGGCACCCACCAGCTTGCGCAGGTAGGTATGCCCCACCAGCATGGCAAGGTTGATGGGAGCACCCTGGGCATCCACCGCGTCTAAAAAGTCGCCGGGGTCCAGTTCGTTGTCGCCGCAGTTGCCCGCCACGCCGGTGGTCACGCCCATGCGCAGCATGGTGCGGTAGATGGCCCCGTAGCAGTCGGGGGTAATGCGTCCGTCCGCCTCGGGGGCGTCCTCATGCATATGAATGTCGATGAAGCCGGGGCATACGATTTTGCCCGCGGCATCGATTACGCTGTCTGCCTCGGGAACCTCGGCGGTGAGCGCGGCGATTTTGCCGTCTTCTATGAGCAGGTTCAGGGCTGCATCTATGTTCTGCGCCGGGTCGATGATGCGACCCCCGCGAATCAGTATACGCATCTCGTTGACCTCCTGTGAATGAATTTGAAATGAGTATAACCCCGCGGGAGGAAGATGTAAAGGAAAAAGCAAACAGGAGCCGCGGTTTCCCGCAGCTCCTGAAAAAGCCTCGCAGAGGAGGCTGAAATCTGAGTCCCTGTCATTGCTGTGAAAGTAGTACAAAAAAGCTCGTTGGCTCCCTCAGATGAGGGAGCTGTCGCAAAGCGACTGAGGGAGGGATCGTCTACGAAACAGCTCAAAAGATTCTCTCTCCCTCAGCCCCAGTTTGCGAACTGGGGCAGCTCCCTCGTCAGAGGGAGCCAAGAGAAGGGCTCCGGCGTTTCTTTCACAGCAATGACAGGTGTTGCCACAAGCTGATGCAGTGAATCAATCTACAGAGGGCAAAGCCATTGCAATCGAAGGAACATTACGCTTCGGCGATGAGCAGCACGCTGCCGAGGGTCTCGTGCATGATTTCGCGGAGGGTGTCCTCCTCCAGCGCAAAGACGATGGCAACGCCCTCAATGTGGCAGCCGGTGGAGCCGTAGCGCCGGACATTGGTGTCTACATCGGTGACGGAAATCTGGCAGCTCTCACCCTGGGCGGTGGCCACGAACTTGATGTGACCGATGATGCCGCCGGCCTCGGTGACGCGTCTGCCCATCTCCCTGAGCTGCGCACCCAGAATCTCCTCCGCTCTGGCGAAGTCGGTCTCGGGCAGCATACCGGACATGGCACCGATCATGGAAGTGTCGTGGTAGCTGATGGAGATGCCGTCGTGATGGTGGTCGTGATCGTGGCAGCTGCAGTTGGGATCGTCGCACTCCTCGCCGTCGTGGTGATGGTGGTCGTGATCGTGGCCGCAGGAGCAGCCCTCTTCGTGCTTGTGCTCATGCTCGTGGTCGTGGTCGTGGCAATGGCACTCTTCTCCGTGCTCGTGATGATGCTCGTGCTCCTCATGCTCGTGCTTGCAGCAGCACTCGTCCTCATCGTGATGGTGGTGATGGCCATGGTGGTGGCCGTGGCAGCACTCGTCTTCGTGCTTATGCTCGTGCTTGCAGCAGCATTCTTCCTCCTCGTGGTGGTGAGGATGGCCGTGGTGGTGGCCATGGCCATGGCAGCACTCGTCTTCGTGCTTATGCTCATGCTTGCAGCAGCATTCCTCCTCCTCGTGGTGGGGATGCTCGTGCTCATGTTTGCAGCAGCACTCTTCGCCTTCCTCGTGGTGGTGATGATGCTCGTGCTCGTGCTTGCAGCAGCACTCTTCCTCTTCGTGTTCGTGATGATGATGTTCGTGTTCAGACATGATTTCAGGCCTCCAACCCTAAAATGCGCTCGAGAACGGGGATGTCAATGCCGTCCTTGGCGGAGCAGAGCACCAGCTCGGCATCGCCGCTGTACTGGGAGACAGACTCCTTCACGGCCTGACGGGTCTCCTCGTCCACCAGATCGGACTTGTTAATCAGAACCACATCGGCACCCTTCAGCTGGAAGGGCAGCAGCTTCTCCATGGGACGGAGCAGGCGCATCCAGCGCTGGGCATCCACCAGGCAGACGGCCCGGGGAGCCATCCTGAGAGCACCGGCAAGGTTTTCCTTGATGGCCTGGGGGAAGGCAACACCGGTGGCCTCCATGATGATCCAGTCGGGATTCAGATCCTTTTCGATGGTCTTAACGTTGGTGGGCAGCTCGCCGGCCATGGTGCAGCACACGCAGCCGCTGAACATACCCTTGACCTCGTAGCCGGAGCCGCGAAGCACCTGATCGTCAATGCCGATCTCGCCGATCTCGTTTTCGAGGATGACGATCTTGTTAATGCCCAGATCATCGATCATGTGGTGAGCCAGACGAAGAATAAAGCTGGTTTTCCCGGAACCGAGAAAGCCGCCGACAACAAGAAAATTCACGATAGCTCCTCCTCTTGATTCCCGGAGAGGGAATCTATGTATTGATGCTATGACTATATACCTTTTTCTGCGGAAATTCAAGGGGTATTTCCGACAAATGTTGAAAAATCCGGAGACCGCCCCCCGGATTCCCATCTTCCGCCTCGCAGAGTTCGCGCCCCCGGCGCGAATAATTTCAATCATTTTCAAGCGAGCTCCGCCCGCTTGAAAATACCCGGAGGGAGCAGCTATTGCTGCTCCCCTCGCGCCGACCAAGGCGGCCCCGCCGCCGCGATAAGCGCGAGTAACTACTTTCTAATGGCAGCGGCGAAGCCGCTGCCATTAGAAAGTAAGAGCGAAGCGATTATTCCCCGGTGTAGCCGTAGACCTTCTTGCCGTAGACATAGGCCTCCTCGCGGATGATGGCGTTGATCTGCGTGGTAACGGGGTTGCCGCGCATACCCATGGCGGTGCCGCTGTAGCAATAGTTGCCCTCGCCGCTGTAGGTATCGATGGAGTGGCGGACGCTTTCGCGGATGAACTCGCCGTCGACCTCGGGATCGAACTCGGGGTAGTGAGGGGGCATATGAGAATCCCAGTCCCAGCTGCCGCAGAACACCATGCGGCCCTTGTACTCCTTGACCAGATTGGCAATATCATTGGTCTCCTGGGCGGGGTTGGTATACTTGACATTGAACTTCTCCATGTAGGGCAGGAACTCCTGCATCTTGCCGCAGTTGTGGAAGGTCACGGGCATACCCCGCTCCATGGCGCGGGAGGCCAGACGGGTGTAGACGGGCAGGAAGATGTCCTCATAGATTTCGGGGGAGAAGAAGGGCGTCTGCTTGGCGCAGGTGTCATCGCCGATGTCGAAGAGATCAAAGTCGTAGTTGTCGAAGATCACATTCATGGCGGGCAGGTAGCTTTCCTCCAGCATGGCGTTGAAGAGCTCCTTGACCTCGTCGGGGTCGGTGTAGAGGGCGCAGAGGGCACCCTCAAAGCCCATGAAGGCCACCAGCTGCTGGAACATACCGTTGTGGGAGGGGCAGCCGATGATGATGCCGGTCTCGGCGCGGTTTACATTGAGAGCCTGAATGTCTTCTTCGGCCTTGCGCTTCCAGTCATACTCCTTGTGCTTGGGGAACTTGAGCACCTTGCGCCAGTCGGCAATGTCGTGGAGCAGAATTTTGGTGCTGTCGGGCATGGTGCCGCCGTTGGCCTCGTTGCTGGTGGCGTAAACCACGCCCCAGGCGTCCTTGCCGCCGTTGATGCGGCGGTTCTCGTCCCACATATCCACAAACATGGACTTGGTGGCGCACTCGCCCTTGTAGTCTGAGCCCATCAGAGAGTACCAGGGCACATAATAGGGCTTCTCGCCCCGAGCCATCATTAAAAGGTTTTCCTTTGCACTGACATGAGCCATAAGTCGTTCCTCCTTATTTTTTGAAGTCTCGCAGAGTTCGCGCCCCCCGGCGCGATTAAAATCATTTTCATATGAGCTCCGCCCATATGAAAATACCCTGAGGCGCGCTCTATTGGCGCGCCCTCGCGCCGTCGTCGTCACAAGCTCCATATCGCTCACCCCTGCCCTTGCGGTCAGGGGTTCGTTCATTTCGCTGCTCCTCCTCTCCCGTTATGTGCTTGCACATAACGGGGACCCGGCCTCGCCGCCGCGATCAGCGCGAGTATCTCGATAGGGACGGCGGCAAAGCCGCCATCCCTATCGAAGCGCGAAAGCGCTGATTATTCCCCGGTGTAGCCGTAGACCTTCTTGCCGTACCAGTGGGCCTCGTCGCGGATGACCTTCTGGATGTCGCCGACCACCTTGTCGTCACGGGTGCCCAGAGCGCCGCCGCAGAAGCCGTAGGCGCCGCCCCTGCAGTTCTTGTCGATGCTTTCGCGAACGCCCTGACGGATGTATTCCTCGTCCCACTTGGGGTACTCGGGCGGCATATGGGGCGCCCAGTCCCAGCCGCCGACAAAGGATATCTTGCCCTTGTACTGCTCCTTAAGCGCCATGATGTCGTTGCTCTCCTGGGTGGGCTCCACGATCTCCACGCCGAAGTCGATCATGAAGGGAATGAACTCGTCGATCTTGCCGCAGTTGTGGAAGATTACGGGAATATCGCGCTTTGTGGCGCAGTCGGTGAGACGGTGATAGATGGGCAGGAAGATATCCTTGTAGACCTCGGGGGAGAAGAAGGGTGTCTCCTTGGCGCAGGTATCATCGAGCACGTACCAGAGATCGGGCTTGTAAACGTCGAGGGTCTTTTCAAAGTAGGGCTCCAGATGGTCGACCATGGCGTTCAGGCAGGCCTTGACCTCGTCGGGATCGGTATAGAGAGCGCAGAGTCCGCCCTCAAAGCCCATCATGGCCACCAGCTCCTGGAAGGGCATAAAGCCGGGGCCGCACTTCAGCGCGGTCTTGCTGCGGTCAATCTTCTGCCGCACCAGACCCTCGTTGTAGCACTTTTCAAAGTCGATATCGTTGGCCTTGGGGAACTGGATGACCTTGGACCAGTCGGCAATGTCCTCAAGCATGATGTAGCCGGTGTCGGGCATGGAGGCGGCAACGCCCGTGGAGGGAGCCTTGGAGGGCACACCCCAGATATCCTTGGGTGCGCCGGGACCGCCCTGACCGAAAATGGGAGGGGACATCATAGCATCTGCGCATTCATCCAGATAGGGATTGCCCATCATGGTGTATACGGGGACGAAATCGGGCTGTCCGCCGTGACGGAGCTTCATAAAGTTCTCTTTCGCTGTGACCTTAGCCATAGTTGCGGCCTCCTATAAATTAATGTAATTTTGATGCGGAAATTCTATGCATTAAAGATATAACAATCCCTGCCAAAACACAAACAACTCTTTTCTCGGAAAACAAATAATCCACAACCGAAGGTTGTGGATTATTTTACCTCGCAGAGTTTGCGCCTTCAGCGCAAAAAATCATTTTCATATGAGCTCCGCCCATATGAAAATACCCTGAGGGAGCAGCAGGAGTATCTCGATTGAGACGGCGGCAAAGCCGCCATCCCTATCGAAGCGCGGAAGCCGTTAGTCGGTATAGCCGTAGACCTTGCGGCCGTAGGTGTGCACCTCGTCGCGCATGACTTCGGTGACATGATTGACCTCGGTGTCGCCGCGGACGCCCACGGGGAAGCCGGCGAAGGCATAAGCGCCGCCGACGCTCCACTTGTCGATGGTGTCGCGGATGTCCTGACGGAAGGCTTCCTCATCCCAGTTGTTGGGATAGCCTTCGGGAATGTGCTGGCCCCAGCCCCAGCCGCCGGCGAAGGAAATCTTGCCCTTGAACTGCTCCTTGAGGGCGTTCAGGTCGTTGATTTCCTGGGCGGGCTCGGTGAGCTCCACGCCGAAGTCGATCATGAAGGGGATGAACTCGCCGATCTTGCCGCAGTTGTGGAACAGCACGGGGATGTCGCGCTTCTGGGCAGAAGCAGCCAGACGCTTGTAGATGGGCAGGAACACATCCTCGTAGATGGCGGGGGAGAAGAAGGGCGTGGTGGCGGCGCAGGTATCGTCAGTGAGAGACCACCAGTCGGGCTTGAACACGTCGGCCATGGGCTCAAAGAAGGGCTCCAGATGATCGACCATGGCGTTGAGCAGAGCCTTGCACTCCTCGGGATCGGTGTAGAGAGCGGTCAGAGCGCCTTCAAAGCCCATGAAGCCCACCAGCTGCTGGAAGGGCCCCAGGTTCGGGCCGATCTTCAGGCAGGACTGGCTGCGGTCAACGCGCTTGAGGGTCTCCTGATAGACCTTCTCCAGATCCACATCGTTGGCCTTGGGGAACTGCACGACCTTGGACCAGTCGGAGATGTCCTCAAGCATGACGATGCGGCTGTCGGGCATGGTGGAGGCCACGCCTTCGGAAGCGGCAGCGTAGGGAACACCCCACATATCCTTGCCGCCGTCCTGGAACTGGGTGGAGTTGTAGAGAGGAAGCATGGCGCTGGCAACGGCGGATTCGCCCTTGTAGGGAGCGCCCATGATGCTGTAGAAGGGGACGTACTCGGGAGTTCCGCCGTGGCGGAGCTTCAGAAAGTTTTCTTTCGGTGTGATCTTAGCCATTGTGATTTCCTCCATTTTAAAAAAAGTTGTTGCTGAATTAAATCTGTTTTTTCCCGAGCTCTGCCCGGGAAAAAACACCCTGAGGGAGCAGCTATTGCTGCTCCCCTCGCGCCGACCAAGGCGGCTCCGCCGCCGCGATAAGCGCGAGTATCTCGATTGAGATGGCGGAGCCATCTCAATCGAAGAGCGAAGCGATTATTCGCCCGTATACCCGTAAATCTTTCTGCCGTACCAGTGGCACTCGTCCCGGAGAATCCACTTGATCTGCTCGCAGACGGGGTCGCCGGGGTAGGAGATGGGCCACACGATGATGCCGAAGGCACCGCCGGGGGCATATTTGTCCATGGAATCGCGGACGGTCTGGCGCATTTCCTCCTCATCGAAGTTGGGGTAGTCCAGAGGCACGACCCTGTTCCAGTCCCAGCCGCCGATGAAGCTCATCTTGTTCTTGTACTTATCCTTGAGCATGAGAATGTCGTTGGAAAGCTGAGTGGGCTCCAGAATGCTCACGCCGAAGTCCAGCATGAAGTCGCAGAACTCCTCCACCTTGCCGCAGTTGTGGAAGATTACGGGGATACCCCGGTCGGTGGCGGGCTTGGCCATGCGCTTGTAGATGGGCAGGAAGATGTCCTTGTAGATTTCGGGGGAGAAGAAGGGCGTCTCCTGGGCGCAGGTATCGTCCAGCATATACCAGAGGTCGGGCTTATAATAGTCCAGCGTTTTTTCAAAGTAGGGCTCGATCACATCTACCATGGCGTTGAGCATGGCCTTGACCTCTTCGGGGTCGGTGTAGAGAGCCATCAGACCGCCGGCAAAGCCCATCATGGCCACCAGCTCCTGGAAGGGCATAAAGCCGGGGCCGCACTTGACCGCGGACTGGGTCCGGTCGATCTTCATGCGGGCAAGACCGTCGTTATAGGCCTTTTCCCAGTCAAATTCGCTGGGCGTGGGGAACTTCAGCACCTTGGACCAGTCGCAGATGTCCTCAAGCATGATGGCGCCGGTATCGGGCATGGCAGCGGCCACACCGGTGGAGGGGGCCTTCTGGGGCACACCCCAGGCATCTACGCCGGGAGTCCGGGGGAAAATGGGCGGCGACATCATCACGTCGGCAGCCTCGCCCAGATAGGGCTCACCCATCATCGTGTAGTAGGGGACATAGTCGGGGTGCCCGCCGTCGACGAGCTTCATAAAGTTCTCTTTCGGGGTAACCTTTGCCATAACCGTTTTCCTCCTTAATTTTGTGGGAGCATCTTTTGTCCGACACTTCAAGGAATAAATCAATGCATCTAAATTATAACAGCTACGGGAAAAAGTACAAACAGCTTTTGATTGTTACTCACAATAAAAAGTTGTGGAATACAGAGAAAGCCAAAAATATGTTGCAGAATACGCGACAGTATGCTATATTGTCCGCAGAGAAAAGACAGAAAGAGGAGTGGGGCGAACAGATGAATATCAATCAGCTTCGACAGTTTTCCTGCGTAGCCGGACATAAAAGCATGACCAAAGCCTCCAAGGAGCTCTTTGTGAGCCAGCAGGCGCTGAGCAAGACCATTCAGCTCATGCAGAAGGAGATGGGCGGCGAGCTTTTTACCCGGGGGAGCCGGGGACTGGAGCTGACGGATCTGGGGGCCAAGCTGCTGACCATATCCGAATCGCTGCTGCCCCGCTACGACAGCTGCATGGAGATGATCGAGCGTCTGGCCGAGCAGAACCGCAACAAGCTTACGCTCTCCTTTGAGAACGTGTTCTACCAGTACGCCATCCCGGCGGAGCTGCTGGACGAAAAGGGCATCGCCCTCTCCATCGCCGACGGGGTGGAGAGCTGCATGGAGGCGGTGCGGAGCGGCCATGCGGACCTGGGACTCTGCTCCCGGGTGGAGCGTATGGAGGGGCTGGAGTTCCTCCCTGTGCTGCGCGAACCCCTGAGCTTTCTCATGAACCGGAATCATCCCCTGGCCCGGAGGCCGTACCTGCTGCTCTCCGATCTGCGGGATGTGCCCCAGAACCTGCCCAGCGCCCCCTCGGTGATCGTGAGCCGCTACATAGACGCCTGCATTGAAGAGGGCTTTTATCCCAACTTCGTAATGGAGTCCCGGGATTACGGCATACTGCTGCGCTCTCTGCGCAACAGCGACCATGTGCTGCTTTGCGGCAGCTTCGCCTTCAATCCGAAGCTGGACGAGGATCTGGTGCTGCTGCCCCTGCGCAATCCGGCGCTGCATACGGATGTGGGCTTTGTGATCCGGCAGGGCAATGCCAACCCCCGGGCTCTCCGCTTTGCCGGAGCGGTGAGAGAGCATTACGGCGAATAGCAATACTGCATATTCCTCTGGGAATGAAAGCTGATAAAACCATAAATCATGTAGAACATCTCTGTTCTCCCGGCGGTGCGGCCGATGGCGGAGCTATTGCGAAGCAAAAGGGGACGCTCTATCAGGCTCCCAATGTGCTGCTCAGGGGAGAAGAGAGGTTAAACGCAAAGAGGACTCTGCGAATCGTCATTTCGCAGAGTCCTCTTTGGGAGAATGGGTGAATATTTACATACCCACTTCGCACAATAAAGCTTATTCTTCGGCTTCCTCTTCTTTTTTCCGCTCCTCCACATAGCGGAGAGCGGCCTGAGCGGTACCGTAGGCATCGGGGGAGTAGGAGTCGGCACCTACCTCCCGGGCCACCTCCCAGGTGATGGGAGCGCCGCCAACCATGATGAAGAGCCGATCCCGCAGACCGGCCTCGCTGAGCGCCTCGATGGTGGCGGTGATGGAGGGGATGGTGGTGGTCAGCAGCGCAGAGAGACCCAGCAGATAGCAGTCGCTGTGCTGCTCCACGGCGGCGACGAAGTCCTTGGGCGCCACGTCCACGCCTAAATCGACCACCTCAAAGCCGTAGCTCTCCAAGGTGCAGCAGACCAGATTCTTGCCCACATCGTGGAGGTCACCCTGCACGGTGCCGAGAATGTATTTGACCTTGTTGGTCTGCCGCTCGGCGGAGAGCAGAGGGCGCAGCAGGGTCATGCCCTTTTTCATGGCGGCAGCGGCCACCAGCATCTCGGGCACGTAAATGTCGCTGTTGTGGAACAGCTCGCCCACCTGCAGCATGGCGCCGGTCATGGTGTCGATGATGGTCTGGGGCTCAAAGCCGCTGACCAGAGCCATCTGCACCGCGTTGGAAATGCGTTTGACCTTGCCGCCGATAATAAGTCGTTTGATTTCTTCCAGTAATTCCTGATCCATAGGGTATTCCTTCCGCAATAAACCCGGCAAAAAGCCTCGCAGAGTTTCGCCGCCCAAGGGGTCGGCGAAATAAAAACAAATCCGTTTTTATGTGAGCTTTGCCCACATAAAAACACCCTGAGGCGCATCCTATTGATGCGCCCTCGCGCCGACCAAGGCGGCTATGCCGCCGCGATCAGCGCGAGAAATGCTCGTTTGGAACGGCTTTGCCGTTTCAAACGAAACGCCGAAGGCGTATCAGAGGCAGCACTCCGTGATGTGGGTGAAGAGACGGACGCTGGGATTGGTGGTGTTGGTCTTCCAGGCCAGAACCAGCTTGCTCTCGGGCACATCGGTGAGAGGGATGGCGCGGGCGTTGGCGCTGTGGCAGGCACGGTTCTCGCTGTTAAAGAGGGCGATGCCGAAGCCGGACTCAATCCACAGAGACTTGGTGCGCACATCGGGCACGTACTTGCAGGCGGGCATGAAGTCCTCCTTCTGGCAGCAGTCCAGCAGGAAGCGGGTCTCGGGCGAGACCTTGCTGCCGGAGAAGATGAAGGTGTCTCGGCGGAAGTCGGAGAGCGTGGCGGCGGGACGGGCAGCCAGATGGTGATCGGGCGGCACGACCATGCAGTAGGGCACGCTGTCGAGCTTCAGGGAAGCCACGTTCTTCATATTCTCCAGACCGTGATCCATGGTGAAGATCAGGTCCAGACGACCCTGCTCCAGACCCTGCAGCAGCTCGTCCTCCTCCTGACGGACAGGAGAGACCTCCACCAGCGGCAGAGACTGAGCAAAATATTTCAGCGTTACCTGCAGCGCCTCATCCAGCTGCTGACCCTCCAGCACGCCGATGTTCAGGTGACCCATCAGACCGTTCTCTGTCTGACGGACCAGCAGCGTTACGCGCTCCAGCTCCTTGCGGAGATTGGGCAGCTCACTGGCCAGCAGGGTGCCGGCAGGGGTCAGAGCCACGCTGTGGTGGTTGCGGGTCAGCAGGGGCACACCCAGCTCCGTCTCCAGAGAGGCGATGGAGCGGCTCAGTGCGGGCTGAGAAATAAACATTTCCGCAGCCGCCTCCGTAAAGCTCAGGGAGCGGGCTACGGCCATAAAATATTCTAATTGCTTGATAGTCATATTACATCCTCCTTGCAACAAAGGTATGATACCACAAAAATATCTGCTTGTCTACATCAATTATGCATAACTACGGCGCTTCTCGATCAGACTTCTTGACATTCTGCTCAAAAAGAATAATTTTTGCCCATGAAATAACTGCGGTTATGCATTTTTGCTAAGCAAGAAAGTATTGACATTTAATTCCATTGTGAGTATAATGACGCGTCAAAAAAATCAGGCAACAGAAGTGTTTATTCTTCTCTACCATTCTGAAAGGAGTAACCTATATGAAGATCATCATTGACAGCGAGGAAAACATCGCCAGGCGTGCCGCACAGCGCTATGTGGAGCTGCTGCAGACCAGGCCCGACGCCATTCTGGGCGGTGCCACCGGCTCCACCCCTCTGGGTCTCTACGCCGAGCTGGCCAGACTCTGCAAGGAGGGCAAGATCAGCTTTAAGAACGCAAAGAGCTTCAACCTGGACGAGTATGTGGGTCTCAGCGGCGAGCATGACCAGTCCTACCGCTACTTCATGAACCACAATCTCTTCGAGCACATCGACATTGACATCGCCAACACCCGCGTGCCCGACGGCATCAACACCGCCATCGCTGCCGAGTATGACAAGGAAATCGAGGCCGCCGGCGGCATCGACCTGCAGCTTCTGGGTATTGGCGTGGACGGTCACATCGGCTTCAACGAACCCGGCACGCCGCTGGACAGCGTCACCCATGTGGTGGAGCTCACCGAGAACACCCGCGAGGTCAACTCCCGCTTCTTTTCCTCTTTGGATGAGGTTCCCACCCACGCCGTCACCATGGGCATCAAGACCGTCATGAACGCCCGGGGCATCATCCTTATGGCCATCGGCAAGTCCAAGGCCGAAATCTGCAAGGCCTTCATCGAAGGCCCCGTCACCACCGAGGTTCCTGCCTCCATCCTGCAGCTGCACCCCAACTGCGAGGTGTATCTGGACTACGAGGCCGCCGCCCTGCTGGGCAAGTAAGCACAGAAAAGAACAATCTCGGCTCCCCTGTTGCGAAGCAATGGGGGAGCTGCCAGCGAAGCTGACTGAGGGGTCTTGTCGGATACACATTTGCTAAGGGAAGACCCCTCCACCGCTGCGCGGTCCCCCTCCCCTTTCAGGGGAGGCAAGGAGTGAGAAGCGGGCGGTTCCCCATTCCCCGAGGGAAAAGGCCGGATAACGAACGAAAAATGAGGCTGTGTGAATCAGCGAAAGCACACATCTGTGCGAATCGCTCCTTTCACGCAGCCTTTTTTCTCCCTTCAGCGCGGTCATTCCCATTTGTGAACAATTTGCTTTGCTATAGACAGTGAACGCAAACTGTGCTATAGTTAGACACAGGCACATATATAAATAGTCGATTGTAAAACTTCGTTTTACAATCGAGATAAGGCACTCGCATTAATCGCGGCGGCAAAGCCGCCTTGGTCGATGCGAGGGCGCACCAATAGAGTGCGCCTCAGGGTATTTTCAAGGGAGCAAAGCTCCCTTGAAAATGATTGAATTATTTTGCGAGCTGCGGCTCGCAAACTCTGCGAGGCTAACGAAATAAATCTGGTGAGCACTTCTACAATTAACTAAGATATATAAAAATACAGGAGGAAATCTTATGCTGAAGGAATATATTCGCCCCGACGACGGTCTCACCAAGGAAGAGCGCAAGGCTGCCATAAAGGGCTACCGCAAGGCTCTGGCGGCCCGTCAGGCCAAGCTCCGCGATGCCAAAATCCCCGTGATCGTGCTGGTAGAGGGCTGGGATGCTGCCGGTAAGGGCGGCCTCATCAACGACCTCATCAGCGAGCTGGACCCCCGCTTTGTCTCTGTTTTCTCTCAGGATGCCGCTCTGCAGGGTGCTGAGCGCTATCCCTTCCTCTATCCCTACTTCAACGCCATTCCCGAAAACGGAAAGCTTCTGTTCATGGACAGCGGCTACATGGAGGAGAGTGTCCACGGTCTGATGAGCGGCGAGCTGGACGAGGACGCCTACGAGCTCTATGTCCAGTCCTCCCGGCGCTTTGAGCGTACGCTGCGCGATAACGGCTATCTGCTCATCAAGTTCTTCATGCACATTTCTCGCAAGGAGCAGCACAAGCGTCTTTCCGAGCTGATGGACGACGAAAATACCGCCTGGCGCGTCACCGAGAACGACCTGTGGCAGAACGAGGAGTACAAGGACTTCCGCGATGCCTACGAGGACTTCATGGCCGCCACCTCCGAGGTGGCTCCCTGGCACATCCTTGACGGCGAGAGCAACTCCCACACCTATTACGATGCCTACAAGATCATCTGCGATTCCATTGACGCTGCTCTTGAAGCGGGCAAATACAATGGCCCCGCCTTTGAGGAAGAGTTCCCCATGAGCGAGAAGGTTCGGCTGGAGGATGCCGATCTGAGCCTTACCGTCAGCGATGAGGAGTACAAGAAGGAGCTGAAGGCTCTGCAGAAGCGCCTCAAGGAGCTCCATTACGAGATCTACCGCCTGCGTATCCCCGTGGTCATCTGCTACGAGGGTTGGGACGCTGCCGGCAAGGGCGGCAATATCAAGCGTCTGGCCTATCCTCTGGACCCCCGGGGCTTTGAGGTCTATCCCATCGCCTCCCCCGAACCCCACGAGCTGGCCCGCCACTTCCTGTGGCGCTTCTGGAAGCGTCTGCCCAAGACCGGCCATGTGGCCATCTTCGACCGCACCTGGTACGGCCGCTGCATGGTGGAGCGCATTGAGGGCTACTGCAGCGAGAACGACTGGCAGCGCAGCTACAACGAGATGAACGAGTTTGAGGAAGAGCTCTACAACTGGGGCGCCGTGATCCTGAAGTTCTGGATTCAGATCGACCAGGACACCCAGCTGGAGCGCTTCACCGACCGTCAGAATACCCCCGAGAAGCAGTGGAAGATCACCGAAGAGGACTGGCGCAACCGCGAAAAGTGGCCCCAGTACCAGCAGGCCGTTTCCGATATGCTGGAGAAGACCTCCACGGACTTTGCTCCCTGGCACGTGATCGAGTCCAAGGATAAGCACTATGCCCGTCTGAAGGTTCTGCGCCTGACCATTGCCGCGCTGGAGGCCGCCATCGCCGAGCGCAAGGAGTACGATGAGTAAAGAAGAATCCAACGGTCTGGCTCTTTCCGCCATGAACGCGGAGATCGAGGCCGACAGCAGTCTGCTGCAGGAGAGCAAGGCCATCCTGGCCTCGCTCCCCTCCAACTGCTTTACGGACCGGGAGCTGAGCTGGCTGCAGTTCAATCTCCGGGTTCTGATGGAGTGCGGCGATAAGCGCGTGCCGCTGCTGGAGCGGCTGAAGTTCCTCTCCATCTACTATTCCAATCTGGATGAGTTTTTCATGGTGCGCGTGGGCTCTCTCACCCACCGCAGCATCTTCCTGCCCGATGTGACCGACTCCAAGACCGGCTGGAATGCTTCCGCCCAGCTCAAAAAGGTGCTGGCGGAGGTGAGCCGTCAGCAGACCGTGGCGGAAAACCTCTATCGGGAGCTTCTGACGGATCTGAAGGCTGCCGAGATTGACGTGCTGGACTTCCGCCGTCTGGGCAAGGCCGAGGAGACCATGTGCCGCAAGGCCTTTACGGAGCTGCGCCCCCTGCTGGTGCCCCGGATCGTGGACGGTCGGCACCCCCTGCCCTTCCTGGGCAACAAGGAGGAGTGCGTGGCCGTGGCCGTGGGAAAGGGTGATACCCTGCAGCTGGGACTGGTGCCCCTGTACCGCCTGCCTAAGTACAAGGTCTTTGAGCTTCAGGGTCGGCAGAAGGTGGCCATCGTCAGCGAGCTGATCAACCACTATGTGCCCCAGCTCTTCAAAAAAGAGGATGTGCGCGAGAGCTGTGTGGTGCGGCTGACCCGCAACGCCGATGTGTTTATCGAGGACGATCTGCGTTCCTTCGATGCCGACTTCCGCGCCAGCATGGAGAAGATGCTTCGCAAGCGTAAGCGTCAGCTCCCGGTGCGCCTGCAGGTGGACGGCAAGCCCTCCAAGGCGTTCATGAGCCTGATCCAGCGAGTCTTCGGCATTGCGGACAGAAGCTGCTTTGTGGGCACGGTGCCCTTTGAGCTGGGCTTCGGCTCCGGCGTGAAGCGCACGCCGGATATGAAGTTCGACGAGCGCAAAAGCGTCCGCAGCGTAAAACTCCGCAAGGGCGAGTATTTCAGATATCTGGAGAAAAAGGACATCCTCCTTTCCTTCCCCTACCAGAGCATGACCCCCTTCATCGACCTGCTCTACGAGGCCGCCGATGATCCCACGGTCAGCTCCATCCGCATCACCCTCTACCGCCTGGCCGCCTCCAGTAAGCTGGCCGCGGCGCTGGCCTATGCCGCCGATCAGGGCAAGGAGGTGCTCTGCCTGCTGGAGCTCCGGGCCCGCTTTGACGAGCAGAACAACATCGACTACAGCGAGGTGCTGGAGGATGCAGGCTGCACCATCATCTACGGTCTGCCCGAGCAGAAGGTGCACAGCAAGCTCTGCCTCATCACCCGGCAGATCGGCGAGTCCGTCAGCTACATCACCCAGGTGGGCACCGGCAACTATAACGAGGTCACCAGCGAGCAGTACTGCGATGTGTCCCTCATCACCGGCAACGAGGCCGTGGGTCGGGACGCTGCCAATGTCTTCGATGCCCTTTCTCTGGGCCAGATTCCCCCGGAGACGGAAAAGCTCTGGGTGGCACCGCTGAGCTTCAAGCCCCGGCTGCTGGAGCTGCTGGAGCGGGAGCGGCTGAAGGGCAGCGAGGGCTTCGCCGCCATCAAGGTCAACTCCCTCAACGATATGGATGTGATGGCCGAACTGATCCGCTGCTCTCAGGCGGGCGTCCGCATCGAGCTGTTTATCCGCGGCATCTGCTGCCTGCTGCCCGGCGTTCCCGGTGCCACAGAGAACATCACCGTTCGCAGCGTGGTGGGCCGCCATCTGGAGCATTCCCGCATCTTCGTCTTCGGCCGGGGAGAGGAGCGCCGCATCTTTATGGGCAGCGGCGATCTGCTCAACCGCAACACCCGCCGTCGGGTGGAGGCCTGCATCGAGGCCGAGGACGATGAGATTAAGACTCAGCTTCTGGAGATCATGGAAGCTGTTCGTCAGGACAGAGAAAAGGGCTGGCTCATGCAGAGCGACGGCAGCTATGTGAAGGTACCCGGCGGCGAAGGCACAGCCTCCCAGGATCGGCTCTACCACTACTTCAGCGCCATCACCGTGGAGCCGCTTCCCGAACCGGAGCCGGAACCGGAACCCATTCCGGAGCCGGAACCCATCCCGGAACCCGAGCCTGAAATCATCCCGGAGCCGGAGCCCATTCCCGAACCGGAGCCGGCACCGGAACCCGAACCTGTCCCGGTGCCTGTTCCGGAGTCTGAGCCGACTCCCGAGCCGAAGCCTGCCCCCGAGCCTGCGGCCAGGCCTGAGCCCGCCTCTGTCCCCAAGGCAACGGTGGCGCTGCACAGGGAAGAGCCCACGGTGAGAGAAGCCGGCAGAGCCTTTGTCAGGAGCATCGTCTCCAGACTTTTCCGCAAATAACAACAGACGATTGCAAGGTTCCTCGAACCTGCGCGAATCCACGTAGGGCTCGGCCTCCGGACGAGCCGTCACTTCCCCCGACACATCGGCTTGCGGCTCGTCCGGGAGGCCGAGCCCTACACAAAATACCCACTAAAAACCGCCCCCCGATGCTCAGGCATCAGGGGGCGTTTCAGCGTCCGGGGGCGTACCGTCGGTATAGGAGAAGAAAACCTGCAGACTGTCGTAGAGGGCTACGATCCAGGTGCGGAACTCGTGGGCGTATTCCTGCACCACCACCATGGAGGCGTTTTTGCCCTCCACAACCCGGTCGGTCTTGCTGAGCAGCTCATTGTAGTAGGCGCGGTGCTCGCCCAGCGCCACATCCCACTGACCGGCGGCGTTGAAGAGGTAGTGAATGGGCAGGTCCCTGAACTCGTCCTTTTCGATGTTCTGGAGTATGTTGGCCGGGTAGGTGCCGAAGCCGGAGTAAAGTCCGAAATAGCTGAATACATCCAGACACAGACTCAGCGCCGACTGAAAGCCGATCATGGAGCCCATGGACAGACCCACAAAGGCGAAGTGTTCCCGGGCCCTGGCGGCACCCTCCAGCGTGGGCTCCGGGGCATAGGTGCTGTAGGTTTCCATGATAAAGGGGAGAATGTCGTTGCGCAGCTCCGTGGCAAAGAGGGAGCCGTTGAGATACCCGGTGTTCTCCACCTGATCCTTATAGAAGGTGGGGGAGCAGACGATTACCGGCGGGATCAGACCCCGCTCGATCATGTTGTCCAGCACATCCCGGGTATAGACCCTGGTCTCCTCATGGTCGTAGAACTGCTCATCGTCCAGCCAGTAGGTCTCCAGACAGTTCATGCCGTGGAGAATCACAATCACATCGTACTGCTTTTCGGGATCGTAGCCGTAGGGCAGATAGACGCTCATGCGCTTGTTGTACTTGAGCTCCACGCCGGGTGCTACGCCGAAATATTCCTGGGTCTCGTAGATCACGTGCTCCACGGTGCCGGCGTGCTCGCACTTCTGCCGCAGCTCCTCGGGTACCTCGTAGTCGGAAAACTCCGGGGCAGCGCCGCAGCGGGAGCATATGCCGTCGAAGTAGGTGTGGCGGCAGAACTCTCCGCAGCGTGTGCAGAGCAGGGCCTCCGCATCATGGGCGGGATGGGCGCAGACGCTGCCGCAGCGGGTACAGATGCCGCCCTCCCAGCTCTCATGGGTGCAGACCTCGCCGCAGTCGGCGCAGACTCCGTTCTCCCAGCAAAGATGGGGACAGGGCGTGGGTGTGGGCTCCGGCGTGGGCGCAGGCGTAACGGGAGCGGGTGTCTCCGTGGGAGCGGGCGTCGCAGCGGGCGTTTGCCGTACCGTGCAGCCGGAGAGCAGGAGCAAGACCGCCAGAAGCAGACATAGAGTTTTTTTCATGGAGAAGCTCCTTTTATCTTTTGTGAGTCAGCGGGGACAGGTTCCCTGACTCACTATACGCGTATCTCTACAGGGGCGGGTGCGGGGCGGCTCGTCCGGAGGCTGAGCCCTACGGGGGCAGGTGTGGGCGGCTCGTCCGGAGGCCGAGCCCTACGGGGAGAAGGAAAGGATCATATAAAAAATTCTACCACAGCCCGTCCCCGGACACAAGGGCGGAATCGGGTAAACGGACGCAGGAGGGGGGCTCCGATAGCTCTGCGCCGGCGATGAGCGCCAGCTTCTCCTCCCGGGTGAGCTGCTTGATGCGATACTCCAGCTGCAATGCCTCGCCCTTGCTCTCGCACTGCCAGACGCACTCCGGGCGCAGGGGCGGATGGGCGCGGGTGTAGCGGGCGGCCCGGGCACTGCCGGAGAAGTGGGTTCTCATGCGCTTTTCCCAGTCCGCAGCGGTGCCGCAGTAGAGCGTGTCGTCCCGGCAGCGAAGAAGATACACAAAGTACACAGAAAATTCACCTCATGTTCAGAATATCACAGCTACTTTCCTCTTGCAAGTGAAAGAGAAATCGTGTACAATATTACCATAAATTATTGCAGAAAAGAGGACGCTCTTATGGAATTTGATTTCACTACGCTCATTGACCGCTCCGGCACCGGCGCAACTGCCGCGGAAATTGTGCCCTTCCGGGGTGCGGAAGTCAAAGAAGGCTTCGACAGGATTCCCATGTGGGTTGCCGACATGAGCTTTGCCACCGTCCCCGCCGTGCAGAAGGCTCTGCACAAGCGCATCGACCATCCCTGCTTCGGCTACTTCATGACCCCTGCTGCCTACTACGACGGCATCATCGACTGGCAGCGCAGGCGCAACGGCGTGGAGCTGAAGAAGGAGTATATCCATTACCAGAACGGCGTTCTGGGCGGCGTGGTCTCCGCGCTGCAGGCCTTCACCGCGCCCGGCGAGTCCATTCTGGTACATTCCCCCACCTATATCGGCTTCACCGGCATCCTCACCAACAACGGCCGCAACATCGTCCACTCCCAGCTGGTGCAGGACGAGGAGGGCGTGTGGCGCATGGACTTTGAGGACATGGAGCAGAAGTTCCGGGATCAGCACATTCACTTCATGGTGTTCTGCTCTCCCCATAACCCCTGCGGCCGCGTCTGGGAACGCTGGGAGCTGGAGAAGGCCTATGAGCTCTTCAAAAAGTACGATGTCGTTGTGGTCTCTGATGAGATCTGGTCGGACATCATCCTCCCCGGCCACAAGCACATCCCCTCCGGCTCCATCTCCGAGGACGCCATGAGCCGCACTGTCTCCCTCTACGCCCTCTCCAAGACCTTCAATCTGGCCGGTCTGGTGGGCTCCTACTCCGTCATCTATGACAGCTACCTCCGGGACCGCGTGATGAAGCAGGCGGGACTGAGCCACTACAACGATGCCAATGTCCTCTCCGTGGAAGCGCTGGTGGGTGCCTACTGCGACGAGGGAGAGCGCTGGGTGGATGAGCTCTGCACCGTGATCAACAACAATGTGGAGCTGGCCTGCAGCTTCTTCACCGAGAAGGTCAGGGGCGTAAAGCTGGCCAGGCCTCAGGGCACCTATATGCTGTATCTGGACTGCGAGGACTGGTGCACGCAGAACGGCAAGACCATCGAGGAGCTGCAGCTGCTGGGCGTCAGCGTGGGTGTCATCTGGCAGGATGGCCGTCCCTTCAACCGTCCCTATGCCATCCGCCTGAATCTGGCTCTCCCCACCGCAAGGCTGCAGGAGGCGCTGGATCGGCTGGACAAGTACGTTTTCAACGCATAAGCGTTTCGCTCTGCGCCTCCTGCGGGAGCGAACTCTGCGAGGCAAGCGGAATAGAACGATTTCACTTTGTTTATACTGAGAGAAGAATATCCCCGAAGACAATCTCGAAAGGAGCAAGTACACATGAAAGCATTTGCCATGTTAGGTCTTAATCGGGTGGGCTGGATCGAGAAGGATCGCCCTGCCTGCGGCCCGCTGGACGCCATTGTCCGTCCTCTGGCCGTATCTCCCTGCACCAGCGATGTGCACACCGTCTATGAAGGCGCCATCGGCGATCGCCACGACATGATCCTCGGCCATGAGGCCGTGGGCGAAGTGGTGGAGGTCGGCTCTCTGGTCAAGGACTTCAAGGTGGGCGACAAGGTCATCGTCTCCGCCATCACCCCCGACTGGGGCGACATTAACTCCCAGCGGGGCTTCCCCATGCACTCCACCGGTATGCTGGCCGGCTGGAAGTTCTCCAACTTCAAGGACGGCGTGTTCGCCGAGTTCTTCCACGTGAACGAGGCTGACGCCAATCTGGCGCTGCTGCCCGAGGGCATGGACCCCGGCGTGGCCACCATGGTCTGCGACATGATGCCCACGGGCTTCCACGCCGTGGAGCTGGCCGATGTGCAGTTTGGCGATGACGTGGCGGTTGTGGGCATCGGCCCTGTGGGTCTCATGGCCACCGCCGGCGCTGCCCTTCGCGGCGCTGCCAACATCTTCTGCGTGGGCACCCGCCAGAAGTGCAAGGATGTGGCCAAAGAGTACGGCGCCACCGACTTCATCAACTACAAGAACGGCCCCATCGATCAGCAGATTCTGGAGCTCACCGGCGGCAAGGGCGTGGATAAGGTGCTCATCTGCGGCGGCGACAATAACACCTTCGCCCAGGCCATCACCATGCTCAAGCCCGGCGGCATCATCGGCTCCGTGAACTATCTCGGCAGCGGCGATACCATCAGCATTCCCCGGGTGGAGTGGGGCTGCGGTATGTCCCATAAGCAGATCCGCTGCGGCCTGATGCCCGGCGGCCGTCTCCGCAGCGAGAAGCTGGCGGCCATGATCACCGCCGGCCGCGTGGACCCCTCCCTGATGCTGACCCACAAGTATCAGGGCTTCGACCACATGGAGGAGGCGCTGCTGATGATGCGCAGCAAGACCCCCGACCTCATCAAGCCCGTGGTGTATATCGACTAAACCGCTCACCCTTTTCCCGGCTCCCCTGTTGCGAAGCAATGGGGGAGCTGTCGCGTAGCGACGGTGGGGGTGAGCCTGATGATTCCCCCTCTCCCCGGTGCGCGCAGAAGGTGAATTGTGCGTGACAAAAGGGACTGTGTGAATATACGAAAGCACGCATTTGTGCAAATCGTCAATTTTCACACAGTCCCTTTTTCATTTGATGCGGGGTTTGGCCTTATTCCTCGGTGAAGGAGTCCTTGTCGATGCCGCAGACGGGGCAGACCCAATCTTCGGGCAGATCTTCAAAGGCAGTGCCGGGGGCGATGCCGTTATCGGGATCACCCACAGCGGGATCGTACTCGTAACCACAGGGGCAGACATACTTCATGATAAGTTCCTCCTATAATAAAAATGTTGGAAACAATAGAAAGCCTCGCAGAGTTCGCAGCATGGCTGCGAATAGAATGGAATTCCCAGAGGCGCATACTGTTGATGCGCCCTCGCGCCGACCAGGGCGGCAAAGCCGCCGCGATCAGCCGATGGCTTCAAAGTCCGCAGCGCCGTGCTTGCACAGGGGGCAGACGAAGTCTTCGGGGAGCTTGTCGCCCTCGTAGACATAGCCGCAGACCGTGCAGACATAGCCCTTCTTGCCCGCATCGGGGTTGGGCTTCACATAGTTCTGGTAGTACTCATAGGTCATGGTGGCCATTTCGCTGAGCACGCGGCTCTCGGTGACGGAGCAGATGAACATACCGTGGGAGCCTAAATCCATGTACTGCTCCACCTTCAGCGACAGGCAGGCGTTGATGTACTGGGGCAGAATGGCCAGACCGTTGTCGGTGGTGGTATAGTCCACATCGGCGAACTTATCGGTGTCCCGACCGGAGTGGAAGCCATAGTGCTCAATGAGCTGGAAGGGGGCATCCACGCTGAGAACATTGATATTCAGCAGCCCGCTCTTCTGAATGAGCTCGTGGGTATAGTTGGCCTTGGAAATGGAAACGGAAATGAGCTTGGGCTCGCTGGCAATCTGGCTGACGGTGTTCACCACCAGACCGTTGTGCTTCTCGCCGTCCTTGGTGGTGACGATGTAGAGACCGTAGCCGATGCGGTGGAGGGCCTTCAGGTCGTTCTTGGTGGCGATGTCTGTGTCGCGCTCCATATACTCCCGGCAGAGCTCCTCGGCCATGTCGCAGAGCTCGGCCTTGTTCTCCTCGGTCATGGCAGACTTAATGCGGATATCGTTCTCCAGCCAGGTGATGTTCTTACTGTCCTCAAAGGCGGCGTGGATGACCTTGGCGGCCTGGGGCGCCCAGCTGCCGTTTTCGATCACGCCCAAAGTGCGGTTGCGGTAGCCCCGCTCAGTGAGATGCTCCACGAAGGTACGCATGAAGGGATAAATGTCGGCATTATAGGTGGTGGTGGCCAGAACCAGCTTGCCGTAGCGGAAGGCATTGGCCACGGCCTCGGCCATGTCGCAGCGAGCCAGATCCATAAGTACCACAGCGGGGCAGTCCCGCTTTTTCAGTTCCTCGGCCAGAAGCTCGGCGGCCCTGCGGGTGTTGCCGTAGACGGAGGTATAGGCGATCATCACGCCGGGAGTCTCCACGGCATAGGCAGACCAGATGCTGTAGAGCTCCAGATAGTGGCTCAGATCACCGCTGAGGACGGGGCCGTGGAGGGGGCAGATGGTCTCGATCTCCAGCGCGGCGGCCTTCTTCAGCACATTCTGCACCTGCTGACCGTACTTGCCCACAATGCCGATGTAGTAGCGGCGGGCCTCATCGTCCCACTCCTCCTCCACATCCAGAGCGCCGAATTTGCCGAAGGCGTCTGCGGAGAAGAGAGTTTTGGTGGGCGCGTCATAGGTGATCATGACCTCGGGCCAGTGCACCATGGGGGCAAAGACAAAGTGCAGCTCGTGGCTGCCCAGAGAGAGCACATCGCCCTCCTTGACAATCACGGTCTCCATGCCGGGAAGCTCCCCGAAGAACTGGTGGATAATGTTCAGGGTCTTGGCGTTGCAGACCACCTTCGCTGCGGGATAGGCCTGCAGGAAGGCGGCAATATTGGCGGAGTGGTCGGGCTCCATGTGCTGCACGATGAGGTAGTCCGGCTTGCGGCCGTTCAGCGCCAGCGCCAGATTGCCCAACCACTCGCTGCCGAAGCGGGCATCCACCGTGTCGAACACGGCCACCTGCTCATCGAGAATCAGATAGGAGTTATAGGCCATACCGTTGGGCACGATATACTGACCCTCAAAGAGATCGATCTGGTGGTCATTCACACCGATATATCGGATATCCTTGGGTAGCTGCATAAAAAATTCCTCCAACAAAGTGATGTTATTAAAGCTATTATACAGCAAAAGGTACGGCTTGTCCATAGACAGCCGTACCTTTTAGCAATAAAATTGAGAATAATTCTTAAAATATTCGTGCCTTCCTTTCAGCGGACGCTGAAGATCAGGGCACCGATGCTGGGATAAGGCCAGCCGTCGGAGAGCAGCTCCATGCTGTCTGCAAGCGTGCGAAGCTGCTGCATGAGACGGAGGACATTGTCCCGGTAGAAGGCAGCGCGGGCGGCGGGAGTAAGGAAGTGCTCACCCTCGCTCAGTGCGGATTCCAGAGCACGGAGCTGTGCCATGCCCTCGCCCAGCAGGGCGGAGAGCTCTTTGGCGGTTCCGCTCTCATAGGCGGCATCCATGCCCAGCGCGTTCTTGTCGGCGGCTCTGCGGCAGAGCTCGCCGGAGAAGCGGGACACGGCGGGGAAAATCTTCTTGCGGGCCATGTCGATCATGGTCAGCGCCTCAATGCGCAGCACCTTGCAGTAGGTGTCCAGCATGATCTCGCCCCGGGCCCGGAGCTCCGTCTCGGTATAAACGCCCTCGGAGGTGAAGAGACTCACGTTTTTCCCGTCCAGCAGATGGGCGGCAGCGTCCGGCGTGGTGGCCAGATTCAGCAGCCCTCGGCGCTCGGCCTCCTCCAGCCAGGCGGGGTCGTAGCCGTTGCCGTTGAAGAGGATGCGCTTGTGCCTGCGGATGCTCTCGGCCAGTACATCGTGGAGGGCGGTGTCAAAGTCCTCAGCCCCCTCCAGAGCATCGGCGAAGCGGCCAAGCACCTGCGCCACGGCGGTGTTGAGCACCACATTGGCCTCGCAGATGGAGGCGGAGGAACCCACCATGCGGAACTCGAACTTGTTGCCCGTGAAGGCAAAGGGTGAGGTACGGTTGCGGTCGGTGGTGTCCTTGGGGAAGCGAGGCAGGGCGTGAACGCCCACCTTGAACTGCTGCCGCTCGCTGCCGATATACTCGCTGCCGGTCTCCATGGAGTCCAGCACAGCCGTCAGCTCCTGACCGAGATAGATGGACACCACGGCAGGAGGCGCCTCGAAGCCGCCCAGACGGTGGTCGTTGCCGGCGCTGGCCACGGAGATGCGCAGCAGGTCCTGATATTTGTCCACCGCCTCCACCACTGCGCAGAGGAAGGTGAGGAAGCGGGCGTTATTGGCGGGAGTCTCGCCGGGAGAAAGGAGGTTCTCCCCTGAATCGGTGGAGAGGGACCAGTTGTTGTGCTTGCCGCTGCCGTTGATGCCCGCAAAGGGCTTTTCCGCCAGGAGGCAGACCATGCCGTGCTTCTCGGCAATGCGCTTCATGAGCTCCATGGTCAGCTGGTTCTGGTCGGCGGCCAGATTGACCGTGGTATAGACCTGTGCCAGCTCATGCTGACCGGGGGCAGCCTCGTTGTGCTCGGTCTTGGCGAACACACCCAGCTTCCACAGCTCCTCGTCCAGCTCGGCCATGAAGGCGGCCACCCGGGGCTTGACCGCGCCGCAGTAGTGGTCGTCCAGCTCCTGCCCCTTGGGGGGACGGGCGCCGTAGAGGGTGCGACCTGTGTAAATCAGATCCTCGCGCTGTTCAAAGAGCTTTTTGTCGATGAGAAAGTATTCCTGTTCCGCGCCGGCATTGGGGCGCACGCAGCGGGTGGTCTCGTCACCGAAGAGCCGCAGGATGCGCAGACTCTGGCGGTTGATGGCCTCCATGGAGCGGAGCAGGGGAGTCTTGGTGTCCAGCGCTTCGCCGGTGTAGGAGCAGAAGGCCGTGGGGATGCAGAGCACATTGTCCTTCACAAAGGCGTAGCTGGTGGGGTCCCAGGCGGTGTAGCCCCGGGCCTCGAAGGTGGCGCGGAGTCCGCCGTTGGGGAAGGAGGAGGCATCGGGCTCCCCGTGGATGAGCTCCTTGCCGGAAAATTCCAGAATGGGTCTGCCCGCAGCATCCGGGGAGAGAAAGCTGTCGTGCTTCTCGGCGGTAATGCCGGTCATGGGCTGGTACCAGTGGGAGAAGTGGGTGGCGTGCTTCTCCACGGCCCATTGCTTCATGGCCTCGGCCACGATCTGGGCGCTCTCCGGCGTGAGCCATTTGCCAAATCGGATGGCGTTCTGCACGGCCTCATACGCCTGCAGGGGCAGACGCTGTCGCATGACCTGATCGTTAAACACCATGGAGCCGAAAATTTCGTTCATTTTAGCCATAGAAGTCACCTTCTCCCGAAAAATCGAATAACAGGAAAATTTTACAGTTTACTCCGCTGAATGTCAAGGATTTTCTGATGTAGAGCAAAGTGGGATGAACAGAATCACCACGATCAACGGAAGTCCCAATGGCTCCCTCTGTGAGGGAGCTGCCCCAGTGCGCACACTGGGGCTGAGGGAGAGAGTCCTTTGAGCTGCAGCATAGACGATCCCTCCCTCAGTCGCTTCGCGACAGCTCCCTCATCTGAGGGAGCCAAGAAAGGGGCTTTCACAACTCCGTTTTGCAATCGAGAGTTACCGGTACCATTGAACCAGCAGATCCACGCACGCGCCGTAGGAGGCCATGCCCCGCGATTCGCCAACGGTTTCCAGCAGCTTTTCATAGAGCTTATCGGAGACCTCCTCGGCCTTGCCGTCAAACTGCTGCCAGTAGGCGTTGTGGGCGTTCAGGTCGCAGCGCACCGCCGGGGAGATGGTTCCGTAGAGCTCCTTCCAGCCCTCATAGTCGGCCTTATAGAGGGCGTTGCCCAGATAGACATAGCCCATGACTGCCGCGCTGTAGCAGTAGTCCAGCTCCCCGCTCTCCAGCGAGGCGAGGATGCCCACAAAATTGGCGTAGTCCTCCCGGGCCACACCCCGCTGGTGGGCCAGCTCATGGCCGATGGTGGCGGGCAGCATCAGATCGGGCATATGGGTGTTTACATTGCTCTCGCCGGTATAGGGGCAGAAAAAACCCGTAAAGCCGGTCTTGCTCATGCCGTAGGACAGCAGCCTCCCCACACCCTTGCAGTGCACCGCCGGCTCGTTGGAGATGGGCAGCACCTTTGAGACATTTTCATACAGCGTGGCGGAGCCGGCGAAGATTTCGTCCCGGTCGATGGTAAACTCTCCGTTTTCGTCCCGCTCCACCTGCTCGCCGTAGGCATTACAGAGCCCTATAAAGTGCTTTGTGACGGCGTAGAGCTCCTGTGTGCTCACGGGCTCGTCCGCAAGACCGCTCTCCTCCACAAAGCCCGGGGCATAGTAATACACGCCCCAGAGCAGGGTGAAGGCCGCCCCCACCAGTGCCGGGAGAGCGGCAAGGGTCAGCACATCCCGCAGCAGAGCCTGATGATCCTTGCGGTGGCGAAAGAGCCGAAGCAGCAGGTACAGCGCCAGCGGCAGCAGCAGGTAGCAAAGTCCCTCTGCCAGCGAGAAGGGCAGCCTTTCCGCCACTAAGGAGGCCGCGTGATGGAAGGGGCGCACCACACCCTTGCAGATAGCGCTCATCACGGCTTTGTTGTCCCGGAAGAGGAGATAGAAGCCCAGCCACAGCAGGGAGAGTATGAGCGCTGCAAGCGGGAGCGTGCAGCGCTGTTTTTTTACTTTGTTCGTTTCCATGGGCACATGATCGGTTTTCTGCGGGGTGGATTATCCCGCATCTTCAGGGCGCTTCCTTCAGCACCGCATCCTCCGCCACCTTCGTCCAGTTGTTATTGTCCCAGATATCATCGTGGACGGAGTACCAGTCGCCTGGCAGGAAGGTATTTCCGTTGTTTACTTCAATATCATAGATCTGGGAAGCGAAAACATACTGGTCATGGGCTGTTTTTTCATCACTGTTGATGGCTTTACCCGTCATGGGGTTCACGGGATTGTCCACCACGCCTTCCGTGGCCAGCGTGGGTACATCGGCGTTGGTCATAAAATCGTCCGAGCTCTGAAAACCCTTTGCGTTAAAATCCTTGACCAGAAGGAGGGGATTGAAGCAGCCTGCATCAACTCCATTGTCAGATTCGGCTGTTTCGGCGTCCTGATGACTGAATCCGTGATCTGCGACAATAATGATGCGGGTATTGTCATAAACACCCTGCTCCCGGAGATAGTCCAGCCAATTTCCCACTTCTATCAGGGAACATGCGTGAATCTGATAGAAGGCGAAATTCGTAGCAGTTTCCATCACCAGACTTTGACCGTCGAGGGTAAAGCGGTCGGCATGGGCGGCATCGTACTCGGTATTGTCTACGTCCATCTGCGGGATATAGTCGGGCTCCTGCAGCAGGTGCGCACTGTGTGAGCACTCGTTGGTCAATAGCAGAAAAGAGCCCTGTTCATTATCCGTGATGGTAGTCATGGTGGAGAGATTGCAAAGCTGATTATAGTTATCTATGAAATCGTAGCGTATACCCCTGGCTTTACTGGTGCCCTCAATAACCTGGTTATAGGCAGCGGTAGTGCAGGAAAAATAAAAGCCCTTGGAATAGATCGGTTCTTTTGCCAGATGAGGAGCAACCCGGAATATGCTGTAGCCGCAGAAATTGTCCATACGGGTTTGCCGGTCTATCATCAGATCCTCATTATCGGAGAAATAGTCAGTGATGGAGTAGGCCCGGATACCCTCATACCCGTCGTAAATGCCAAGATCGGGAATTTCCCGATAGCCCGCATAGCTGGGGTTCACCACCGTAACATCATAGCCCTCTGCGGCAAAGAGCACAGGCATTACCTTCAGAGCTTCGTTATGCTTTTCCTTCAGAGTCTCACTGTCACGTTTGTTCATCTCCACAGGGGTATATTCGTAGCCGCCGAAAAGAGCCGGGGAAGCGATATTCGTCTTATAGCCGAGGGAAAGGCTGTTGGAATAAAAGGTAAAACCGTCGTATTGCTCCTTCAGCTCCGGCTTCTCGTTGAAAATATAGGGCAGATATTCGCCTATGGCCCTGTCCAGCATGAGAACTACCACATTCTTCTGCTGTTTGCTCAGGGTGAAGTACGGCACATCTTCGTCCCTTTGCTCCCCATCAATTTGAGAGACAGATCTGATTATGCCCGCCCCATTGACGGCAGACATACACAGCAGAGCAGCCAGCATGGCAACAAGAGCCTTTTCTGTGAGCTTCGGCCATTTGAGCAGAAGAAAGACCGAGAGCAGCAGTACCCCGCCCACTGCGAGTAGATTGATATAGAGGCTTTTCTGATTCATTACAAAAGCGGTGATATAGAAAACCCCGGAGGTGAGAAGATTATCGGCGCTGAAGCTCAGATGATCCAGCAGGGCAACGCCGCAGAAACCCCAGAAAGCAAACTCAAAACAGATCTTTGCCGTGGGCGAGGAGAGACTGTAGAAGACCCCTGCCCACAGGACCAGGAGCCCTGTAAAAACAAGAGCCGTATTTACTACATACCACAGAGGATGGAACCGGGTGCTCAGATCCACGAACTCCTGGGGAGAGGAGGCGATCACCGAAGAGGGAATCAGCATACCTGTGAGGACCGCCAGGAAAGCAGCCGAGAGGAAAAAGCGTTTCCCGGAGGGCATACGCTTCAGCTCAGGCTTCTTCAGCCGTCCCTTGATAATCAGGACATAAATGGCAAGCTGTAAGACCAGCATAAGACCAAGGATGGGGGAAAGCAGAGCTCTCTTCATCCTATTCAGGCGATAGAAGTATACAGCGCAGGGGAAGAGGAGACAGCCCAACAGCGCAAAAACCACCGAGACCACGATCCCCGGGTGCTTCAGCTTGCCGCAGAG
>DCIK01000040.1 GCA_002315975.1 Clostridiales bacterium UBA1728
CAAGGTACACAATTTTTGCCCTCTCTCGCGGAGAGCTTGTTTATCTTAGCACTTTCGTTTTCACTTGTCAAGCACTTTTTTCAACTTTTTCAAAGTTTTTTCAAAGGCTTTCGTGATTCCTCTTGTGCTGTTGATTGGCTCTCTCGAAGTGAGCTTGCGTATCATAGCACCGCTCTTTCACTTTGTCAAGCACTTTTTTCTTGACTCTCCGCTTTTTTTCGTATAGACTTTTATATATCAAAATCAAAAGGAGATTTCTCTATGAAGACCGTTCTTTCTTCCTCCAATGCGCCTGCCGCCATCGGCCCCTACTCTCAGGGTATGTGCGCCGGCAATCTTGTGATCACCTCCGGTCAGATTCCCGTGAACCCTCAGACCGGGCTGATTCCCGAGGGCATCGAGGCTCAGACCAGGCAGGCTATGGAAAATGTTCTCGCCGTTCTTGCCGAGGCCGGTGCCACTGCCGAGAACATCATCAAGACCACCGTATTTCTCAATAATATGGACGACTTTGCCGCCATGAACGGCGTCTACGCCTCCTTCTTCGCTGCCGACCCTCCTGCCCGCAGCGCCGTGGAGGTTGCCCGGCTCCCCAAGGACTGCCCCATTGAAATTGAGGCCATCGCGGTGCTGTAAGTTTTTTATTCCTTAAAGATAATCCGCAGCGTGAGCTTATCAGCCTCCATCTCCGCGCTGATGCTCCCACCCATGCGTTCCGTCAGCGTTCGTGCTATGGACAGTCCCAGACCGCTGGAGCCCCTGGCGGTCTGCACCGTGTAGAAGCGGTCAAAGAGCCTGGATGCCTCCACCTTTGTCATGGAGCTTCTGTTGCTCATCGAGATTTCTCCCTGCTCCGTCAGGCGCAGCTTCAGATCTCCCTCTGCGTACCTGCAGGCATTGTTCAGCAGATTCTCAAGGATTCTGTTCAAAGCCTCCCGGTTCAGATTCCGAATCACCTTCGTCCGGCAGATTTCCACGGAGGGAACCAGTCCGGCGGAAGTCAGCGCTCCGTAGAAGGAGCAGAGGGCATCCTCCAGCGCCGTATTGAGGCAGACGCCCTCCCGCGGCAGCTCCTCTTCTGCGTTGGCCAGAGAGTAGCGAAAGAGCTCCTCGGTGAGCGTTCTCATGCTGTCTGTCCGTTCCCGGATCACGGCGGTATAGCGTTTCGCGTTGGCACTGAGCTCTTCCCTTTCCAATAGCTCCAGATAACCGCTGATGGCTGTCAGCGGGGTACGGAGGTCGTGCGCCATATTGGTCACGGCCTCCTTTAATTCTCTGTCCCCCTGCAGATACTGCCGCCGCTGACGGCGCAGGGTCTGCAGCTCCTCGTTCCACGCATCCGTGGCCTCCCGCATGCTTGCATCCCCGGAGGCAGTGCTCAGGCGGGTATTGCTGTCGCTTTCCACAGCAGAATGCAGCTCCTCCGTCAGGGAGCGCAGGTCTTTGCGAAGGTGCAGAAGGCGGAGCAGCAGAATGAGGCAAAGCAGTCCTAAGGTGCAGAGAGCAAATAGCATATCATGTACTCCTTCATAATACTATGTCCGCCCCTCATCCGTCACGGCTTCGCCGCGCCACCTTCTCCCAAGGTGGAAGGCAAGAGCGGTTTATTTCAGATCTTTTTTCCTGAAGCGCAGCAGACCAAGACCCAGCAGGACAGCGGCAAAGCCCATAGACAGCGCTGCGGCCAGGAAGGGTCGATCCAGCGAATAGTCGTTGATGAGTATGGACAGCGAGCCGGGGAGCGTGTAGGCGATGATGCCCAGCACCGTGCGCAGGGTGCCGCCGATGTACAGCGGGTTCGGATGCAGGGGCTCCTCCACAAACTGCCCGTCGATGTAGGCCCAGCCGCCGCTTTCCCGGGGCTCATTCAGCCGATCCAGCAGCCCGCTTCCCGCCAGAATCAGGGCAAACCAGAGGGCAAAGGCCAGCACCACCGTCAGAGCTCTGTTGCGCCCACCGGCAGACAGCAGGCAGAAGAGGGCGCACCACACCGCAGTAAAGGCCAGAATTGCCAGCACACAGGCGAGATTGGCACGGAGTCCGTAGCTGAAGGGTCCGAAGCGGAAGCGTCCCGTCAGACTGCCCAGCAGCCAGCCGGCGCAGAGTATGGCGCAGCCCGTGTAGCTGACGGCAAAGTAGCTCAGATAGAGCTCGCCGCGGCTATGGCCGGCAATGAGCTTATTGCGGATGGTGCCGTTGGCATATTCGTCGCCGAGAAAGAGGCTGATAAACGCAGCGCAATACACGCCCAGATAGGGGGCAAGGCTGTAGTAGAAATCCTCGGTTACGACGCTCTCGCCGTTTGCCAGTGCTTCCTGTGCGCCGAGCGCGCAGCTCCATCCCTCTACGGCAGAAATCAGTGCCACCGCCAGAACCAGCAGCAGGAACAGGCGGGAGTGCAGCATACGGTAGCACTCGGCGCGATACAGCTTACGCATGGCGCTCACCTCCCAGCAGGTTCATATAGAAGCTCTCCAGACCTTCGTCACGCTCAGTAAGAGACAGCAGCGTGCAGCCCTCCCGGCTCAGTGCCTCCACCAGAGCGGTGACGGTGACTTCGCCGTAGATGTCGGCCTCCATCCCGCCGCAGAGCTCGCAGGGGAGCGCCAGGCTGTCTGCGACCCGGAGCAGCGCCTTCGTATCACTGACCTTCACATGGATGGCCTTGCGGCAGAGCCGCTCCAGTTCAACGGCGCTGAGCTCCTTCACCATGGTACCTCCGTCGATGAAGCCGTAGTGGGTGGCCAGACGGGACAGCTCGTCAAGGATGTGGCTGGAGATGAGGATGGTGATGCCCTCCTGTCGGTTCAGCCGCAGGATCAGCTCCCGAATCTCCACAATGCCCTCCGGGTCAAGGCCGTTGACCGGCTCGTCCAGCACTAAAAAATCCGGCCCGCCGCAGAGCGCCACGGCGATGCCCAGCCGCTGACGCATACCCAGGGAGAAGTCCCCGGCCTTTTTCCTCCCGGTGTTTTCCAGTCCCACCAGCTTTAAGAGCCCGTCTATGCCCGACATGGAGGGCAGGCCCAGCACCCGGTACTGCTGCTCTAAATTCTCCCGGGCGGTCATTTCCGGGTAAATGGCGGGTGTCTCCACCACCGCACCCATGCGGCGGCGCATCTTCGCCATATTCCGGCTGCTGTTCTGGCAGCCGTAGAGACTGTAGCTGCCCGCCGTAGGCTCCTGCAGACCGCAGATGACGCGGATGAGGGTGGTCTTGCCGGCACCGTTCTTCCCCACAAAGCCGTAGATGGCTCCCTTGGGGATGTGCATATTCAGATCGTGCAGGGCGCGGAAGCTCTTATACTGCTTGCCCAGCGCCCGGGTTTCCAGTACATATTCCAAATGTCTGTACCTCCTTAGGTGATGAGTACACAGTTGATTGTAAAACTGCGTTTTACAATCGAGAAGAGACACTCGCATTTATCGCGGCGGCTCTGCCGCCTTGGTCGATGCGAGGGCACACCAATAGAGTGCG
>DCIK01000013.1:0-92601 GCA_002315975.1 Clostridiales bacterium UBA1728
CGTTAGCAAGTACAAAGACAGCATATCGCCGTTGATATTAAAGGACGTTGAAGTATTGCGCAACCTGCTTTAAGAGAGAAAATTTATAATTTGCAGAGGTGAGCACATGGCATCGAGCAGAGAATACTTGAATTTCATATTGGACCAGCTTTCTGAACTGGACGGTATAACTTACCGTGCTATGATGGGCGAATTTATCATCTACTATCAGGGAAAAATTGTCGGAGGAATTTACGATGACCGATTTCTCGTGAAGCCTGTTAAGTCAGCAAGAGAATTGATTCCTGATGCGAATATGGAAATTCCGTATGAAGGTGCTAAAGAAATGATGCTCGTAGATAATGTCGACAGCAGAGCATTCCTACACAAGCTGCTGAATGCTATATACGAAGAACTCCACTGGACAAAAGTGTTTTTTTCAATGAAGTCGCCCCGTGCGGGGCTGATGAAGGAATGAAGACGCTACGCTGATGAAGGAATGAAAAAGGGAGAAGAGCGGAGCGGGCGACTTCGCTTCATCAGGTGCTTTGCACCGACTTCATTTTGCTTCATTAACGAGCGGAGCGAGTGTCTTCATTTGATAGCTTTCTGGTTTTTGATCGGAGACGGTATTGAAAGGGTATACTATTCCCGGCATCTGTCTGCACTCCGGTTCCGACAATGGTTTGAGAAATCGGGGTTAACGGTTCTTCTGCTCAGCGATGGCGGGAATGCCGGAGCGGAGAAAAACCGAGCTGCAGTTTTTTATCGCATATTCTCTTCTGCCGAGGATGACCCCGTCATCCGTAAAGCGTCTGAAGGAAATGTTCAGAAAGCCGAAAAGCTCACTGAAATAAACATATACCCCGCACTCCGCAAAGCAGTCTGTCATCTTATATTCCATACGCGAAAGAACTTTTTCGGCTTTTTCCCTGTCATTTATGTCTGCGGCAATATAGGCATCACTGTGCATTGCAAGATATCTGCCGGCTGCAATATCCCTGCCCCAGCCCTGCGTAAAGCAGAAGCGTACACCGCCTCTGTTCAGGTTGCGTGCAAGGACCGTCATATTGCTCCATGTGACAACGGGCTTTGCTTCGTATTGATAGGCCGTAAGAGAATACAGAACAATCGCAAGGTAGTATATCCCGAGGGTGACAATATAAAAAGCAGCGGAGGATACGCCGTAAAACATTACTCTGTATACCCCCAGAATGTCTGAGACGGCAAAAACGGCGGAAGCCGCTAAATACAGAGGATCGTTGATAGCAAGCGCCAGCTTTATGTTGATGATGAGACCGTATGCTATGTATATAACCGAAGAAGCCAAATTGTTTTTGAACATAAACAGCAGAAACAGAGTTCCCGATATGGCAATGATAATATAAACGACGATATTCTTTTTTCTTATCAGCGTGGAGATGTACAGAGAGTGGATGATCAGCAGATGCCCCACAAAGTACAGTATTCCGCCCACAGGCACGGAAAATATGCACAGGATATCTCCCGTGGCATAAAACAGAAGTGCTGCGATAAGCGTCCTGTTTCGAAGGCTTCTGTTTTTTCTTACGCCCGCAAATGCAAAGGCGATAAAGGCGGTATTTGTGCACAGCTTGATACCGATAAGCAGAAGAGGACTTGCTTTGTCGGGCCTGTAGAACGCTGTAAAATAGACAGCGGCGCTTAAAATACCGATCAGAAGAAACAGAACGGACGGAAAAACTGATTTCGTCTTCATAGCTGTATACCCACTCACCTGACGCGAACGCTTCTCGCGGCCTCACTCATGGTCTCGGATGTGATAGCGTCTTTGTCTGTGTTAAAAATATTTCTATTATACCAAAAAATACGCTGATTGCAAGTACAATCAGGTCGGGAAAAGCAAACGATGTCAGCAAACTTTGCTTAGCGGGCTATCAGAATGCGTAACGAAGTTAAAGCAAACAAATCTTTGTCTTCTTCTTATCAGGGCTTAGTATAATAGATAATATGAGCGTGGGTCAGGCAGAAAACTTCAGACCCACGCTCTCTTTATGTTCGATTACTCCGCATCGCGGATCAGGCGTACGCTGAGGGCGTAGCTCCTGTCGAAGTTGCCCTCGAGGAACAGATCATGCTCGAAAAGGCACAGACAATTGGCGAACTCTTCACCGTAATTGGACGAGGTCCAGTAGTGACCGGAGATGCCCGTGTGTTCGCAGACCTTTTCGCTGCGCATACCCACGGCGGGGAGAAACACGCCCCCGGCCTGCTCAATGAGAGCCCAGTCGTCCTTTGTGAAGATGTTATAGGTATAATTCTCTTTGTCGCCGATGGAATAATACCAGTCATACTGGTTTTCAAAGCCCGCCTCCACGGAGGGCGTGAAGCGGATGCCGTCAGGACAGTTCCAATCGTCGGGGAGGATGAACAGCCCCCGAATCCCATCAATGGTGCCGTAGCCGAAAAGCTTTTCCGCGTTTTCCCGGAACATCAGCATATAGTGAATCTCATCGTGGGTGAACATTCGCCAGCTCTCGCCGCTCTGGGCATTGTAGGCCCTGCTGAAATCCCACTTTGTATCCGCAATGCTGTTGTGCCCGTTACCGTACAGCAGATTATCATACACGGTGCTATAGGGCTCAATGCCCGACAGACCGTTTGCGCCCCAGCAGAACAGGTCAAGCCAGCCCTCATATTCGGCAGAAGCCAGCTCATTGTCTGTGCCCACGGTATCGTAGGCGTTTTCTGCGAATCTCCATGTGGCCGTTTTGGGGCAATACTGAAGATTTGCCGGGGCAAAAAAGACCTGCTTTGCAGCGCTGACCGAAAATGCGTGCTCGTGGGCTGCGGCGCCTTGCGAAGCGCACGAGCAAAGGCTCACGGTCAGAACGCAGATCAGCATGAACGAAAGGGTTTGCTTCAGGTTTTTCAAAGGACGCACCTCTTACTTTTGGAGAATTTCTGTTTGAACCATCATAGCACACCCGGAAGAATATTGCAATTCCAAAGGAAGCCGGATTCCCGGAAACCAGGGTAAGAAATCAGAATATCATTTCAAAAACCCGGTATGCGGAGAACAGACCCCCTGCCGGGGGGCGGCTTGACAAATTTCTGTCCCTGTGCTATCATAAACACACAGAGAACAGTACTGCATCTGCCACAACAAAATACCCTATAAGAGTTGCGCGAGAGACAAGCTCGATGACCGCACGGCAACCTCCCGGAGAGAAAGGTGCCAATGCTTGCACGATAGGATTATACCGGCCCCGTCACTAAAGGCTGGTATTTTTGCGCCTATTTTGCCGGGAGGACGGGGAAAGAGGTGCATTTTTTCATGGAAAACAGCAAGCGTTATCAGGTGCATACCCATTGGGGCTGGTTCTCTTTGGACGAGGGAGCCTACGCAGACTATCTCGCCGGTAGGCTCTGGATCTGCTGGGAGCCCGGAGGCAAGAAGGAGAAGCCCCCGGAGCAGGCGGAAACGCCTGTCCATGTAAGCAAGGAGGCTCTGCGCCTCCGGGACGCAGCGGAGAAGCGGGGCGTACATACGCTGCTGCAGGAGCTGTACCCGGGGCGGCGCGTGACGCTGCCCCTGAACGAGAAAATCGAAGGGCTAAGCATTGAGGAGCTTTGCCTGTCGGTGCGCGCCTCAAACGGGCTCATGCGCGCCGGGGCGAGTACCCTCGGTCGGGTGGCGGCGCTGATGCAGCAGGAGCAGGGACTGAAGTCCGTGCGGAATCTGGGGGAGAAGAGCGAGAAGGAGATTACCCACAGCTTCGTCACCGTGGCCTACAGCCATTTCAGCGGTTATGAAAAAGCCGAATTCTGGCAGAGCCTTTTGGACGGTCAGAGGGAGGGATGCAGCGAATAAGTATCGAAGTCCATGCAAAACAGGCAATGTACAGACGCACAAAGCTATGAGATAATAGCTTCAGCACAGGAGCGGATTGATGGAGTCCGCCCGAATGCAAGCCCTTTCTTCTCCGCGGCACTGTCGGCACGGGAACGCGGAGAAGAAAAAGAAGTATCCCCGGAAAAACCTCTGGGTTTTCCGGGGATACTCTCATGTTTTCTTATCAAAGCTGTAGCCGCAGCGGCGACAGGTAATGCGGATCTTGCCCTTGTTTTTCGGTACCCGGACAATCTGTTTGCAGCCGGGGCAGGTGAAGAAGGCGTATTCCTTGCGCTGGTCATAGCGGTCCTTGCGGAAGCTGAACCAATCCCGCAGCGCCCATTCCTTCTCTAAATACCAGTGGTTTTCCGCCTCGCGCCGGACAATATCACGGGAGAACATCCGGTAATAGCAGAAAAAAAGCAGCGCCAGTCCCACAGAAGAGAAAAGAGAAGAAAGACGCCCGGAAGCCAGACGCCGGGTCAGAAAAGAAAGAACCAGCAGCCCTACGCTGCCTTGAGAAAGAAAACGCCCAAGCTGATCGGAGCCGTAACGCCCCGAAAGAGCCTGCTGCATAAGCTGCGACAGCTTACCGTTTCTCATGGTACATACCACCTCGATCAATGTGGCATAAGTGTAATGCAAAAATGTAAACAGGGTTTGAACGCTGAAAAAAGTTCACAGTTTGTTCATGGATTTTTAAGCACAGTTCCATGAGCCCTTCCATTGACGGGTCTGTTTTTCCGGTGGTATAATATACACACAAAATTCCTGGGAGTGATACTCTGCTATGAAAATCCTTCTGGCTGCGGCGATCCTGCCGGCTGTTCTTCTGATGTGCTGGGTCTACCGCCGCGATACCGTGGAGCGTGAGCCCGGCTCTCTGCTGCTGCGTCTGGCGGTTCGGGGTGCGCTGTGCTGTCTTCCGGCGGCGGCGCTGGAAACGCTGTTTGGCATGGCGCTGGATTATTTCGTGCCCCCCGATACTCTGCTCAGCAGCTTTCTCCAGACCTTTCTGATTATCGCCGTGGCGGAGGAGGGCTGCAAATACTTCGTCCTCCGCAAGCTTACCTGGAACGATCCCAACTTCAACTACCGCTTTGACGGAATCGTGTACGGCGTGTTCGTGTCGCTGGGCTTTGCCGCGCTGGAAAATGTGGTCTATCTCTTCCAGTACGGCCCCCCGGTGCTTCTGAGCCGCGGCCTCATCAGCATCCCCGGCCACTGCACCTTCGGCATCTTCATGGGTCTGTTCTATGCCAACTCCAAGCAGGCGGACATTTATAACTCCGGTCGCGGTCACCGGCGCAATCAGTGGCTGGCCTTCTGGGTGCCTGTGCTGCTCCACGGCTTTTTTGACTTCTGCCTGATGAGCGGCAGCACGGTGCTGACGATGCTGTTCTGGGGCTTCGTGCTGGCTATAGATGCGCTGGCCGTCTATGTGGTGCGCTGGCAATCAAAGAACGACAGGGGACTGTAAACGATGAAAAAACTGGAAGTGCTCTCTCCTGCGGGAGATTTAGAGCGGGTGAAAATGGCCGTGAGCTACGGAGCCGACGCGGTATATCTCTCCGGTCCCGGCTACGGGATGCGCCCTGCCGGGAGAATGAGCGTGGAGGAGGTGGCTGAGGCCGCCCGCTACTGCCACAGCCACGGCGCGAAAATCTATATCACCGTGAACACCACCCCCACCGATACGGAGACCGACGGTCTGCCCCTCTACCTCTGTGAGCTGGAGGAGCTGGGAGCCGATGCGGTGATCGTGGGCGATGTGGGCGTGCTGATGATGGCGCGGCAGTACATCCCCAAGGTGGATGTGCACATCTCCACCCAGACCGGCGTCATGAACGCCGTCACCGCCCGGGCCTTTTACGAGCTGGGCGCCAGGCGGATTATCCCCGCCCGGGAGCTGAGTCTGGAGCAGCTCAGGGAGCTGCGGAGACGCTGCCCGGAGGAGCTGGAGATTGAGGCCTTTGTCCACGGCAGTATGTGCGTGAGCTTCTCCGGCCGCTGCCTGCTGAGCAACTATCTGGCCAGTCGGGATGTGAGCTCCGGTCAGTGCGCCCAGCCCTGCCGCTGGCGCTTTGCCCTCATGGAGGAGCGGCTGCCCGGGGAGTATTTCCCCATCAGCGAGGAGGAGAACGGCACCTACATCCTCAACAGCCGGGATATGTGCCTCATCGACTGCATTCCCGACATCTACGCGGCGGGCATCAGTTCCCTGAAGATCGAGGGACGCACCAAGTCCGCCTACTATGTGGCCACCGTCACCAATGCCTACCGCCACGCCGCCGATGCGGCCATGCGGGGCGAGCCGCTGGAGGACTGCTGGCGGCAGGAGACCGAGGCCATCTCCCACAGACCCTATTCCACAGGCTTCTACTACGGTCAGCCGGGCCAGCATACCGAGGGCTCCGACTACTTTGTGGGCTATGACATCATCGCCGTGGTGGAGAGCTGCGACGAGAGCGGCCTGGCCACGGTGCAGCAGCGCAATAAGTTCTCTCCCGGCGACGAGCTGGAGCTGGTCATCCCCCGGGGCGGCGCACCCCTCTGCTTCACGGTGGGAGAGCTGCGCGATATGGACGGCTTCCCGCTGCCCGTGGCCAACCGTCCCATGCAGAGCATCCGTATGCAGTTCCCCGTCTTAGCCCCAGAGCTGAGTATCCTCAGAAGAAAGCGGGAGAATACGCTGTTTCGAAGACAACAGCCCTGAACGATAAGGGACTATGGCCTCGCAGAGTTCGCACCCGCAGGTGCGAAGCAATTCTAATCATTTTTCAGCGAGCTCTGCCCGCTGAAAAATTCCCTGAGGCGCGCACTATTGGCGCGCCCTCGCATCGACCAAGGCGGCAAAGCCGCCGCGATGAAATGCGAGCTTCTCTTTCTCGTCAAAAAACGGAGTTTTTTGACGAAATGACAAAAGAGCCCGAATCGGGCTCTTTTGTCATTTAATATACCTCGCTGGTGTCCACCAGCTTCACGGTCATTTCAAAGGTCTCGCCGCCGCCGTTTTTGTCGGAGCGGAAGACGGTGAACTCCAGCGTGTCGCCCACCTGCAGCGTGGCGATCACATCGGTCACATCGGTGGTGACGAGAGCCTCCTTACCGTTCACATGGGTGATAATGTCGCCCTCCCGGAGCCCCTGAGCGGCGCAGTCGGACTTGGGATTCACGCTGCTCACATAAAGACCGCCGGGCAGATTGTACTGAGCGGAGGCTTCCTCGGGAATGACACCCACGGTGATGCCCAGAGCGGGACGGCCCATCACCTTACCGTTTTGAATGATGGAGTCGGCCATGGACTTGACGGTGGCGGAGGGAATGGCAAAGCCCACACCCTCAATGGTTACGCCGCTGTAGCGGTTGCTCATCTTCATGTTAGTGATGCCGATGACCTGCCCATACTCGTTGATGAGTGCGCCGCCGGAGTTGCCCTCGTTGAGGGCGGCATTGGTCTGGATGAGGGTCAGGGTGGTGCCGTTGTAGCTGATGTCCCGGTCAATGCCGGTGATGATGCCGTTGGTCATGGTGGAGCGGAAGGTGGCACCCAGAGGATTGCCGATGGCGATCACATTGTCGCCCACCTGCAAGTTATCGGAGACAGCAAAGCTGCAGCAGGGGAGCCCCTTGCCCTCAATCTTCAGCACGGCAATGTCGCTGCGGGCATCGTTGCCCACCAGAGCGGCCTCATACTCGCTGTCATCCCAGAGGGTGACGGTGGCGCGGCAGGTACCCTCCACAATGTGGGAATTGGTGACAATGTAGCCGTCGGAGGTGAAGAGCACGCCGGTGCCGTAGGAGTAGGAGCTGCCCGTTTCGCTCTGATAAGCGGAAATAGCCACGATGAAGGGGTTGCACTGCTGATAGATTTCCTGCAGCGTCAGCTTCTCGCCGTGGTCGGTCTCCAGCCTGATGGTCAGACCCTGCCGACCCTCCGCCCGGGGAATGGTGCATTCCTCGGCGGTCTCGAAGGCGGTGTAGTAGTTTTTGAAGAAGTCTTCAAAATTCCCGGAGAAGCCGGGCAGATTGCCCTCGCTATCGTCATCTTCGCCGTCCTCGCTGCCGCCGTAGCCCCAGCTGTAGCTGAAGCCGGGATCGGTCTTGGGTGCCTCTGTGGGCTGCGCAGCGGCGGTATCCTTGCTCTTGTGGGTGATGGCGTAGCCGGTGGCACCCAGCATCAGAGAGAGCGTGAGAATAATGAGGGGCCACTTGAAGCTCCTGCGCTTTTTCTTCGGCGGCTCCGCAACCTGCGCGAAGTGCGCGGCCTCCTCGGCCTGTACGGCGCTGTACCAGTCGGCGGTATGGGCATCGTTGGTTTTGTACCAGTTATCTTCCATGGTCTGTTCCTTGCCTTGTTCTATCGGATTACTTCAGAGTCAGGGTAAAGACAAAGTCGGTCACGCCCTCCCGGGAGGTGACGGCAATGTCTTCGCCGTGGTTATTCAGGATGGTTTTTACAATGTAAAGCCCCAGACCCACACCGTCCTTGTCCTTGCTGCGGCTGCGGTCGCTCTTGTGGAAACGGTCAAAGAGGAGGGGGATCTCCGCTGCGGGGATGGTCTCACCGCAGGAGCGGAAGGACACATATACCTTCATATTGTCCCGCCAGAGCCTTACGCCCAAAGTGGAGCCGCTGCGGGAGAACTTCACGCCGTTGTCCATGAGGTTGTAGGCCACCTGGGTGATGGCGTCCATGTCGCCCAGCACGATGACCGGGTCCTCGGGTACCTGAAAGTCCACATCCAGCCCCTTCTCGGTGATCTTGTCGGCGAAGTTGATGAGCGTCAGCCGAAGCATCTCGGCGGCGTCAAAGCTCTTGCGGAAGAGCTCGCCCCGATCCTCGGCCTGCAGGCGGCTAAGCTCCAGCATACTCCGCACCAGACGGCTCAGCCGCTTGGTTTCCGCGGAGATGGTCTCTAAGTAGTGCTTCTCCTGCTCGGGGGGGATGGTGCCGTCCATGATGCCATCCACAAAGCCGGAGATGGTGGTCATGGGGGTTTTCAGCTCGTGGGACACATTGGCGATGAACTCCCGGCGCTTCTCCTCGCCCTGCTCCAGAGAGGAGGCCATGGAGTTGAAGGCCTCGGTGAGCTCGCCGATTTCATCGTCGCGGCCGGTGTCCTCCACGCGGACGGACAGATCGCCGTGGCCGAACTTCCGGGCTGCCTCGGCCATGTCCTTCAGCGGCTGGGCCAGACGGCGGGAGAAGATAAAGGAGAGGATCAGCGACAGGGTCAGCACCACCACGCAGATCATCAGAAACAGGGGCTGCACCGCCTGCCAGGTGTAGAGGGCGGTGGAGCTGTCCTGAGAGACGAAGACATAGCCCTCGGTCTCGTCCCGCCCGAAGCCGCGGGCCACCACAAAGCGCTCTGAGGGGTAGAGCCCGCCCAGATCGCCTATGCTCTCCAGCTTTCCGCCGGCGCTGAGAGATTCCATGATGGCTGCGGAAATCTGCGTACCCACATGGCCGCAGTGGGGCTCCCGGTCGGAGCAGGTGATGATGTAGCCGTCGGTGGTGGTGAGGAAAATGTGCCGGTCGGTGGCGGAGGCCACGGAGGAGAGCATCATTCTCAGATCAAAGCTCTGCAGCTCGTCATTGCCGGAGAAGGCCTCGGCAGAGTGGGCCACCTCCAGGGCGGAGACCTCCATATTGTCCTGCACCTCCTGCACGAAGATGTTTCGACCTATGGAGATAAAGGCCAGCGCCAGCAGCAGAAAGCTCCAGAGAACCATGGCGGCAGTGGCCAGAAAGTTACGAAAATAGAGGCTGTGCATACCTTATGCCTTCAGCTCAAACTTGTAGCCCACGCCCCAGACGGTGGCGAGACTCCACTTTTCGCTGACACCCTCCAGCTTTTCGCGCAGCCGCTTGATGTGCACGTCCACGGTGCGGCTGTCGCCGAAATAGTCAAAGCCCCAGACCTCGTCGAGGAGCTGGTTGCGGGTGTAGACCCGGTTGGGCGAGGATGCCAGATGGAACAGCAGCTCCATCTCCTTGGGGGGCGTGTCGACCTTCCTGCCGTCCACGATGAGCTCGTAGGAGTCGAGATTGATAATGAGCTTATCAAAGCTGAGCTTCTTCTCGTTGGTCTGCTCCTCGCCGCTGCTGCGGCGCAGCACCGCGTGGATGCGGGCCATGAGCTCCTTAATCTCAAAGGGTTTGGTGATGTAGTCGTCCGCGCCCATCTCCAGTCCGTTAACCTTGTCGAAGGTCTCGCCCTTGGCGGTGAGCATGATAATGGGCACCTGCGAGCTCTTGCGCACCTCCCGGCACACGCCCCAGCCGTCCATGACAGGGAGCATGATGTCCAGAAGAATCAGGTCGGGCTCCTTCTCCCGGGCCAGCCTTACGCCCTCGCCGCCGTCTGCGGCATGGAAGACCTCAAAGCCGTCCTTTTCCAGATACAGGCGCAGCAGGTCCGCGATGTTGATGTCGTCCTCGACGACCAGTGCGATCTTACTCATATGTGCATACCGTCCTTTCCCGTGACAGTTTATTTTACTCTCATTATAGCCGTTTTCCAAGCCCTTGAATGAATAAAATGTAAATGTTTCATTTTGCCGGGCCTCCCTTGCGTCTCGCTGCCATCTATGATATACTGAGCGAAAAAGAAACGAAAGAGGAGAGTGCGCCATGGCTGAGAAAATCCGCGAGCGGGCCTATGCCAAGCTCAATCTGACGCTGGATGTGCTGGGAAAGCTGCCCAACGGCTACCACGACCTGGCCATGGTCATGGAGAGCGTGGAGCTGGGCGACGATGTGGACATCACAGCCCGGAATGACGGGGAAATCCACCTCAACAGCAACCTGCCCTGGCTGCCCAAGGATGGGCGCAATCTGGCCGTGGAGGCCGTGAAGGTCTTCCGTACCGCCATCGGAGACGAAAGCCTCGGCGCGGACATCTACCTGCGCAAGCGCATACCCGTGGGGGCAGGCATGGCCGGCGGCAGCACCAATGCCGCAGCGGTGCTCCGGGCCCTGAACCGCTATACCAACCGCCCCTTCAACGCCGACCGGCTCCGGGAGCTGGGGCTGAAGATCGGCAGCGATGTGCCCTACTGCGTCTGCGGCGGCTCCCGGCTGGCGGAGGGTCAGGGCGAGATTCTCTCTCCACTGCCCATGCCGCCGGAGTGCCATGTGGTCATCTGCAAGCCCGGCTTCTCCATCTCCACGGGGGAGCTCTTCAAGAAGATCGACGAGCGCTCCAGCCGCATCCGTCCGGATACCCCGGGGTTAATCGCCGCCATGGAGCAGAAGGATGTGGCCGGTATGGCCAGACGGCTCTACAATGTCTTTGAGGATGTGCTGCCCCGAAACCTCCGGGAGGTGGGCGAGCTGAAGAGCCGCTTCCTCGATCAGGGTGCCCTCGGTACGGTGATGACCGGCACCGGCAGCGCTGTCTTCGGTATCTTTGACGACTATGATAAGGCCGCCGACGCCAGCGTGGAGCTGGGCGAGTACTGCCGGGACGTGTTCCTGACGAAGTTTGTGGACGAAATTGAGATATAAAGCATAAAGGGCTGCCTCGGAACGCAAAGCGTTTTTGAGACAGCCCTTTGTCTATATGCGCGTGGCGGTGAAGAAAAATCCTTGGCTTCCCCTTTGGGGAAGCTGTCGAGCGAAGCGAGACTGAAGAGGTACCTCTCCTGCCGCTGCGGCGGCACCCTCCCCAAAGGGGAGGGCAAGGAGAATACGCACTTCGCACTAGCCCCCGATCCTCATCCACCGCTTATTCCATCGCCCGCATGGCATTGAGGACGCAGAGCACCATCACGCCCACATCGGCCACGATGGCAAGCCCCATGCCCGCCATGCCCAGCGCACCCAGCAGCAGAAACAGCAGCTTCACGCCCAGCGCAAAGACCACATTCTGCCGGACGATTTTCCGGGTCTTCCTCGCCACGGCGATGGCCTCCGGGAGCTTGGAGAGCTCATCGGTCATGAGCACCACATCGGCGGCCTCAATGGCGGCGTCGCTGCCCAGCGCACCCATGGCGATGCCCACATCCGCGCGGGAGAGCACCGGCGCATCGTTGATGCCGTCGCCCACATAGGCCAGCCTGCCCTCTGCGGAGGCAAGGAGCTTTTCCAGCTCCGCGAGCTTTTCATCGGGCAGCAGCTCAGCCTGCACCGCGTCCAGCCCCAGCGCAGAGCCCACGCCCTCGGCAATGGCGCTCTCATCGCCGGAGAGCATACAGAGTCTCCGCACGCCGGCGGCTCGGAGCGCCGCCATGGCAGAGCGCGCCTGATCCTTCAGACGGTCGGCGATGAGCAGGCAGCCCAGATACTGCCCGCTGCGGCTCACATAAACCTTGGTGCCCGACTCTGCGCAGGGGACAAAGGCAATGCCGTTCTCCGCCATGAGCTTCTCGCTTCCTGCGAGGATGGTTTCACCCCGATAGCGCACACCCACGCCCCGGCCTGTGTACTCCTCGGCCTCACGGAGCTGCGCCTCGTCAGGACTGCCCTCGTAGGCCGCCAGCACGGAAAGGGCAATGGGATGGTTGGAGTGGTGCTCCGCCGCGGCGGCAGCCTCCAGCAGCTCCTCTCTGCTCACGCCCTCGGCGCAGAAAGCATTCTGCAGGGCAAACACGCCTTCGGTGAGGGTGCCGGTCTTGTCGAAGACGACGGTGTCCAGCTCCGTCAGCGCCTCTAAATAGTTGCTGCCCTTGCAGAGTATGCCCCGTCTGGAGGCGGCACCGATGCCGCCCAGGAAGCTCAGAGGCACGGAGATCACCAGCGCACAGGGGCAGGAGATCACCAGAAACACGAAGCTGCGCCGCAGCCACATACTCCACGCGCCCAGCCCGCAGAGCGGCGGCACCACTGCCAGCGCCACCGCCAGCAGCACCACGGCGGGGGTATACTTCTCGGCAAAGCGGTGGATAAAATTCTCGGAGGGTGCCTTGTTTTCGGCGGCCTCCTGCACCAGCTCGATGACCCTTGCGGCGGTGGACTCGCCGAAGCTGCTGACTGCCTCCAGCACCAGCACGCCGCTCATGTTGATGCAGCCGCTGAGCGCCTTGTCACCCACGGTCACGCTCCGGGGCACGCTCTCGCCGGTGAGGGCCCGGGTGTCCAGCCGGGAGGAGCCCTCCAGCACGATGCCGTCTATGGGAATCCGTTCACCGGGCTCAATGCGGATGCGCTCGCCGATTTCCACATCCTCACAGGCGCAGTCCACCCACTGCCCGCTGCGATGAACCGTGGCGCGGTCGGGACGGATGTCCAGCAGCGCCTCAATGGAGTGCTCGCTGCGCTCCACGGCTCTGTCCTCTAAGAACTCACCCAGCCGGTAGAAGAACATCACCGCCACAGCCTCTGGATATTCCTTCAGCGCCAGCGCACCCAGCGTGGAGATACTCATCAGGAAGCACTCATCGAAGACCTCGCCCCGGAGGATGTTTTTCCCCGCCGTATAGAGCACCTCGCCGCCGGTGACGGCGTAGGCCAGCAGCAGCACCGCCGTTTCCCACAGACCGCCCACGGTATAGTGCAGGAGCATACCCACGGCGTAGAGGATGCCGCCGAGGAGCAGCGTGGCGTTGTTGCCTTCGCTGTGCTCATGACCGCAGTCGCAGTGTGCGCCGTGCTCCTCGCACGCGCAGTGTTCGTCATGCTCGTGATGATGGTGTTCGTGTGCCATAGAAACCTCCTGTAAATCCAATAGTTGCACAACTGTGCAACTTATATAGCCTGAAAAGAGGCCGCAGCGAAAAAGCGGCCTTTCTTTATCCTTCGCGTATGTGCTCAAAGCCCAGCGCCAGAATATCCTTCACATGATCGTCGGCCAGCGAGTAGAAAACCACCTGACCCTCCCGCCGGAACTTCACCAGCTTGCTCAGACGCAGCGCCTTGAGCTGGTGGGACACCGCCGACTTACTCAGGCTCAGCAGCGCCGCCAGATCGCAGACGCAGAGCTCATGCAGGGAGAGGGCGTGGAGAATCCGCAGTCTTGAGGGGTCGCCGAACATCTTGTAGAGGGTGGCGAGCGCCTGATACTCCTCAGCGTTGCTCATGCCGCCCTTCACTTCCTCCACCAAATCCCCGTGGATGACCTCGCAGTCACAGAAACCGGATTCCATCGCTCTCACCTCCTCAAATGGTTGAATGGCTGCTCAACTGTGTGCAGTGTAGCACGCAATTTTACGGCTGTCAAGAAAAAAGCCTCGCAGAGTTCGCACCCGCAGGTGCGAAAAAAATAAAAAATTTGCAAGCGAGCTTTGCCCGCTTGCAAATACCCTGAGGCGCATTCTATTGATGCGCCCTCGCGCCGACCAAAGCGGCTTTGCCGCTGCGATGAGCGCGAGTATCCTTTTCGCCGGAAATCGAAGATTTTCGGCGATGTTTTATCTGATTCCCTCCGTGTGCTCCATAATGTCGTTCCCGGTATCCAGTCCCACATTACTGCGCACCAGACCGAAGCGGCGGCAGTCGTAGCGCTGGAACTTCTCCAGCTCCTCCTTTTCGTCGTCGTCGGCATCCTCAGGTATGGTGACCTCCAGCATGGGCCGGTGGGCGTACTGGAGCTGGCTCTCATGGCAGAGCATGGCGTCCTGCGCCACCTCAAAGGCGGTTCTGCCGCCGAAGTAGTCCAGAGGAGTCTCCACATCCAGCCAGATTTCGTTTTCGCTGTCCATGTGGCGGTAGAACTTGGGCACATCCCAGGTGCCGTATTTTTCCACGGTTTCCGGGTCATAGCTGCTGTCCCTGGCATTCTCCAGGGCGATGGGCAGGGCGTAGGCATTCAGCAGGTGGGCGCCGTGGCCATATTCGCCTTCCAGATCGTGCCCGACTGCCACAAGGGGCTTAAAGCGGCGCAGCAGCTGGGTATAGTAGAGAATGACCTCCTCCTCACCAAAGGTGGCCTTGGATACCTCCAGCAGCCGCTCATTGTCGCCGTCAGTGGGCAGGACGAAGTGATCGGGGAAGGGGCCGATGACGGGATAGTGGCGCATACCCAGAGCATACATGGCATCCAGCAGCTCCTGGGGGCGGGGCTGCCACTCGTAGTGGTGCACCAGATAGGCCACCTGCACGGTGTAGCCCCTGGCGATGTACAGGGCCGCCATGGCACCGAAGAAGATCACATCGTCGTCGGCGTGGCAGGGGAGGAGGAGAATGTCGGCCTCCTCGCAGGGGGGCAGCCAGCGCTGCACATCCTCCGGGGTCTGTCCGGCGGTGAAGGCGCGAACGCCACAGAGCTGGGCAAGGCCGTTGAAATGGATGTCCACGCTGGTGCTCTCCTGCTCCAGCTCCACATACTCGTGGAGAAATTCATTCTCGCCGCCGCTCATCTCCCAGCCGTCACCGGAGATGGTATAGGGCACGGGGGGCGTCCACCAGGTGAGGTAGAGCCCCGCCATGGGCGTTTCGCTGCTGATGGTGAGGGTGTTACCCTTGGCGTAGTTCATGTAGCTCTCGCGGTTATCGTCCACGAGATAGTTGTAGTAGCCGTACTGGGTGTCTTTGTATTGGAGCTCTGCCGTCAGCTCCGTGGCCACGGGCTCGGGCGTAGGCTCCGGCGTGGGTTCGGGCGTGGGCTCTGCCGTGGGCTCGGGCGTGGGCTCGGCTGTGGCGCTGGGCTTGGCTGTGGGTGCGTCGGTGATCTCGGCTGTGGCAGCGCTTATGCTGCGTCTGGTGCAGCCGCAGAGAGACAGCAAGAGGGTGCAGGAGAGGAAAAAAGCGATGAATTTTCTCATGGATACTCCTTATAAACATTGCCATTTATCGAAAAAGGTGTATAATGGAGTGTACTGCAAAATGGGTAAGTTTGCAACTATGATTTTCAAGATGAACCGTCATCTTTTCGGAGGAAGCCATGAAGCGGAAGTTTGTGCCGGTGCTGCTGCTCTGTCTGCTGCTCTGCGGCTGTGCGAAAACCGAGGAGCTTCCCACCGCCGCTGCGGAGACCCCTGCGGCGGTGGAGGAGGAGAGCGTTACGAGCGTATCCATCGCCGGACGGGAGTATGAGATCGAAACCACCACGGCGCTCTCGCTGGACGGACAGTGCACCGCCCAGGAGCTGACGGCGGCGCTGCCTCAGCTCACAAAGGCAGAGAGCGTGAGCATCTCCCCCTGCAATCTCAGCATAGAGGAAATGCTTACCCTGAAAGAAAGCTTCCCGGCCGTCTCCTTTGACTTTGCCCTGCCCTTCGGCAACAGCAGCTTTTCCTCTGAGAGCGAGAGCGTAGACCTGAGTGCGGAGGGGAAGGACATTCCCTCGCTGCTCTCCCTGCTGCCGCTGAGCGAGGCGAAAAGCTTCGATCTGAGCACCTGGGACATCAGCGTGGCGGATGCGGAGCAGCTCCATGCTGCGGCAGCCGAGGTGGAGTTCGTCTACCCCGTGGAAATCTACGGCATGGGCTTCTCCTCCGCCGACAGCGAGATCGACTTCGGCGAGCTGGAAATCGATGATACCGCGGAGCTGGAGAGCAAGCTGCCTCTCTTCAACCATCTCCAAAAGGTCATTATGCTCCACACCACCCTCGATAACGACAGCATGGAGGCGCTGAACCTGCGCCACGAGGGCACCCGGTTCGTCTGGGTGGTGCAGGTGATGACGCTGGGTGTGCGCTCCGATGCGACCTATTTCACCATCTACAACGCCTATGAGCTGCGCTATACCCGGGAGCCTGTGACCAACCTCAGATACTGCCACGACATGATCGCCATTGATCTGGGTCACTGCGGCATCGGGCAGGAGGATCTGGAGTTTGTCCGGGGCTGCCCCAAGCTGCAGTTCCTGATTCTGGCCGAGTGCTATATCCACAATCTGGAGCCTCTCCGCGCCTGTCCGGAGCTGCGCTATCTGGAAGCCTTCAAAACCTATCTGGACGATATTTCCGCCCTGCTGGACTGCCCCAGACTCACCGATCTGAATATCTGCTACATCCCCTCTCTGGGCGCGGAGGCTGCGGATGTGCTGGAGCAGATGACCCAGCTGGAGCATCTCTGGTTCTGCGATGCCAATATGCCCGCCAACCGGATCATCGCGCTGCGCGATGCCCTGCCCAATACGGAGTTTATCTACTGGAAGGGCCCTGAGTCCACCGGCGCCGGCTGGCGGGAGCATGACATTTACTTCGAAATGCGGGATGTCATGGAAAGACCCTACATGGACTGAGGCGCGGCATGAAAAAATCGCTGATCCTGCTTCTCCTCTGCTGCCTGCTCTGCGGCTGCGGGGAAAAGACCGCAGAGCCCACCCCCACGCCCGCTCCCACCATTGAGGGGCAGAACGTGGAAGAGGGAACCACCGCCCTCACCCTTCGGGGAAGCGCCACGGCGCAGGAGCTGCGCGAGGTTCTTTCGCGCTGCCCGGATATCGTAAGCGTGCGCTTTGAAGAGCTCTCCTGCCAGTTGGAGGAAATGCGGGAGCTGGCGGCGGACTATCCCGCCGTGGACTTTGACCTGCCCCTCTCCTTAGGCAAAACAGCCTTCCGCAGCACGGACAGGGAGCTGGATTTATCTGAAGAAAAGCTTGATTTTGCGGCGCTCTCTGCGCTTCTGCCCCTGTGCCCGAAGCTCGAAAAGGTGGAGCTGGGCGGGAATGTGCCCACCGCAGACGAAGCAAAGACACTCCGGGAGCTGGCTGGCGCGGTGCTCTTTCGCTATGATACCGAGCTTTTCGGTCAGACCCTCTCCACGGCTGTGAGCGAGATCGACCTGAGCGGCACGGAGCTGACGGACACCGTGGAGCTGGAGCGGGAGCTTGTCCGCTTCCCGAGGCTGGAGCGGCTGCTGCTCCACGACTGCGGGCTGGATAACGACACGCTGGATGCCCTGAACCGGAAGTATGAGAGCATCCGGGTGGTCTGGACGGTGCAGGTTTACAACTACGCCGTTCCCACCGATCAGGACTACTTTATCCAGTTCAACGGCGAAAAGAAGTACCCCGTCAGCAATAACAGCTGCTACAATCTCCGCTACTGCACCGACCTTGTGGCGGTGGATCTGGGACATCTCTTTGCGAAGCAGGAGGACATTGAGTTCCTGCGCTATACGCCCCATGTGCGCTATCTCATCGCCATGGACGGCCTCTATACCGACATTTCCCCCTTCGGCGAGCTGCCGGAGCTGGAGTATCTGGAGATGTTCTCCTCCCAGGCCACAGACCTGACGCCCCTGCTCAAATGCAAAAAGCTGGAGCATCTGAATATCTCCCGCTGCTATCGGCTGGACGGGAGCTGCATTGATGTGCTCTGCCGGATGACGCAGCTCAGACGCCTCTGGTTTATCGGCCACTATCTCAGCAGCGATTACGGCGAGAAGCTCGCGGAGGCGCTGCCGGACACGGTGATTCAGTATTACCCCTACCGGAACGGCTTTGCCCCCTATTCCATGGATTTTGACTGGCGCAAGGATGAAAGCTACTATGCCATGCGCGATGCGCTGCATATGTACTATATGGACAATCTGAAATAAGCGGCCTGTTCAGAGGCGTTCGCAAAAAAGCCAAGGCTCCCGCAGGGCTCGGCCTCCGGACGAGCCGTACAAAAACTCTCTTTCGAGCATGAAACAAGCAATCCTCAGGAGGTTTACCCATGAGCAAAAAGAAGAAAAAGAAACAGCGGCGTCTGCTTCTCGCGGCGGTGCTGACTGTGGCAGTCATAGGCGGCGGTGTATTCTTTTTCCGCGGCAACTATACCCGTGCCGGCGGCGAGACCGTGTCGGTGGAGGCAACGGAGCTGGATCTGCGCAACAGCGGCCTGAGCTCTCTGGAGCATCTCCATCGCTGTACCGCCCTGCGGGAGCTGGATGTCCGCGGCAACGATCTCAGCGCCGAGGAGGTGGAGCGCTTTTCGCAGGCTGTTCCCGGCTGTACGGTTCGCTGGGACATCCCCGTGGGGGAGTACCGCTACGACAGCAGCCTTGAGGAGCTGACACTGGACACGCTCTCCATGTCGGACTGGGAGAATCTCCTGCTCTTCCCCGCCCTGCGTAAGCTCAGCGTAAACGCCTGCGACAATGCGGAGGCGGTGGAGAAGCTGACGCAAAAGGGCGTGGAGCTCCGCTACAATGTGAGCGTGGGACAGCGGCGCATCAGCAGCCGGACGCCTGTGCTCACGGTGGAGAAGCTCTCCGTGGAGGAGCTGAACACGGCTCTACCGCTGCTGCCGGAGCTGGAGACCCTGCGCTTTGAAAGCTGCGCTCTCAGCGACGCGGAAAAGCTGAGCCTTCGGGAGCAGTACCCGGAGGTGCTCTTCGTCTGGGACATCAGCGTCAGCGGAAAGAGCTATCAGAGCACTGCCGCCTCCATCGCCTTTGATAAGGGCGTGAGCACTGCCGAGCTGAAGGAGAAGCTGCCCCTCTTCCCTCTGCTGCGGGACGTGGATATTTCTGCCTGCGGCTATTCTCTGCAGGAGATCAACGAGCTTTGCGCGGCGCTGCCGGAGTTGCACTTCATCTGGAGCATCGAGCTGCTGGGCAAGACCGTCTCCAGCGACGATAAGGAGATGGACCTCAGCGGCATTGAGATGACGGACACCGCCGCCGTGGAGGCGGCGCTCCCCTGGCTGCCCAATCTGGAAAAGGTCATCATGACCGACTGCGGCTTCAGCGACGAGGAAATGGACGCCCTCAACAAAAAGTATGACGATGTGCGCTTTGTCTGGACGGTGTATTTCGGCACCTTCTCCCTGCGTACCGACGCCACGGCCTTCATCGCCGCCAAGTACGATAACTGGGTCATGCTCACGGACAAGGACTGCGTGTGCCTGAAGTACTGCACCGATCTGGTGGCTCTGGATCTGGGCCACATGGCCATGAAGGACATCTCCTTCGTGAACTATATGCCCCATCTCAAGTACCTCATCATCGTGGAGGCCTACATTGACGACATTACCCCTCTGGCCGGCTGCAAGGAGCTGACCTATCTGGAGCTTTTCAAGTGCCCCATCACCGACATTTCCCCGCTGCTGGAGGTGAAGACCCTCCGGGACCTGAACATCTGCTACATCTGGATTCCCACCGACCTGGCCTATGAGCAGCTCAGTCAGATGACCTGGCTGGATCGGCTCTGGTACTGCGGCACCTGGTTCACCGAGGCCCAGAAGCAGGAGCTGCAGGCGCTGATGCCCGACTGCGAGATGGATATGCGCTGGGGCGCGGAGTCCACCGGCGGCACCTGGCGCAAGCACGAGCACTACTACGAGATGCGCGATGCCTTTGATATGTACTATATGCCCGGCGGCACCAACGGAGTCAACGAAAACGGCGAGTGGGTCGTTATCGCCGGCTGATTCGATTGCAAAACTGCGTTTAACATCGGAGCTGCATGATTATGGAAAATTCAGCGGAATTTGCCGTCATCGCCCGCGTCTCCTCGGACTTCGGCAGTAAATTTGCCGTCCCCCGCCAGAGCGGGCTGGTGGAGGAGCTGACGGCGGAGATCGTTTTTGAAAAGCCCTATCGGGATGCCGAGTGTCTTCGGGGCATTGAGGACTTTTCCCACCTGTGGCTGATCTGGGTATTTTCGGCCAATCGCCACCAAAGCTGGAGCCCCACGGTGCGCCCGCCCCGGCTGGGCGGCAATCGGCGCATGGGCGTGTTTGCCACCCGCAGTCCCTACCGTCCCAACCCCATCGGCCTGAGCTCCGTGCGGCTGCTGGAGGTGGTTCATACCGCTGAGCGCGGCACGGTGCTGCGCATCGGCGGGGCAGACCTCATGGACGGAACGCCCATTCTGGACATCAAGCCCTATATCGCCACCGACCTCCGCGAGGGCGCGGCCTTCGGCTTTACCGATACCGAGGAGAAGCGCCGCTGCAGCGTCGTCTGCGACGAGGCGCTGCTGCAAAAGCTCCCGGAGGAAAAAAGAGCGGCGCTGCTGGGCATACTTTCCGAAGACCCCCGCCCCGCCTATCAGGATGACCCGGAGAGGAGCTACGGCTTTGCCTTTGCCGGGAAGGAAATCCGCTTCCGGGTGGAGCAGGGTGTGCTGACGGTAATCGACATTCAGTGATGGAGAACTGCTATGAATAAAAAAAGAAGAAAACGCTCCTATGTGGGCGTTGTGCTCCTTTCCCTTTTCGCCGCAGGCGGCATTATTGCGCTCAGCCGCTATCTGGCCTCCACCGTCCCTGCCCAGAGCCACGAGCGCTCTGCCGCTGCCGCCAGGAGCGAGAGCGTTGAGCTCTGGACGGAGCCGGAGCATTTTGAGGCCGAGAGCGAGAGCACTGCGCCGGAAGAGGGCGGCGAAACCGAAGCGGAGCAGAGCTTTGCCTATGATGAGCTTTTGGCCGAGGAAGAGGGACTGAAGGTCTATCGCATCCACGGCAAGGACTACCGGGCCATTCTGGCCGTCATCGACGATGCCAGACGCCTCTATGTGGAGACGCTGGACGGCTACGGCGGCTACGGTCTCACGCTGGAGCAGCTCATGGCCAAAAAGGGTGCCATACTAGGCTGCAACGGCGGCGGCTTCGAGGATCTGAACGGCGAGGGCACCGGCGGTACCCCCACCGGAATCATCATGGTGGACGGCGAATATCGCTGGGGCGGCCGATACGGCGAGTATGACTGCCTTGCCCTCACCGCCGACGGCAGACTCATCACCGGTCGGAGAACCGGGGAATATCTGGAATCCCAGAACACCCTTTATGCCATCTGCTACGGCCCCGCCCTTCTGGTGGACGGCCAGATTCAGGAGGTCTACGCCACCCAGTTGGAGCCCCGCACGGCCATCGGCCAGCGGGAGAACGGACAGATTCTCATGCTCATCATCGAGGGTCGTCAGGTGGGCGCTCTGGGCGTGGATCTGGTGCGGCTGGCGGAGATCATGCAGGAGCTGGGAGCCGTTAACGCCACCAATCTGGACGGCGGCGCATCCTCAGCCATCTTCTACCGGGGCGAGCTGCTGAACCGACCCAATGGCCGCGGCGGTATGCGTCCCATGCCCTCGTCCTTGCTGCTCGCACCTGCAAAGGAGGGAAGCGTGGAATGAAAAAGTGGATTGCCATTCTTCTGAGTCTCCTGCTTCTGGCCGGAGCGGGAGCCTACGGCTACTACAGTCTTAGGCTCTCTCCCAACGGCGCCATGAACCCCGGGCGTCCCGCCGTGAAGATGGAGGAGCTCTTGCAGAATACCTCCGCAGAGCAGTGGAAGAGTCTCCTTTCAGAGGCCTGGAGCGGAGAGGTCACGGAGTATGAAAGCCGGGAGGAAATTTTCTCGCGCATCTATGAGCGCTCTGCCGCTGACAGCTTCAGCTTCCGCAGCTCCGGGGAGGAAAACAGCTTTGTGCTCTCCTCCGGCAGCAGCGATCTGGCCGTGCTGCGCTTCGGCTATGAGAATGATGCATGGACTCTGAGCGAGACGCGCGTGCTGCTCGGTGCCGAAACCCACAGCATCCGCATCGAGGTTCCGGAAAACATCGTGCCCACGGTCAACGGCAAGACTCTCCCCGAGAGCGCCGTCACCGATTTTGCCCTGCCCTATGCGGACATGAGCGAGCTGGAGCTCCAATTTGAAACCCATAGCGTCCGCCGGGTCTATGAGCTCAGCGGCCTCTATGAGACCCCCACTGTGGAGGCGGAGGGCGCCAGATGCATCCTCATCGATGGGAATCTCTGGTCCTATGAGCCCACGGACGCCCGCAGCTACGGCGTGAAGGTGCTCGCGCCCGCAACGGCCACCGTGCTGCTCAACGGCGTGACGCTGAGCGAGAGCGAAGTGGTCGGCACCGAGGGCGTCAGCGTGGATGTGGAAATCCCCGAGGAGCTGACGCAGAAGCTTCCCAGCTACAAAATCTATCAGGTGAGCGGCCTCTACAGCGCTGACACCGCCGTTAGCGTGGAAACCGGCGACGGCAGGAAGCTGGAGCAGAGCGAGGAGAACGGCGTTCTCTGCTTCCGCGAAACCAGCGCCACCGCCCCGGAGCCGGAGATCGAGACCGTAGCGGGGGAGTATCTCAAGGCCCTTTGCAATTACGGTGCCGGTAAGGTCGGCTCCGGCGGCCCCTGTCAGTATGTGGTTCCCGATGCGGCGCTGCAGAGCTTTATCCAGCGGGCAGCCGGCTCCCTTGTCTGGATTCAGGGCACAGGACTGGAGCTGCAGGAGCCCCACAGCGGCGAGTATATCTCCCTGGATGCCGATACCTGCGTCTGCACCTCCCGGGTGGTGGGAACGGTCAGCAACAGCTACAGCACCTATGAGGCGGAGTTTGCCTGCCAGCTTCTGCTGGTGAGAACGGAAAACGGCTGGAAAGTGACGGACATGGCTTATGAGTAAGCGAACCGCGGCAGCCCTTGCGCTGCTCCTGACGCTGCTCTGCGGCTGCGGAAAGAAAGCCGTGGCAACGGCGGAGGAGCCTTCGTTCACGGAGGATTCCTCCGCTCCGGCTCCCGCTGCCGAGGGTCCTGTGATCAGCGAGGTCATGAGCCGCAACCACAGCATTCCGATCGAGGGTCTTCTCCCGGACTGGGTGGAGCTCTATAACCCCTATGAGAAACCGATTTCTCTGGGCGGTCTCTCTCTGGGGAAAAGTGAGGACGGCGCAAAGGCCGCGGCTCTGCCCGCCGTGACCATGGAGGCGGGCGCGTATCTCCTGCTGACGGAGCAGGAGCTGGACTTCCGGCTCAGCAAGGACGGCGACAGCCTCTATCTCTTCGACAGCAACGGCAATACGCTGGACAGCATGTCGATTCCTGCGCTGCAGGGCAACGAGAGCTTTACCCGCGAGAGCGGCATTGTGGGCTATCCCAGTCCCGGCAAGGCCAACATCCCCGAGAATGCCGGGGGCAGCCCGGTACCCTGCGGCCTCATCCTCAGCGAGGTGTGCACGGCCAACGCCGGGGGCTTCAGCTGGAATTTGTACGATACCAGCGACTGGGTGGAAGTGCGCAATATCAGCGCCGAGCCCATCACCCTCTCGGACTACTACCTCTCCGACGACAATGATGAGCTGAAGCTCTACCGGCTGCCCAACGAGGTTCTGCAGCCGGGAGCCTGCCGCCTGATCATCCTCACGGAGGGCAAGGTGCCCTTCTCCCTCAATGCCGGGGGCGAGGTGCTCTATCTCTGTGACGAACAGGGGCTTATCCGGGATGTGCTGGATATTCCCCTGATCCCTGCCAACTGCAGCATGGGACGGGAGGACGGCACGGTGCTCTACTATGCCACGCCCACCCCCGGCAGCCCCAACAGCGGCGGCTACGAGACCATGTGCGGTCAGCCCGTCATCTCCGTGGCCTCCGGCTGGTACGACAGCCCCTTCACCGTGACCCTCTCCGGCGAGGGCGAAATCTACTACACCACCAACGGCACTCTGCCCGACCGCAGCGCCAAGCTCTATCAGGGCGAAGAGATTCCGGTGGAGCAAAGTATGTCCCTGCGCGCCCGCTGCTTTGACGGCGATCGGATTCCCGGAAAGACCGTAACGGCCAACTACTTTTTCAATACCCTTCCCCTGACGCTGGACATCGTGAAAATCAGCATGGATCAGCGGGAGGCCACAGCAGTGCTCACCAAGGGCAGCGTGGCCAAGACCTCCGCCTCCATCGCCCTCTATGTGGACGGGGTGGAGCAGTTCTCCGAGCCCTGCGGCATCAGCGTACAGGGCAGCGGCAGCCGCATCTATGAGAAGCTCAGCTACCAGATCGACTTCCGCAGCCGTTACGGAGATACGGCGCTCCGCTATAAGCTTTTTGACAAGCTGGAGCAGGAGGAGTTCACCACCATCGCCCTGCGCAGCGGCTCTCAGGATCAGTGCGCCGCCTGTATGCGCGATGAAATCATCAGCGACATCTTTTTCGATTGCTCCGATAACCTGCTCACCTTCTGCTACCGCCCGGTGAGCCTGTATGTCAACGAGGATTACAAGGGTGTTTATTACATCCGCGAGCGCTGCAAGGCGGCCACCATCGCCTATCGCTACGGCGTCAGCAAGGACACGGCCTATATTGAGCGCAATGTGGCCTCGCCGAACATCGGCGTGAGCTACGGCGCAGAGCTTGCGGAGTTGCAGCGCTATATCCGCGGCCACGACCTGAGCAAGAGCGAGTGCTACGAGTATGTCCGCCGGCGGCTGAATATCGAAAGCCTCATCGACTTCTACATAGCGCTCATGTGGAGCAATAACTTTGACTTCAACAATATCCGCTTCTTCCGCTGCGACGCGGACAACGGCCGCTGGCAGCTGATCCTCTACGACAGCGATGTGGCCTTCTATAAGAGCAACGCCGGCTGGGTGCGCACGGTGTACCGGCTGTATCTGGCCATGCTCCAGAGCTTCATGCGCAATGCCGAGTTCAAGGAGCAGTTTACCCTGCGTATGGGCGAGCTGTTCCGTACCGCGCTGGATGAGCAGACCGTGATCGAGCGCGTCCGGGCGCTGGAGAGCATCATCGACAACGATATGCACTACAACTGCGCCCTCTATCCGGGGGTAATCAGCTACGAGAAATGGAAGCGCTCTGTCAACGAGCTCTGCTCTCGGGAGGGCAGCGGCATCGAAGGCAACAATTATAATGTGGCCATGCAGTTTATCTCCTGCACGCCCCTGAGTGATGAGCTGATCCAGAGAGCCTTCGGCGAACCGGAAGAATAACTGTACCGCCCCCTTGCAAGGAGCGGACACAAGGAATATAATAGTGCAAAAATCAGCAGAATACGGAGGAATCCCCCATGCAGGTATATAACTCTCTCTCTCGCCGCAAAAGCGAGTTCAGGACCGTGGAGCCCAACAAGGTGCGTATGTACTCTTGCGGTATCACCGTCTCCAGCGACGCCCATATCGGCCACGCCAAGCAGGCGCTGCAGTTCGATGTGATCCGCCGCTATCTGGAGTATAAGGGCTACGATGTGACCTATGTCCGCAACTGGACCGATGTGGACGACAAGATCATCAACGCGGCCAATGCCAATAACGTGAAGCCTCTGGACTGGGCCCAGACCTATATCGACCGCATCAGCGAGGATATGAACGCTCTGGGCATCCGCCCGGCCAATGTGGAGCCCCGCGCCAGCGAGACCATCCCCGAAATCATCGAGTTTGTCCAGGCCCTCATCGACAACGGCCATGCCTACCATAACGAGGAGACCGGCGATGTGCTCTACGACATCGCCAGATTCCGGGACTACGGTATGCTCTCCGGCATTGTGGCCGAGCAGAGCATGGGGAACTACCGCGTGGGCAAAAACGGCGAGATGACCTCCGGCAAGGAGGAGGATCACCAGAACGACTTCGTGCTCTGGAAGAGCGCCAAGCCCGGTGAAATCTCCTGGCCCTCCCCCTGGGGCGAAGGCCGTCCCGGCTGGCACATCGAGTGCTCCGCCATGAGCTACAAGTATCTGGGCAAGACCTTAGACATCCACGGCGGCGGCCTTGACCTGAAGTTTCCCCACCACGAAAACGAGATCGCCCAGAGCGAGGGTCGCTTCGGCGAGCCTCTGGCCCACTACTGGATGCACTGCGGTCTGGTAAAGGTCAACGGCGTGAAGATGAGCAAGTCTCTGGGCAACGGCCTCTCCATCCGTCAGGCGCTGGAGCAGTACCACCCCGAGGTTATCAAGTGGGTCATCCTCTCGAGCAACTACCGCTCCGACATGAACCTCACCGACGGCATCTTCGAGCAGGCCGAGAAGCATCTGGACGGCTTTAACCGTACCCTCCTGCAGCTCAAAGCCATCGATGCCAATCTGGATCAGACCCCCGGCGACTTCGCTAAGGAGATTCGCAAGAACTTCGAGGAGGCCATGGACGACGACTTCAACACCGCCAAGGTGCTCTCCAACTTCTTCGAGATCGCAGGGCGCATCAATGCCGCTCTGCCCAGCCCCAAAAAGCAGCAGCAGCTCTGCGGCGTGTACGCTGCCATCCGGCAGTGCTACGGCTGCCTTGCCCTCTTCGAGACCGACCATCAGGCGTTTATTGACGCCCTGCAGAAGAAGTATTACGAGCTGCGTAAGATTGATAAGGCTGCCGTGGAGGCTCTCATCGCCGAGCGTCTGCAGTACCGCATGGAAAAGAACTGGGAGGAGGCCGACAAGCTCAAGCAGCGGCTGCTGGACATGGGCATCGTCCTCAAGGACACCAAGGACAATACGGAGTATTCCATCGCGATCTGAGAAATGTTACGGAACCGCTCTTGGCTCCCCCTTTGGGGGAGCTGGCACGGCGAAGCCGTGACTGAGAGGGTTTTCCGGCGTACTGCAAAGCTCCCTTGAAAATGATTTGATTTTTTTGCGAGGCCGTGATAATTCATCCGGGCGGCACTTTTCCAATCACCCGCATCTGATAAAGCATCCCCCTTCCCGAATGGGAAGGGGGATGCTTTATGTGTTACCAGCCCAGCCCGAAATCAAGAGTAAAATCCGGGATAACGCTTTCGGTGCCGGGGTTATCCCCCGGGAAGACGGAGGTTTCGGGAAGGAGCGTCTCCTCTTCGGGGGTGGCCACGGCCAGATCACCGAAGATGTTGGTGGGTACGCCCCAGTAGGTGGGATCGGTGAAGTATTTTACCGGCAGACTGCTGTGGATGGGCTGCATGATGCGCTTCCAGATCTGGGCGGCGGGGTTGCCGCTGTAGTACATATAGGAGGGCATATCGTAGCCTGTCCACACGGCGCAGACATAGTAGGGGGTAAAGCCGCAGAACCAGCGGTCATACTCATCGGAGGTGGTGCCGGTCTTGCCCGCGGCCACCTGTGCGCCCAGTTGAGCCTCCACGCCGGTGCCGCCGGTCATAACGCCCTGCAGCATATTGGTGATGTGGCGGGCGGTGTTGGCCTTGAAGACCTGCGAGGTCTCGTTGGCGCGGTTGTCCAGCACGATGTTGCCGTTTTCATCCGTGACCATGTAGTAGGTGCGGCCCCTGGTCATTACGCCGTCGTTGTCCAGCGAGGTGTAGGCCTGAGCCATCTCCCGGACGGTAACGCCGTTGGTGAACTGACCCAGAGCGAGGGGAGCATAGTCGCAGTCGGCGGTGACCAGATTGAAGCCCATGCGGTCGGTGAGATATTCGAAGGCAACGGCGGGGGTGAGCTTGTCCATGACCTGCGCGGCCACGGTGTTCAGCGAGGAGATCAGACCCTGCCGGATGGTGATCACGCCGCTGTAGCCGCCGCCGTAGTTGCGGGGATACCAGCTTGTGCCGGAGAGGGTGATGTTGGCGGTGTCGTTGACCAGCGTATCCTGGGTGATGAGACCCAGATCAAAGGCGGGCCCGTAGACGGCCAGCGGCTTGATAGCGCTGCCGGCGGGACGGTGGGCGTCGGTGGCGCGGTTCCAGCCGAAGCTCTCGTCCTTCATGCCGGTGCCGCCGGAGAGAGCCAGAATGTTGCCGCTGTAGGGGTCCATGAGCACCACGGCGGACTGGAGCTGCTTGGCGGTCTCCCGGTAGGGCTTGGGCAGGTTGGCCACATCCTGCAGTACGCTGTCTACGATGGCCTGATAATCCTCGTTCATGCAGCAGTAGATTTTGTAGCCGCCGTGGTAGAGCAGGTGCTGGGCGGCCTCCATGCTCAGACCCTTTTTCTCCACAAGGTCATTGAGCACATCATCGATGACGACCTCCACATAGTAGGAGTAAATCTCCTGCTTGTAGTTGTCGTTCTCACTGCGGACAAAGTGAGGCTCCTCAGCGGAAGCGGCCTTGTATTCGGCATAGCTGATATAGCCCTGATCATACATTTCATAGAGGATATCCAGCCGCCGGGTGCGGTTGTTCTCGGAAGAAATAAAGGGGTCGTAGCGGGAGGGATTGTTGGTGATGGCGATGATGCTGGCGCACTCGCAGAGATCCAGCTGGGACACATCCTTGCCGAAGTAGGTCTTGGCGGCCATGCTGATGCCGTAGGAGCCCTCGCCGAAGTAGACCACATTCAGATACCACATGATGATCTCTTCCTTGGTGTAGGTCTTTTCCAGATCCATGGCCTGAAAGATCTCCACCAGCTTGCGCTGCACGGTCACATCATCGTTTTCCGTGACGTTTTTGATGAGCTGCTGGGTGATGGTGGAGCCGCCGAAGTCGTTCTTCATGCCGATGAACATATTCACAAAAGCACCGGCGGTGCGGTACCAGTCCACGCCCTTGTGGTCGTAGAAGCGCTTGTCCTCAATGGCCACGGCGGCGTGCTCCATGTTCAGGGGAATGTCCTCGTATTCCACCCAGATGCGATCCTCGTTGCTGTCCAGCACGGCCAGAGAGCGCAGGGGCGTCACATTGCCCTGCTCATCCAGCTCGGAGGTGTAGATGACCGAGGAAAGGGAGATCATATAGTCCTCCAGCGTAATGTTCAGCTCCGTGGAGAGACAGGTTTTGACATAGTAAGCAAAAATGCAGGCGAAGATCATGCCCGTGCACAGAAAGATCAGCAGCAGCGTGATGGTAACGCGCAGCACAGCCGTGATGGTGCCGCCCACGGTGTTAAAGGCCACATCCGTGATCTCGTGGGCCGTCTGCCGGGAAAACTTCCGAAATGGTTTGTTCATGGAATCCTCCGATTTCGAGAGAAGGGTGATGGGAATCAATGCATTCTATTATAACACAGTCTCGGCATATAGTGTAACCAAATTTGAAATTTTTTCTCGGCTTAGAAAAAGACGGGAATCGTCAGGAAAGGCTTGCTTTTCAAAATGAAAGAGGCTATAATACACACAAGAACAGAAGAAAGGTTTTTGTGAAATATGAGCGAACAGTTCGGCGCCGATTACATTTCCCTCACCGATGAAGAGGGCAACGAGTTCGAGCTTGAGATTCTGGATGTTGTCAACTATGAGGGCGAGAGCTACACCGTGTTCCTCCCCGCCGATATTGACGATATGGATCCCAATGACCCCGATTACGGCTTTGTGATCCTCAAGAATGTAGACGAAAACGGCGAAGAGCTCTATGCCTCCGTGGACGATGATGAGCTGTTGGAGCGGGTCTACGACTACTACATGGAGCTGGTGGAAAACGCCGAGGACGGAGAAGAGGAGTAAGTTTCCGCTTCCCATAGCCTCGCAGAGCGAAGTGCAGCCTTCTCGAATCATACGGCGAAGCCGCATGATTCGAAGAGCGAAGCGATTTTATATGCCTGCCGTGTTCGTGTACCTCACGTCTGGGGTTTACGCCCATACGGCCTAGCAGAGTTCGCAGCCGCAGCTGCGAACAGAATTGAATCATTTTGTGCGAGCTTTGCCCGCACAAAAATTCCTCTCACGGAGCGAGCGTCCTTGGGCGCGGAGCAAAGTGCAGCCTTCTCGAATCATACGGCGAAGCCGCATGATTCGAAGAGCGAAGCGATTTTATATGCCTGCCGTGTTCGTGTACCCCACATCTGGGGTTTACGCCCATTTAAACCCACATTTTTATTCCGGGATGCCGGACTCTCCCTGCCGATTGCAGGCCTCCCGATGCCTTTCTGCGTCGGACGTTGGAAGCAATGACTCATGGAGGAGGCGACCCACCTGCCCTTGTGTGCAGGTTGTAATTGGGCGGCACGGCACAGGCGGGTATTTATGAAAGCCGCAGCGAAAGCTGCGGCTTTTGTCGTGAGACGGCAGTCTTATTCGCACACGGCCCACACCCGGACGGGCAGGCCGGTGGCGCCCTCGATATGGGGCCAGGCGGCAAAGAGCAGAGCGCCGGCCTCAGGGACCTCCTCCAGATTGCAAAGCACCTCGATCTGGAGCTTGCCCTTTTCCAGCACGTAGCGCTCGCAGGCCAGATCGCCGGCCTTGGCAGCCTCGGCGGAGGCGTCTGTATCCAGAGCTTCGTGGCCGTTGGCGGCGGCATTGCGCTCCTCGTAGATGTACTGCAGGGCGGGGAGAGACCAGCCGGGGAAGTTCTCGCTGCCGTCCTCGGCAATGCCGGAGATGGCATTCATGTCGGGCCAGTGCCTGCTCCAGCCGGTGTAGAGAGCCACAAAAGCGCCCTCGGGGATGGGGCCGAACCTGGCCTCGTATTCCCTGATGTCCTCCACGGTGACGGCGTAGCACCGGTTCTCCTTCACCTTCTCACTGATGTCGATCTTGCAGAGGGGGAAGACGCCGTTCTTCACATCAAAGGCATCGGACAGAGCACCGTCTTTGATGAAATGGCCGGGGAAGTCGATGTGGGTGCCGAACTGACCGGGGAACTTAAAGGTCTGAATCAGGCACTCCAGCATGGGATTGCCCCAGTCGAAGACCGTCTTGCACAGCTCCACACTGCCCTCGGGGATGCCCGACCAGAAGGGGGAGTCGTTGTAGAGAGGATGGCTCAGATCAATCCAGCGGAGCTTCTTCAGCTCTTCCAGCTCATTCCAAAGCTTATACATAAGGGTGTACCTGCCTTTCAAATATAGTATGGGCAGAGTATACCATAAGCGGCGTACATTTGTCTACGAATTCTTTTCGCTTTTTCATGAGTCACGGGGACAGGTTCCTTGACTCATTCAAGAGGAGGCAGGCAGTGAGTCAGGGAACCTGTCCCCATGACTCATTTTTTACAGCTTTCTTGCCATGGCCAGCACCTGCTTCAGCGCCAGCTCTTTCTCAATCCCTGCCAGACGGAGCTTGTGGGCGTAGTCCAGCAGCTCCTTGTAGCTCTTGCCGGGGCGTATGCCGGCCTCCTGCAAATCCCGACCCATCACATAGGGTCTGGCCATATCCTCCCGGAACTCTGCAAGCGCTCTGTGAGCCTGCGCCTCAATGGGGGCGTACTCCGCCTCGGTGGTGCCGCCGCATCCCAGATAGTCGGCCCTGGCCAGCAGCAGTAAATCCTCGCTGCAGACGCTCTCATCAAAAAGGTGGTTCCAGCTCTTGCGGGAGGAGCCCTGCTGGGCCATCTTGTTGGGGCGCATATGCTCTAAGCTCTGGTTGGAGACATAGGCAATCAGAGCTTTTTCTCCCGTCAGCCTTTGTATGAAGCGCTCTACCAGCGCAACGCCCTGCTTTTCGTGCTCATAGGCGTGGTACTCACCTTTGACCAGCTCTGTGGTGACGGCCTTGCCGAAGTCATGGCAGAGCGCCGAGAGCATAAAGCCCAGCGGCTCTTTGGCCTGCTCTCGGAGAGCGGCAGCCTTGTCCAGCACGGCCATGGTATGGTTCCACACATCCCCCTCCGGGTGGAAGCGGGGGGGCTGGGGCACAGCGATGAGCGCCTCCGCCTCCGGGAACCAGAAGGAGAGCCGGTTCATCTCCCGAAGGGTTTCAAAGAAAACGGAGGGACGCTCTGCCTTCAGCAGCGCCTTTTCCAGCTCGCCCATGATGCGCTCCCGGGGCAGGGCAGACAGCTCCATCTCCCGGCACAGCGCCACAGTGGAGGCATCTACGGTGAAGCCGAAGCGGGCGGCAAACTGGGCCGCACGGAGCACTCGCAGGGGGTCTTCCCCGAAATGCGCGTCCGACACATGGCGCAGTACGCCCTGCACCAAGTCCTCTTTACCGCCGTAAAAGTCCAGCACCTCGCCGGTAAGCACATCCTCCATCAGGGCGTTAACGGTGAAGTCCCGGCGTACCGCGGCCTTCTCGCAGCCTAAAAAGGGGTCAACTTCAGTCCGAAAGTCCTTGTGCCCTCTGCCGGTGGCGGTCTCCTTGCGGGGCAGGGCGATGTCGATGTCCCAATGCTTCAGCCCGTAGACCCCGAAGGACGCACCCATAACGCTGCGCTCGCCCAGCGTATCGAGGATGGCCTCCAGCGCCGTGGGGCTCAGACCGTGCACCTCAATGTCCATGTCCTTACTTTCCCGGCCCAGCAGCCGGTCGCGGACATAGCCGCCCACAAAGTAGGCTCTGCCTCCGGCTTCGGCCACTGCGGAGGCAAGGGTGTGAATGAGTTCGGGAAGATTCATGGTTTCCTCCGAAGATGCAGATAGGAAAAAGGGGACTTGTCTTACGACAAATCCCGGTCAGCTTGTGAAATATTGCCTGCGGCAATGTGAAATAATCGGCTTTTGTCGATTGTGAAATGGGGAGAAAACCTCCCTGTGAAATGAAATAAATTCCCTCACGCCCTCAGGCTCATAGGAATGAAGAAATGAAGAAATGAAGGCACTCGCAAAGCTCGTTTATGAAGCGAAGTCGCCGATTAGCATAAAAGCCGTAAAGCTCCTTCATTAGCGAAGCGTCTTCATTTCTTCATTAGCCCTACGGGCGACTTCATTAAAAAAACCACTGCCAAAGCAGTGGTTTTTTTGGTGGAGATTAGCGGGATCGAACCGCTGACCTCTTGAATGCCATTCAAGCGCTCTCCCAGCTGAGCTAAACCCCCGGAACAGGCATAATCATAGCAGATTGACTTGCATTTGTCAAGCACTTTTTTCGAACTTTTGTATTTTTCTTTGGCGCTAGCGCTGAACCTTTTTCTTCCGAACCCGCAGCAATGGAGGTGTATACCCCAAGCATAAAGAACAGGGAAGTAAGCAAGATGAAGAAAGCTTATTTCGAGATCATTTTCAACGATGATCGCGGCGATGAAGAGCAGGTATTCGTGAACGAGGGTGTGACGCTTATCTCCGGCAGAGCCTTTCGCGACTGTTGGACTCTCGATTAGCATAAAAGCCATAAAGCTCCTTCATTAGCGAAGCGTCTTCATTTCTTCATTAGCCCCACGGGCGACTTCATTAAAAAAACCACTGCCAAAGCAGTGGTTTTTTGGTGGAGATTAGCGGGATCGAACCGCTGACCTCTTGAATGCCATTCAAGCGCTCTCCCAGCTGAGCTAAACCCCCATATTCGCTTTCGCTTTGCCGCACTCGCGGCTCGCAAGGGGTATATTAACAGATAGAGAGACAAAAGTCAAGCACTTTTTTCGCTTTTTTCAGGCTTTTCTCAAAAGATTCGACAGCGCGGCAAACTGCTCCAGCGTGAGCCTCTCGCCGCGGATATCCGCGTTCAGACCCAGAGCGCCCAGAGCCTCCGCAATGCTGCCCTTGTCCAGCCCTAATCCTGCAGAAAGGGCATTGGGCAGCGCCTTGCGCCTTTGGTTAAAGGCAGCACGCACTACCTTAAAGAACCATGCCTCGTCGTCCACCTGTGCGGCGCTCTCGCTGCGGCGGCGGAGACGGATTACGGAGCTGGTCACCTTCGGCTGGGGCAGGAAGCAGTCGGGGCTCACATCAAAGAGCTTTTCCGCGGTGGCGTACCAGTTCACCAGCAGGGTAAAAGCGCCGTACTCGCCGGTACCGGCTCTGGCGCAGATCCGCTCCGCCACCTCCTTCTGGATCATCACCGTGATGGTCTCAAAGGCTTTGCTCTCCAGAAAGGCAGTGATGAGGGGGGTGGTCACATTATAGGGCAGGTTGGCGCAGAGCTTCCATGCTCTCTCCGCGCCGAAATACTCCCGGCACAGCTCGCTGAGGTTCTGCTTGAGGGCATCGCCGTAGACCACATGGCAGTTGGGTCTGTCCATGAGCGTTACGCGCAGGATGGGCGCAAGGCTCTCGTCCAGCTCGATGGAGAGCACCTCCGCTGCCCGCTCACTGAGCTCCCGGGTCAGCACGCCCACGCCGGGGCCGATCTCCAGTACGCCGTCGTTTTCACTGAGCTCGGCGGCATCAGCAATCTTCTCCGGCACCCAGGAGGCCACCAGAAAGTTCTGGCCCAGAGACTTGGAAAAGCGCACGCCGTTGGCGGCCATCAGCGCCTTGATTTCGTTGGGATCGGTCAGATTCATAGCAGCACCTTCTCGTATGCAATCCGCAGGCTCCCGGCCTCGGCGCTGCGGAGGATGGGGATGATGCCGCAGCGCTTATAGCCGCAGTCGTAGACCAGCTGCTGCATGGCGCCGTTGCCCTTGTGGGTGTCCACCTTCACGCTTGCGCAGCCCCAGCCGTAGGCCAGATCCTCGGCCAGCGCCATCATCTCCCTGCTCAGACCGCTGCCCCGCCATTGGGGGGCGACCATGATCCGGTGGACGGAGGCATAGTTCTCGCCCTCGGTGAGCCATGCGCCGTCAAAAATCTCCCGGTAGTTTTCCTCGGGGGTGTGGAGGACGGCCACATAGCCCGCCACCTCCTCATGCTCGGTGAAGACCCAGCCGCCGCCCACGGCCATATCGCTGCGGTAGCTCTCCTCATTGGGATAGCCCTGCTGCCACTGGTCAAGGCCGTGGCTCTTGAGATATTCCTTGGCGGCAGCGCAGATGGCGTTGATGGCGGGGATGTCCTCCTCGGTGGCGCGGCGATAGTCAAAGACCGGCTTGGGGTGCCGCTCATTCTCAATCTCCTCGGCCAAAACTGCATCCTCGCCCTCAGGCCTGTAGGCAGCCCACAGATCGGGGCGCTTGTCCATGGTGCGCTCCAGCATCTTCCGGCGACGCCAGATGTCGATCTCCTTCTGCTTGCCGCTGCGGAGAATTTCCGGCACGGCGCGACCCTCCCAGACCTCGGGACGGGTGTACTGGGGATACTCCAGCAAGCCCTCCCAGTGGCTCTCGCCGGTGAAGCACTCCTCATCACTGAGCACGCCGGGCACCATGCGGCACACCGCATCGGTGACGGCCATGGCGGCAATCTCACCGCCGGTGAGCACAAAGTCACCCAGCGAGATTTCCTCGTCCACGCACTCCTCGATGAAGCGCTCGTCGATGCCCTCGTAGTGACCGCAGACCAGCACCAGCTGGTCATAGTCCTTCACCAGCCGCCGGGCCACGCTCTGGGTAAAGGGCGTGCCCTGGGGCGACATATAGAGCACCGCCCGCCTGGCCCGCTCTTCGGAATGGGCTACAATGTCATCCAGACAGGCCTTCAGCGGCTGCGCCATCATCACGCAGCCCCAGCCCCCGCCGTAGGGGTAGTCGTCCACCTGCTGCTGCTTGTTGTCGGTGTAGTCCCGAATCTGATGGCAGCGGATATCCAGAATGCCCTTTTTCTCCGCACGGCCTAAGATGCTGATGTCCAGCGAGGCGCTGACGGCCTCGGGAAAGAGGGTCATAATGTCGATTCTCATATGCTCACATTCCTTCGATGAGATGAACGCGGATGCGCTTATTGGCCACATCCGTCTCTAAAATAAACTCCGGCACGGCGGGGATGGAGTGCTCGCTCTCGCCCTTGACGATGTAGATGTTCTGCGCGGGCAGGGTAAGCACCTCGGTGAGGGTGCCCACCACCTTGTCCTGCTCGTCCACCACCGTGGCGCCGATGATATCCGCAAAGAAGAACTGACCCTTGGGCAGCTTTGCGTCCTTACGGTCAAAGTACACTACCTTGTTCTTCAGCAGCATGGCGGCGTTCACATCCTCCACGCCCTCAAAGAGCACTAAGAGCATACCCTTGTGCACCTTGGCGGAGAGCACCCTGCGGGGCTGGGAATCGATATAGAGGGTCTTGAATTTTTTCAGAAAAGCCGCGTCATCGCACCATGGCTCGATCTTGACCTCACCCCGAACCCCGAAGGTGTTGATGATCTGTCCGGCTTCCAGATATTGCTCCTGCATGGGTTTTGTCCTTTCGGTAATTAATGGGAACTGGAAAACGGTCTGTCATTGTTGGGAAAAGAGCTGCACGACCCCTTCGTGGCTCCCTCAGATGAGGGAGCTGGCTCGCGCAGCGAGACTGAGGGAGGGACAGTCTACGAAACAGCTCAAAAGATTCTCTCTCCCTCAGCCCCAGTGTACGCACTGGGGCAGCTCCCTCACAGAGGGAGCCATGAGACTTTTACTTATCTTAATTCGCTTGACAGCAGCTTTTTTGCGCAAAAAAGCGAAACGGGGCGAGGCCACCAGGAGCCCGCCCCGCGTACGCTATCAGTCCAGAACTTCCACGGACACTTTTTTGCCCTTGCGCTGTGCAACGGCCTTCATCAGAACCCGGATCTCTTTCACGACCCGACCCTGACGACCGATGACCTTGCCCATGTCGCCGTCAGCAACACGAACCTCAAAGACGGTCTCGCCGTTCTCCTCACGCTCGGCAACTGACACTTCGTCCGGCTTGTCCACAAGAGACCGTACGATGTAGGTCAATAATTCCTTCATTCCGAGCTCCGCGAATCTCAGGCCTGAGCCTTCTTCAGCAGACCACGAACCGTGTCAGTGGGCTGGGCGCCGTTGGCGATCCAGTAGTTGGCGCGCTCCATGTCGATCTCCACGGTGGCGGGGTCGGTCAGGGGGTTGTAGGTGCCGATCTCTTCGATGAAGCGGCCGTCACGGGCGTTGCGGGAATCGGCAACGACGACACGGTAAAAAGGAGCCTTCTTGGCACCCATTCTGCGCAGACGAATCTTAACCATTTTGTTTTCCTCCGAAAAATTTTAGTTTTTTGATTTTTGTTTTATCAGATCCGGAAATTGCTGCCCATGCTCCGCATCATACGCTGGAGCTTTCTGGCGTTTTTCCCGGTAAGCTGCTTGGTGAGCTGCTGCATGGCATCGTACTGCTTGAGCAGACGGTTCACGTCCACCACCTGCAGTCCGCAGCCGGCAGCAATGCGCTTTTTGCGACTGGCGTTGAGGATGCTGGGATTGGCTCGCTCGGCGGGGGTCATGGAGAGGATAATGGCCTCGGTATGGGCCAGCGCTTTCTCGTCAAGGGAGGCACCGTTGAGCGCCTTGGAGTCAAGACCGGGGATCATGCCGGCAATCTCCTCCATGGAGCCCATGTTCTTGAAGCTGCGAAGCTGCTCGAGATAGTCGGCCAGATCCAGCTTGTTCTTCTTGAGCTTTCCGGCCAGCTCCTCGGCCTTCTTCGCATCCACGGCGGCCTCGGCCTTTTCGATGAGCGTCAGCACATCGCCCATGCCCAGAATACGGCTGGCCATGCGGTCGGGGTGGAAAACCTCGATGGCGTCCAGCTTCTCGCCGATACCGCAGAACTTGATGGGCTTGCCGGTGACGGCCCGGACAGACAGGGCAGCGCCGCCTCTGGCATCGCCGTCCAGCTTGGTGAGCATCACGCCGGTGATACCCAGGGCATCGTCAAAGGCCTTGGCGGCGTTGACGGCGTCCTGACCGGTCATGGCGTCCAGCACCAGCAGAATCTCGCTGGGCTCCACGGCGGCCTTGACATTCTTCAGCTCGTCCATCAGCGCCTCGTCGATGTGGAGACGGCCGGCGGTATCCAAAAATACCAGATCGTTGCCGTGGCGCTCGGCGTAGCGGACAGCCTCTCTGGCGATCTCCACCGGGTCGATCTTGCCCAGCTGGAACACGGGGATATTCAGCTGACGACCCACGGTCTCCAGCTGCTCGATGGCGGCGGGACGGTAAATGTCGCAGGCGACCAAAAGGGGCTTTTTGCCCTGGGTCTTGCGCATATAGGCGGCAAGCTTGGCACCGTTGGTGGTTTTGCCTGCGCCCTGCAGACCCACCAGCATCACGATGCTGGGGTTCTTGGAGCCGATGATGAGCTTCTGGGCAGAGGTGCCCATGAGCTCGCAGAGGGCTTCGTTGACGATCTTGATGACCATCTGAGCCGGAGACAGCGCCTCCAGCACCTCAACGCCGGTGCAGCGCTCGGACACATCCCTGATGAAATCCTTGACCACCTTGTAGCTGACATCAGCCTCCAGCAGCGCAAGGCGCACCTCGCGCATGGCGTCCTTCACATCCTGCTCGGAGAGACGGCCCTTGCCCCGGAGCTTTTTGAAAACGTTATTCAGCTTGTCGGACAGATTTTCAAATGCCATGCTGCAGCTCCTCTACCCGGCGGCGGATATTCTCCGCCAAAACCCTTGCCCGCCCTGTGGTGAGGGTGAGCAGCTCCTGCGTGTCGCGCTCCAGCTCCTGCGCCGCCTTCTGCTGCTGCAGATAGCGACCCAGCAAACCGATTTTCTCCTCGTTTTTCCGGAGGCTTTCCTCGGCGCGGCGGATATTGTCCCACACGGCCTGACGGGAAACGCCCTCGCTCTCGGCGATTTCGGAAAGTGACAGATCCTCCATGTGGTGGAGGCGGAAATACTCCCGCTGCTTGTTGGAGAGCATATCCCCGTAGAAGTCGAAAAGCATGGCCAGCTCAAGCTGCTCGTCCATGTTCTCGCCCCCTTGTCAATAGAAAATGCTTGACACCTTGCGAAGTATACGCTCTTTCGCTGGCTGTGTCAAGCATTTTTTCTTGACAGCGCATAAAATCTTTGCCTTTTTGAGACACTACGAGGGACAGGAAAAACCGGCGTGAAATACATTTTTAATATTACGGGGGAACGATTCATGCGCAACGAACCCATAGACAACAGCGCTCTGCCGCTCTGGGCGGAGAATGCCGCCAGAGAGCTGAAATCTCAGGGCAGCACCGGCGGCAAGCGCACGGCGCGGCAGCTCCGCGCTGCCCTTCGGGAGCTGCAGGAACTGGCCGCCGGCGGAGAGGGAGACAAGGCCGTGCTCCGCACCCTTCGGGACAACCTCTATCTCCTTCGCACAGCCGCCGAGGATGCGGAGGCGGCGCTGTTCCACGCCCGGAAGCTGCGCAAATGCCGGGGGCGGCCCCGAATCTGCGTGGCGGCAGGCATCCTGCTGGAGAGCGGCATCTATCCCGATGCTGAGCGCTGCCGCCTTTTTTTAGATGGCTTTCAGAACCGACTGGTGCTGACGGAACGGGAGCTGGAGCTCTTCCCCACCGCCCTCAGCGGAGAGCTGCTCCTTGCCCTCTGGCGGCTGTGCAAAAGCGGCAGAGCCGAGGAAAAGGAGGTGGGAGAGATCATCACCTCCCTGCGGCTCTGCGTCCGCTTCGGCTGGGGGCGGCTGCTGGAGAGCGTGAACCGCAGCGAGCGCATCCTCCTGCGGGACGGCAGCGGCATATATCCGCAGATGGACGCGGAGAGCCGCCGGGACTACCGGCGGCAGCTTGAAAGACTGGCCGGGCGCCGGGGCATTGAGGCGCACATCCTCGCCGAGCGGCTGCTGCGAGAGAGCGGGGAGAGGGGCGAGCACATCGGCCTTGCCCTCTTTCCCGAAAAGCCCTCGGAGGGCGGCGGCTACATGGCCGCCAATGTGCTGCTGACGGGCTTTTTCGCCCTGCTTTTCGGCTTTTTGCTTCATAGTCCCCTTGCCGCCGTGCTGCTCCTGCTGCCCCTGTCCGACTGCGTGAAGGCGCTGACGGATTTCATTCTCTCCCACCGGGTCAGACCCCGGCGGCTGCCCCGGCTGGAGCTCAGGGAGGGCGTGGGCGCGGAAGGCAAGACCCTCTGCGCCGTCTCTCTCCTGCTCAGCTCTCAGGAGGATGCGGAAAGGGCGGTGGAGCGTATGAAGGAGTACCGCTACGCCAACCGGGACTGCGGGCGGGAGCTCCTGTTTGCGCTGCTCTGCGATCTGCCGGACAGCGATCAAGAGGAAACGCCGGAGGAGCGGCAACTGCTGCAAAGGACGGCAGAGCTGGTGGAGCGGCTGAATCTCTCCATGGGCGGGGGCTTCTTCCTCTTCACCCGGCCCCGGCGCTTCGATCCCATCGACGGCAGCTACCGGGGCTTTGAGCGCAAGCGGGGGGCGCTGCTCGCCCTGTGCCGGCTTCTGCGGGGGCGGGAGAGCGAGCTGCAATGCACCGCCGGGGATGCGTCAAGGCTCTACAAAATTCACTATATTCTCGCGCTGGACAGCGATACCCGGCTGACACCCGGCTCTGCCCGCGCCCTCATCGGTACCATGCTCCACCCGCTGAACCGCTGCACTCCGGATGGGGAGAGGGGCATCGTCACCGCCGGCTACGGCGTGCTGCAGCCGAAGCTGGCCACGGAGCTGCAAAGCAGTACCCGGACGGACTTCTCCCGCTTTTTCTCCGCCCAGGGAGGCATGAGCAGCTATCGCGGCTGCGGCGGGGAGCTGTATTTCGATTGCTTTGACAGCGGCGGTTTCTCCGGCAAGGGACTGCTGGACATCGACGCTCTCCTCTGCGTCTCGGAAAAGCACATCCCCCACGGGCAGGTGCTGAGCCACGACGCACTGGAGGGTGCCTTTCTCCGGGGCGGACTTGTAGAGGACATCGAGCTCACCGACCGCTTCCCCGCCTCGCCCCTGAGCTACGGACGGCGGCAGAAGCGCTGGGTGCGCGGCGACTGGCAGAATCTCCCCTGGCTCTTTGCGCGGGGTAAGCTCCTGCGCCCCGTGGAGCGCTGGCGGCTCTTCGATTCTCTGCGCCGCTCGCTGGTGGACTTCGCCTCGCTGTTGGCGCTGCTTGCCGCTCTCTTCCTGCCGGAGCGCTACGGGGCGGTGGGCATCGCGGCGCTGCTCTCGCTCTTTTTCCGTCTGTTTCTCCGGCTTCTCTCCACGCTGCTGCAAAGGGAGGAAAATGTCCGCTACAGGCTCCTCTCCCGACTGCTCCACGGCTGCACCGGTGCCTTCAGCCGCACGCTGCTCTGTCTTCTTCTCCTGCCCTGGACGGCGGGACTGGGAGCGGGCAGCACCGTGAAGGGACTCTGGCGGCTCTACGCCACCAAAAGGCGGCTGCTGGAATGGGAGACCGCCGCGCAGAGCGACCGGGGCAAAAACACCCTGCGCTCCTACGCAAAGGCCATGCCCCTGCCCGTGCTTTTGGGCTTTGCCTGTCTCTTCTCCCCGCTGATCATCGGCAAGAGCGCAGGGCTGCTGTGGCTCTTCTCCCCCCTCTGCCTCTGGGCACTGGGGCAGGAGAAGAAGCCGCCCAAGGCGCTGGAGCAGCGGGAGCGGGACTATCTGCTCTCCCGGGCAGGAGAAATCTGGCGCTGGTTCGAGCGCTTCTGCAACAGCGAGAACCACTATCTGCCTCCGGATAACCTGCAGGAGCTGCCCGCCGTGGGTCTGGCGCACCGCACCAGCCCCACCAATATCGGTTTGATGCTCATCTCCTGCCTCTGCGCGCTGGATCTGGAGCTTTGCAGCCGGGAGGCCTTTGAGGAGCGCATTACCCATACCCTCAGCACGCTGGAGAGCTTACCCAAGTGGCGGGGACACCTATATAACTGGTATGACACCCGCACCCTGCGCGTGCTGAAGCCCGCCTATGTCTCCACCGTGGACAGCGGAAATCTGGCCGCCGCTCTGACGGCGCTGCTGACGGGGCTGGAGGAGTACGGCCTGTCAGACCTCGCTCTGCGGGTGCGGAAGCTCCGGGATGCCATGGACTTTGCCGCCCTCTACGACGGCGAGCGGGAGCTGTTCCGCATCGGACTGGATACGGAGAAGGGCGAGAGCAGCGAGAGCTGCTACGACCTTTTGGAGAGCGAACAGCGGCTCTGCGCCTACTACGCCATCGCCTCCGGGCAGGTCAGCGTCCGCCACTGGGGGGCTTTGAGCCGCGCCCAGCTGGAGTTCGACGGCTACCGGGGCTGCGCCAGCTGGAGCGGCAGTATGTTTGAGTATCTGATGCCCGATCTGTTTCTCCCGCTGGAGAGCTGCTCGCTGCTCAGCGAGAGCGCGAAATTCTGCGTCTATGTCCAGTCCCGCTACCGCTTCGGGCGGGAGAAGGTCTGGGGCAAGAGCGAGAGCGCCTTTTTCTCGCTGGATGCATCCCTGAGCTACCGCTATAAGGCCCACGGCGTACAGGCTCTGAGTCTCTGCCGGGGCATGAACGAGGAGCGGGTGGTGGCACCCTATGCCAGCTTTCTTGCGCTGGGCGTAAAGCGGGACAGGGCGCTGGAAAACCTGCACCGGCTGGAGCGGGCAGGGGCGCTGGGCCCCTGGGGCTTCTGGGATGCACTGGACTTCACCCCCGAGCGCTGCGGTCGGGAGGGGAAGGCCGTCCGCTGCGTGATGGCCCATCACATGGGCATGAGCATGGCCGCCATCACCAACTGTCTGAAGGACAATATCCTCCAAAAGCGCTTCATGGCCGAGGGCAGTATGTCCGCCTACCGGACGCTTTTGGAGGAGCGTGTACCCCTGGGCGGGCCGCTGCTCCACCGCAAGAGCATCCTGCTGCCGGTTCGCAGCGGCTTTACCCGGGACACGGCCTGTATTCGCCGGGGCAAGGGCTGCCTTGCCGAAAACGGGGCGCTGCAGCCTCTGAGCAATGGCAGCTATCATCTGCTGCTCTCCGAGTCGGCGGTCAGCCGTGCCGTGTGCAAGGGACTGCTGCCCTATGCCGCCGACGAGACCCTTCGGGGCGACAGACGGGGCGTGGAGTGCTTTCTGGAGCTGGACGGAGAGCGTTTCTCCCTGCTGCCCTGCGGCGGGAGCGTGGGACGCTTCCGCTGGCAATTCAGCGGGGACGAAGCCCTCTGGCAGGGGGAGCGGGGAGGACTTCGCTGGGAGCTGCGCGTGAGCGTGTCCGAGAGCGAGAACGCCGAGAAGCGCACCCTCACCCTCCGGGGTATCCCGGAGAGGTGCAGCGCCGCCGTGTACTGGGCCTTTGAGCCGGTACTGGCCAAAGCCGAGGATGTCCGCGCCGCTCGCTCCTATACCCGGCTGGGGCTCTGCGCCGAGGAGCGGGAGGAGGGCTTTCTCATCTCCCGGCTGCCCCGAGGGAAGCAGGAGGCCGTGTATCTGGCCTGTGCGCTCAACGGAAAGAGCCGCATGAGCGCCGACTTCCTCCTCTTCCCCGGCCGCAGCGGGGCAAAGCCCTTTGTGAAAAACAGCGGCTGGCAGTCCGCGCCCCTCTGCGTGTTCCGGCAGGAGCTGACAGTCAAGGGCGGCGCTGCCTCCTCCGAGCTGGTGATCGCCATGGGCAATGAGAGCGAAGAGACCCTCAGCGCCGCAAAGCGGACGCTCGGCGGCCACCGGAAGGCCAATATGACGGAGGCCGCCGCCCGACTGCTGGGCATGGACGGCACCGACACCCGGGAAGCGCTGAAGCTGCTGCCCTACCTTATCTATCCGTCTGTCGCTGATAAGAGCGAGAACGGAGCCGACCAGCGGCAAAGCGCTCTCTGGCCCTGGGGCATCTCCGGGGATGTGCCCATTGTGGCCTTGCCGCTGGGAGAGGAGAGCCTCCGCGCTGCCGCCTGTGCCGTGAAGCACCATGCGCTGCTGGCCTGCTGCGGCGTGGTCTATGACCTTGTCTTCCTCTGCGACAGCGAAGGGGAGTACCGCCCCGGCCCCCGCCTTGCGCTGGAGGAGCTGCTGCGCCGACTGGGACAGGAGGGACGCATCGGCCAAAAGGGCGGCTGCCACTTTGCGGAGCGGAGTGCCGAGCCGCCGCTGCGGACAAACGCCGTGCTGCTGCCGGACGAAAGCGGGAAAATCCCCCCTCGAACCGTCACGGTGCGGGACGAGCCGCCTGAGGTGACGGAGCTGCTGAAACCCCTGCCCTCCGCACCCTTTGCGCCCTATGAGGAGCACTGGGGGGAAGACTACAGCTATGTGCTATCTCTCCGAGGCCTGCTGCCGGAGCGGGCCCGCTGCCATATGCTCTGCAGCGAGGACTTCGGCGCTCTCTTCAGCGAGTGCGGCTGCGTGGGGCTCTGGTACCGCAATGCCCGGGAATGCCCCCTGCTGCCGCCCTGCAACGATCCGCTGCGTGTCCGCGCCCCGGAGACGCTGGAGGCGAAGCTGGGCGGGCGCTGGGTGTCGCTTTTCGCCGCAAAGGGCGAGGACTGCCTTGTGACCTACGGCTTCGGCTACGCCCGCTGGGAGAAAAATGCGGACGGCATTGCCGTAAAGCTCACCGCCACGGTGCCGCCGGACGGCAACGAGCGAATCTATACCATCGAAAGCTCCGAGAGCGTGGAAATGCGCTGGCGTATGCCCCTGCAGCTCTCCGCCGAGGCACGGGACGCGTCCTTCTGCGTACTGAGCCGGGGAGAAGAGGGAGACTTACAGGTGAAGTCCCGGCGCTGCGGCATCCCGGGACTGAAGCTGACGGTGCGGCTCTCGGTGCCGTGGCTGGGCAACAATGTGCCTGCCGAGCCGGAGCGCATGGACGCGCCCGCACTGGAAGGCAGCTTTCTCTCTGACGGTCTGGTGCTGCTGCGCGTGGGCGTGGGCGAGCTGAACGAAGAGCCGGAGCGCTATGCGGAAACGGTGAAGGCATGGCGGGAAAAGCTCTCTGCCATCCGGGTGAAGACCGCCTCCGAGGAGCTCAACCGGCTGCTGAACGGCTGGAGCGTATACCAGACCCTCTGCGGACGGCTGTGGGGGCGGTGCAGCATCTACCAGAGCGGCGGAGCCATGGGCTTTCGGGATCAGCTGCAGGACGCGGTGAATCTCATCGACTTCGACCCTGCCCTTGCCCGAAAGCAAATCCTCCTCTGCGCCAACCATATGTACGAGGAGGGCGATGTGCAGCACTGGTGGCACCCCGGTGCCACGCTCATTGACCGGGGCTGCCGCAGCCGCTGCAGCGATGACCTCTTATGGCTGGTGTGGGCAGTGTGCGAATACTGCGCAAAGAGCGGGGACAGAAGCGTCTGCTTCGAGAACACGGCCTATCTCCACTCCCTGCCGCTGGGGAAGGATGAGGAGAGCCGCTATGAGCTGCCGGAGCTCTCTTCTCGCCGGGAGACGGTGCTGGAGCACTGCCGCCGGGCGCTGGAGCTCAGTTTCAGCCGGGGCAAGGGTCGGCACGGTCTGCTGCTGATGCTCTCCGGCGACTGGAACGACGGGCTGGATCAAATGGGCGAGGGAGCCGAGAGCGTCTGGCTCAGCTTCTTCTGGTGTATCTGCGCCCGAAGCTTTGCGGATTTGCTGGACGCGCTGGGCGAGAGCAACGGCGAGTATTACCGCAAGTGCGCCCGGGAGCTCTGCGAGAGCTGCGAGGAATGCTGGAACGGCAGCTACTGGCCCCGGGCCTACTACGGCGACGGCCGACAGCTGGGTACCGTGGACGCGGTCTGTCAGGCCTTCGGCGCTCTCTGCCCGGGCACAGACCCTGCCCACGGGGACGCTGCCCTGCGCACGGCCGTGGAAACTCTCTATGACCGGGAGCACCGCATCCTCCGGCTCTCCGCCGAGCCCTACAGCAGCGAGCACAGCCCCGGCTATATCAGCTCCTACGGCCCCGGCTTCCGGGAAAACGGCGGGCAGTACACCCACGCCGCCCTCTTTCTTGCTCACGCCCTCTTTGAACGGGGACGCAGCGGCGAGGGCTGGACGCTGCTTCAATGCGCCATGGGCGAGGGCAGGGGAGAGAGCTACGGTCTGGAGCCCTATCTCATCCCCGCGGACATCTCCGCCAATCCCCGCTGCACAGGCCGCGGCGGCTGGAGCTGGTACACCGGCAGCGCGGGATGGTTTTACCGCGTGGCGCTGGAGGACCTGCTCTGCTGCCAACGGCAGGACGGCGAGCTGGTGCAGAAGCCGCCTCATCTCCCGGAGGGTCTCAGCGCAGCGGAAGTGAGTCACCGGGGACAGGTTCCCTGACTCACTCCTTTCTGACTCCTGCAACTGAGTCAGGGAACCTGTCCCCGTGACTCAGAAAATATTCATGAATTTTTCACCCAAAAGGGAAAAAGTATGGTATACTGGGCGAAAAGATAGATGATACGGAGGCAACGCCATGGAACGCATGGAGCTTCTCCCCAATGTTTTTCTCACTGCGGTGCAGACCGACAGGTTCAAAACCGCGCTGATGTCCGCTTCTCTGCTGACCCAGCTGGAGCGGCAGAACGCCTCGGCCAACGCCGTGCTGCCCTCGCTGCTGCGCCGGGGCTCTTCCCGCTACGCCGACATGACCGAGCTGCAGTACCGGCTGGACGAGCTCTACGGAGCCTCGCTGGAGCCCTCCGTGTGCCGCTACGGCGAGCTGCAGTCCATCGGCTTTACCGCCCGGTTCTGCGATGAGCGCTTCCTGCCTGAAAAGCTTGATATGACCGGGGAAATGGCTTCCCTTTTAGGCGAGGTGCTGCTGCGCCCCAACACCCGCGGCGGACTCTTCCGTCAGGCCTGGGTAGACAGCGAAAAGGAAAAGCTGGCCGAGCGCATTGATGCCCGCGTCAACGACAAGCGGGGCTACGCCATCAACCGGCTCAACGAGGAAATGTGCTGCTACGAGGACTACGGCACCTATATTCTCGGCACCCGCGACAGCGCGGAAAATCTCCAGTATGTGAGTCTGAGCAAATACTATAAAGAGCTGCTTGCCACCTCCCCTGTGGAGCTGTTCTACTGCGGCAGCGCCGAGCCTCAGGCCGTGGCCGACGCCCTCTGCAGTGCCTTCCTCACCCTGCCCCGGGGCGAGCTCAACGAGGAGCTGGGCACCGATATCCGCATGAATACCGTGTCCGGTGACATCCGCTTCTTTGAAGAGGAAATGGATGTTTCGCAGGGTCAGCTGGCACTGGGCTTCCGGCTGGGCGAGTGCATGGAGGAGCCTGACTACGCCGCCATCCGCGTGTTCAACGCCCTTTACGGCGGCAGCGCCACCTCCCGGCTGTTCCGCAACGTGCGGGAAAAGCTCTCCCTGTGCTACTATGCCTCCTCCGGTGTGGATCTGCACAAGGGCATCCTCCGGGTTCTCTCCGGCGTGGAGTTCTCCAGGCGGCAGCAGGCCCAGGATGAGATTCTCGCCCAGTTAGAGAGCATCCGCAGCGGCATCACCCCCGAGGAGCTCTCCGATGCCAGGCGCAGCGTGGCCAATGCCTACCGTACCGTATCCGATTCCCCCGCCGCGCTGGAGAGCTTCTGGCTGGATCAGCTCCTCCGGGGCGAGGACTACGACGCCGAAACCTGCGCCGCGCTGGTCGAGAATGTCAGCGCCGCCGATGTGCTTGCCATTGCCGAGAGCGTGCAGTGCGACGCCATCTATTTTCTGAAGGGAGAGGGCCATGAATAAGCTGGATTTCCCCCGCATCGGTGAGAGCTTTTACACCTGCACTCTCCCCAACGGACTGCCCGTATATGTGCTTCCCAAGAAGGGCTTTTCCCGCTCCGTGGCCATGTTCGCCACCCATTACGGCGGCGCCGACCGGCGCTTTCTGCTCCACGGGCAGTGGCACGATACTCCCGCCGGGGTTGCCCATTTCCTTGAGCACAAAATGTTCGATATGCCCGACGGCAGCAACGCCCTTCTGGAGCTGACAGCCCGGGGTGCCTCCGCCAACGCCTTCACCTCCACGGATGTGACGGCCTACCACTTCTCCTGCACGGAGAATTTCTACGATAACCTCTCCCTGCTGCTGCGCTTTGTCTCCACCCCTTATTTCACCGAGGAGAGCGTGCGCAAGGAGCAGGGCATCATCGCCCAGGAAATCCGCATGGGCGAGGACAGCGTGGGCACCGCCCTCTACTACGGGCTCATGGGTGCCCTCTTTGACCACCACCCCGGCCGGGAATCCGTGGCCGGTACGGTGGAGAGCATCGCCGAGATCACCCCCGAAACCCTCTATGCCTGCCACGCGGCCTTCTACCGCCCCTCCAACATGGTACTCATCTGCATCGGCGATGTGGACGCGGAAAAGGTCTGCGCCCTGGCCGAGGAGCTGCTGCCGAAGGAAGAGCAGGAGCGTCCCCTCCGGGACTACGGCGAGAAGGAAACTCTGCTGCCCGCCAGAAAAGAGGTGCAGCGGAGCATGAGCGTGTCCGCACCGAAGTTCTATCTGGGTGCCAAGGTGCTCTGGCCCGAGACCGGCGAGGAGCGGCTGCGCCTGATGCTCAAAGCGGAGCTGGCGCTCCAGACTCTGCTGGGCGAGAGCAGCCCCTTCTTCACCAGACTCTACGCCGATGGGCTTCTCCGCCGGGACTTTGCCGTGGGACTCCAGTCCTCTGCCGGAGCCGCCTGCATCCTCATGGGCGGCGAGAGCAAGGAGCCCGATACCGTCCGCACAGCGGTGCTGCAGGCAGTGGAGCACCTGCGTAAAGAGGGCTTTGACGAGGAGCGCTTCGAGCGCTGCCGCAAGGCCATGTACGGCACGGCCATTCAGGCGCTGGAGGACTTCGGCTCCATGGCCTCTTCCCTCATGGGCAGCGTGTTCGAGGGCTATCTCCAGCCCCGGCTCTTTTCGCTGCTGCCCGAGCTGAGCAAAGAGGAGTGTGAGAGCTTCCTGCTGGAGTATCTCAGCGAGGAGCGCCTTTCCCGCAGTCTGGTTCTGCCCCTTTGAAAGCATCGGGGTATTCACCACATAAACAGAGAGAAAACAATATTTTCATACGGAGGTAAATACTATGGATTTCTCGAATCTCAAGAGCATGTTCAACGGCCTGGTGGACAATGTCTCCACCCGCGCCACCGACCTGGCCGGCAACGCTGCCGACAAGGCCAAGTCCGCTGCCCGCATTGCCAGGCTCACCATGGAGCTCGGCGGTGAGAAGGACAACCTGAAGAAGACCTATGCCACCATCGGCCAGACCTACTACGAGAACAAGGCCGAGCTGCCCCAGGAACTGCTTGCCCAGCTCGTGGAGGAGGCCGACAGCATCAACGAGCGCATTAACGCCATTGAGGCCGAGCTGCTGGAGCTGAAGGCTGAGTTCGGCCCCAAGGAGGCCGATGTGGAGGTCAGCTTCGAGGAAGTCGTGGACGAGGCCGAGCAGGAAGCCGCCGCCGAAGAGACTCCCGCCGAGGAAGAGGGCGTTACCGTGGATGAGGTCATTGAGAAGGTCGAAGAGGTCATCGACGAAGTGAAGGAAAAGGTCGAGGACGTCATCGAAGACATCAAGGGCGAAGAGTAAAAAAGTGCAGTGCGATCAGTCGCACAATGCACAAAAAAGCAGAATACTCCCGGCTCCCCTGTTCCCGTAGGGAATGGGGGAGCTGTCGCGAAGCGACTGAGGGGGTAAGTCTGTCGATTTCCCCCTCTCTCTCCGGTGTGCGCAGGAGAGGTCGGCCTGATGAAGCCGGGAACCGCCCCCATCGGCTTTGCCGACAGGGGCAGCAAGGGGATTGCACATAACAATGGGACTGTGTGAATCAGCGAAAGCACTTATTTGTGCAATATCCGATTCATACAGTCCCGTTTTTTTACATATAAGCCAGTTTCCTGCAGGCATTTCCCAGCTCGTTGAGGGTGGAGCAGGGGAGCATGGGCACCAGCTCCTTCATCATCATGATGCTGCGGACATACTGCCATTTGCGCTCGGGAATGGGATTGAGCCAGAATACCTTCCCGGCGGAGCGCAGGGTGCGCTGCAGTTCGCTGGCGCAAAGCTCCAGATCCACGGTCTTGGCATCGGAGACCACCAGCAGCATGGTAGAAGGGGAGAACACCGGGGGGACGCGGTCGTTGAGCTCCTTCAGGGCCCGACCCATGGCGGTGCCCCGGCCATAGAGCCCGGACTGGCGCACATAGTCCCGGAACATATCCATGTTCTGCAGCCGGAAGGGGTCGGCCTCCACCAGACCCTCGGAAAAGAGGAAAATGCGGCTGCTCTCGCTGGTCTCGTCCAGAGAGCGGATAAAGCGCAGCACAAACTCGGAAAACTGCACCATGGATGCAGACACATCGCAGAGGATTACCAGCTGCTTTTTGCGGCTGCGTTTCTTTTTATAGGACAGGCGGTAGAGGGTGCCGCCGGTCTCCAGACCCTTGCGGATGGTGCGGCGCAGATCCAGCTTGCTGTCGCGCCCGGCCTTTTTCCGCTTCTGGGTCAGCTCGCCGTTAATCTGCCGGGTGATGTCGTGGATATAGCTGACGGCCTTGGGAATCTCGGTGTCGGAAAATTTGCTGATGTCCCGCAGCATCAGACCCAGCTCCGGGTCGGTGGGGGCAGCACCTAAGGCGGCATCCTCCATCATCAGCTGCTGCTCCAGAATGGAGCGGGCGAAAACCGAGTGGATGAAGTTCTGATAGAGCTCCGGGTTCCGGGACTCGGGGCCGATGAAGCGATCCTTCAGCTGCCGCAGCCGCTCCTTCTCGTCTTCGGGCAGGGCGGCATAGGCATCCTTCTGGGCCTCGTTGTATAAAAGAGAACTGGAGTGCTGGTCTAAGTCCTGCTCCGCCTGCTGCCTTGCGGCAGCCTGCCGGGCCTCCTGCTCGCTGTGCTTTTTGTCAATCGCCCGGATGGCGTCCTCGGAGATGAAAAAGCCGTTGAATACCCGGTTGAACTTGTCCTGCTCCTCCCGGGATTTGGCATAAACGGTGCTCATGGCGGCGCGGACGATCTCCCGATCCTCAAAGCCTACCTCCAGCAGAATGCGCAGAGCGTCGGCGGTCTCGTTGGGGGACACATTTAAGCCCTCCTGCCGCAGCAGCCTCCCGAAGAGGGAAAGCTTTTCCAGATAGACCTCGGTATCAAGCATGGTGGTGATGGTGGTGTCCGCAGTGCCCGTCGCACTCTTCCTCGCCCTCGTGACCGCAGTCGCATTCCTCGGCGGTGAGCTCACCGCTCTCCAGCATATCCTCCATGGTGAGAATGTCCTCATTGTTTTTCAGCACAAAGCCCACGGTGCTGCGGATGATCTCCGGAGTCAGCTCCCGAACGCCCAGAGCGTCCAGAGCAGCGGTCCAGTCCAGCGCCTCGGCAATGGAGGGCTTTTTCAGAATGGCCTCGCTGTTTCGGAGATTGCGCACGGCGGTGGCCACAGCCACGCAGAGGGCATCGTCCACATGGGGCAGCTTGGCGCGGAGAATGGCCAGCTCCTTGTCCAGACTGGGATAATCAATATAAAGGTAGGCGCAGCGGCGGCGGAGAGCATCGGAGATGGGGCGGGCCTTGTTGGATGTCAGCACCACAAAGGGGATACTCTTTGCCCTGATGGTTCCCACCTCAGGGACAGTCACCTGCATATCGCTCAAAAGCTCCAGCAGAAAGGCCTCAAACTCCTCGTCGCTCTTGTCAATCTCGTCGATGAGCAGCACCACGCTCTTTTCGCTGCGAATGGACTTCAGCAGAGGGCGTTCCAGCATATACTCGTCGCTGAAGAGGGAGCGGGTCAGCTCGTCCCTGTCCTCGCTGCCCATGTGCACCTGAATGCTCAGCAGCTGCTTCTGGTAGTTCCACTCGTAAAGAGTCTTGCTCTCGTCCAGCCCCTCGTAGCACTGCAGACGCACCAGCTCCCGATCCAGCGCCGAGGCCATGACCTTGGCAATCTCCGTCTTGCCCACGCCCGCAGCACCCTCGATGAGCAGGGGACGGCCCAGCGTCAGCGCCACATAGAGAACGGTGGCAAGAGTATCGTCGTAAATATAGTGCGCCTCGTCCATTTTTTGGCGCAGAGTCGTCAGATCCATAGGATAAACCTCCGATTGATTTTTCTCTATTATACCACATTCCGTGAAAACTTCAACAGGAATTACTCTCAATCTCAGACTCTTTTGGTAGACCATAAATATTTATTATGTAAACCGATGTCGGAAACAGAAAATATAAGAGTGAAAACAAAAAATCTTCGGGAATACAATGCTTGTATGGTTTACATAATTCTATTGTCATAATATATACGAAAATAAAACACAAGCAACAAAAAAGTATAGCGGTCTGTAAGAATTGGAACGCAATAGGAACGCAAAAGTGTCAGAATGGGAACGAAGCAGAGAGTATACTATGGTCACGATTCTCAATGTCGAGTTCTATACGCTTCTTTTCGTAAACCCAAGGAGGGATACTGATGCGATTGAAGAATGAACATAAAAAGCACAGCACGATCCTTCGCCGAGGTCTTGCCGTGATCCTGACGGCGGCGGCTCTGTTCGGTGCGGGTCAGGGCGGTCTGCTGACGGCTCAGGCGGCCGAGAGCTTCGGCGGCTCCAGCAGCTCTGTAAAGCGGCCTCAGACCTACTGCGGTCTCTCTGAGCATACCCATTCCGCCAAGTGCTATTCCTACGAGTCTGTCCTCGCCTGCGGACAGGAGGAGTGCGAGGCTCACCAGCACAGCGCATCCTGCTACACCCACCGCATGAAGCTGGGCTGCGGTCTGGCGGAGAGCGACGGTCACAGCCATACCGATGCCTGCTATACCGATACGCAGGTTCTCTGCTGCGAGCTCCCCGAGGACGAGAACCACAGCCACGGGCCCGATTGCTACCGCACAGAGCACCTTCTCAGCTGCACCATCCCCGAGCAGCCGGCCCACCACCACACGGCGGCCTGCTATGTGGAGGATGTGAGCTATATCTGCGGCCACGAAAACGACCCCTCTCATGTGCATACCGATGCCTGCCTCTCTCCCGACAGCCTCATTCTCTCCTGCGGCAAGACCGAGGGAGAGGGTCACACCCACAGCAATGCCTGCTATAAGCAGGAGAAGGTCCTGAGCTGCACCGCCCAGGAGCACAAGCACTCCTCCGCCTGCTACTCCAGCGCCGCACCCATCGTGGAAACCGAGGATGACTGGCGGCTGAGCGTTGCCTCCGCCAAGCTCAACGGAGACTGGAACCACGATATTCTCGAAATTGCCAAAACCCAGCTGGGCTATACCCCCGACGGCACCAATGTCAGCGTGGGCGCTGACGGCTCCGTCCGCTACTATACCCGCTACGGCGACTGGTATGCCGACGATCCCGCTCTCATCTATGAGGACTGGTGTCTCATGTTTGTGAGCTTCTGCATCCACTACGCGGGCATCGACGGTCTGCCCTACGGCTGCGGCTGCCGCGACTGGATGAATCAGGTAGATTCCTCCCTCTACCACCCCTATGGCGACGGTTATACCCCCAAGCCCGGCGATATTATTCTCTTTACCTATGGCCGCAAGTCCTTCCGGGAGGAGAATGAGCAGCGCGCTGCTCTGAATATGGCGGCACTGCCCGCGTCCTCTATGTATCTCTCCGCTGACCATGTGGGCATTGTGGTGAGCATGAACAGCAAGGCTTTCCGCACCATTGAGGGCAATAACGGCCCCGTGGGTTACCACAGCTACAGCTTCGGCACGGAGGATGCACCCGGTGCCGAGGAGCTGATTCTGGGCTATGTGTCCATTCCCTCCAATCCCCATATGCGCTCCGTCACCGACTATACCGGTCACTGCACGGTGACCGCCGACTTCTCCACCTTCATCATGCCTCATCTCCGTGAGCCCACCTATCAGGAATATCAGCGCTGGCAGGCCGATAACGATCCTGCGGATCTGCTTCTCGGCTGGGGTGTCTGCTTCGTGGACGGCGTAGACCCCTATACACCCAGCGGTGTGCTGCAATACTCCTTCCGCTTCGATACCCTGCCCGCTGCCGTAAAGGTCACCTATCTGGGCGAAAACGGACTGGAGGGGATTCCCTGCACCGTTCAGGGCAACACGGTTCTCTTCTCCACTGCTCGCGTGGGAACGTTTATATTCTCAAAAGCCTGAATAATGGCAAACAACATACAAAGAAACTGAATACTCTCGGCTCCCCTGTTGCGAAGCAATGGGGGAGCTGTCGCGAAGCGACTGAGGGGGCGAGCCTACGATTCCCCTCTCCCCGGCGTGCGCAGAAGGTGAATTGCGTGCAATAAAGAGGGCTGTGTGGTTCAGCGAAAGCATTCATTGGTGCTAATCGCTGCTTACAGCCCTCATTTTTTAATTTCATGGAACGCAAAAGGCTTGCATCGGAACGCTTTTGGGATTATAATCGGAGCTATCAGGCACAAAAGGGGATGAGTACCACGGAAAAGAGAGACATAATCACCACATGGCTTCGATTTCGTCGCGGAGAAGACACACTTCCCCTGACGGAGCACTGCTCCAATCTGGGAACGCTCCTGGGACTGGAGCAGGAAAATCCCTCAGCGTTCCGGGAGCTCCTGCGGCTGATCCCCTGGAATGAGCACGATGCGCTCTTCTCCGCGCTGGATGGGCTGGAGCCGGGAGGCAGGCCCTGCAGAGTGAGCTTGAGCTTTCTGCGCTCGGATATGTCCACACTGCGCCTCCGTGGACTCATCCGGCTGGAGGCGGACGGGGTATATACGGCGCTTTTAGAGGAGTGGACGAGCCCGGAGAAGAAGACGGAGTGCCGCGTCCGGATTCGCACCTTCGGCTTTTTTGACATTTTCATCGATGGGAAGGCGCTGGCCTTCAACCATGCCAAGTCCAAGGAGCTGCTGGCGCTGCTGGTGGATCGACAGGGGGGCTTCGTGACCTCTGCGGAGGCCGTCAGCTACCTGTGGGAGGATGAGAGCGCCGACCGCCTGACCCTCAGCCGCTACAGAAAGGTGGCCATGCGCCTGAAGGATACGCTGGAACAGTACGGCATCGGTGATATCATCGAGAACCGCAACGGCAGCCGCCGTCTGGTGCCGGAGCGGGTGAGCTGCGATCTCTACGACTATCTGGCCCACCGGAGCGAGAGCGACAGCTTCAAGGGCTACTATATGAGCAACTACTCCTGGGCCGAGCCCACGCTGGCCCAACTGCTCAACGAGAAGGAATAAGGGGCGGAGCATGGATAAGCTTGAAGTCCTGCGTACATACTTTGGCCACAGCGGCTTTCGCCCCGGCCAGGAAACGCTGGTGGACAGTCTGCTCTCCGGCAGAGATGTGCTGGGCGTGATGCCCACCGGCGGCGGGAAGAGCATCTGCTATCAGCTTCCGGCACTGCTGCTGCCGGGACTGACGCTGGTGGTTTCCCCGCTGATCTCGCTGATGAAGGATCAGGTCATGTCTCTGGGCACAGCCGGGATTCCCGCTGCCTATCTCAACAGCAGCCTGAACGCTGCGCAAATCAGCAGGCTTTATGCGAATCTCAGAGCGGGTGCATATAAAATCCTTTATGTGGCGCCGGAGCGGCTGGTGGAGGAGCGCTTTGCGGCGCTGAGCCGGGAGCTGGATATTCCTCTTCTGGCCGTGGACGAGGCGCACTGCATCTCCCAATGGGGGCAGGACTTCCGCCCCAGCTATCTGAAGATCGGCGATTATATTGCCCGCCTGTCCCACCGCCCCACCCTTGCGGCCTTCACTGCCACGGCCACGGCGCAGGTGCGGGAGGATATAGTAACACGGCTGGGTCTCCGTACGCCCGAAACCGTGGTGACGGGCTTTGACCGACCCAATCTCTATTTTGAAGTCCGCAGTCCCGCCGAGCGCAGAAAAACGCTCTTTGCGCTTCTGGAGGGAAGAAAAAACAAAAGCGGCATCGTCTACTGCGCCACCCGCAAGGATGTGGAGCGACTGTGCGAGGCAGCCCGGAAAGCGGGATTTCCGGCCACCCGCTATCATGCGGGGCTTTCCGAGCAGGAGCGCTCTGAGAATCAGGAGGACTTTCTTTACGATCGCAAGCGGATCATGTTTGCCACCAATGCCTTTGGCATGGGCATAGACAAGTCCAATGTGAGCTATGTGATCCACAATAATATGCCCAAGAGCATCGAGGCTTACTATCAGGAAGCGGGAAGAGCGGGACGGGACGGAGAAGCTGCCGAGTGCATCCTCCTCTTCAAAAAGTCCGACATTGCCACCGCAAAAATGCTCATTGCCAACAGCGGCCACGAGGAGCTCACAGAGGAGGAGCGGGCGCAGAACGAAAAGGCGGAGCTTTCGCGGCTGGACAGCATGATCCGCTATGCCACGGCGCCCCTCTGCCTGCGGGGGATGCTGCTGGACTATTTCGGCCAGCAGCACGCCGAGCATTGCACAAACTGCAGTAACTGCAAAAGCAGCTTCCGAACCGCGGATATTACCCGGGAGGCGCAGATGATCCTCTCCTGCGTTCGGCGCATTCAGGACAAAGCGGGCTTTGCCGTGGGCGCGACCCTGCTGGCAGATACCCTGCGGGGCGTCTCCGGCGGGCGGGTGGAGGAGCTGCGGCTCCACGAGCTGAGCACCTACGGTCTGCTGCGCTCCCTCGGCGCCAGGGAGGTCCGCACGCTGATCGATGAGCTGAGTTTCCAGGGCTACCTGAAAACCAATGCCTATCACGCCCTTGAAACGGGCGAGAGCGCAAAGGCAGTGCTCTTTTCCGGCAAACGGGTGGAGATGACGCTGAGAGAGGAACCGAAGCCCCTGCCGAAGCCGACGAAGCCCCTTGCCGCGCCGGAGAGCGATGCAGTCCTTTTCGAGTGGCTCCGGGGTCTGCGGACACAGATTGCCGGAGAGGAAAAGGTGCCGCCCTATATCATCTTCAGCAATGCCGCGCTGAGCGATATGGCTGCCAGAAGCCCCCATACCATGGAGGAGCTGCTGGAGGTCAACGGCGTGGGACTGGTGAAAGCCAAGCGCTACGGTCAGCGCTTTCTGGATAAGATACGGGATTACGAAAAGCTCAAATAAAACCTTTACAAACCGGGCAGGATGACATACAATGAGGAAAAACGCCGGGAGGAGAAGCTCATGCAGAATCAGCAGAAGAATAAAGATACAAAAAAACGCCTGGGCGGTCTGGTTTTCTTTGTGTCTATCCTGTCCGTGAACCTTGTGCGCACCCTGCTGCAAAGCGGGGAGGCGGAGGTGCTCCTGCTCCCGCTGCTGGTGGTTCTGGCGATTGCGGTGCCGGTGGGTATTTTTGCCATTGCGGCCAAAAAGGGTCTGCTGAAAGCAGGCGGCACCAAAGCGCAGCTCCATTCCCACGACCGCCTGCAGAACGACAACAGCGCGGAGCTCTGCGAGGATGACGGCTCCACCCACTGGAAAAAGCAGCTGGACGGCTTTCTGGCATCCGGAATCATCGATCGCAGCGAGTACAACACCCTCCTGAAGCGCCACCATGAAGACTGAATGGGAATTGGGGACGGTTCTCGTTTCCCACTTTGGGAATTGAGAACCGTCCCCAATTCCCAGAAAAAAGGCTTGACAAACCTGCGCTTTTCCCCTATAATGCACTACATTAAAGCAAAAACCTTTGAGAAAGAGTAGTAGTCAGGCACTGACTTCTGCCGCAGAGAGCTGTGGGTGGTGGGATCACGGCGCAGGAGGGCTTGGCGAATGGACTTTTGAGGGCGGTCTGAACGGGCAGTATTGCCTCAGTAGCGGCCGACGGGAACCCGCCCGTTATCCCAGGGCTGTGTATGACGGTACGCAGAAAGCGAGTGGATTTGCGGCTTGTCCGCAGGTCAATTTGGGTGGTATCGCAGGAGTATTGCTCTTGTCCCATAGTTGGGGCGGGGGCTTTTTTATTTGCAGGAAAGGGAAGGAAAAAACTATGAAAAACATCAGAAAAATCGCAGCCCTTGTGCTGACGCTCACGCTTCTGCTGGGACTCAGCGCCTGCGGTGGCAGTGAGAAGAAGGCCGACTACACCATCGGCATCTGCAACTATGTTTCCGATGCCTCGCTGGATCAGATCGTGGAGAATGTCAAGTCCGGCATCCAAGCCGCTGCCGAGGCAAAGGGCATCAAAGTGGAGATTCTGGAGCAGAACGCCAATGCCGATGCGGCGCTCATGGAGCAGATCATCTCCAACTTCATCGCCGAGAAGGTGGATGTGATGGTGGGTGTGGCCACGCCCGTGGCCGTGCGTATGCAGGCGCTCGCCGAGGGCAGCGATATTCCCGTGGTCTTTGCCGCCGTCAGCGACCCTGTGGGTGCGGGACTGGTGGAGACCATGGCAGCCCCCGGCGGCAACATTACCGGCACCTCTGACGGCCTCAACGCAGAGGCTCTCATCAATCTCCTCACGGCCACCGTGAAGGACTGCGAGAAGGTGGCTCTTCTCTACGATCTTGGGCAGGACTCCTCCACCGCAGCCATTGCCTCCGCCAAGGAGGTTCTGAGCGGACGCGGCATCGCCTTTGCCGACTATACCGGCACCACCACCGATGAGCTGCTGCTGGCCGTGGATGCCCTCATCGCCGATGGCTGCGATGCGGTCTTCACCCCCACCGACAATACCGTCATGACCGCTGAACTGGCCATCTACGAGAAGCTGGCCGACTCCGGCGTCCCCCACTTCGCCGGCGCCGACTCTTTCGCCCTCAACGGCGCTCTGCTGGGCTACGGCGTGAACTACGCCCTGCTGGGACAGGAGACCGCCGCGCTGGTCATGGAAATCCTCAACGGCGCCAAGGCAGCCACCACGCCCGTCCGAACCTTCGATAACGGCATCGCCACCGTGAACACCGAGGTCTGCGCTCTGCTGGGGCTGGACTACGACACCCTCGCCGCTGCCTACGGCGATTATTGCAGCGCCGTGCAGCCCATTACCACCGCCGAAAGCTTTAATTGAACCGAGGATAAATTTTCATGCTGCTGAATCTGATGCAAACGGCTCTGGAGCTGGGCCTGCTGTGCGCTCTGACCACACTGGCCCTCTTCCTGAGCTATAAGATGCTCAATGTCTGCGACCTCTCCACCGACGGCTGCTTTACGCTGGGTGCGGTGGTGGGCGCGGTGGTGGCCATTGCGGGCCATCCCGGTCTCTCCCTGCTGGCGGCCATGGCTGCGGGCGTGTGCTCCGGCTTTGTGGTGGCGCTGCTCCAGACCCGCTGCGGTCTCAACAGTCTGCTTGCGGGCATCATCGTGAATACGGGTCTCTATAGCGTGAACATCGCCCTCATGGGCGGTGCCAGTATGCTGAACATGAACAAGACCGAAACCGTGTTCAGCTTCGTAAAGGATCTGCTGGAGGGTACAGTCCTCTCCGAGCAGTACAGGCTGCTGACGGCGCTTGTTTTCGTGCTGCTGGCGCTGACGGCGCTGCTGCTCTTCCTGCGTACCCGGCTGGGTCTGGCCATCCGCGCCACGGGCAACAACCCCGACTGCGTCCGCGCCTCTTCCATCAACCCTTCCTTTACCACCACGGTGGGACTCTGCGCCTCCAATGCGCTCACGGCCCTCTCCGGCTGCCTGCTGGCTCAGTCCCAGAAGGCGGTGGATATCAATCTGGGCAGCGGCATGGTGACCATTGCCCTGGCAGCCCTGCTTATCGGCGGCACCCTTGTCAGCAAGGGCGGCATGACCGCCAGAGCGCTGGGAGCTGTGGCCGGTGCCATCATCTTCCGGCTCATCTATGCGCTGGCTCTGCGGCTGCATATGCCTGCCTTCATGCTGAAGCTGGTCTCCTCTGTGATTGTGGCGCTGTGTCTGGCGCTGCCCTATATCCGCACCCAGCTTCCCCTGTGGAAGCGCCGCCGCGCCCACAGAAAGGGGGAAGCCTGATGCTCAAGCTGGAACACATCTCCAAAACCTTTAACTCCGGCACCCAGAACGAAAAGTGCGCCCTCTCGGACTTCTCCCTCAGCGTGGAGGCTGGGGAGTATGTGACCATCATCGGCGCCAACGGCGCGGGCAAGTCCACCCTCTTCAATGCCATTGCCGGCAGCTTCTTCACCGACAGCGGCAAAATCACGCTGGACGGCAAGGACATTACCTTTGCTCCTGCCCATGAGCGGGCCAGGGAGATTGGCCGTATTTTTCAGGACCCCATGCTGGGCACCTGCCCGGGCATGAGCATCGAGGAAAATCTGGCCATGGCCGCCAAACGCGGCGGCTGGTTCTCCCACATCACCAGGGCCGACCGGGAGTTCTTCCGGGAAAAGCTCCGCGCTCTGGACATGGGGCTGGAAAACCGGCTGGACGCGCAGGTGGGACTGCTCTCCGGCGGCCAGCGTCAGGCACTGACCCTGCTGATGGCCACAATCGTGCCGCCCCGCCTCCTCCTGCTGGATGAGCACACGGCGGCGCTGGACCCCGGTACCGCGGAAAAGGTGCTCTCGCTGACCGAGACTGTTATCCGGGAAAATCGGCTCACCTGCCTGATGATTACCCACAATATGCAGTCGGCGCTGGACCTGGGTAGCCGCACCCTGATGCTTCATCAGGGCGGCATCCTTATGGATGTGTCCGGCGAAGAGCGGAAGGGTATGGGTGTCAGCGACCTGCTGGAGCGCTTCCGCGCCCTCAGCGGCGCAGCGCTGGACAACGACAGAATGCTCTTAGGATAAAGAAATGCCCCTGCAAAACCCTTTCGTTTTGCAGGGGCATTTTCATCTTTTATTTGCCAAGGCGGGCAAAGTATTCGGCGTGGATGGCTTTGAACTCGGCATTGAAGACCTCGTCCTTGCCCTCATGGAGCTGGGCGATGTAGTTGTGCTCGGTTTCAGCCGTGTGGTGATCCAGCAGGGAGACGGTGTGCACACCCACATTGGAGCACTGGTCGGCGATGCGCTCGATATTGGTAAGACTGTCGAGGAACACAAAACCGGCATCGATGTTGCACTCACCCTCCCGCAGTCTGCGGACGTGCTGGTTGCGCAGAGTATCTACCAGATCGTCAATGACCTCTTCGATGGGCTCCACGTGGAGGGCATCCTCCTTGGTCTGACTGCTGAAGGTCCTGAGGGTGTTATCCATGATCGCATTGAGCGCTTCGCCCATCAGGGTCAGCTCTGCGGCAGCATGGGGAGAGAACTCAACGCCCTTGTTCTTCCGCTCCGTGGCGCTCTCGGAGAGGTTCACGGCCAGATCGCCTATGCGTTCAAACTCGCTGAGACACTGGATGTAGTAGCTGAGCTTCTCACTCTCCTCGCCGTCCAGATTGGGGGCGAGCCTGACGATGTACGCACTGGTGTTGTCGGCCAGATCATCGATGGTATCCTCATCCTCCTGAATGAGGGCAATGGTGTCGGCGTTATAGTCCTGCAGCAGGTTCATGGCGGCTCTGGCATTGGCGCAGGCCATGCCGGCCATGGTCATGATCACCCGCTTGATGGCATCCAGCGCCAGCGCAGGGGAGTCCAGCAGCGCCTTGTCCAGCTTCTCCAGCTCGGCATCGGACTTCTTTGCCTTCACGGGGTCGTCCTTGATGACCTTGCAGGCAATCTTTTCAAACACAGAGCACACGGGCAGCAGGATCAGTGCGCAGATGAGATTGAAGATGGTGTGGGTGTTGGCAATACCGCCGGAGGTGATGGGCTTGCTCCAGATGGCATCGAACACACCGAAGCGCCGCAGGATGGTCACGCCGCCCAGTACCAGAAATGCCTCGGAGATGTTGAAGAGCACCTGCACCATGCCGGTACGCTTGGCATTGGCCTTGGCACCGATGGAACAGACGATGGCGGTGGTAGCCGCATCGCCCAGATAGATGCCGATGATGATGGAGTAGATGGAGCTGAAGCTCAGCTGCCCCGTTATGGTCAGGGCCTGCAAAATACCGATGGTGGCCGAGGACGATTGCAGCGTCATGGCCACGGCCCAGCCGGCCAGAAAGCCCAGCACCGGCTGCTCGGAGAGCTTCAGGAAGAGCTCGGAGAAAACGGGCGAGGTGCTCAGAGGCGACACGGCGGCGGTCATGTTCAGAAGGCCGGTGAAGAGGATACCGAAGCCCATGCAGATGGTGCCGATATTGTCGGAGGATTTGAAGCGGAAGGCCATGATCAGCAGAATGCCGACCACGGCGGCGATGGGAGCGAGGGTGGAGGGCTTGAAGAACTGAAGCCAGCGGGCGGCATCAGCGTTGATGTCCAGCAGACGGATAATCTGACCGGTCATGGTGGTGCCCACATTGGCGCCCATGATGATGCCCAGCGTCTGGTGCAGCGAGATAATGCCCGCGCCCACAAGACCCGAGGTAATGACGATGGTAGCGGTGGAGCTCTGAATAACGGCGGTTACGCCCATGCCCAGCAGAAAGCCGGTGAAGGGGCTGTTGGTTACCTTTTCCATGGCACGCTTGAGGGCATCAGAGGAGCCGCGCTGCAGCGCTTCGCCCATGATGCGCATACCGTAGAGGAAGAGCGCCAGACCGCCGACCATGGAGATTACAGAGAAAATATCCAAGGCTTATGCATCCCTTTCTTGGTAAATTTTTATAAAAGAGGCAGCTTTTTATGAATAAGGTCACGGATCCCCGTGCCGGAATTGTTGAAAATACATCAATACGCCATTCTCGCGCAATATAATTGTAGCAGACATTTTCTGTCAAGAAAAGAGGCGGGATGCACAAAAATAGTGGCGGAATCTGGAAGAATAATTGGCAAAAAAAGCAGAACCGCCAAAAACGGTTCTGCTTTCGTTCAGAATCTGAATTTATACAAATCCCTGATAAGAAGACAAAGATTGCCTGATTTCTATCAGGGGTTCGTATTACTTCGTATTTTTGCCGAAGCGCTTGATCTTCTGGGTGGTGGTCTTTTCCAGAGCGCTGGAGAGGATTTCTACCACCTTGATGTGCTTGTACTGGGGAATGAGCTTGTTGACCTCGGTAATGGCCTTCTGAATCTCCTCGGTGATATCCTCCTTGCTGGGCAGACGACCCAGCCGCTCGGTGATATAGTCCAGATTCGGCAGAATCTTGGCCTTGATGCTCTCCTCCCCGGTGGTGTTGTCGGGGAGCACCAGCACCTCGGCAATCTCCTCGTGGGCGCTGAGACGGCTCTCCAGCTCCTCGGGGTAGATGTTCTTGCCGTTGGAGGTGACGATCACATTCTTTAGGCGGCCGGTGATATAGAGGGCGCCCTCCTCGTCCATGCGGCCCAGATCGCCGGTGTGGAACCAACCGTCCTGCAGAACGGCGTCTGTGGCCTCCTGATCCTTGTAGTAGCCCAGCATGATGTTGTTGCCCCTGGCGATGATCTCGCCGATGCCCTCTTCGTTGGGTGCGTCGATTCTGACCTCAATGTCGGGCATGGCGATGCCGGTGGAGTTGGGGTTCAGGAAGAAGTCGCTGTTACCGGCCAGAAGGGGAGCGCACTCGGTGAGGCCGTAGCCCTGGAGCGTACGGATGCCCAGCGCCTCGAAATCCTTCACCAGATCGGTGTCCAGAGCCGCGGCACCCACGATGAAGAGACGCAGCTTGCCGCCCAGCGCCTTGCGAACCTTGGCGCGAACCAGCTTGCGGAGGATAAAGGGCAGCTGCTCCATACCGGCACCGAAGCTGTTTTCCTCAAAGAGGTTCTTGTACTTTTCGGGCAGCTCCGCCGCAACGAGCTTTCTCAGACGGCGGGAGAGCATGGCCAGCAGAGCGGGCACCACCACCAGCAGGGTGGGGGAGTAGAGCAGCAGATCCTTCTGAATCCGGGTCAGACCGCCGCAGTAGCTGATGCAGCAACCCTTGGAGAGCAGCAGCAGGCAGTTAAGTGTGCATTCATAGGTGTGGTGCAGGGGGAGGATCGAGAGGGTCTTGTCCTCGTCGGTGATCTTCACGGCCTGAACGGTGGAATAAATATCGGAGAGGATATTGAACTGGGACAGGCACACGCCCTTGCTGGAGCCGGTGGTGCCGGAGGTGAAGAGCAGAACCTGCATCTCGTCCGCGGGGATGGAGCGCTGCCATGCACCCTGGGGGCTGGCGTCGCCTTCAGCCGTGAGGGCGAAGACCTCATCAAAGTCGTAGCAGGGGATCGAAAGCCCGCTCTCCTCCAGACCTTTCAGCCGCTTGCTGTCGGCGCAGACGGCGGCGCACTCGGCCAGCGCCAGAAAGTCCCGGCAGTCGTCGGCGTGGAGCTCTTTGTCGATGGGCACGGCAATGCCCACGGTGGCGGCGGCGAGATAGCTCAGTACCCAGCTAAAGCAGTTGCTGCCGCTGACGGCAATGGGCTTTTCGCTGAGACCGGCAGCGAGGAAAATGTTGCACAGGCGATAGAAACGGAGACGCAGCTCCTCGTACGAGATAAAGGTGAAGGTATTATCGGCATTTTTCAGCTCAAAGGCAGGCTTTTTTCCGAAAGTAACGGCGGAATGGTCGATGAGCTCCCGAAAATCCTTGAAGCAGTATTCGCTGTAGTATTGGTTCTGTTCCATGTTGGTTCCTCCAGCGTATGATTGTGAAAAAGTATTCGTATTCATCTGACATTTTACCAGCAATTTCGCAGAATTTCAACCGGCAATTTTACGGGAGACGCCAAATTGTAAGTAATTTCCTATAAATAATTTGATAAAAATCACGGGGCTGCGTGAAAAGCAGCGATTTGCACAAATAAGTGCTTTCACTGATTCACGCAGCCCCGTTGTTGTGCGCATTTCCCTTGCCTCCCCTGTCGGCGAAGCAGAGGGGGGAGAGGGGGAAATCGATACGCTCGCCCCCTCAGCCGCTTTGCGGCAGCTCCCCCATTCCCTACGGGAACAGGGGAGCCGAGAGCGTTTTGATGAACTAAAATAATCCCGTGATTTTTCCTGTCACATCGTCCACATCAATGCATTCGGCGGCGGGGTGCTTGGGCAGACCGGGCATGGTCATGATGTCGCCCGTGAGAGCCACCACAAAGCCGGCACCGGCGCTGACCTTCAGCTGACGGACGGTGATGATGAAGTTTTTGGGTGCGCCCAGCAGGGCGGGATCGTCGGAGAAGGAATACTGGGTCTTGCTGACGCAGAGAGGCAGGTGTCCGAAGCCCAGCTTCTCCAGCCGCGCCGCCTGCTTTTTCGCATCGGGGGTCAGCAGTACATCGTCGGCCCGGTACACATTCCGGCAGAGGGTCAGCAGCCGCTCCTCGATGGTGTTGTTCTCACACTCATAGGCAAAGCGGAAGGCCTTGGGCTGCTCGCAGAGGCGTACAAGCTCCTCGGCCAGCGCCATGCCGCCCTCGCCGCCCTTGGCCCAGACCTCACTGAGCGCGACCTTCACGCCCAGCTCCCTGCAGCGCTCCTCTAGGAGAGCCAGCTCCTCGGCAGTGTCGCTGGGGAAGGCGTTGATGGCCACCACACAGGGCAGACCGTATACGTCCTTGATGTTGCTCACATGGCGCAGCAGGTTGGGAATGCCCCGGTCCAGTGCCGCCAGATCGGGCTTGTCCAGCTCTTTGAGAGAAGCACCGCCGTGGTGCTTCAGAGAGCGGACGGTGGCTACCATGACCACGGCGTCGGGCTTGAGACCGGCAGAGCGGCACTTGATGTCTAAGAACTTCTCCGCACCCAGATCAGCGCCGAAGCCGGCCTCCGTGACCACATAGTCGCCGGTTTTGAGCGCCATGCGGGTGGCGATGACGGAGTTGCAGCCGTGGGCGATGTTACCGAAGGGGCCGCCGTGGATGAACACAGGGGTATGCTCCAGGGTCTGCACCAGATTGGGCTTGATTGCATCCTTCAGCAGGGCGGCCATGGCACCCACGGCCTTCAGGTCCCCGGCGGTGACGGGCTTGCCCTCATAGGTGTAGGCCACCACGGTGCGCGCCAGACGGCGCTTCAGATCGGCCATATCCTCGCTGAGACAGAAGATCGCCATAATCTCGCTGGCCACGGTGATGTCAAAGCCGTCCTCCCGGGCCACGCCGTTGCTCTTGCCGCCCAGACCGTCCACGATAAAGCGGAGCTGGCGGTCGTTCATGTCCACGGCGCGTTTCCATGTGACCTGATTGGGGTCGATGCCCAGAGCGTTGCCCTTGAGAATGTGGTTGTCCAGCATGGCCGCCAGCAGATTATTGGCCGCACCGATGGCGTGGAAATCGCCGGTAAAGTGGAGGTTCAGGTCCTCCATGGGCACCACCTGGGCATAGCCGCCGCCGGCAGCGCCGCCCTTGATGCCGAACACAGGCCCCAGCGAAGGCTCCCGCAGGGCAGCCACGGCGTTTTTGCCGATGCGCCGCAGACCGTCAGCCAGACCCACGGAGGTGGTGGTCTTGCCTTCGCCGGCGGGGGTGGGGGAGATGGCGGTGACAAGGATCAGCTTGCCGTCCTTCCGCGTGCTCTGACGCATATAGGCCGGGTCGATCTTGGCCTTGTATTTGCCGTACTGCTCCACATAAGCCTCGTCGATGCCGCAAAGCTCGGCAATTTCGGAGATGGGACGCATGGTATTGGCCTGGGCGATTTCAATGTCGGTTTTATAGCTCATGGGCAAGCCTCCCGGATAGTAAGATAAAAGCCTCGCAGTGTTTTCGCGCCCGAAGGGCAAAGCGTTTTATTGCTGGCTGGTAGTGGTGTGCAGCGTAACATCGTGATAGCCGCCCTCCACGATGGAAACGGCGGAGACCAGCGTCAGACGGGCTTCCTTCTGGAGATCGGGGATGTTGATCACGCCCACATTGGTCATGGTGGACTTGACCTTGTAGAGGGAACGTTCCACATTGTCGTGGAGAGAGCCGGCGTAGGTGACATAGGAGTCAACGCCCTCCTCAAAGGCCAGAGAGTTCTTTCCGCCGGTGTCATAGCGCTGCCAGTTGCGGGCGCGGTTGGAGCCCTCGCCCCAGTATTCCTTCACGTACACGCCGTTGACCAGCAGCTTGGGAGTGGGGCTCTCATCGAAGCGGGCGAAGTAGCGGCCCATCATCAGGAAGTCGGCGCCCATGGCCAGAGCCAGGGTCATGTGGTAGTCGTGGACGATGCCGCCGTCGGAGCAGATGGGCACGTACACGCCGGTCTTTTCAAAGTATTCGTCGCGGGCAGCGGCAACCTCGATGAGGGAGGTGGCCTGTCCGCGGCCTATGCCCTTGGTCTCGCGGGTGATGCAGATGGAACCGCCGCCGATACCGACCTTCACGAAGTCGGCGCCGGCCTCGGCCAGGAAAAGGAAGCCCTCGCGGTCAACCACGTTGCCCGCGCCGATCTTCACGCTCTCGCCGTAGTGCTCGCGGATCCAGTCGATGGTGCGCTTCTGCCAGACGGAGTGACCCTCGGAGGAGTCGATGCACACGCAGTCCACACCGGCCTCCACCAGAGCGGGCACGCGCTCGGCGTAGTCCCGGGAGTTGATGCCGGCACCCACCATATAGCGCTTCTGCTCGTCCTGCAGACCAAGAGGGAAGTCCTTGTGCTCGGAGTAGTCCTTGCGGAAAACGAAGTAGCAGAGGTGGTCGTTCTCGTCCACGATGGGAAGAGAGTTGAGCTTGTGATCCCAGATGATGTCGTTGGCGTCCTTCAGGCTGGTGCCCAGAGGCGCGGTGACCAGCTTGTCCCGGGGGGTCATGAAGGCGGACACGGGGGTGTCCAGACTCATGCGGCTGGTGCGGTAGTCACGGCTGGAGACTATGCCCAGCAGCTTGCCGTTGGGGGTGGCATCCTCGGTGATGGCGATGGTGGAGAAGCCGTTGCGCTCCTTGAGCTCCACCACATCGGCCAGCGTGGCAAAGGGGGTAAGGTTGGAGCCGCTGACCACGAAGCCGGCTTTGAAGCTCTTGACCCGGCGCACCATGGCAGCCTCGTCCTCGATGCTCTGGGAGCCGAAAATGAAGGACATACCGCCCTCCTTGGCCAGCGCGATGGCCATGCGGTCATCGGAAACCGACTGCATGATGGCGGAGACCAGAGGAATGTTGAGCATGATGGGGCATTCCTCCTGCCCCTTGCGGTACTTCACCAGAGGGGTACGGAGAGAGACATTCTGGGGCGTGTCCTCCTCGGAGGTGTAGCCGGGAACCAGCAGGTATTCGCTGAAGGTGTGAGAAGGCTCGGGATAGTAGTAAGCCATGAGCATTGTCCTCCTGTATATTCGCTTTGATTTTTTTGTAAATTAACCTATATTATACCACGGAAAAGAATTTAGACAAGCACAAATTTCAGAAAAAACCAAAAAACAAAAACAGGCCCGCAACGCCTTCACCCCGTAGGGGCGAGCATTGCGAGCCCGTTTACCCGCTGTAGGGCTCGGCCTCCGGACGAGCCGTCTGCGCTCCCCCATAGGGATAAGCATTGCGAGCCTGTTATTCGTCAATTCAATGTAAAACTGTACATTTTCCCGTAATCCCGCATGGAGAAGATATCCAGCGAGAGCCTGCCGTGGTGGTAGATGGCGCTGTACTGGGTGGCAGAGGTCAGATCAGCGGCATTGAAGCGCTGAGAGACGGCGCTGAGCAGCTCGGCGGCCTCCTCGGTGGTGAACACCGCCAGCTCCTCCTCGCGGCTTCCGTGGGCGGAGAGCGCTTCGGCCAGAGCATAGAAGCGGCCGTAGCCGTGACCGTAGCCGTAGTGATAGCTCCGCGCGGTGGCGGGAGGCGGGGTGAAACGCTCCTTCAGCTTTCCTTTCCGATAGGAGTCGCAGCCGTCGTCGGAGCAGACATAGAAGTTGGTAACGGCATCCTGAGCGGTCACATAGAGCTCGTTGCAGCGCCACTCCAGAACAACGGCTCTGCCCGTGGCATCGGCGGCGAAGATGTGGAAATCGGCATGGAGCAGATGGTGGAGGTTCACGCTGTCGGCCAGGGCGAGGAACTCCTCCACATTGGCGCATTCATCCAGACCGAAGCGCAGCAGCTCGTTGACGCTCATCGTCTCGCGTCCCTCAACCTGCTGGTTTACGGGCGCTTCGCCGGCTTTGAGATCCAGGGCGTGAATGGAAAGGCACAGCCCCTTCTCGTTGATGCCGTCCATGGTCAGCCAGGGCAGCAGCGCCGCCGGAATCCGGCAGACCTTTCCCTCGTCCAGCGCACCCATGGTATAGGGCAGCTTCAGCATGGAGAGCCACGCGGCATCGGCCACACCCAGAGAGGCATAGCCCTTTCGGGGTCTGCAGCGCAGCACCACATTCAGCCCGGTAAAGGAGCCGCTTTTATCCCTGTGGGGCAGATCGTAGTTGCGGCAGCTCAGAAGCTCGCCCTGCTCATCCCGGCAATAGAAGGCGGAGCAGCCGCCGCTGCCCATGATGCGGGAAGGAAGCCGCAGGAGCGGGTCGTAGTAGTTGCCCCGGTATTCAGCGTAGTAGAGTGCCCCCTGCTCATCCACCCGGTGAAGAGAGCCGAGGGAACGGGAGAGCTTCCACACTTCGGCGAGAGAGAGGGAGAGCGCGGTCGCGCCCAGACCCAGGGCGAGGGCTTTTGACTTTTTCATATTCTGTTGCAATCAGGGAAGACCCACTTTTTCTGGAAACGGTAGCTCATGAAGAAGAGCAGCACATCCACAAACATCTTTACCAGATTATCCTGCAGACCGCTGGTGTGAAGCAGGGCCGTGAGACCGCGGAGCATACCGAAGGAGAGAACCGTCTGAATGCCGCAGAGTATGGTATAGCGCAGCAGTGAGCCCTTGCACTGGGCATTTTTGAAGACCAGACGCTTGTTGCAGCTATAGTTGATCACGGAGGAGACGATACGACCGGTCAGCGTGGCGATGAGCTGCCGCGTACCGGGCTCCAGCCCCGTGAGCAGGAAAGCGTTGAGCAGGGCAAAGAGACCCTGATCCACCAGCACCGCCAGCAGAGAGCTGGCAGAGAAGCGGATCAGCTGACCCAGCCTGCGAAAGGCATGGCGGAAGATGAGTTTGTAGATTTTCCAGGAGTCCCGGATGGGGTGGAAGTGGCTGGTCTGGTTTTCATCGATGTAAACGGTTTCGATGACCACCTCGCCGATGTCCCAGCCGTGATCGTGGAGAGCCATCAGCTGCTCGGTCTCGTATTCGTAGCGCTCGCCGTCTATGGTGGTCATAAAGGGCAGAAACTTGTAGGGGATCGCCCGGAGACCGGTCTGGGTGTCGGAAACGGACACGCCGCCGAAGATGCGCATGATGTTGCGGGTAAGGGTGTTGCCGAAGCGGCTGCGGGCGGGCACATGCTCCAGAGAGAAGTCACGGACACCCAGCCACATTCTGTCGTTGTCGTCGGTGACGGCCTGGGCGCAGCGGAGAATATCCTCGGCGCGATGCTGGTTGTCACCGTCGGCGGTGACAACGCCGTCGATGTTCGGGCGGTTTTCCAGACACCAGGCAAAGGCGGTCTTCATGGCGCGGCCCTTGCCCTTGTTCACCTCGTGGGTGAGAACGGTGACCTCCGGGTACTCCGCGGCGGTCTCGAAGGGCTCCAGATGCGCTGCATTGCTGCCGTCGTTGACCAGAATGATGTCGGTGAAGCCCACGCGCAGAAGACCTTCCACCACCTGCATGAGCTTTTCATCGGGATTGAGAGAGGGGACGATTGCGGTAATATTCATTGAAATGCCTCGTTTATAAGGGATTTTTTGATGAGTGCAGCTCAGAGCCGGGTAAAGGCGCAGATACCGTAGCCGCTGCCGCTGTCAAGGAAATAGAGCCGATAGGTACCGTCGGCCACATTGGTTACGCCGTTAAGGGTGCCCTCGGAGTGATAGACCACATCCATGCTCAGGCAGTTGTCAGCCCAGATGACCACATCGCCGGCGGTGGCCTCATAGGTGGCGTTGGGATAGCTGCTGTCCCAGATCACGCCGTTGTAGGACTCGGATACCAGCTTGTAGGCAGGGGAGCCGTTGACCAGCAGAGAAAGCACGGCGTTCATGTTCACGGCGGTGTTGTTGTTGCCCAGCATATAGTAGCGCAGCAGCGTCCTGACCATTTCCTCGCCCTGCTTCTGATACGCCGCAGCGGCGTCGGCGGAGAGCATATAGCTCATGCGGCCGCTCTCGTCGGTGACGAGGGTCTTGTCGGCGGGAGCCTCAGCGGTGAGCTCGGGGGGGAAGAGCAGTCCCTCCACCGTGTAGGTGGACCAGGTCACGGGGTTTTTGAGCGAAGCGGAGAGGTCTTCCATGTCAAAGTAGGTGCGGGTCTGCTCGATATTTTCGCTGCTCAGCTCCTTACCGTTGCAGAAAACGGTGCAGCCGCTGACCACCTCGAGGGAGGCACTTTCCTTGCCCACCAGCTCAATGGAAACGTCCTTGATGTTCCAGTTCAGCTCACTGCCACGCAGAGAAACGCTGGCAAGCTCCATATCGCCGTTCTTGATCACATAGACCGGGGAAGCGGCGTTGAAGTCCTTAGCCTTGTAGCATACGGTGTCCTCGCTGCAGAAGAGCTTTTCAAACTCCTCCAGCACCTGCTCGCGGACATCCAGAGAGTCGGGGTGGGCGGTGAACCATTCGCCCGTCCAGTATTCGGCGTCGGCACCGGCCATAAACTCCTCAAAGCAGAGCTGAGGAGCCCGGTAAACGGCTTTTTCATGGGCTTTCTGTTCAGCCAGCTGAGCGGCCTCCAGCGCCTTGGCGTCCTGATCGGCCTGATAGCCCGCCAGGAAGTTCCACAGCACCACATTGGCACCGGCGAGAATCAGAGCCAGAATCACCAGATAGATAATCAGACCCTTTTTGAAGCGGTTGCGGGGCTTCTTGGGCTCCAGCTCCAGCTCCATATCTTCAATTTCCTTGTTTTTCCGCATGATAAACCTCCTCAGGGCAGAACCAGAATGGCAGTAGCGATCCGGCGGGTACCCACAATGTTGGAGCCCTTGGTGATCTGCTCACCGTTATAGACCATGGTGGAGGAAGAGCCGCCGTCCAGATTGGCGGCGTTCACAGCGCCGTACTCCTCCATGAGATCGGCGATGTCGTCATAGGTGGCACCCAGAGAATCGGGGTGACGACCCTCCAGCACCACCAGAATAATCGCGCCGTCGGCGCGCTGACCGATGCAGGTACGGGGATTCACGCCGCCGCCCAGATTGGTGCGCTTGACACCGTTCTGAATGAGCACGGGGCCGGCGGAGAAGCTGATGCCCTCCACAATGCCCAGATCCAGTGCTGCCTGGGCGGTCATGTCGCCCACGTGGAGCACGCGGCTGGAGTCGAAGCCGATCACATCCACATAGTGGCTGTAGAGGGAGCCGAAGGCCAGCTTGCCGTCACGGATTACAAGACCGTCGGGGGTGCCGCCGTTGCCCATGCCGTTGGGATCGTAGAAGCCGCCGGCGTTGGTACCGGCGATGGCACCGTACTTTTCGATGAACTCCGTCAGGTAGATGCCGTATTCGCCGAACTGATCCAGCGCGGCCAGCTTTACCTTGTAGGGGTCGTGGATGATGAGCATCTTGCCCTTGAAGGTGGAGCCCTTGATATCAATGAGCTCCAGCTCCTGCTCGGCGGCCTCTTCGCTCACCACCACCAGCTCCTGCTCGCCCTCCTCGGCTTTTGCAAGGGTTTCGGACTCTGTGGCCAGCTCCACAAAGCTGTCGGGCTCCACCTCCTCCACCACGGGGTGGAGAATAGAGTCTACCACATCGTTGGGCAGAAAGTAGCGGGGCACAGTCTTGAGAGCACTGGTCTCATTGGTGGAATTCACGAAAAGATTTCGGGCGCTGACAGAGGGGCCCCGGCAAACAATGATGATGGCGGCAGCCAGCCCTACCACCAACAGCAGTGCGGTGGCGAGGATCGTCACCAGCGTGCGGCCCAGGAAGCGGAAGAAGCCCTTGGCCGGGGTATTGCGCTTCTTTTCCAGATATTCGTCATCGTCCTCAATCTCGTCGATGGGGCGGCTCTTTTTCCTGACGGGCTGCTTCACGGGAGCCTTTTCGGCCTCGGCGGTCTTTTTCTGGGGCTTGGCAGCCGCGGTTGCGGGACGCTTCTTGCGCTGCTCGCCGCTGCCGTCCTCCGTACGCTTGCGCTGCTCGCCGCTGCCGCCTTCCGCACGCTTGCGCTGCGGCTCCTGGGTCGAAGCGGACTGAGCGGGACGGGGCTTCGCCTTCCGGACGGTGTTCTTCGGCGGATTCGCAGGCAGCTCCGTGCTTGCGCTTGCAGCTTTTTCCGGGACGGGAGCTACAGCACTCTCCTCCTTGGCGGGAGTGACAACGCTTTCCTGCTCAACGGGAGCAACGGTGCTTTCCTCCCCGGCGGGAGCGGGGAGAGGCTTTGCTTCCGCAACGCTCTGCACAGGATCCGTGAGGTCTTCGTCCGCCTGCTGGCTGCGGAGCTTCTGCAGCTGCGCTTCAAAATCAGACAGGGAAGATTTTTCGCTTCCGCTGCCGTTAAGATTAGACATATTGAAACCTCCAAGTGTACATGGTTTTACAAATTCTCAGTATAATGGAAAGCGTGTCAATATGCAAGAATTATTTTTTGCCGGACAAAAACCCCACCCGCTTATGGGTGGGGTTGGGAAATTAAATATCAATCCATTTGCGCAGGGGCCTTTCAAGAAAGGCGCAGAGGCCGATGGCCAGAAGGGTGTTAGGCAGCATATAGGAGCCGTTGTAGAGCAGGGAATACACGGCGGGTGAGGTCATGGTGCGTTCCATGAAAACCTCGGGCATATATTGGGCATAAATGGTCACGCCGCTGAGATAGTGGATGCCGAAGCGGCAGAGCGAAGCGAGCGCGGCCCCGCAGGTGAGCGGGCGCTTCGTTTTCCGCAGCAGACCGCCCAGCCCCACTGCGGCATAGGCCAGAGCGTAGTCCAGCAGCATACTCTGCCAGTTGACGGCCACGCCTCCGCCCAGAAAGAACTTGAGCGTGCCCAGCAGCAGACCGCAGACCGTGCCCCAGCCGGCACCCCGGCGCGCTGCGTAGACAATGAGCGGAACCATCACCAGATCCACGCTGCCGCCGAAGCCGCCGAACGCCAGCCCGATGGGAATCTTCAGATAGCTCAGCGCCAGAGCCGCTGCCATAAAGAGAGCGCCCTCGCAGAGGGTACGGGTGAGATTTCTGTTTTGCATGGGATTACCTCCTTTGGAAAAAAGCAAATTGAAACAGGTTCAGGTTTCTTCACATAAACAAATAAAAAATGCGTCTGCCCTTGCAGCAAACGCACATTCCCTTCCTCAGAAGGTATCACATCCCTACGCCGGCATTATCCGTATCAGGTTCTTCGGGTGCTGCCGCTTCGCTTCGCCGCATCTCAGCCGGGAAATACCCAGCGCCCCGTTTCGATTGTGTCTCCAGTATAAGCGCGAGGAAAGCAAAATGCAAGGGCTTTTGCATATTTTTCTTTCTGCTTTTTCGCAAACGATAGTCCTTTCAAGTTCATATCAGGCTTCGGCTGCGGCTGTGTAGGGCTCGGCCTCCGGACGAGCCGCCGTTTCCCCGATGGTTCGGTTTCGGCTCGTCCGGGAGGCTGAGCCCTACAGGAACCTGTTCAGGACAGAAATGACCGGGCTCAGACTTATACACCAACACCGGGAAAAATCGAAAGACTTGACCAACAGCGCTTTTTGGCCTACAATATAAACACAATCCAACAAAAGGGGCAAAGACCATGATCGAGCTGAAAAACGTCAGTCGGGAATACAGGCAGGGAACGGAGACTGTCCGCGCCCTCCACGGCATCAGCTTCCATCTGCGCGACAGGGAGCTGGCGGTGGTGCAGGGCGAGAGCGGCAGCGGCAAGACCACGCTGCTGCGTCTGCTTTCGGGTCTGGAGAGCTGCACCCACGGAGAAATTCTCTGCGGCGGAAAATCCACCAAGGGCTTCAAGGCAGCCGACTGGGCCTCCTGGCGCAGTGCTGCGGTGGGACTTATGATAGGCGGAGACGAGCTCTTCGAGAGCGAGACCGTGGCCATGAATGTGGAGATTCCCATGAGCCTTGCGGGTATGGCCCGGGGTGTGCGCCATAAGCGTACCCTTGCCCTGCTCAAGCGCGTGGGTCTGGGCGAAAGGCTCAACGCCTGCCCCTCTGCCCTGACGGAGTATGAGCGCCGCCGCCTGAGCGTGGCCAGAGCGCTCTCCAACGACCCCGATGCCATTCTGGCCGACGAGCCCTTCCGGGGTCTCAGCGCCGAAAACGCCGATGAGCTGATGAGCCTCTTCGAGACCATCGCCCGGGATCGGCTGGTGGTGCTCTTCTGCACCGGGGACGCGCCCCGGCGCGATACCGGCGTCCGCACCCTGCGCCTTATGAACGGTCAGCTCCTCTCCGACAGCGCACCCTGGAGAGCGGAGGAAGCGGAGGCAGCGCCCCGGGAGTGGCACCGCAGTCTTCTGGGCCTCCGGGACAGCGTCCGTTTTGCGCTTCATGGGGCGAAAAAGCGGAAGAGCGCCATCCTCTGCGGGATACTGGCCACCTCGCTGGCGCTGAGCACTCTGGGCCTGCGGCTGAGTCTGGAGAACTCGCTGGAGAAGGCCGAGGGCGAGGAGCAGCGGGAAGCCCTGACCCTTGCACCTTATATAATAGAGCGGGAAACCATAGGCGAAGGCATGGTGCTCTCGCTGATGGATGCCTCCGCCCGGGAAAGCCACGAAAACGACGGTGTCTACGCTGCCGCCTGCCGTGCCGCGCTGGTTTCTGCGGAGACGGCCTACGGGCGGGAGAATGACATCTCCCCCTTCCTCAGCGAGCTGGAGGACAAGACCACGCTCTATACCGTGCAGCAGACCGAGGACGGCGGCGAGCTGAATCTCTATGCCTCCGATACCAGTCTGGAGCTGCGGAAGCTGGAGAACAACGCCGAGGGTACCCTCTGGGCGGAGCTCCCCGGCGACGGCAGCATCCTCAAGGAGCAATATCAGGTGGTGGCCGGACGCTGGTGCGCCGCCTATGACGAGCTGGTGCTCTTCGTGAATGAGCACAATGAGCTCAGCGATGTGAGCATGGCCGCTCTGGGTCTCTCCGGCGGCGAGAGCGGTAAGCGGAATTATGAGGATATCCTCAGCGTTACCTATCGCCTGCTGCTGCCCACGGACTATTATCAGAAGGGCGCGGACGGGCTCTGGGCGAAGATTCAGGACGAGAGCCTGCTGCGCACCGCTGTCAACGAGGGCATCGTCCTCCATGTGGTGGGCATCGTAAAGCCCGCCGAGAGCAGCGCCGTCCACGCCTTCAACGCCGCGCTGGGCTATCCTGCCGCCCTGAAGAAGTATATTGCCCGCTCGGTGGCCGACTCCGAGGCCGTCACAGCCCAGCGGGAGAATCCCAATCTGGACATCTTCACCGGCAGAAGCTTCCTCAGCGAGAGTATGCGCGCCTACAGCAACAGCGACAAGGCCAACGCCCTGCGGAGCATGGTGGCGCAGGGACTGGACATTCCCACCCAGATGGCCATTTACTGCCGCATCACCGGCAGCAGCGAGGCCGATGCGGCCTATAAGGTCAGCAACAATCTCCTCTCCGGGGAGCTGGCGGAAAAGCTGGCCGCCCTGCCTGACGGGGACTGCGCCGGCCTCTATAACAGCTTTATCCTCAGCGGCTACTCCGAAGCCTCCGTCGAGACGAATCTGGCTCTGCTGGGTGCCGAGGGCGCGGGCATTGAGACGCTGCGCATCTATACCTCCTCGCTGAGTCAGCGGGAGGCGCTGCTGAGCTATGTGGAGAGCTGGAACGCCCGCTGCATCTCCGAAGGCCGCTGGACGGAGCTGGTGCGGGGACATGACGAGGCCGAGAGCCTTGCCGCCGTTTCCGGCAAACACAGCACCCTGCTGCTGACACTGCTCTCCGCCTTCGCAGCCGTGGCCATTCTTGCCTCCTTCGGCCTCCTCTCGGCCATGCTTAACGCTGCGGCAGAGCGGCAGAGCGGCACCCTCCGCTCCCTCTCCCTGCTGGGCATTTCGCCGGCGGATCGCGCATCGCTGCTGCGCACGGAGGGTCTGCTGCTGGGACTGTGCTGCTCCGTGCTGGGCTTCGGCCTGAGCATCGGCGTGTCGTACCTGCTGCCCACGCTGGCGGAAAAGCTCTGGAATCTGCGCCTGCAGCCGGGGATTGCCTGGCTGGCGGCGGCCATCGCCCTGCCCGGCGGCATACTGCTGGGACTGCTCTCGGCGCTGTCCGCCTGCAAAAGAGCATCAGGTATGCGATAATTCCTTGACAGAAAAGGGATTATGCATATAATATAAAAAAGTGGATATATTTCTCTGGAGGCGATACAATGAGAAGTGACGGTATCAGAGTCACGGCGGAAAACCCGCTCTACAATCTTATGCCCTTTATCATGCCCGGACGCTATGACGCCCTGAACATGGTGACGCTGGACATACCGGAAGCCCCGATCAAGGCTTATATGAACGAAAAGCGCAGGGAGGGCCTGAGCATCAGCCATCTGGCCATTGTCCTGACGGCGTATCTGCGCATGGTGGAGAAATACCCGGCCCTGAACTACTTCATCGGCGGCGATCACAGAATCTACCGGCACAAAGAGATCAGCGCCGGCATGGTCATTCTCCGTCCGGGCGGAGGCGAGACCATGATCAAAATCTACCTGAACCCCGGCGACACGGTCATCGATGTGCAGAACCGGATCAACGCTCTGCTGGAGACCAACCGGGAGGGCGGCAACACCGACGGCACCCAGACCGAGACCAACGGGCTGGACAAGATCGTGAATTTCCTGCTCCATACGGGCCCGCTGATGAATGTGGCCATGGCCATCCTGCGCTTTATTTCCAGCCACGGTCTGCTGCCCAAAAAAGTCACGGACGCCAGCCCCTTCCATTCCAGCCTGCTGATTTCCAATCTGGCCAGCATCCGCTGCAACCATATCTATCACCACATTTATGATTTCGGAACCATTTCCATGGCCATCACCATGGGCAATATGCGCGAAGTGCCCAAACGCCTCCGGGACGGCAGCATCGATCTGGTGCGCTGCATCCCTCTGGGCGTGGTCATGGATGAGCGCATCGAGGGCGGCGCCTACTTCAACTCTGCCTTCCTCTACGCCAAGCGCCTTCTCGCCGACCCGAAAAAGCTGGAGGAAAAGGGCGAGGAATAAAAAATGAGGCTGCAATAGGTTGCCTAATGCATAAAGAAGCAGAGCGCTCTCGGCTCCCCTGTTCCCGGAGGGAATGGGGGAGCTGTCGCGAAGCGACTGAGGGGGTGAGCTGTCGTTTCCCCTCTCCCCAGTGTGCGCAGAAGGTGAATTGTGTGCGTAAAAACAGGGATGTGTCAAAAATGACGAATGTACATATTTGTACAAACCGTCAATTTTGACACATCCCATTTTCTTTATTTCTGGAAAATATCCTTTTCCATGGCGCCCATCAGATTGTAGGTCAGGGCATCGTAATAGGCCTGGGTCAGAGTGGAATAGTAGAGGTGCCAGGGCTTTTTCAGAAAGGCGCAGTCCCTCCGCTCGGCAAAGTCAGCGTAGACGGGGATCATGGCCTCAGGGATGGGCATATAGCCGTTGCCCTCCTTTAAGAGGGAGAAAAGACTGCTCAGATCGGCGGAGAGGGAGTCGGCCCGCTTGGTCTCCTCCGGCCACCAGGGACAGGCGTTGTGCCCGCCGGTGTAGAGCAGCGCCGGCCAGGGGGCGAGATCCTCCCGGGTGAGATTCTCCTTTTTGCAGAGGGGGTGCCCCGCCGGCAAGAGAATTTTCACGGGCGTTTCCAGTATGGGCGTAGTCACCAGCATATGATTGGCGATGGGGGAGAAGGACAGCACCACGTCGGCCTGCCGGTCGGCCAGCATCACCTCGCAGTCGGAGTCCAGACAGCCGTGCACCTGCAGATCCATCTCGCTGTAGTGGCTGTCGGCATAATCGTGGAGGGGACGGGCGAACATATCGTACACGCCGAAGGCCATGTAGAGCCGGATGCGGGAGCGGTAGGTGCGGTCAACCTCCAGCATCTCGCCCTTGAGCCGGTCAAAGTCGGCGGTGAGAGCCGTGGCGCGGGGGTAGAAGTAGATGCCCGCAGGGGTCATCATGGCACCGTTCTGGGTGCGGACGAAGAGGGACACATTCAGCTCGTCCTCCAGCTGGGTGATGGCCTTGGATACGGCCTGACGGGAGACATAAAGCGAGTCGGCGGCCTGCAGAAAGCTGCGGGCGTTGGCCACGGCCAGAAAATAGCGAAGCTGACGAATTTCCATAGAATTCCCTCTCTTTCTCTCCGTCTTAGTATACACGCTTTGAAGAGTATATGCAACCAAAAATTACAGCAAAATATTCGTTGTAGCATTTGGTTTCATCAAAAACGCTTGCACAGGCCGAGGGCAAGAGCTATAATAAAGAAAAAACGGAGGGATGTACCTATGGCAAAGAAGAAGGAAGCCTGCGAGACCTGCCCCATTGAGGAGACCTACGAGGCCATGGCCGTGGAGGACAAGCTCTACCTCAACTGGCAGACGGTGGCCGGCTCCATCCGCAGACGCATCGGTCAGGGCAACAGCGAGCGCCGTCTCCTGCGGGTGCTGCGGCGCTGCGGAGCCATGGACAGAGGCGAGCTCCTTACCGCTGCCGCCACCAGAACGGGTGACAGCGAAGCCGCATTGTCGAGCCTGCTGGCGCAGGGTCTTGTCCGGGGGGAGCGGGAAATATCGCTCACCGAGGCCGGAGAAGCCGCCGCCACGGAGGCCGCCGAGCAGCAGATCACCGAGCGCCGCAGCTATTTCAGCGACCTGAGCAGCGAGGAAAAGGAAGCCCTGCTGAAGATGCTGGAAAAGCTCAACAACGGCTGGCTTGGAAAATGACACAAATGAGAACCGTCCCCAAATGTTTCATTCCTTCAGCAGGGGCCAGTAGGCTACCAGATAGGTCCAGCCGGAATAGAGGGTCATCGCGGTCATGAAGCCCACGGCGATATAGCTCACAGGGCAGGGACCCAGCACCAGCAGCATCAGCACGCACACGATCTGGCTTACGGTTTTGACCTTGCCCACCCAGGCGGCAGCGATGACCACGCCGCTCTTCTGGGCGGCCACCATCCGCAGCGAGGTGACGGCCAGCTCCCTCAGCAGCAGGGCGAACACCGCCCAGACGAAGATGCGGCAGAACAGCCCATCGCGGCGATAGCGCGCCAGCAGCGCCAGCATGGTGCCCAGCACCAGAATCTTGTCGGCCACCGGGTCCATGAACTTGCCGAAGTCGGTGACCAGCTTGTGCTTGCGGGCCAGATGCCCGTCCAGAAAGTCCGTGAACGAGGCCACGGAAAAGAGTACCACGGCGATCACGCGCCAGAGGATGTCCCCGTCGCTGATGGGGAAGACGATGGCTGCCACGCACAGCGACGAGAGGATCAGCCGCAGCAGAGTGAGACGGTTGGGAAGATTAAAGCTCATAGGATGCCCTCTCCTTTCAGGGCCAGGGAGTCAGGGTTGCGGATTGCGGATTCTTGTTTTTTACCAGATACGCCCGCTCAGCCAGTCTTGCCATGGGCGCGTCGGACAGACGGTCGGAATAGAAGGCAGCCACGGCAGCCTCGCCGTAAGTTTCCCGGAAGCGCCGTACCTTCTCCTCTCCGTGGCAGTTGAGGCCATCGAACGCTCCGCTGTGTACATCCACCCGGGAGCCCAGCAGAGCGCTGAGCCCCAGCATATCCATGGCGGGACGCAGCAGAAACTCCGGGGAGGCGGAGATAATCACATCGTCCTCCCGCTTCTGCTGCAGATACCAGCTGCAGAGCTTTTTCCCGTGGCTGTCCCAGAACTCGGAGAGCAGCACCTCGCTGATGGAGGCATAGCGGAAAGCGGAGAAAAACACGGTCTTCATCTCCGTTTTGCTGCCCTTTCTCAGAATATAATATTGTATGGCGGCAAGGCTCTGCCGGGGAAGCGAGCGCAGCATCGCGGGATAGCGCCGCAGCAGCCAGCGGTAGAAATCGGCGCTGGAATCCCCTGCGTAGACGGTGCCGTCAAAGTCGTACACATTCATGGAGGCACTTCCTTTTTCTTCCATTTTCGCACAGATTTTTCTTTTTGTCAATGTTCCTTTTGCGTGGAAAATAATTGAAAAAAGCCTTTACAAAGGAAAAAAAGTCTGCTATACTCTTCATATCCGTGTGCGCGGGTCGCGGAGTACCTTTCCTCCTCTCTCTGCGCCACAGGACAATATTTTACCGAAAGGAATTGTCACCATGATCACCAAAGACCAGAAGTCCGTTGTCATCGAAGCCAACAAGACCCACGAGAACGATACCGGTTCTCCCGAGGTTCAGATTGCCATCCTCTCCGAGCGCATTCGTCAGCTCACCGAGCACCTGAAGGTCAACCCCAACGACAAGCACTCCCGTCTGGGTATGTACAAGATGGTCGGTAAGCGCCGCCGTCTGCTGGAGTACCTGATGAAGAAGGACATCGAGCGTTACCGCGCGATCATCGCCAAGCTGGGCATCCGCAAGTAATTCGCCCAATCCGCCGAGGTTTATGAAGGTTTTTACGAGGGAACAACTGAATATGTTCCCTCGTTTTTTTATGGTATTCGCGTTTTGTTGCAGATGAGGCAATTCGGTTCTGCTGCGCTTTGTAGGGCTCGGCCTCCGGACGAGCCGTCCCTCGGAATGTCCGCATCTGCAAGGGAGCCTGTTCCCGATTATGTTTTTTCAAGCATTGCTGTTGTTTGTTGATGTGATAGTAAAGGAGTAAAAAGAATGATCATTACCCACAAAGAGTTCCCCGAGTGCAAGCGTTACGAGATGGATTTCTGCGGCCGCCCCTTCTTCATGGAGGTGGGCAAGCTGGCCGAGCTGTGCAACGCTTCCGTCATGGTAGGCTACGGTGATACCCGCATCCTCGTCACCGTTACCGCTTCTGCCCGTCCCCGCGACGGTATCGACTACTTCCCCCTCTCCGTGGACTTCAACGAGAAGCTCTACGCCGTGGGTCGCATCCCCGGTGCCTACCTGCGCCGCGAGAGCCGTCCCTCTCTGCCCGCCGTGCTGGCCAGCCGTCTCATTGACCGCCCCATGCGTCCCCTCTTCCCCGGCGATCTGCGTAACGACGTGATCGTCTCCTGCGACGTGATGGCCGTTGACCGCGATTGCAGCGTGGAAATCGCCGCCATGATCGGTGCCAGCGCCGCCGTCAGCATCTCCGATGTTCCCTTTAACGGCCCCATCGCCGGCATCGTGCTGGGCTGGGACGGTGAGAAGTTCCTCTTCAACCCCACCGCCGCCGAGAAGGAAACCAACCGCATGATCACCACCATCGCCGCCACCCACAAGAAGATCGTCATGATCGAGTCCGAGGCCAAGGAAGTGCCCGAGGATGTCATGTACGAGGGCATCGTGCAGGCCCATGAGAAGCTCCAGCCCATGCTGGACCTCATCGATAAGATGGTCGCCGAAATCGGCAAGCCCAAGTTCAGCTACGACCACGCCGCTTTTGACGACGAGCTCTTCAACAAGCTGGTGGAGAACGAGTTCGAGGGCATGGAGTTCTGCATGGACACCGACGACAAGAATGTCCGCGAAATGCGTGTCAACGAGTGGATCACCGCCATGCAGGCTAAGTACGGCGAAGAGCACCCCGACATGATGCAGTACATGGATGAAATCCTCTACAAGCTGCAGAAGAAGGTCGTCAAGAAGTGGCTGCTCGCCGGCAAGCGCGTGGACGGCCGCGCCATGAATGAGATTCGTCCTCTGGGCGCCGAGGTCGGCGTTCTGCCCGTGGTTCACGGCTCCGGCCTGTTCACCCGCGGCCAGACCCAGGTTCTCTCCATTGCCACCCTCAACACCCTCTCCGCTGTGCAGAAGCTCGACACCATCTGGGAAGAGACCGAGAAGCGCTTCATGCACCACTACAATATGCCCGGCTACTCCACCGGTGAGGCCAAGGCCTCCCGCTCCACCTCCCGTCGTGAATACGGTCACGGCGCTCTGGTGGAGAAGGCTCTGGAGGCTGTCATTCCTCCCGTGGAGGAATTCCCCTACGCCATCCGCGTGGTGTCCGAGGTTCTCTCCTCCAACGGCTCCACCTCTCAGGGCTCCATCTGCGGCACCACTCTGGCTCTCATGGACGCCGGCGTGCCCCTGAAGGCTCCCGTGGCCGGCATCTCCTGCGGCCTCATTCAGGACGGCGACGACTTCACCACCTTCATCGACATTCAGGGCGTTGAGGACTTCCACGGCGAGATGGACTTCAAGGTGGCCGGTACCACCGAGGGCATCACCGCCATCCAGATGGACCTGAAGAACGACGGTCTGAAGCACGAGATCGTCAAGGAGACCTTCCAGAAGACCCGCGAGGCCCGTCTGCAGATTCTCGACGAGGTCATGCTCAAGGCCATTCCCGAGCCCCGCAAGGAGCTGGCCAAGACCGCTCCCAAGATGATCAACATCAAGATCAACCCCGACAAGATCCGCGAGGTCATCGGCTCCGGCGGCAAGGTCATCCAGAAGATCACTGCCGAGACCGGCACCAAGATCGACATCAACGACGACGGCAACATCTACATTGCCTCCGAGGATATCGAAGCCTGCCGTGCTGCCCGCAAGATCATTGAGGGCATCGTCTTTGAGCCCGAGGTGGGCGCTCTGTACTACGGCAAGGTCGTCCGCATCATCCCCATCGGCGCCTTTGTGGAGCTGGCTCCCGGCAAGGACGGCATGGTTCACATCAAGGATCTGGAGTTCAAGCGCACCGAGAAGGTGGAGGATGTTCTCAACATCGGCGATTACACCTGGGTCAAGGTCAAGGAAATCGACGAGCGCGGCCGCGTGAATCTCTCCCGCAAGGACGCTCTCAAGGAGCGCGGCGAGGACGGCCCTCACCAGGCCTGATAAGCTGAAACTGTTTCCTGAAAACGGCGGCTGCCGCAGACTCTGCGGCAGCCGCTCTTTCGCTCCCTTACCCCTTGCATCATGGGCTGTTCTGATATATACTGTTCTAAATATACGCTGAAAAAGTCTGGGAACACTTTCCTTCTGATTTCAGCGAAACAGAAAGGAGCAGACCATGAAAAAAATCCTTCCTCTGATCCTGTGCCTCCTCCTGCTTTGCGCCTGCGGAGGGGGAGGGCAGTTCGTCAGTGCCGATGCCTCTCTGGAGGACATCAGCGCCGAGCTCCGCCTGCTCTATCCCGGCAGCGATGTGACCAGACTCAATCAGGAGTATATGCTGCTCCTCTACGGCCTTGACAGCGAGAGCTGCGCCGAGTGCGCGGCCTTCCGCATCAGCCGGGCCATCACCCCCGGAGAGGTAATTCTGGTTCATGCCAGAGATGAGGCCTCTCTCTCCGAAATTCAGGAGACCCTCGAGACCTATCTGACCCGGCTCCGGGACACCACCCGGGAATACGATGCCGAAAGCTATGCCATCGCGGAAAAAAGCCGGGTGCTCACCCGGGGTCTCTATGCGCTGCTCATCTGCGATGAGCGGCAGGAGGAGCTGGAGGAGCTGTTTCTGGATCATATGAAGGAATACACCCCCGGACAGGAGCCCGTGTTCACCCCCGCCCCGGCAGAGCTCAAGGCTACTGAGCCCCCCGCGGAAGTCGAGGAGAGCCCCGCAGTCGAGATCGCCGCAGCGGAGGAGACTGTTCCCGTGCCCTACGGCCTTGTTCCCGAGGGCCCCCGCGTGGCCGACAGCTGGTTTGACGATGTGCTGCTGGTGGGCAACTCCGTGCTGGGCAATCTGAAGTCCTATGTCATCTCCCGCCGCATGGGAGAGGAGCCCGGCTGCATGGGTAAGGCGAAGTTCATGAATGTGAACACCCTCAGCTATGCCACGGCCATCGGAGAAATCCACTCCCAGGCCATCTTGCCCCATATGGACGGGCTGGGCAACTGCACCGTGGAGGAGGCTGTCAGCCACACCGGGGCAAAGAAGGTCATGCTCACCATGGGCTACGGCGATCTCATCTACTATCCCGGCGATTATGAGCGCACGGTGAAGAACTGCGCAAAGCTGGTGGAGAGTATCCGTGAGCAGTGCGGCGAGGACATGATGATCTACATCGTCAGCGTCACGCCCCGCACCTCGAACTACAGCACCGCTCTGGGCAACCAGAAGGAGATCGATGCCCTCAACGCCGCCCTGCTGGCGTGGTGCGAGGAGCAGGAGAACCGCTGCCGGTTCGTCAACGCCGCCGAGGTGCTGAAGGATGAGAAGGGCTATCTCCGCAGGGAATACTGCTCTGACGCTTCAAAGGAGGGCATCCACCACACCGTGGAGGCCTCTCAGGTCTGGCTCGACTATCTATACACCCATACTGCCAATTAAGAGGTTATTATGTACGAACTCATTACCCTGCCCAACGGCGTGAGAATTGTCACGGAGCATATGGACGCGGTGCGTTCTGCCGCCATGGGCATCTGGGTGGCCGCCGGATCCCGCTGCGAAAAGCGCGGCGAGGGCGGCAGCGCCCACTTTATAGAGCATATGCTCTTCAAGGGCACCACAAAGCACACGGCCAATGCTCTGGCCCAGGAGATGGACGCCTTCGGCGGCCAGTGCAATGCCTTCACCAGCCGCAACAGCACCTGCTTCTATGCCCGCAGCCCGGATACCCACCTGCAGAAGTCTGCGGACATCCTCTCGGAGATGTTCTTTGACTCGCTCTTTGACGAAGCGGATGTCCGGCAGGAGCGGGGCGTGATTCTGGAAGAAATCGGTATGTACCGCGACAGCCCCGAGGACATGGTCACCGAGCAGCTCATCACCCGCTGCTTTCCCGGCAGTCTGGGCCGTCCCGTCCTGGGCACGGCCAAAAGCCTTGCGCTCCTGACGGGCGAGAGTCTGAAAGCCTTCCAGCAGCGGGAATACCGCAGCGACCGGGTGGTGGTCTCGCTGGCGGGCAGCTTTACCGATGCCCATATCGCATCCATCGCGGAGCGCTTCTCCGCATTGGAAAAGAAGAAGAAAACCCGGTGGAAAAAGGCGGAGTATACCTCCTGCTTCGTGCTGAAGAAGAAGGCCACCGAGCAGAACCAGTTCTGCCTGAGCTGGGAAGGACTGTCCTCGGCGGACGAGCGCCGCTATGCCTGGCAGCTCCTGTCCACCATCTTCGGCGAGGGGCTTTCCTCCCGCCTGTTCCAGACCGTCCGGGAGAAGTACGGCCTCTGCTACAATATCGGCTCCTTCACCGCCTCCTTTGACGAAACCGGCCTCTTCGGCATCTCCACCGGCGTGAACCGGGATACCGAGAAAAGGGCGATCTCGCTCATTATGGACGAGGTGCACAAGCTCACCGAGGCGGGCGTGACCCAACAGGAGCTGGATCGGGCCCGGGAGCTTATCAAGGCCAATCTCCTTATGGCGCAGGAGTCCACCTCCTCCCGCATGAACCGCAACGGCGGCGGCATCATGCAGCTGGGCAGCGTCCGCAGCGTGGACGAGGTGGCTGAGCGCTACGATGCCGTTACCCGGGAGAATATCCTCAGCCTCGCCCGGGAGCTGATGGTGCCGGAAAAGCTCTCCCTTTCCGCCGTGGGCCGTATTGCTGCGGAAGAGGAATACCGGGCAATTCTGAAAACTATTTGATGAATAAAAGCAAACAACCACCGCTCGAAGGAGCGGTGGTTGTTCTTATGCGGTATCGAATTATTCGGCTTCGGCAAGGGCCTTGGCCTCTTCGATGATCTTCTGCTGGACATTGGCGGGGGCTTCCTCGTAGCGGACGAACTTGCAGGTGAAGGAGCCGCGGCCCTGGGTCATGGAGCGGAGATCGATGGTGTAGGAGCTCATCTCAGCCATGGGGACTTCGGCGTCAACGGTCTGCATACCGTCGGCAGCGTTCATGCCCAGCACGGTGCCGCGACGCTTGGCGGAGATGTCGGACATGATGGCGCCCAGGTTGGCATCGGGAATGGTGACCTTCAGCTCGCCGATGGGCTCGAGGATGGTGGGCTTGGCCTTGGGGATGCCGTCCTTGTAAGCAAGCTGAGCGGCGGTCTTGAAGGCCATTTCGTTGGAGTCGACGGGGTGGTAGGAGCCATCGTACAGGGTGGCCTTCAGACCCACCATGGGGTAGCCGGCCAGAACGCCCTTGGAGACGATGTCGCGCAGACCCTTTTCAACGGCGGGGAAGAAGTTCTTGGGCACGGAGCCGCCGAAGACTTCCTCGGCGAAGATCATGTCCTCAGACTCCTCCTGGGGCTCGAAGCGGATCCACACATCACCGAACTGGCCGCTGCCGCCGGTCTGCTTCTTGTGACGGCCGTGGCTCTCGACCTTGCCCTTGATCTTCTCGCGGTAGGGCACACGGGCGGGCTTCAGCTCGCTGTCAACACCGAAGCGGCTCTTGAGCTTGGCGCAGAGCACGTCCAGCTGCATATCGCCGGCGCCGGAGAGAACCATCTGGTGGGTCTCGGCGTTGTTGACGAGGGTGAAGGAGATGTCTTCCTCGTTGAGACGGTTCAGACCGGAGGCGATCTTGTCGTCCTGACCCTTGGTCTTGGGGAAGATGGCCATGGAGTAGTTGGGCTCGGCGATCTCGATGGCGGGGAGCTCCTCGGCGTTCTTGTCCTCGGAGAGGGTGTCGTTGGTCTTCCAGTCCATCTTGCCGACGGCCACGATGTCGCCGCAGGCGGCGTCCTTGACCTCGGTGTTCTTCTTGCCGCACATGGTGTAGAGACGGCTCAGCTTGTCGGTGGAGCCGCTGCGCAGGTTGGTCAGGGACAGGTCGTTGGTCAGGTTGCCCTGCACGACCTTCAGGAAGCTGTACTTGCCGAACTGGTCGGAGACAGTCTTGAAAACGAAAGCGGTCACGGGGCCGTCCTTGGCCTCGGGAGCGGGGACGTAGTCGCAGATGACCTGCAGAAGAGCCTCGGTGCCAATGCCCAGAGTGCCCACGCCGCAGAGCACGGGAACCACATCGCGGGTGGCAACACCGGCGGTAACGCCCTTGACGATCTCGTCTTCCTCAAGGGTCATTTCCTCAAAGAACTTCTCCATGAGCTCCTCGTCGGCACCGGCGGCGGTCTCGGTGAGAGCCTCGCGGAGGGACTCGACCTTGCCGGCATCGGCGGCGGCCACGGCACCCTTCACGGTCTTGTTGCCGTTGGTGGTGTAGGAGACCTGGTGCACCAGATCGATCACGCTCTTGCCATCGCTGCCGGGGCAGGTGACGGCGCAGACGGTATCGCCGTACTTTTCCTTCAGAGCGGCCAGAACGCCCTCAAAGTCGCCGTGCTCTTCGTCGCACTTGGAAACGTAGAACATAACGGGCTTGTTGGCTTCCTTCAGCAGCTTCCAGCTGCGCTCGGCACCCACAGAGATGCCGTCCTTGGCAGTGACGAAGATGATGCCGCACTCGGTGGCGCGCAGGGCAGCATCCACATCACCGGCGAAGTCGAAGAAGCCGGGGCAGTCCAGCACGTTGATCTTCTTGCCGCCGAAGCTGATGGGGGCAAGGGCGCTGGAGATGGTGAACTGGCGCTTGATTTCCTCGGCGTCGTAGTCGCAGACGGTGTTGCCGTCGGTGACCTTGCCCTGACGGTCGATGGCGCCGGTCAGGTAGAGCATACTCTCAACGAGAGTGGTCTTGCCGGTGGAGCCGTGACCCAGAAGGGCTACGTTGCGGAGGTCCTTGGTTGCGTTGCTCATGGATGATCTCTCCTTGTATAGTCAGTATTCATTTTGTAATCGCGAAAAAAGCTCGGACAATTCTGTATTATACACCAGAAAAAGTCCCTTGACAAGCCTATTTTTTCCGAGTTTCGAGGGCTTTGACGGTTTACAGCCCCGGCTTTGCGCTCATGGCCAGACCGGGCAGCAGCCAGAAGAGCATATAGAGCAGCAGTCTCGTGGCGGAGACCACGCCCCATGCACCCCGCAGGCAGAACACAAAGCCCAGCAGCAGTCCCAGCACCGTGGAGACTATGCAGAGGATGCGCACAATGCGGCCGCAGCGCGTCAGATAGCGGGCGGAGTCGAAAACATCGGTGAGCGCGTCCAGACCGCCGGCGCTGACGATGGCAGCGGGAACACCTTCCTGCTCCATGGGGTTTTCCCGGAGACTCTGCCGCTCCTCGGCGGAGGGAAACTCAAAGCCTTCGGCCTTGCAGCGGAAGAGCTTTTCCACCAGCTGCGCGTCAATGTTGAAATCCCGGGGTGCGAATACGCTCTTGCGTCCGCTGCGCTGCAGGGTGTGCAGAGCGGCTGCCACCTTGGGATCGGCGGTATATTCCACGCCGAAGGCAGCCACCAGCTCCCGCTCATAGGCGGTGTAGAGCACGGTGTCGCCCACCAGCTTCGGATCGATCTTCACGCCCAGCAGATACATATACCCGGCGTTGCCCACGTGTACCTCCACGCCGTCGATCATACCGTGGGCACCGCCGTCCTCTGCGCTGAAGCCCAGCACACTGAGCGTCCGTCCGCCGCTGCGCTCCATGAGATCGGCGAAAAGCCGGGCCAGATCGGAGCCGGAGGCGGCCACGATGCTGCCGCTGCGGGCGATGACCTGTTCGGTATCCTGTCCGGCAAGTATGTGGATGGAGCTGAAGGCGGTGGTTCCCTCGGGGAAGAGGTCGGAGTCGCCGAGAATCAGGTGACGGCAGTCGCCCAGCTCCTCAATGCCCTTCCAGCCGCCCAGGGCAGAGCCCTTTTTGCTCATGCGCTCGTTGATGGGGGAGAGGAGCATGGGCAGGGTCAGCAGGGCGCTCCAGCAGCAGCATACGGAGGACAGTACCGCAAAGCAGTGGGGCAGCTGCTCCATGCTCCCGCCGATGGCAGCGGCCAGCAGAGAGAGCAGCACGGCGCCGATGAGCACAAAGGGAGAGAGCAGCAGACCGGTCTTCTCGGCAATATCCTCCGCCTCACTCGCCCGGATAAAGCCGGCGGTGGAGCGGCGGGACTTGATGACAAATTCCCCATCCCGGAAGGAAAGCTTTTCCCCGTTGACGGTGTAGAAGCTCTTACTTTTGTGGAGGGCGAGAAATGCGCTTTTCAGGCTGCGGCAGCGGTACCAGCTGCCCCGGAGCGCCAGTGTGATCCCTACGCAGCATACGGCGCAGGGCGGCAGGGGCGCAAAGCTGTTCTTGCTCACAATCACATAGACGCAGTCGATGATCGAGCCGATGCAGCCCACGCTCAGCAGCGTTTCCCAGCAGATGCGGCCGCCCACGGCGGAGAGTATGCCCACGGTCAGCACATCCAGTCCCATGAGCATTACCGTCAGCAGCAGGATCAGCGACACCGGCGTGGCGGTGAGAATGTCTGTCCCCAGCGCGCCGGGAATGCCGATGTCCGCGCCCCAGGCCAGAGCGATCCACACGCACAGCAGCGAGATCAGCGCTGCACTGCGGCTGCGGCGGAAAAAGGCGGGAATCTGGGAGGCATAGACCTTGGCCGATTCCAGCGCCGTGAGCTCCGGCTCGGCTTTGGCAGTCTCTTCCGCCTGCACGGTCTTCGTCCGCTTGCGGATGGCGATAACGGCAGCCTGCCCCAGCAGCCAGCCATAGAGCCTGCGCAGGGGATTGGGAGAATCGCCGCCGGGGCGATATTCCCTCCGCCCGGGGCTCTCGGCCTCGTCCTTCTTTTCGGAGGGCTGGGACGGCTTTTTCTCAGAGCGTTTTACCCTTCTGCGTTTCGCGCCGGTTTTCTCCTCCTCGGAGCGGACGGGCACGGCCTCCGGTTCAGGCAGAACTTTCTCCTCCCTGCGCTTTTCACTGCGCATATGGTCGGCCAGGGCTTCCACCTCGTCCTTCCTGCGCCTGACTGCACCCGCATCGGTTTCGGGGAGTGCAGCGGGTTCTTCCGTGCTCTCGGCGGGCTGAGTGCGATACTCGCCCAGAATGTCCTCCAGAGAGTAATTCCGGCTTGCTGCCGTGGACTTTATATGCTGGGGCGCTTTTTTCGACGAAGGTCGAGATGAATTTGCGCCTTTTTTAGCCATTTAGCTTCCCCAATCCTCTTTGCCGCACGACCTCATACATCATGACCGCCGCGGCGGCGCTGGCGTTCAGGGAGCTGATCTGCCCCAGCAGGGGTATCTTAACGGTCACATCGCAGCTCTCCCGCACCAGACGGCTCATGCCGAAGCCCTCGGAGCCGATGACCAGACACACGGCTCCGGTCAGGTTGGTGTGCCAGAGATCGGCGGGCGCGTCCGCGTCAGTGCCGTAGACCCACACGCCGTTGTCCTTCAGCTCCTGCAGCGCGGCGGTCATGTTGGGCACGCGAGCCACGGGCAGATGCTCGGCGGCTCCGGCGCTGGCCTTGTCCACCACGGCGGTGATGCCGGCGCTGCGGCGCTTGGGGATGATAATGCCGTGGGCCCCGGCGCACTCGGCACTGCGGATAATGGCACCCAGATTGTGGGGGTCGGCGATCTCGTCGCAGGCGATGATGAAGGGATCCTCGCCCCGACTGCGGGCCAGCTCAATGAGGTCGTCCACCGAGCAGTATTCCCGGACGGCGCCCTGGGCAATGATACCCTGGTGAGCGCCGGTGGTGCTCATGGCATCCAGCTTGCGCCGGTCGCAGTCCACCACCACGATGCCCAGCTCCCTGGCCTTGGCGATAATGCGGCCCAGGGTTCGGTCAGTGTCGCCCTTGGCCACGTAGATTTTGTCAATGGGACGCTCGGATTTCAGGGCTTCCTGTACCGCGTTGCGTCCTTCAATCAGGTCTTCTCTTTCGTCCATATATAAAAACCTCATTTTTGCACATAGATACTATATATGATAACACAGTTTTCACCGAACTTAAAGAGAAAATTTACAGAAAATCAAAAAAAGTTGCAGCTTGTTTTCCGACAGAAGATACTGTATAATCAAGGCAAATCATGCTGACCGGAGGTGTGCACCGTGACCTCATTAACAGAGATATACCGCATTGGCCGGGGACCGTCCAGCTCCCACACCATGGCGCCGGAGAAGGCGTGCTTTTATATGCTCCGCAGCTATCCCGAGGCCGATGCCTTTCGTGTGACCCTCTACGGCTCCCTCTGCAAGACCGGTCGGGGTCACCGGACGGACTATGCCATTCTCAGCTCCTTCGGCGACATCCCCTGCGAAATCCTCTGGGACGAGGAGAAGACCGATCTGCCCCATCCCAACACCATGGAGTTTATCGCGCTGCAAAACGGAAGGGAGCTGGGCAGAAAGACCGTCCTCTCCATAGGCGGCGGTGCCATCGAGATTCCGGGTGAGCCTGCCGAAAAGCCCGGGGAGATCTATAAGGAAAGCAGCTTTGACGAGATTTCCGCCCTCTGCAAAAGCAGGGGCTGGTCTCTCCCTGCGTATGTCTACCGCAATGAGCCGGAGATCCGCAGCCACCTTGCCGCTGTGTGGAAGCAGATGCAGAGAACCATCGAAGCGGGCATTGCCGCCGAGGGTGAGCTGCCCGGGGGGCTGCACGTGAAGCGCAGAGCCGGCTCCCTCTACCGGCTGGGGCAGCGGGAACGGGACGTGATGAAGAAGGAGCACTTCCTCATCTCCGCCTACGCCTATGCCGCCAGCGAGGAAAATGCCGCCGGCGGCCGCATGGTTACGGCGCCCACCTGCGGAGCCTGCGGGGTACTGCCGGCGGTGCTCTACTATGAAAAGGGCTTTTTCGGCCATACGGACGAGGAAATGCTGGATGCGCTGGCCGTTGCCGGTATCATAGGCCAGCTGATCAAAACCAACGCCAGCGTCTCCGGCGCGGAGGCGGGCTGTCAGGCCGAGGTGGGCTCTGCCTGTTCCATGGCCGCCGCTGCTCTCTGTACCCTGCAGTATATGGACATCGCCCAGACCGAGACCGCTGCCGAGATTGCCATGGAGCACTGTCTGGGTCTCACCTGCGACCCGGTGGGCGGGCTGGTGCAGATTCCCTGCATCGAGCGCAACGCCGTGGGCGCTCTCCGCGCCTACGATGCCGCCACCCTGGCCGAGGCCGTCTACGATAACCGCCGGGTGAGCTTTGATACCGTGGTGAAGACCATGCTCCAGACCGGCAAGGACCTGGCCATGGGCTACCGCGAAACCGGCGAGGGCGGGCTTGCGCGGTGTTATGTAAACAAACCGTAAATAGCCCTCCGGCTTCAAAAAAGATGGCTGCGCCGTCTTTTTTGAGATACTCGCGCTTATCGCGGCGGCGTTGCCGCCTCGGACTTCGTTTTCCCTTCGTAGGGCTCGGCCTCCGGACGAGC
>DCIK01000013.1:92745-93563 GCA_002315975.1 Clostridiales bacterium UBA1728
GCTCGGCCTCCGGACGAGCCGTTTGAGACAATGCTCAAAAGGAGATACAGACATGGGACTTTTCGATAAAAAATACTGTGATATCTGCGAGCGGAAGATCGGTCTGCTGGGGGGCTATCAGCTCTCAGACGGTCTGCTCTGCTCCGACTGTGCCGCCAGGCTCTCGCCCTTTTTCAGTCTCAGCGGCAGCGAGACGCTGGAGCAGATTCGGACGCAGCTCAGCGAGAGAGAGGAGAACCGCTCGAAGCTGGAGAGCTTCAGACCCGACAAATGCTTCGGCGTGGGCAAAAAGCTCTATCTGGATGAGAAGCAGGGCTGCTTCGCTGTCTCCGAGAGCGGGAACTTCGCCGCGGAAAACCCCGATCTCTTTTCCCTTGCGGATCTGAGCGGAGCCCGGCTGGACATCCCGGAGACCCGGCGGGAGCTTTTCCGCCAGACGCCCAACGGCCGTATGCCCTATAATCCCCGGCGCTATACCTATTCCTATGACTTCTATCTGGTTCTCAGCCTGAACCATCCCTATGTCAGGGAGCTGAAGCTGAAGCTGAACGGCGCTTCCATGGACGGTGCGGATCACATGGGCTGCCAGAAGCAGAAGGAGGACGGCGAGGCTATCGTCAAGTACCTGCGCCTTGCCCATCTCAAAGAGGAGCAGAAGCAGAACCGCGGCCCCGTCCTCTGCCCCTTCTGCGGCGCCACCACCACCCCCGACGAAAAGGGCTGCTGCGAGTATTGCGGCTCGAAGCTGGGGTAAGGCTCGCCCCTGCGGAGTGCGCCGATATGGATACGAAATGAGGCTGTAAAAAAAGCCTGTCATT
>DCIK01000013.1:93655-104836 GCA_002315975.1 Clostridiales bacterium UBA1728
TGACAGGGAGTATTTTTACAGCCTCATTTCGTATCCGTAATCTGAATGCTGTAAATATCCTCAAACCGGATGGGCACCTCGTCCACGCAGAGCATTCGCTCTTCCAAGCGCAGCCGGGTGACGCGCCCCTCCAGCACTACGTCGTGAAAGCCGTAGTAGCAGCTCATGCGCACCCGCTGGCCTGAGCGCAGCCGGGAGAGAACGGCGTTGTTCCGCTGCGCCTGCTCCTCGCCTACGTCGTGACGCTCGGTGCGGCTGTGACGCTCCTCCCGGTCCCGGAGCGCCTCCTGCAGACCCTTCATGGCGTCAAAGGGCATGAACTGCTTGGCTCGTTCCTGTCTTGTCATCATAGCCCGCTCTGTGACCTCCTATCATGCCGTTGCGCTCCATCTGGGTGCCCTCGCGCAGCAGACTGGTGCCGCGCAGCACGGCATTTTTTCCGTAGCGCTCCTGCAGAGCCAGCACGGCCTTTTCCCGCTGCTTCTCCCGCTCCACCTTTTCCCAGTCGGTGAAGAAGTCGTAGCCCTCGCAGCCCTCGTCCACCACATTGTCAAAGCTGATGCCCAGCCGCCGTACCTTGAAGCGAGGGTCTGCCAACGAGTCGTAAAGCGCCAGCACCCGGGGACGGAACAGAGATTCCGCCGCCGTGGCGGAGTCCAGCCTGACGCTGCCGTGGCTCCAGGGCGCAGCGTCCCGGGAATAGCCGATGCCGAGACTCACCCTGTCGCTGATGACGCGCCGCCGCCGCAGCTCCTGACTGCCGTGGAGCACCATCTCCGTCAGCACCGTCCGGGCCTCTTCCGCGCTGTAGTCCCGGGGCAGAATCTGGGAGAAGGACACGCTGTGGCTTTTGCTGCGATAGCTCTTAATGTCGGCCATGGTGCAGCTCTCCCGCCCCCAGGCGTGGTCAATGAGCAGCTCCGCGTCGATGCCGAAGAGCTTATAGAGCAGCTCCCCGGGGGCTCGCGCCACATCTCCCATGCTGAGGATGCCGCACTTTGCCAGCCGCGCGGACTTGCCCCGGGCAATGCCCCAGAAGTCGGTAATGGGCTTGTGCTCCCAGAGAGTTTCCCGGTAGAGCTCCTCGGTGAGCAGTCCCATGTGGTCCGGCGCGTGCTTGGCGGTGATGTCCAGCGCGATTTTCGCTAAGTAAAGGTTGGTGCCGATGCCCGCCGTGGAGGGGATGTGCAGCTCCGAGGCAATGAGATTCATGAGCTTGCCGGCCAGCTCCCGAGGCTCCTTATAGCCGCTGAGATAGCGGGTGGCATCGATGAAGCACTCGTCGATGGAGTAAACGTGCATATCCTCCGGGGCGAAGTAGTCCAGATAGATGCCGTAGATGTCGGCGGCGTACTCGATATAGAGCGCCATCCGCGGCGGGGCAATGATATACTCCACTGTGGGGGGAATCTCCGAAAGGCGGCAGCGGTTATGCACCCCCAGCGCCTTCATCCGCGGGGAAATGGCCAGGCACAGAGCATTTTTGCCCCGGGTCACATCGGCCACCACAAGATTGGTCTCGAAGGGGTTCAGTCCCCGCTCGGCGCACTCCACCGAGGCGTAGAAGCACTTCATGTCGATGCAGAAAAACCAGGGCTGCTTCATTCCAGCTCCTTCAGCACCTTTACCGCAACACCCTGAATCACACAGGAGCGCACATAGATGGGCTCCATGCTGTCGTTCTCCGGCTGCAGACGGATGCGGTGCTGCAGCGGCTCGGGGTAGTAGCGCTTCAGCGTGGCCTCATCGCCCATGAGTGCCACCACAATCTGCCCGCTTCGGGCGGTGTCCTGCTGCCGGATGAGCACCAGATCCCCGTCGTCGATGCCCGCGTTGACCATGGAGTCACCCCAGGCCCGCAGCAGGTAGAAGGGACCCCTGCCGAAGAGCGCCACCGGCAGACGCACATAGCTCTCGATATTCTCCTCCGCCAGCTTGGGGATGCCGCAGGCGATGCTGCCCAGCAGCGGCACCTGTACGCCCTCCTCGCCGTTCTCGCCCAGTATCAGACCCCGGCGGCTCTCCCGGCGGAGCATACCCCGCTCCTCCATGGCGGCAAGATAGCGGGTGACGGTGGTCTTGGGTATGCCCGTGCCCTCGGCGATGTCGTAGATGCTGGGGGACACCCCGCGCTCCGCCCGATAGCCCTCGATAAAGCCGAGCAGGGCGGTAAAATTCTCTTCCTTCATGGTACGCATTCCGCTTCGCCTCCTGTTAATGGGACATATATTCCATATGCTTGGAGTATAAACGAAATGTTGAGAATTGTCAAGGAGATTTTCTGGGAAAAATTGAAAAAACTGCCCCGTGACAGTTTCGTCACGGGGCAGCGTTTGTGCAAAAGCTTATTCCTGACCGCAGAGAGCGATACGGCTCTGGCGATAGAAGGCCTCAGTGAACTTCTCACCGGCCATACGGGTAATGCCCACGAAGGGGTACTTCAGGTGCTTCTCGACGTATTCCTTGGCAGCAGCCTCGATCTCTTCGTCGGTGGCATCGGGGGCGATGGCGGGAGCCTCAATGCCCAGCATGATGTCCTTGCCGTACTTTTCGTAGAGCATTTCCTTGTCGTTCATGGTCTGGCCGCACCAGATATCCACGCCGGCAGCGATCATGGCGGGAACGAGCAGCTCGTTCTTGCCGCAGGAGTGCTGCTGGAAGATCAGACCCTTGCTGTGGCAGAAGTCAACGATCTTCTTCAGGGCGGGAACGACCATCTTCATGCAGGTGTCCAGAGAGTAGAAGGGAGCGGCCTGAGAGCCCCAGTCATCGTGGAAGAGAACTTCCTTCACATCGATGGCATCGATGTACTTCTGGATCATGGCGATGTACATATCGGCCAGCTTGTCGAAGAGGGCGAGAATGGCGTCCTGCTGGTCTTCGTCGATGATGGCCATGGCAGCACCCTCGAAGTCCATGAAGGAGATCAGACGCTCGAACAGACCGTTCTGGAAGCAGCAGCCCACCACGCGGTCTTCGTTCTTAAAGGGGGCGTTGAGCTCGGCGCAGCCGGCCCAGTCCATGGCGTCCACATCGGGGAACTTGATGACCTGGGGCCAGTCGTTGGCATCCTCCAGAGTGGGAGCGCCGGGCTTGACCATGGAGCCGCCCACCAGAGGCACGAACACCCACTCAATGCCGAACATATCGGGGCCGCCCTTTTCCTCCAGAGTCTGAGCGGGGCCAAGGTCACGAACCTCGGCGCGGGCCACATGGTCCAGATTGCAGCGGGACTCGATGTTTACAATATCGTTGGAGCTGGGCATCCAGAGGTAATCGTCGCCGCCGAACACGGCGCGCTGATAATTCTCCAGAGCGCTGATGGGGGTATTGTACTTCTTGGGAGGGGCACCGAAAGACACGGTGGTGACCAGATAGTTACCGACAACTTCCATTTCCTTGGGGCTAAAGGGAATTTTACTCATAGCTGCGCACTCCTTCTCATATAATTTGGGTTAAAAGCCCATTTTGTTAGGCAAAAAAATTATATCTTAATAGCAAAAAATTACAATACGCATTTTATGATTTTTTTGCATATTTTTCTGACAAAATGCGGGGTGAAGGGTTTTGTATGAGGAGCCATCGTAAAAAGTCTGTCATTGCGAGGAGCGCAGAGACGGGGCAATCCGCCTCTTTTTCTGCGAATTTGCAGATTTCTCGGGAGAAACGACCTGCCCCTTTCCGCTTACGCACAGCAACGGGTTTATTCCATGAACGCGAAATCTCTGCCGGCGTTGTTTACCTTTGCTTGATTCAGTTTATTAATGTGCGTACTGACATTTTGGCACAGCCGGTTCATCGTAGCATTCAGCTTCTCCGTTTTGAGATTCTCATTCCATGCGCCGTTGGGGGTCTTATATTCCGCGATCTTCTTCTGCGCATTATACTGGGTCACAGAGGCTCTGCTTACCATGTCCTGCGCGCTCATGCAGTAGCCGAGAATATTGTTGGCGGCGGCACGGCGCTGGAAGCCGCTGATGCTGGCAAAGGGCCAGATATGCGGCTGCTTTTCCTTTTCGCTCAGGTAGTGACTTGCACGTTCACTCAGGGTGTCGAGAGCTTTCTTCTGTGCATCCTGCTGCATCTGCGGGGTAAGAGTCTGCCAGTTCTCTGCCTTACCCGAGAAAACCTTCAGTGCATCGGACAGCGCGTTTTTCATCGCAGTGTATTCATCGGAATCCTTCCCACGCTTTTTGGCGGCCAGCTCTGTCTGCAGCTCACTGAGCCGGGCATGGATTTTTGCGGAGGCAAAGCGGTCGGAATATTCGGCGTCCAGTGCCCGATAGGTATCGCTCTCGCTTTCCAGCGTGTCTTTCAGTGCGGTCGTCAGATCATTTCTACCATTGACAATCTCGTTAAATTTGTTCTTCTTCCCCTGATGGGCACTGATTCTCTCATTCAGCTTTGCAATATCTGCGGCCAATTCGATTTCTTCCTTGGAGGGAGGCAGCGAGGCCTTCTCCGCTTCCAAAGCCTCTTTCTTACCTTTCAGGCGTTCCTTTGTCTGACTGATTGTAAGGTCGAGCTCGCTCTCCTCTTTTTTCAGGGAAGACGGCCTGTTGTTGATCTGTTCCTTCAGCTTGCCCCAGTTTTCGACCTTGGCGTACTCTTCCCGAAGCTTGCTGTCTTTTATGCCGATTTGTGAACACAGTTCTTTACACAGCTTGCTATGATTCTCGCGGATGCTCCGAGCTTCGCTTTTCGCTGCGAAATATTTTCTGCTTTTTGCGCTGTGCTCGTTGTCTAATGCTTTTTCCTGAAGGAAGAGATTTTTCCGTTCCGCCAGAAGTGCGTTGTAGGCGGGAAGACGCGCATCCTTTTGTCTGTCCTCCAATTGCTGCCCCAGCTGCTTTACTCTGTCGGGAACCGCTTTTTCGCGGAGCTGGGAAAAAACGGCATTGAATTCCGCACCCTCAAAGCGCTGATCCTCCATCTGACGGAACAGCTTTTTTGTGGCTTCAACACCTGCCCGATCGGCGGGAAGGATGTGAACCAGGCTGTCCTTCATCATGTCATATTTCTTCATGAGCTCGGAGGTCTGAGGATTCTCCTTATAGACCTTATCCCAGATTTCATCGGGAATACCTTCGTCCATATCCTCCAACGGATTGAGGAGAGCCCTGCTTGAAGCGATCGTTTCTCTGGCCTGCGGATCGTTTATAAAGTTCTGAAATTGTACAAGCGCAGACTCCAGATCTGTAATTTTTGCGGGAATGTGTTTTATGTCGTACAATACGGAACTAAAGTCGCCCGTCTTTTCAAATTCCTCTTCTTCCCTGCGGTTTTCCGAGATTTTGTTCATAATCTCCGCTTTTTTGGTGCGAGTCTGCGTTTCCGAAGCCCGGTAATCAGCTTCTGTCTGAGCGACTGTACGCATCTTTTTCTCATAGTCCGCCGACACCTTAGAGAATGCACCATCGTATTTATCAGCCGCGCTTTTGGCCTTCTGCGCCGATTTGAGGTCAATCGCTATCTGACTCTTTCTCTTCTCGTTGCGCTGGAGTGTATTTTCAAGCTCTTTATAGAACTTTGCCTTCGGGAGATTCATCTGTTTGTGTTCCTTCGCGCTGGTGAGTCTGTCGTTGAGCTCCTGCTGATCTTCCGCAAGCTTCCTGCTCTCCTCTTCCAGCTGATCGCGGAAGGCGGAAAGGCTCTGGCCGTCCAGATTGATGAGATTGCCCGACGCTCTGTTTTCCAGCTCCCGCTGCAGCCGCTCGGTTTCCGCAATGGAGCGGTCGAGTTTCTCGAGCCTGTTACGCGGCAGAAGGGAATCCGTTCTGTCATGTTCCGCTGCATCCTGCAGACCGTGCATGGCGCTGAAGATCGCTGCGATGCACTGAAATTCCGGGGAGGAGAGATGCTTGTTGCCGTGCGTGTTGAGGTAGTTTGTCAGCGCCGCTTCGGGGGAGGGGTCGGCGGAGAGAGTCTTAGACAGAGAGCTCCAAAGCTCATTGGCTTCATAGTCGGTCAGTCCGTCGCTGTTTTTTGGACCGCTGCGGAATTCCAGCACCTTCAGAATATTGTTAAATTCATTCAAGGTATTGCGAAGGTCCTGCGTGGCCTTGTCCGGCTGGGAGCTGCTGCGGTTTTTCTGAGGATAGAGGTAGTCATCCAGCTGATTGAAAAGAGTCTCCATCTTTTCTTTGCCGTTCATCATCTGCTTAATCAGCCGGTTTTCCTTTACCGGAGCAAAATACTGCTCCACTCGTTCTTTACTGACAGGCATTTTTCTGTCTCCTTTAGTTATCTGATTCTATTCGGTCAATTGCAAAACTCCGGCTGCAATCGAAATAATTGCTCGCATGAATTGCGCCAACCTTGCCGCATAAAGTACCATCCCACCGCAGGGAAAAGTGAATTTATTCCGAATGGAGAATGTTAAAAGAAAGCGGGTGTTGGTGCAAAAAGGCGGAGCCGGTGATTATTGACCTGTACGGGCACATCCGAGAGCCGAGTTCCGGGCGGCTGCCGGGTCTTTTTTTGACAAAGAGTATTTTGGGCAGCTCCTATTTTCTTTAACAGTGTCCAGACTGATATTACCATACAATATGCTCTGTTTCAATAACAATTACGAAATAATCGGAAATTTTAGAATTGGCGTGTAAAAGTGAACTTTTCCCAACGACAACAAAACCTTTCCATGGACTGAGTAAAGTCACTGAATGAAGAAAATATTCAGACCGCAGACCGGTACCGGGTTGCAGAATAGAGTTTGCCATGGTAAAATGCTGCCGAAACAGAGGCACCGCACACTTCTTTTTGTCTGATCGGAGGGAGAAAACCATTGTCTGCAGAAAACATCGTCGGCTGTTCGGGAGCGAAGAGCGGCAGAGAAAAACCGGTCCTTGGTGCCTTTTCCGTTATGAAGGCAGTTGCCATGCTTGGAATGCCCTTTGTCCATATTATCGAGCTTTATGAATACGGAGGTGTGCTGGGCACCGAACTTGCTGCCCTTCGTGATATTATTACCGGATTGACGGTCTTTGGACCGTCAATCTTTATGGTCTGTATGGGTTTAGGGCTGAGTCACAAATCCCCGCCCCGAAATATCCGAAAGCAGGGCATACAGATGCTGCTTATCAACACCGGGCTGAATCTCATCCGCTTTACCATTCCGGAGCTGTTTCTGCTGGCTATGGGTCACATTGATCCGATGGATATGGTTCAGCATCTCCTTGCTTCAGACATTTACTTCTTCGTGGGGCTTTTTTACATTCTGCTGTCCTTTGTCTGCGAGAGACGCTGCTCATCCGTGAAGTTCTTTCTGTTTTCCCTGGGAATGCTGGGGCTGAATGGTCTGATTTCCGGGCTCAGACAGCCTGATTTGCCGCTGCTCTCTACGCTGGCGGGGAATATAGCATCCGTTGGTTACGATTCCTATTTTCCGCTGCTGGGCTGGTGCATTTATCCCTGCTTCGGGATGCTGCTGAAAGATACGATTCTTTGCCTCGATTCCGGACGAAGAAACGCTGCGCTGGGCGCGCTCCTGGGCTTGGGCGCCGCATTGACTGTGACAGGTGCGGGACTGATCCGCATGGACGGGCAAACCGTTGTAAGCGCCATGAAGGAATTTGCACTTTACGCATCCTACGGTTATCGCAATGCAGTGCTCATTTTTGGCATAACCCTCCTCACGGTGACATCGGCATACTTTCTGTATGCATTTCTGCCTGAAAACGGTATGGAACGCTTCCTGCTCATACTTGCGCCGTATATTTTCCCCTTCTACCTTCTGCAATGGCTGGCTGTCTCCCTTGTGACCAGCTATGCATATATCATTTCTGCGCTGTTCTTTGGCGGCCGCTTTTTCGTCAGCGTTTCTTCCTATCTTCTGGTTTCCGCACTTGTTACGGCTCTCTGCCTCCGGCTTACCCTCAGCCACGGCGGTGCCATGGCCAAATGGGTGCTTCGCAGGAGCGACTACACCAGGTGGAAGTGACAAAGCCTTCCGCTTCGGCTGGGAAAACCCGGCTCCCGCTTAAACCGAGATTGCTTTTTTGCGCATACAGGCATTGTTTGTTCACGCGCATTCGGGATAAAAAGCAAAAAAACAGGCCCGATTTACCGAAAAAGGTAAATCGAGCTTTGGCACCCCTGGCGCGACTCGAACGCACTACATTCCGCTTAGGAGCAAAAAAAGGCGTGTTTCCCACAGCGTGCTGCGGTGTTTTCCGGTGTCCGTTTGTACGCAAAATCCTTTGTTTTCAAGGGTTTTCTTTGCTTTCTGCGCTTTTCTCATGATGCCCCGTACCCCGTGTTTCATGGGGTTCAATTAGCAGAAAATTAGCAAAATCGGCTTTTCGGAGCCATTTTGAGACTCTGCTAATCTGACATCCTTGACCGTTATGATATACTAATTGCTTATAATAAAAACTTGTTTTCTAAATCAAGATTACGAACGCTTTCGCTGTTTTCCTTGTAGTAGCTTGATCTTGGTAGTTTCTTGAGTGTTGTCCGCATATTCAATCAGATTCCCTCGATTCAAATATAGAATAATGCTATGCACATCATCGCTTAAAAAGCATCTTTGTACTTTCTTATTAACAGATAAAGGACGATCAATTAGTAGGCATGCCTCTTTATTCTTCAGGACAATAAGTTGTAAGTATTTATGATGTGAGTTAATGCCAAACCGATTGTAAAAAGCTTTTATTTTTCCAAGATTGGAAAATGCATGTATCAAATCAGCATGATTAAATCTTTCTAAAATTGTAAATAGAATGATCCATTGCTCGTCACCACATTCCGTTGTTGCTTCAAATACTCCTAGTTTTCCAAATACCTTCCAATCCTTATTAACATCTAGCGGATTAACTACGGATAACGCCACATTTTTACGCAGCCAGCTTTTAACTACATCTTTCCATAGCCCAAGTGTTTCGTCTTTAATAATATCTTCGGTGCTGTCAAATGCTTTGGCGTTTCTAGTGGCAACAGAAATATTCCCCACAACTTGACCGATTAGTGTCGGCGTTTGTACTTTTGAATTTCTTTTTGCCCAGTCGGAAACAGCCGTACATACAGATATCTTTAAGGCTTCTGGAAGCACATCTTCATTGATTGGTGCTTTTTTAAGTTCGCGGCAAAAGAAATATGTGAATGCACCATGTTCATATTCCAAAGCTGGAAAGCTTTCTTCATTAGCTGAGCACGAAGCAATAGTGACGCATCCCGTATCTTTTGGCACAGTATCCAATAATAAATCGGATTTTAGTATACTTCTCGCTTGTACCCCTGAGTGACACGCATCAAGTATTAAAAAACAATCACATCCAGATCTTTGAAATAAATCATTCAAAATTTTTATATTGATAGCGGTATTGCCCAAATCGTCAATTTTCGAGTCTGGCAAAAGTAAAAATCCGCTACTATCTGATTTATACCCATGCCCTGCAACCCGGTGGATAAGCTCTTTGATGAACTTGCCGCAGTAGAGCCGAATCACTTTGCAGTCAGACAGTATGTGAAATTTAAACTTGCTGCCGGAAAAACGCTTAAGTCGATTCTTGTCTCAGCCGGTGCCCGTCTTGCTCCCTTTGACATTGCGGAGCTGAGGGAAATCACTGCTTACGATGAGTTGGAGCTGGATACTCTGGGAGATAAAATCTTCATTCACCCGGAGGACGAGAATGATAAAAGCTATCGGAAAACAGCTCTGTTTCTCATCATGTCGGATACGGACACGACCTTTAATTTCCTCATTTCCATGATCTACACACAGCTTTTCAATCTGTTGTGTGAAAAGGCGGACGACAAATACGGAGGCAGGCTTCCCGTGCATGTGCGATGCCTCATAGACGAAGCGGCAAACATCGGTCAGATTCCGAATCTGGAAAAGCTGGTAGCTACCATCCGGAGCCGTGAGATCTCCGCCTGCCTTGTCTTACAGGCACAGTCTCAGCTCAAAGCAATCTATAAGGACAATGCAGATACCATCATCGGCAACATGGACTCCCGCATATTCCTCGGCGGTTCCGAACCCACCACGCTGAAAGAGCTTTCGGCGGCGCTTGGCAAGGAAACCATCGATACGTTTAACACGGGAGAAAGCCGTGGACGCGAGGTGTCTCACAGCCTCAACTACCAGAAGCTCGGAAAAGAGCTTGCGTCCGTGGATGAGCTGGCCGTATTGGACGGCGGGAAATGTATTCTCCAGCTTCGCGGTGTCCGTCCCTTTATTTCGGATAAGTATGACATCACGAAGCATCCCAACTACAGGTATCTCTCCGACTACAACGAGAAAAACAAGTTCAACATCGGAGAGTTCCTTTCTACTCAGCTCAAACCGAAAGCGCAGGAGGTGTATGACACTTATGTAATTGATGTGTCTGACGCCGGATAACCGGCAACCCATCCCCATGCAGACAAAACGACCGCTTTAAAAAAATCATCTTATTTTTTGAAAGGAGCGCCGAAGATATGATAGCAGTGGTCTAAAGACAATTCCTTGATTCATATTGTCGGCAAATATCATTTATGGATTTCTTCAACAGCGCAGTGGACGTTCTCCAGACTCTCGTAATTGCTCTCGGTGCCGGTCTCGGCATCTGGGGCGCAATCAACCTTCTGGAAGGTTACGGCAACGACAACCCCGGCGCGAAGTCTCAGGGCATGAAGCAGCTCATGGCGGGCGGCGGCGTGGCTCTGATCGGTCTCACGCTCGTTCCTCTTCTGTCCGGTCTGTTCGGTTGATACTCGGCTGACACAGGTAAATGGGGGCTCTTCCGTATAATACGGAGGAGCCCCGGAAAGGAGGGATTATTCGCGCATGGGTGTAATTACGGATGCCTTAAGCGATTGGCTGCGCGAACTGTTAGTCAGCGGTATCATCGACAATCTCTCCGGTATGTTTGATAACGTCAACCAGAAGGTCGGCGAAATCGCCGGACAGGTCGGCACGACTCCGCAGGCGTGGAACAGCAGTATTTTCAACATGATTCGCAACTTGTCGGACACGGTAATCGTACCCATTGCCGGTCTGATTCTCGCCTTTGTTATGACCCTCGAACTGATTCAGATGGTCTCCGAAAAGAACAATATGCACGGCGATATCGACACATGGATGTTCTTCAAATGGGCATTCAAGACTGCCGCCGCCGTGCTGATCGTCACAAACACATGGAATATCGTCATGGGTGTATTTGATGTGGCGCAAAGCGTGGTCAACAGTGCTTCGGGCGT
>DCIK01000043.1:0-6803 GCA_002315975.1 Clostridiales bacterium UBA1728
AAAGAAAGAATGGGGGGCTGAAAAGACGCGGCACGGCCGGGAGGCCGTGCCCTAAGGGGGAAATCACTTATTCCCCGTTATCGATTCTTTCCTTCAGCTCGTTGAGATACACCCATCTCTCCGTCTTCGCCTCCAGCTCCTGCTCCAGCTGCTCCTGCTCTGCGCTGAGCTCGGTGAGGCGCACATAGTCGCTGCAGGCGCGCTCCTGCTCCTTTTTGCAGGCGGCGATCTTTGCCTCCAGCGCTGCAATCACTTCGTCGATGGTGTCAAATTCCCGCTGCTCGGCAAAGCTGAATTTCAGCTTCTTCTGCCGCTGGGGGCGGTCTGCGGCGGTCTTGGGTTTTTCCTCCTTCTTGGGGGCTTCGGCTTCGGTGCGGAGCTTTTGGCGGTCGCTCCAGTTGCCGGGGAAGCGCTGTACGCTGCCCCCCTCCACCTCAAAAATCTGGGTGGCGAGCTTGTCGAGGAAGAAACGGTCGTGGCTCACGGCGATGACCGGGCCGGGGAAGGTATCCAGATAATCCTCCAGAATGGAGAGGGTCATGATGTCCAGATCGTTGGTGGGCTCGTCCAGCAGCAGCACATTGGGCGCGGCCATGAGGATGCCCAGCAGGTAGAGCCGCCGCCGCTCGCCGCCGGAGAGCCTGCCGATGGGCTGGGACTGGAGCTCCCGGGGGAAGAGAAAGCGCTCCATCAGCTCCCCGGCGCTCAGAACGCCCTCCTCGGTGCGCACGGAGTCGGCGATCTCGTGAATGTAGTCGTAGACCCGCTGGTTCATGTCCAGCTCCCGCCCCTCCTGAGAGAAGTGGCCCACCTTCACCGTGGAGCCGGTCTCCACGCTGCCGCTGTCGGGCATCAGCTCCCCGGCGAAGATTCTGAGCAGGGTGGACTTGCCCGCGCCGTTGCTGCCGATGATGCCGATGCGGTCATCCCGCAGCAGGTTGTAGCTGAAATTGCGGAGTACCGGGCGCTCGTCGTAATATTTGCTTACGCCCTCCAGCTCGATGAGCTTTTTGCCCAGCCGGGAGCCGATGGCGGTCATCTGTACGCTGCTGTCAGTGTCGGGACCCTTCTGATCCCGGAGCTCCTCGTAGCGCTCAATGCGGTCCTTGCTCTTGGTGCGCCGGGCCTCGCAGCCCCGCATGATCCATTCCCGCTCCACGCGCAGGATGCTCTGGCGCTTCCGCTCGGCGGCCAGGGCATATTCCTGCCGCTGGGTCTTCAGCTCCAGATAGCGGGAGTAGTTGGCCTCGTAGTGATAAAGCTTCCCTCGGTCCACCTCGGTGATGTGGTTGACCACCCGCTCGAGGAAATAGCGGTCGTGGGTGACCATGACGATGGCGCCCTTGAAGCGCTTCAGCCGCTCCTCCAGCCAGAGGGTCATCTCCGCGTCCAAATGGTTGGTGGGCTCGTCCAGAAGGAGCACATCTGCCGGGTGGATCAGCGCCGCCGCCAGCGCCACGCGCTTGCGCTGCCCGCCGGAGAGGGTGCCCACCTTCTGCGCATAGTCGCTGATACCCAGCACATTGAGCATGGTTTTGGCCTCGTACTCGTTCAGCTCCCGGAACTCGGCGGGGTAGTGGGCAAAAAGCTGCTCCAGAACGCTGTTATCCGGCTCCATGTCAAAGTTCTGGCTCAGGAAGCTCAATTGCACATTGGGGTCCCGGCTGACCCTGCCCTCGTCGGGGGAAAGCTGAGAGGAGAGGATGCGCAGAAAGGTGGACTTGCCGGTGCCGTTCACACCGATGATGCCCACCTTGTCCCCGCTGTTCAGATAAAAGCTCACATCGTCTAAGAGACGGCGGGAGCCGAAGTCGATGGAAATATGCTCGGCAGAGAGGTACATGGAAGTCGCTCCTTAAATAGAACCTTCGTAGGGCACGGTCTTTCGGCCGTGCCGCGTGAGTCACGGAACCTGTCCCCGGTGACTTGTCCCCGGTGACTCATTCAGCTGTTGAGCATATCGGTGCGGATGGCCTCGCCGGGGGCGACGCGGACAAAGCGTCCGGAGTCGTAGTCGCCGGTGAGCAGCTCCCGCAGGTAGCCGTCGGAGGCATCGGCCACGAAGCACTCCATGCCCATCTCGCCGGCCATACGCTCGGTATTGGCCACCACCTCGGTCATGTCGTAGCAGTGGGTGTCGAGGATGCCGTAGTATTTGTAGTGACCGGCCATCATCTCAAAGATTTCCATGCCGTCCTCTTCGCCGTAACGGGAGATGATGTCAAGAAACTGGTTGTAGAGCACACCCTTGTTGTTCATCCAGCCCTTGGTGATGTAGTAGGTGTGACCCTTGGACTGCAGCTCCTTGCGCTTTTCCTGAGAGCCCAGCAGCATGGTGATGCAGTCGTCCACCTTGGGCAGAATCAGCTCGGCCTGATCAGAGCAGAGCCCGTCCACGGCGCCGCCGCAGAAGCCCAGAGAGAAGAGGATGCGCTCCGCGCCCTGCTCCTCGGCCTTCTTCACGCAGTTGGCCAGAACCTTCTTCAGCAGAGCGGGGGTGTCGTGGAGACCGGTGCCGCTCCAGAGGATGGGGAAGGTGTTGCCCGTGACCTCCCGGGCGTGGAGCAGCTCGGGCTTGATGGTATTGCAGGCAATGATATAGGTCTTCATGTGTCGCTCACCTCCAGCAGAGAGTCAAAGCCGGTGCTCTCGAAGATTTCCTGCAGAACGCTGTTGGCGCCGCTTACGCGGAGAATATTATTGCCCAGACTCTTCTTGATGACCAGCAGTACCCGCAGACCGGCGGAGGAGATATAGTCCAGACGGGAGAAGTCCAGAGTAATGTCGATGTAGCCGCCCTCGGCCTCGGCGGCGCGGAACTGCTCCAGCAGCAGGGGGGCGGTGGCGGAGTCGATGCGGCCCATGGCATAGATCATGAGCTCGGTGCCCTCCAGCGCCGTGTAGAACTTGACCTGACCCTCGTGGACGGGAGCCGCTTCGGCAGTGATGCGGCCGATGCAGATCTCGTTGAGCAGGGCAAGAATCTTCTTCTGCTGCTCTTCATTGAGCTCAGGGAAGGCCGCAAGAATGGCGGATTCGTCGGGCAGAGCCTGACTTTCGGCCTTGAAGCCCAGAGAGTTCAACGCGGGAATGCTCTCGCGGGAATCCTCCCAGCCCAGAGAATCCAGCGCGATCTTCCACCTGGAGTCACTGGCCTTGCTGCTCTTGCCGCGGATGATGGCGCGCATCTCGGAGGTGAGACGGCGGGCGTCCATATCGGGCATGAACCATACGCCGCCGTGGGCGGTGAGAACCTTCAGTATGCCCTCAAGGGCCAGCAGCTTTTCGTCCATGTTCATATCGGAGGTCAGACCCTGGGTGATGAGGGTGATGGGGCCGTCCAGCAGGTCGGCGGCGGCGAAGAGCGAAGCCTCGTTGCGGTAGTCGATGGCCGTGTAGCGGCAGTCGGTGCCGCCCTTGTCCTCGGTGGCCAGGTTCATGGTCTCAGCCAGAAGCGTGCGGTCGGCGCCCACATAGCAATAGCCCTCCTTCGCGAGCGCCCAGCCCATGGGGGAGTAGCCGCAGGAAAGCTCCAGCACGTTTTTGCAATCGGTATTGCGGATGCAGGCAAGCGTGGCCTCATAGAGCAGCCGCTCGGTGAGAACGCCGGGGAGGGAGCGGTTGCGGATGGATTCGCTGTCCACGGGAATCTCCAGCGCCTGTGCGACCTCGTTGGCCTCCTGCTGGGCAGAAGCAGAGAGAAGCATCAGACGAGCCTGGGCAGTCAGATCCACGGGGTTGAAGTCGGAACTCAGAGTTTTGCTCATAATCACATCTCCTGTTTTTTAATTGCTTTTTAGTTTTCGGTATCCAGCAGCGCCAGCAGGATGGCTTCCCAGTCCTCGTAGCTGTTGGAACCCACGGTCTGCTTTAAGAGCTCGCCGTTTTCGCTGAGGAACACGGTGGTGGGTACATACTGGCTGGTGTAGGGATACAGCTCCTCGGTGTAGTGCAGGATGGGATAAGTCACGCCGGCCTGAGCAAGAACCTGCTCTATGCCGTCCTCGGTCAGGTATACGCCCAGCAGCAGCAGACCCTTGTCGGCGTAGTTTTCGTGGAGCTTCTGCAGCTCCGGCAGCTCGGCTACGCAGGGGCCGCACCAGCTCTCAAAGAAGTTCAGCATGACGATGCGCCGGCCGCGCAGGGACTGCTCCGTCCATTCGTTGCCCTGCCGGTCGGTGGTGGAAAAGGCTATGCCCTCGTAGCCGCTCTCCTCTTCCGTCACGGGAGCGGGCGTTGCCTCCGCAGGAGCGGCTGTTTCCTCCGCCGCGGCGCGTTTCCCGCAGCCGCAGAGCAGCAGGGAGAGCAGCAGGAGCAGAACCAGCTTGTTTTTCATGGAAAACCACCTCGATTTTGCTTTTGGCCATTATAACACAAAGGTGAGCAATTGAAAAGAACCAATACGATTTTCTTCGGGATGAATAAAAAGAAATAAAAAAAGCTGTGTGCCGCCGCAGTACAACGCCCTAAAAGCAAAACCACTGGGGTTGCGTAAAAAGTCTGTCATTGCGAGGAGCGAAGCGACGTGGCAATCCGTTTCCTCCTTAAAACCTGCAAACTTGCAGAAAAGGAGACGGATTGCCACACCAGTCTGCGGACTGGTTCGCAATGACAGGGACTTTTCACACAGCCCCGGTGGCACAGGAATTATTTGCCTTGGTTTATTCGTAGAGCGCCTTGAGCTTCAGCAGGTGCTGGTAGCGAGCCTTGGCGTTGGCCTCGTTCTTCTCGAAGAGGGTCTCAGCCCGCTCGGGGAACTCGGTGAAGAGACGGGAGTAACGGGCTTCGTTCTTCAGGAAGTCCTGATAGCCGCCCTTGGGCTCCTTGCTGTCAAGGGTGAAGGGCTTCTCCTCGCCGGGATTGTAGCGGAAGAGGTTCCAGTAGCCGCAGTCCACGGCCTTCTTCATCTCCAGCTGGCAGTTGGCCATGCCGCCCTTGATGCTGTGCATCTCGCAGGGGCTGTAGCCGATGATGAGGGAGGGGCCGTGCCAGGCCTCGGCCTCGCGGATGGCCTTGAGAGTCTGGTTCATGTTGGCGCCCATGGCCACCTGCGCCACGTAAACGTAGCCGTAGGTCATGGCGATTTCGGAGAGAGACTTGCTCTTGATCTCCTTGCCGGCAGCGGCAAACTCGGCCACCTGACCGATGTTGGAGGCCTTGGAGGCCTGTCCGCCGGTGTTGGAGTAAACCTCGGTGTTGAAGACGAACACATTCACATCCTCGCCGGAGGCCAGCACGTGGTCCAGACCGCCGAAGCCGATATCGAAGGCCCAGCCGTCGCCGCCGAAGATCCACACGGACTTCTTGGAGAGGAATTCCTTCTCGGCCAGAACGGCCTTGGCCTCGGCGCAGTCGGCCTTCTCCAGAGCAGCCACCAGAGCGTCGGTGGCCTTGCCGTTTGCATCGGCATCGTTGTAGCTGTCGAGCCATGCCCTGGCCTCGGCGGCGGCAACGCCGTTCTCGGCAAGAGCCTGAATCTGCTTGCTCAGACGCTCGCGGACGGTCTTCTGACCCAGATACATACCGTAGCCGTTCTCGGCGTTGTCCTCGAAGAGGGAGTTGGCCCAGGCGGTGCCCCTGCCCTTGGCGTTCTTCACATAGGGGGAGGTGGCAGCGGGGCCGCCCCAGATGGAGGAGCAGCCGGTGGCGTTGGAGATGATCATGCGCTCGCCGAAGAGCTGGGTCACGAGACGGGCATAGCTGGTCTCGGCGCAGCCGGCGCAGGAGCCGGAGAACTGCAGATAGGGCTTGAGGAACTGGCTCTTGACCACATTGTCGGGGCTGGCCACATCTTCCTTGATGCTGACCTTCTCGCTCATGTAGTTGAACACATCCTGCTGCGCTTCCTGACTCTCCTGAGAGACCATCTTCAGGCTGTTGGTGGGGCAGATGCTCACGCAGACACCGCAGCCCATGCAGTCCATGGGAGAGATGCTCTGGATGAACTTATACTTGCCCTTGGTGAGCTTGTGATCCACGAAGCCCGCAGCGGCGGGAGCGCCGGCGACCTCCTCCTCGCTGAGGACGAAGGGACGGATGGTGGCGTGGGGGCAGACGAAGGCGCACTGGTTGCACTGGGCGCAGGTGGAGGGGTTCCACACGGGCACGGTGGTGGACACGCCGCGCTTCTCGTAGGCGGAGGCGTTCAGCTCGAAGGTGCCGTCCTCATGGGGCAGGAAGGTGCTGACGGGCAGGCTGTCGCCGTCCATGCGGTTGACAACCTCCATGATGTTTTTGACCATATTCACGGTCTTCTCGAAGCCCTCGTAGGTGACGGTCTCCACCTTGTCCTCGGCGGTGGCCCAGTCGGCGGGGATGTCGATCTTCACGAAGGCAGTGGCGCCGGCATCGATGGCGGCGTAGTTGGCATCCACGATGTCCTGACCCTTCTTCAGGTAGGACTTCTTGGCGGCCTCCTTCATGTAGCGGATGGCCTCCTCCTGGGGCATGACACCGGCCAGGGTGAAGAAGGCGGACTGGAGGATGGTATTGGTGCGCTTGCCCATGCCCACCTTCTGAGCCAGGTCAATGGCGTTGATGGTGTAGAGCTGCACATTGTTGCGGGCGATGTAGCGCTTGGAGGCCGCATCCAGCTTCTCATTGAGCTCGTCGAAGTCCCACTGGCAGTTAATCATGAACACGCCGCCGTTCTTCACATCCTGCACGATGGGGAAGGCCTTGACGATATAGCTGGGGTTGTGGCAGGCCACGAAGTCGGCCTTGTTGATATAGTAGGGGCTCTTGATGGGGGTATCGCCGAAGCGCAGGTGGCTGATGGTCACGCCGCCGGTCTTCTTGGAGTC
>DCIK01000043.1:6864-19403 GCA_002315975.1 Clostridiales bacterium UBA1728
GAGTTCTTGTTGGCGCCCACGGTGCCGTCGCCGCCCAGACCCCAGAACTTGCACTCGATGGTGCCGGGGGCTGCGGTAGAGGGGCACTCCTCCTTGCTCATCTCCGTGAGGGACAGGTGGGTCACATCGTCCACGATGCCCACGGTGAACTGGCGCTTGGGGCTCTCCTTCTTCAGCTCCTCGTACACGGCGAAGACGCTGGCGGGAGGCGTGTCCTTGCTGGAGAGACCGTAGCGGCCGCCGATGATGCTGGCCTGACGGCCGGCAGCGGCAAAGGCGGTGACAACATCCATATAGAGGGGCTCGCCCTGAGCGCCGGGCTCCTTGGTGCGGTCAAGGACGGCCACGCTCTTCACGGTCTCGGGGATGCAGGCAAGGAGCTTGTCGGCCCGGAAGGGACGGTAGAGGCGAACCTTCACCAGACCCACCTTCTCGCCCCGGGCGTTCAGGTAGTCGATGACCTCTTCGGCCACATCGCAGATGCTGCCCATGGCGATGATCACCCGGTCGGCATCGGGGGCGCCGTAGTAGTTGAAGAGCTGGTAGTTGGTGCCCAGCTTGGCGTTGACCTTGGCCATGTTGGCCTCTATGATCTCGGGGAGAGCGTCGTAGTAGCGGTTGGAGGCCTCGCGGTTCTGGAAGTAGATGTCGCCGTTCTCGTGGCTGCCGCGCATGGCGGGGTGCTCGGGGTTCAGGCTGCGCTGACGGAAGGCGTTGACGGCGTCCCAGTCCAGCATATCGGCCAGATCCTCGTAATCCCATACGGCCACCTTCTGAATTTCGTGGGAGGTGCGGAAGCCATCGAAGAAGTTCAGGAAGGGAACGCGACCCTGAATGGCGGACAGATGCGCCACGGGGGAGAGGTCCATGATCTCCTGCACGTTGGTCTCGGCCAGCATGGCAAAGCCGGTCTGACGGCAGGCGTACACATCCTGATGGTCGCCGAAGATAGACAGGGCGTGGGAGGCCAGAGCACGGGCGGAAACATGGAACACGGCGGGCAGCAGCTCACCGGAGAGCTTGTACATATTGGGGATCATCAGCAGCAGACCCTGAGAGGCGGTGTAGGTGGTGGTCAGGGCGCCGGCGTTCAGCGAGCCGTGAACGGCACCGGCGGCACCGGACTCGGCCTGCATTTCCACTACGCGGACGAGGTCGCCGAAGACATTCTTGCGACCCTGGGCGGCCCAGCGGTCAACATTGTCGGCCATGGGGCTGGAGGGGGTGATGGGGTAGATGGCGGCAAGCTCGGTGTAGGCGTAGGACACGTGCGCCGCCGCGGTGTTGCCGTCCATGGAAACGAAATTACGTTTAACCAAATCAGTCATCTCCTGTTAAAAAATATGATTTGCAGAGCAGTAGGTGGTTTTCCTGATTATAGCATATCCACCCGAAGCTGTAAATGACCTTTTCAAAGCAGGTAAAACAAAGGGGGAGCACAGGCTGTTATACCGCTCCCCCCGAGCTTTCGGAAAATTAAAATTACTTTTTGAGATCGGCGGCTTTCTTGGCCTTGCTGAGGAACAGACCCAGGAAGGCGGCAGCCAGCACCAGACCGGCAATGTTGCCCACGGTGGCGGCGGCGTCACCGAAGAGACCGCCCAGATAGAGCTTGGTGGAGAACACGCAGGTCATGGTCACGGCGCTCATGAAGGTGGCGGGAACGGCGGCGATCCAGTAGTTCTTGCCCTCCCTGGCCAGGTACATGGCGGCGGTCCAGAGGACGATCATGGCCAGAATCTGGTTGGTGGAGGCGAAGTAGTTCCACACGGTGGTGTAGTCCAGCTGGCACACCAGATAACCGGCGAGCAGCAGGGGCAGAGCCAGACCCAGACGCTTCTTCCAATCCTTCTGGTCGATCTTGAACCAGTCGGCGATGGTCAGACGGGCGGAGCGGAAGGCAGTATCACCGGAGGTGATGGGGCAGGCGATAACGCCCAGCATGGCCAGCACCACGCCCACGCTGCCCATGGTGGTGGAGCAGATGTCGTAGATGCAGGCGCTCTGACCGGCGGCCATGGCCTCCTTCAGGCCGGACATCTTGCCCTCAACGATGGGGTAGAGAGCGCAGACAGCGGCGGCCCAGATCAGGGCGATGATGCCCTCAGACACCATGGCGCCGTAGAAAATGGAGCGGGCATCCTTCTCGGTCTTGCAGCAGCGGGCCATGATGGGGCTCTGGGTGGAGTGGAAGCCGGAGATGGCGCCGCAGGCCACGGAGATGAAGAGCATGGGCCAGGCACCGGTGCCGGCGGGGTGCATATTCTTGCCCAGCACCTCCCAGACCTCGGGGATGTTGGCGGCAGAGCCGTTGATGAAAATGCCGCCGCCCACGCCCACGGCCATGGCGATCAGGCAGAAGCCGAAGAGGGGGTAAATCTTGCCGATGATGGCATCGATGGAAACAAAGGTGGCAATGAAGTAATAGATGATGATGATCACCAGCCAAAGCTTATCGCTGGTGAAGATGCCCGTGGAGCCCTTGCTCTTGATGAGGTAGCTGAGCAGGCCGGCAGGACCCTTGGCAAAGACCACGCCCACCATAAAGAGCAGAACCACGGAGAACACGCGCATCACATTGCGCATACCCTCGCCCATGTAGTTGCCGCAGACCTCGGAGATGGACTGACCCTTGTTACGCATGGAGATGAAGCCGGAGGCAAAGTCGTGGACAGCACCGGCGAAGATGGTGCCGAGAGTAATCCACAGAAATACGCTGGGACCCCACATGGCACCGCCCACAGCACCCCAGATGGGGCCGAGACCGGCGATGTTCAGAAGCTGGATGAGAAACACGCGCCACTTGGGAAGAACCATGTAGTCCACGCCGTCGGCCATGGCCACGGCAGGGGTTTCACGCTCGTCGGGCCCGAAGATTTTTTCTACGATTTTACCGTAGACAAAGTAGCCTGCGACGAGAATGGCAAGACAGATGAAAAAGCTGAGCATTGAGAAATTTCCTCCTTTTCTGAATTATGCCCTTTTTCAGCATAGTCTGATTATAAAAAAAAAAACACTTAGTCAAGAACAATTCCTAATATCGCCAAACAAAATATGCCCTTGTACTTTTCTCCGTTCCGTATTATAATATGGCTGATTATTAAAGTGCATACCAGATTTGTTTCGTTAGCCTCGCAGAGTTTGCGAGCCGCAGATCGCAAAAAAATACTATCATTTTCAGGCGAGCTTTGCCCGCCTGAAAATACCCTGAGGCGCACTCTATTGGTGCGCCCTCGCATCGACCAAGGCGGCATGGCCGCCGCGATCAATGCGAGTGCCTTTTCTCGATTGTAAAACGCAGTTTTACAATCGACTAGTATTATAATGTAATCTGTCATTTCATTGGAAAGGAAGAATACACCCATGCTCACACTTGAGAATGACAAGGGTCTCATCACCATCTCCGGCGATGTCTTCACCGCGCTGGCGGGTGACGCCGCTACCCGCTGCTTCGGCGTCAGAGGCATGGCCGCCCCCAAGAAGGAAAACGGCATATTTCAGCTCCTCCGGAAGGAATCCGTGTCCAAGGGTGTAAGGATCACCACGGTGGGAGAGAGCATCGCCATAGAGCTGCACATCATCGTGGATCGGGGCGTGAATCTCTCTGCGCTGAGCAGCAATATCCGCAGTGAGGTCAGCTATCGTGTGGCACAGTCCACCGGCGTGGCCGTGGACAGCGTTGCCATCTTCGTGGACAGCGTTGCGCGCAACTAAGTTTTTGGAGGACTTCAGATCGTGTTTACAAGCATAGGCGGCAAAGAGCTGGGCGAAATGCTCCTTTGCGCCGCTGCCTCTCTCAACGAGAAAAAAGAGGCCATCAATAAGCTCAATGTGTTCCCGGTGCCCGACGGCGATACCGGTACCAATATGTCCATGACCGTCTCCGCTGCGGCCGCTGCCCTGCAGAAGCATACCCCTGCCTCCGTGGGCGAGTGCGCGGAGGTGATCGCCAATGCCATGCTCCGGGGTGCCAGAGGCAACAGCGGCGTGATCTCTTCGCTGCTCTTCCGCGGCATGGCCAAGTCCCTCAAGGGCAAGGAGCGGGCCGAGACAGCCGACTTTGCCCAGGCCATGAGCGACGGCGTGGATGCCGCCTACAAGGCCGTGATGAAGCCCGCCGAGGGCACCATCCTCACGGTTTCCCGCGCCACCGCCAACGCCGCCCTCAAGAGCGTCAGGCGTGCCGACTCCCTGGAGACCATGCTGGACGCCGCACTGATGCAGGGCCGCGCCGCTCTGGAGCTGACCACCGAGCAGAACAGCGTGCTGAAAAAGGCCGGGGTGGTGGATGCCGGCGGCAAGGGCTATATCGTCATTTTCGAGGCCATGCTCGCGTCTCTGCGGGGGGACTTCGTCCTCTCCCGGAGCAGCGAAAAGCGGGACGAGGCCGACTTCTCCGCCATCGAGGACGAGGACATCCGCTTCACCTACTGCACCGAGTTCATCGTCAGCCGGGACAATCCCCGCTCCCCCACCCTGCTGCGCTCCTACCTCCAGCAGATCGGCGACTCGCTGGTTTTTGTGGAGGACGATGATATTATCAAGGTTCATGTCCACACCGATGAGCCCGGCAATGTGATCACCGAGGCGCTGCGCTACGGCGCTCTGCAGACCGTGAAGATCGAGAATATGCGCAACCAGCACACGGAGCTCTCCGGCGGCGTGACCGAGGAGGACGACGACGATGCCGTGGCTCCCGCCGAAAAGGAGCTGGGCTTTGTGACCGTCTGCGCCGGTGAGGGATTGAAGGAGCTGTTCCTCTCTCTGGGTGCCGACCGGGTGGTCACCGGCGGCCAGACCATGAACCCCTCCACCGAGGATATCCTCCGGGAGATCAACAAAACCCCCGCCGAAACCGTTTTTGTGCTGCCCAATAACAAAAACATCATCATGGCCGCCCAGCAGTGCATTCCCCTTTCGGAGAAGCGCGTGGTGGTGATGCCCACCACCACTGTCCCCCAGGGCATTGCCGCTCTGGCCTACAGGGATGAGGAGGCCGATGCCGCCGCTCTGGAGGCCACGCTGATGGACAGCGCCGAGTCGGTACACACCCTGCTGGTGACCTATGCCGCCCGCGACAGCGAGTTTGACGGCTACAGCATCCGCGCCGGGGAGTACCTCGCCCTGCTGGATAACAGCCTCATCGGCTCCTTTGGCAGCTTTGAGAGCCTGCAGGAGCAGCTCTGCCGCACGCTGAAGGAGGCTGACCCCGCCGTGGTGACCGTGTACACCGGTGAGGATGCCCAAGAGGAGCAGAGCCGGGAGCTGGAAGCCACCCTCAGCGAGGCCCTCCCCGATACGGAGGTCAGCTCTCTCTACGGCGGCCAGAGCGTCTACTACTACATGATCTCCATCGAGTAATCGTTCCCGAAGGCTGAGACCGCAGAGCCAATGTAGGGCACGGCCTTACAGGATACGATAGAACAAATCAATTTATAGGTACAGGTTCACTTTTCTTCGCTGAAACTTAAACAAAACCCCTTCCCCCGCTGTGAGGACAGATATATGAAACCCACCAAACCCACTAAAGGAAAAAAGAAGGCCTCCCGCCGCGCACAGCGAAAGCGGCTGTACATCGCCCTTGCCTGCATACCGCTGGTGCTGCTGGTGCTGGCCTTTGCCACGCCGCAGAAGGTGGTGCGCGGTACGCCCACGGCCACGGAGGCGCCTGCGCCCTCTGCCGCTGCTTCCGCGACCCCCGCGCCCACGGAGGAGGCCGCCGTACCGAGACTATCGCTCTCTGCCGCTCCCGAGGCCACGGCCCTGAGCGAGAGGAGCATTTACTACCCCTTTGACCGCTCCCTCTTCACCGCCGACAGCCGCGGCCGCATCAGCTACAGCGGCGAGGGCTATCGCTGCATGACGGGCATTGATGTGTCCGAGCATCAGTACGACATTGACTGGCAGAAGGTGGCCGCCGACGGCATCGAGTTTGCCATTATCCGTACCGGCTACCGGGGCTACACCTCCGGCGGTCTCTATGAGGATAAGTATTTTCGGCAGAATATGGAGGGCGCTCTCGCCGCCGGAATCAAAGTGGGCGTGTACTTCTTCTCTCAGGCCACCTCCCGCCGGGAGGCTCATGAAGAGGCCGCCTATGTGCTTGAGCAGATTAAGGAATATGATGTTACCATGCCCGTGGTCTTCGACATGGAGATTCTCGGCACCGACTACCGCACCTATAACATGAGCCGCCGCACCCTCTACGGCGCCACCCGGGCCTTCTGCGAGGACATCAGGGCGGCGGGCTACGAGCCCATGATCTACATGACCCAGTATCTGGGCTACCAGAAGTATACCCTCCGGGAGCTCACCGACTACGGCTTCTGGTTTGCCGAGTATTATGTGGATTACCCCAGCTTTGTTTACGACATCGATATCTGGCAGTACAGCGATACCGGCTCCGTGTCCGGCATCAGCGGCAACGTGGATATGGATGTGTATTTAATAAAGGAATAGTTGTATTCAAGAGAACCCACGCCCCCGTAGGGCTCGGCTGACCGACGAGCCGCCGCTTCTCCGCTGCATTGATCTCGGCTCGTCCGGGAGGCCGAGCCCTACAGTGACTTACCGTCTTTTACAATCGAATAAGGAGATAAAACATGGAAGAAAAAAACAATATGCTCTCCGCTGAAGAGCTGGAAAAGGTTGTCGGCGGCGCCGATATCAAGGACTTTCCCTATGATGCCGTTTTCACCACCAGGGTAAAGAGCGGCTTTCTGGCTCTGCGCAATACCCCCGCAAACAGCGCCGATAACATCATCGGCTATCTCTGGAACAGCTCCAAGGTAAAGATCGCCGGCGGCATCGTGGGCGATTACATCGCCGTCACGGTGCTTTATAATGCGCCCGGTGACTATGGCGGAGACGCTGCCGGCAAATACGGCTATGTGAACCTGAACTATCTGGAGAAGTGAAATGATACTCTATATCAATGCCTGCGTTCGCAGGGAATCCCGCACCCGCCGTCTGGCCGAAACCCTGCTCTCTCGGCTGGAGGGTCAGGTGCAGACGGTGGATCTGAACACCGCCGAGCTGCCCATCCTCACGGAGGCCACCATCGATGAGCGCACTGTGGCCGCCAAGGCCAAGGAGCTCACGAACCCCCTGCTCCGCTATGCGGCCCAGTTCGCCGCCGCCGACACCATCGTGATCGCCGCGCCCTTCTGGGACCTGTCCTTCCCCGCGGTGCTCAAGCGCTATCTGGAGTCGGTCTGTGTCACCGGCGTGACCTTCCGTTACAGCAGCGAGGGCATCCCCATCGGTATGTGCAGAGCCAAAACCCTCTACTATGTGACCACCTCCGGCGGCCCTCTGCTGAAGGACTACGGCTATGACTATGTGGAGGGTCTCTGCTCCGGTATGCTGGGCATTCCCGAGTGCGTCTGCTTCTCCGCCGAGAAGCTGGACATCTGGGGCGTGGATGTGGAGGCCATCATGGCGGAAGCACAGCAGCGCATCCTCGACAGCTTTAAGTGATTTTTTTAGTCGATTGTAAAACTGCGTTTTACAATCGAGAAAAGACACTCGCATTGATCGCGGCGGCTCTGCCGCCTTGGTCGATGCGAGGGCGCACCAATAGAGTGCGCCTCGGGGTATTTTAAGGCGGGCAAAGCTCGCCTTAAAATGATTGAATTATTTTGCGAGCTGCGGCTCGCAAACTCTGCGAGGCAAACGAAATCAATCTGGTGAGCACTTTTACAATTTATTTTTCTAAGGGAGAAAGAAAAATGCAGGTCATCTTTGTGCAGCCTGTTCTTGAAGAGCTCCCCAAGGTAATGGAGTTCGTGGAGACCGGCCTCGGCTTTTCCAAAGCCGAAAGCAAGGACAAAACGCGCCTGCGTCTGCTGATGGAGGAGTCCTTTGTGCAGCTGGCGGAGGCCTCTGGCGGCAAGGGCAAGCTGAGCATCAGCTTTACCAAAAGGAACGGGGAAGTTCTCTTCCGTATGCACTGCGCGGGCAGGAAGATCGAGCCCGTGGACTATTCCGACATCGATCCGGAGCTGAGCGGGCTGGGTGCTTCTGCCGAGGCTGCGATCCGGCAGATGATCCTCAATGCCAATACCGCGAACTATTCCTGCTCCTACCGCAACGGCGTAAACACCGTCCGGGTGATTTCCGGCAGAACCAAGACCGGCAATATGAAAAAGATGCTGCTGGCGCTGCTGGCGGCAACGGCCTTCGGCTTTGTTCTGCGTATGCTGCCCGGAGAGGTATCTGCGGGAATCAACAGCTATCTGCTCACGCCCATCAAAACCCTCTTTATGAGTGCTCTGAAGATGATTGTGGCGCCGCTGGTATTCTTCTCTATTGCGGGCTCGGTGAGCTCCTTTTCGGATATCAGTCAGCTTGGCAAGATCGGCGGCAAGGTCATGCTCTTCTATACCTTTACCACCGTTGTGGCGCTGGCACTGGCCATCGGCGTGTTCAACATCATGAGCCCCGGCACCTTCGGTGCTCTGGAATTTGCCGCCAGTGAAGCGGCGGAGGTGAAATCGGTGGATCTGATGGGGACGCTGCTGAGCGTTATCCCTGCCAACTTCCTCAAGCCCTTTGTGGAGGCCGATACCCTGCAGCTGATCTTCCTGGCCATTCTCTTTGGCGTTGCCGCCGTGAAGATGGAGAGATACTCCTCTGCCGTGGGTGAGTTCCTTGCCGCCGGCTCTGCGCTCTTCTCCAAGGTGGCCGAGCTGATCACCGGCATCCTGCCGCTGATGATCTTCGCCTCCATCGCCTCTCTGATCCTCAATACCTCCATTGAGACGATTCGCTCCATCGGTGCGCTGATTCTCTGTGATGTGACGGCCTGCCTGATCATGGTTGCCGTATATCTGATTCTGGTGCTGATTGTTGGCAGGAAAAACCCCTTTGCCTTTATCCGGAAGGCTTTTCCCTCCTGGATCAATGCCCTGTCTCTGTCCTCCAGCAACGCAGCCATGTCCTATACCATGGAGGTCTGCGACAAACAGCTCCACATTGACAAGTCCCTCTATTCCTTCTCCATCCCTCTGGGCGCCACGGTGAATATGGACGGCCTGTCCATCCTGCTGGGCATCTCCACCCTTTTCTTTGCGAAGATGTGCGGCGTTACCCTGGGTGCTTCGGATATGATCTCCATGGGCATTACGGTGGTGGTGCTTTCCTTTGGTTCCCCCGGTCTCCCGGGCGCAGCCGTGCTGTGCATTTCCATCATGTTCCAGCAGTTCGGCATTCCCATGGAGTGCGTGGCGCTTTACGCCGCAGCCGATGCCTTCCTGGACCCCCTCTGCACCGCCGACAATGTTCTAGGCGATGTGGTGGGCACCTATGTCATCGCCGCCCGCAACGGCCTGATCCACGAGGACGAAGCGTAAGGGCAGCGAAGCCGTGACTGAGAGGGTTTTCCCAACATACTGCAAAGGTGTTCGTGTAAAAGCCTGGGCTTAGTGACAGCAATCGTAGAAAAGTCGATGTAGGGCACGGCCTCCCGGCCGTGCCCTACGGGCTTCTATAGAACAAATCAATTCATTGAAGCTGATCCAACGCTTTTCCGATTAAACATACCGCAAAGAACCCTCTCCACACCGGTTTGTGAATCTGGGCACCTCTCCCTCCGGGAAAGGCAAGAAAATGTGCAAAAAACGAGCTTATCTCAAACAAGAGACAAGCTCGTTTTTTCTTATTCCTCCGGCTTTTCCACCAGAACCTTTTCGACTCTGCGTCCGTCCTCGGACATGGAGAGAACCGTTACCGTCCACTCCCGCCAGAGGAAGCTGTCTTCCACCTTGGGGAAGCGGCCGAAGTTTTCGATGGTCCAGCCGCCCACGGTGGCGCTGTCGCTTTCGTGGAAGGCGGTCTCCGAAAGGTCCAGAAGCTCCGGCAGGTCCATCAGGGACATATCGCCGTCCAGCTCCAGTGCGCCGTTCTCGCGCTCAATCACCTCGGGGGCAAACTCGTCGTTCTCGTCCCAGATTTCGCCCACGATCTGCTCCATCACATCCTCCAGCGTAACGATGCCCAGAGTGCCGCCGTACTCGTCGGTGACGATGGCCATGTGCTGCTGAGCCTTGCGGAAGGAGGAGAGAGCCTCGGGCAGCTTTACGGTTTTGTAGAAGTAGCAGGGCTTGAGGAGCAGGGAGCGGATGTCCGGCTGCTCGATCTCCAGCAGCGCCTTGAAGAGCCTGTTCAGGTAGAGAATGCCGATTACATTGTCGATGCTGCCCTCGTACACGGGCAGGCGGCTCACGGAGGAGTCGCTGACCAGCGCCATGATCTCCTCAAAGCTGTCGTCAATGTCCAGAGCCACCACATCCACCCGGGCGGTCATCACGTCCATGACGGGAATCTCGGAGAAGTCCAGGGCGGCCTGAAGCATTTCGCCCCGATCCTCGTCGATAACGCCCTCGTCCTCAACGGTCTCGATGATGGACTGGAGCTCGGCGGCGGCCTCCTCGTCATCGGTGGAGTGGCGCTCGCCCTTGAAGGGGGAGGTCAGAATGTGGATGAGACTGCACACCAGCCAAACCACGGGCTTGAGAATCAGAGTCAGGAAGCGCAGGAAGCCCGCCAGCGAAAGTGTCAGCCGGTTGGCGTTTTTCTTGGCCACGATCTTGGGCGCAGACTCGCAGAAGGTGATGACGATGAGCACCATCAGCAGGGTGGAGAGGGGCGTAAACTTCTCGCCCAGCAGCTCCACGGTCAGCAGGGTGGCCAGCGAGTCGGAGCCGATGTTGCAGAGATTGTTGCCGATGAGAATGGCAGAGAGAGTATCCTCAAATTTATCGAGGATGATGCAGGCGGTTTTCGCCCGCGCGTCCCCCTCGTCAGCGGCATTCTCCAGCCGCAGCCGGTTGGCCGAGGAGAGCGCCATCTCCGCCGCCGAGAAGAAGGCGGAGCCGCAGAGGAAAAGAATCACGGCCAGAAGCTGCCAGAGCATAGTCGTTGTCATGCCTCCGCACCCCCTTCCTCTTCGGGAAGAAGCCGGAGCTTCAGCTTCAGCAGCCGCCGGGCCTTCATCTCGGAGACGGTGACCTCCAGCCGCTTCCAGCTAAAGGACTTGCCCACGATGGGCATGGTGTCGAAGTGCTCGTAGACCCACTCGCCCAGCAGCTTGTGGTTCCACTCCTCGTCCTCGCCCTCTTCGTAGTCCAGAAGCTCAAAGAGCTCCTCCATATCCATTTCGGCGTCCACCTCGTAGGAGCCGTCCTCCAGCGCCTTGAAGCTCTCCTGCGCCACATCCTCTTCGTCCCAGATGTCACCCACAAGCTGCTCTAAGATGTCCTCCACGGTGACGACACCCACGGTGCCGCCGTAGTTGTCGGTGACGATGGCCATGTTCAGGTGGCGGCGGTTCAGCTCCTCCAGCACCTCGTCCAGCATGGCGCTCTGGTGCACGTAGCAGGGCTCGTCCAGATAATCCCGCAGCTCCACGGCACTGCCCTTTCTGCGGTAGCCCATGATGTAGCGGCGAATCTGCAATACGCCGATGATATTGTCTATGGTGCCCTCGTAGACCGGCAGACGGGTGTGGCTGGAGGCACGGATTACCGATACGATCTTCTCCACCCGCCAGTCCACATCCAGCGCCGTCAGGTCTACCCGCGCCGTCAGCACGCTCTCTACGGGCACATCCGCAAATTCCAGCGCCGAGCGCACCAGCTCGCCCCGCTGCTCGTCCAGACCGCCCTCGTCGGTGAGATTGTCGATCACGTCATAGAGCTCGTCCTCGGTGACGGTGAGCTCCCTGTCGCCCTTGATGAGGGAACCGAAGCAGTCACCCACCCAGCTGAGGAAAACAGCCAGAGGCTTGAAAATGCGCATAAAAAAGCACAGCGATGACGCGGTTGTTAAAGCGCAGCGCTCGCTGTATCGCTTGGCCAGCGATTTGGGCAGCATTTCGCCGATGAAAAATACGGCTATGGTGCAAATGACCGTACCCAGTGCCACATAGCTCACGCCCCAGCGCTTTTTCACCAGAATGGTGACGAGGGTGGCGGTGCTGATGTGGACGATGTTCGTGCCGATGAGGATGGCGGAAATGGCCTGCTCGAAATTGTCCTGAATGTAGAGAGCCTTCCGTGCTCTCTGGTCGCCCTGATCCAGACGCGTCCGCAGCCGAATCCGGCTCACGGAGGTAACGCCCGTTTCAGACATGGCAAAGTATGCGGCAAAAAGGAACAGCACAGCCACAAAAAGCCAGGGCAACCAACTGTCTCCGTCCATAAAGGATAATCAACTCCCGATTATAAAGATAGCCTATATTACCACAAATATACAAAAATCGCAAGAGGGAATATGTGCGCACCCTATCTTCTCTTTCCCACCTCCCGGCCGTGCCGCGCCTTCTCAGCCTTTCTTTTCCCGCAAAAAGACCCCCGTAGGGCACGGCCTCCCGGCCGTGCCGCGCTTTTCAGTCTTCCTTTTCCTGCAAAAACCTCTGTAGGGCACGGCCTCCCGGCCGTGCCGCATCTCTTCGGCCTTTCTTTTCCTGCAAGGGTCTCCCGTAGGGCACGGCCTCCCGGCCGTGCCGCGTCTTTTCAGCCTTTCTTTTCCCTTTTCTT
>DCIK01000024.1 GCA_002315975.1 Clostridiales bacterium UBA1728
CGTGGGGTTTTCGCATTACAAAAAGTGCCCTCTCCCTTTCGGGAGGGGGCAATATAGTATCAATCTCAGCCGCCGAGGTAGGCCTTTTTGACCTGATCGCTCTCGGCCAGCTCCTTGCCGGTGCCGGAGAGGGTCACGCGACCGGTTTCCAGCACGTAGGCGCGGTCGGCCACGGAGAGGGCCATCTGGGCGTTCTGCTCCACCAGCAGGATAGTGGTGCCCGCGGCGTGGAGCTGGCGGATGATGTCGAAGATCTGCTCCACCAATATGGGCGCCAGACCCATGGAGGGCTCGTCCAGCATCAGCAGTCTGGGCTGGCTCATCAGGGCGCGACCCATGGCCAGCATCTGCTGTTCGCCGCCGGAAAGGGTACCGGCGATCTGGGTTTTCCGCTCCTCCAGACGGGGGAACTGCTCATAGACCCGCTTCAGGTTTGGCTCCACGGTGGAGGCAGCCCGGGTGAAGGCGCCCATTTCCAGATTCTCCTCCACGGTCATCTGGGCGAAGACCCGGCGGCCTTCGGGCACCAGCGCCAGACCCTCGGAGACCACCTTATAGGCGGGCATATGGGCGATGGACTGACCGTTGAAGCGGATGTCACCGGTCTTGCTGCGCAGCAGACCGGAGATGGTGTCCAGCGTGGTGGACTTGCCGGCACCGTTGGCACCGATGAGGGTGACGATCTCGCCCTCGTTGACGGAGAAGCTCACGTCCTTGATGGCGTGGATGGCTCCGTAATACACATTGATGTTTTCAACCTCAAGAAGCACGGCTCACTCCTCCTTTTTCCGGCCCAGATAGGCCTCGATGACGGCGGGGTTGGCCTGAATCTCCTCCGGGCTGCCCTTGGCGATGACCTGACCGAAGTTCAGCACGCAGATCCCCTCGCAGATATTCATGACCAGACTCATGTCGTGCTCAATGAGGACGATGGCGATCTGAAAAATATCCCGGATTGTCACAATGGTCTCCATGAGCTCGGCCGTCTCGGAGGGATTCATACCGGCGGCGGGCTCGTCCAGCAGCAGCACGCTGGGGCTGGTGGCCAGAGCGCGGACAATCTCCAGACGGCGCTGGGCACCGTAGGGCAGGGAGCCGGCGCGGACATCGGCCATGTCCTGCATCTCGAAGATGCTCAACAGCGCCAGAGCCCGCTCATGGGCGGCCTTCTCCTGCTTCCAGTAGCTGGGCAGACGGAGAATGCCGGCGAGCATGGAATAGCTTTTCTGATTGTGGAGGCCGATCTTTACATTGTCCTCCACGCTCAGATTGTTGAAAAGGCGGATATTCTGGAAGGTACGGGCTATGCCCATGCGGTTGATCTGCTCGGTGGTCTTGCCGGCGGTGTCCATACCGTCGAGGAGGATGGTGCCCCTGGTGGGCTGGTAGACCTTGGTCAGCAGGTTGAAGACGGTGGTCTTGCCGGCACCGTTGGGGCCGATGAGACCGGCAATCTCCGTACGGCCTATGGTCAGGTTGAAGTCCTGCACGGCGTGGAGGCCGCCGAAGTCGATGCCCAGATGGCGGGTTTCCAGAATGGGGGTCTTGTCCAGATCCCGCTCGGGTATCACGCTGCCGCTGGGCACAGCGGCCAGCTTGCCCCGTTCAAATGTAAAGCTCATTGTTCCTCCTCCTTCCCGGCGGGCTTCAGCTTATCCAGCAGATCCTTGGCCTTGCTGCTGTTGGTGGCCAGCATGACCACGATGAGCACGATGGCGTACATCAGCATACGGTAGTCGGCGAAGCTGCGGAGAGCCTCCGGCAGAATGTAGAGTACGGTGGCAGCCACGATGGAGCCCCAGATATTGCCCAGACCGCCCAGAACCACGAACACCAGCACCAGAATGGAGGTGTTGAAGTCGAACTTGGCGGCGGCCAGACTGGAGTAGTTGAGACCGTAGAGAGCACCGGCGGCACCGGCGATGGCGGCGGAGGTGACGAAGGCCATCATCTTGTACTTGGTGATCTCAATGCCCACGCTCTCGGCGGCGATGCGGTTATCGCGGATGGCCATGATGGCGCGGCCGCTGCGGGAGCGGATGAGATTGAGGATGATGATCAGGGAGATCATGATGAGGATATAGCCGGCGGTGAAGGAGGCGATGGTCTTGGTGCCCACGGCACCCTGCGCACCCTTGATAATGGCCTTGCCGCCCTCCAGCAGGTTCAGGTCGGAGGCGGTCTTGGAGCCGTCGATGTTGATGAGGATGTGCAGACCCTCGGCATCCACGCCCACGATCAGGCAGGTGAGGATTTCCTTGATGATCTCGCCAAAGGCCAGCGTCACGATGGCCAGATAGTCGCCCCGGAGACGGAGCACGGGGATGCCGATGAAAAAGCCGAAGATACCGGCCATAACGGCACCCACCACCATGGCGATGGCCATACGGACACCGTCATAGGGAATCACGTTCACAAGGCTCATGGCCGCGATGATGCCGGAGAAGGCACCGATGCTCATAAAGCCCGCGTGACCCAGCGACAGCTCGCCCAGAATACCCACGGTCAGGTTCAGGGAGATGGCCATGGTGATATAGGCGCAGATGGGTACCAGCAGACCCAGCTGGGAGCGGTTCAGGGCACCGCCCTTTTTGAGGAAGCTCACAATGACAAAGGCGATGGTCACACCGATGTAAGTCATGTAATCGCTCCAGGCGATTTTCTTTTTCATTTTCATGGCAGCCTCCTCAGACCTTCTCAGGCACATACTTGCCCAGCAGACCGGCGGGACGCACCAGCAGCACCACAATCAGCACGGCAAACACGATGGAGTTGGAGAGCTGGGTGGAGATGTAGGCCTTGGCCAGAGACTCGATGATGCCCAGCAGCAGACCGCCCAGGAACGCGCCGGGGATGGAGCCGATGCCGCCGAACACGGCCGCGGTGAAGGCCTTGATACCGGGCATGGAGCCGGTGGTGGGCATCAGCGTGGGATAGGAGGAGCAGAGCAGCACACCGGCAATGGCAGCCAGCGCGGAGCCGATGGCGAAGGTCAGGGAGATGGTGCGGTTCACATTAATGCCCATGAGCTGGGCGGCACCCTTATCCTCGGAGCAGGCGCGCATGGCCTTGCCCATCTTCGTCTTGGAGGTAAAGGCCGTGAGCCCCAGCATGATGAGGACGCAGGCCGTCACCGTGATGATGGACACATAGCTGATGGAAAGCTGACCGTCGAAGAGGTGCAGCGTACCGCTGATCACGGGAGGATAGCTCATGGGGTTGGCGCCCCAGATGAGCAGCGCGGAGTTCTGCAGCAGATAGCTCACGCCGATGGCGGTGATCAGCACGGCCAGAGAGGGAGCGGAGCGCAGGGGCTTATAGGCCAGCGCCTCGATGATGATACCCAGGAGCGTACATACAACCATGCCTACCAGTACGCTTACCCAACCGGGCAGGTGCAGGTAGCTCATGGCGCAGAAGCTCATATAGCCACCCACCATAATTACATCGCCGTGGGCAAAGTTCAGCATCTTGGCAATGCCGTAAACCATCGTGTAGCCCAGCGCAATAATGGCATACACGCTGCCCAGAGAAATACCGCTGATGAGATAGGATAGGAATTCCATATGGGGGAGACACCTCTTTTCGTTGTTTCCTTTGCATCAGGAACCGGGACAGACCTATGTACCGGTTTCGCTCTGTCCCTGTGCCTAATGCAAAAAATGTGATGATAGTGGCAGCACCACTCAGGGGGTTTCCGGAACGCATTTTAGCGGGAGCTTTGCCCCCGCTAAAATACTTCTCGGCTTTGGAGTGTGCGAGCGCAGCGAGTGCGCGGAAAAGCCGTTCAGTCGATGGGGATGCTATGCATCCCCATCGAAGAGCGAAGCGATTGTTCAGGGAGTGACGTACACGCCGTCCTTGATGACGATGGCCATGGGAGCCTTGGAGACTTCGCCGGAGGCAGCCCAGGTCATGCCCTGGCCGGTGACACCGTCAACGCTGATGGTGGGCATCACGGGGATGAGAGCCTCGCAGATGGCGGCAGCGTCCATGTCGGGGGTGCAGCCGGCGGCCTCGAGGGCGGCGGCCACGATGTAAACGGCGTCGTAAGCGTCAGCAGCGAACTGGTTGGGGGTCTCGCCGTAGGCAGCCTGATACTTGGCAACGAAGTTCTGGGTCAGAGCGTCCTGAGAGTCGGCAGAGAAGGGGGTCAGCAGCATGACACCCTCGGCCAGAGCGGTGTCAAAGCCGGGCATGGCCAGAATGCCGTCCATGCCGTCCACACCGAAGAAGGTGGGAGCATAGCCCATGGCGTTGGCCTGAGAGAGGATGACGGAGGCGGGGGTGTAGTAGATGGGCAGGAAGACCATGTCGGCACCGGCAGCCTGAGCGGCGGTCAGCTGGACGGAGAAGTCGGTCTGGGTGGACTCATTGAAGGTGCCCTCGTAGACGACCTCAACAGCCTTGGCCTCGGCTTCCTTCACGAAGGTGTCGCGGATGCCCTGGGAGTAGGCGTCGTCGTTCTTGTAGATGACGGCAACCTTGGCGCCGGCATAGTTCTTGGCCATGTAGTCAGCAGAGGCAACGCCCTGGTTGGGGTCAGTGAAGCAGACCTGGAAGAAGTTGTCCTTGTCGGCGATGCAGTCGACGGAGGAGCCGGAGGGAGTCAGGCAGAACACGCGGTCAGCGTAGGCCTGGGCACCGACGGTGACACCGGAGCCGGAGGTCACGGGGCCCACGAGAACCTGCATACCCCAGTCCATGAGGGCATTGTAGGCGTTGATGGCCTTGTCGCCGGAGTCGGCTTCGTCGTCCTGAGCCTGGAGCTCGAACTGGATGCCGCCCTTGGCATTGATTTCGTCAACGGCGATCTTGGCGCCGTTGACAACAGCGGTGCCGTAGATGGCAGCGCCGCCGGTCAGGGGGCCCTGAACGCCCAGCTTAAAGGCGCCGGCAGCGGCGGCGGGGGCAGCCTCAGCGGCGGGAGCGGCTTCGGCGGCAGGGGTCTCGGTCTCGGTCTTGGTCTCTTCCTTGCTGCCGCCACAGGCGCAGAGGGCAAAGATCATAGACAGTGCGAGGAGCATTGCAAGAATCTTTTTCATGGGTTTCCTTCTCCTTTAAAAAATTTTGATTTCTTCGGTTTTCTTTATGCAAAAAGCCGGCCCCGTCTGAAGGACGAAGCCGGCTGCATAAACCAATTCAGGCCATGAGCGCTCGGGTCTTCAAACGGTCGTTGCGGTCCTGCGGGCACAGGACCAGAATAAGGGACAGGGTAAGTACCAGAATGCTAATTCGAACCTCAACGAGGGAAATAACAAAAATGGACACCAGCAGGATGGTGTCCAGAACCGTCATAATGTCAGAGGAATCAGCGCAGGAGGAAGAAGCCTCTGCTGCATCGGCAGCGGAAGCGGTGGTGAACTGGCGATTATAGCTGCGCTTCATTTCGGCTCCTCCTTTGTGATTGATTGTTTGTATTTTAACGAACTAAACCGCAAAATGCAATAGTTTTTTATTCCGAATACCGCCGGATATTTCCCCGCTTTTTATTGCACTTTTCACAAAAATTTCCGCCATCCGTAGGGTTTTCCCCGCTCCGCGGCTCATCCGTCCGCAGACCGATGATTTCATGGGGCGAAAGCTCCTGCCAGGGAAGGGGAAACGCGGCTCGTCCGGAGGCCGAGCCCTACGGGGATTGCCGCGCCGCGGGGCACGAGCGTCCGCAGGCGCAGCGAGAGGAGCCGCAATTCTGCATTTTCTTCCGCTCCCTTTCTTGACAATGCTTTTTATGCATGATATTATACCCGCAGGTATACAAATTTAATATAGTCAATTGTAAAAAGTGCTCACCGGATTAATTTCGTTAGCCTCGCAGAGTTTGCGAGCCGCAGCTCGCAAAATAATTCAATCATTTTCATGCGAGCTTTGCCCGCATGAAAATACCCTGAGGCGCACTCTATTGGTGCGCCCTCGCATCGACCAAGGCGGCTTTGCCGCCGCGATAAATGCGAGTGTCTTTTCTCGATTGTAAAACGGAGTTTTACAATCGAATAAAAATATAAAGGAGCCATTGCCATGTTCGTAAAGATTCCCTTCGTTGAGAATGAGATGGAGCCCGTGGACTTCCGCCCCGGTATGTTCGGCGGCGATCCCACCCCCATCAAGAACACCCCCGTCTCCCCCCGCCAGAACACCATGTCCATGTTCTACGACAAGAAGCCCTACTGGATGCAGGCCAGCGGCGAGGTCGCCTTTGTCCGCGATCCCTGGTCCAGCCATATGGGCCGCGGCGGTAACCCCGGTCTGGTGGATGATCTGGGCGTTGAGTGGGTTTATGAGCCCACTGCCGGCGGTTCCATCGTCCATCCCGAGAAGCCCCAGCTCCTTGAGGATGTGAACGAGTGGAAGGAAAAGATCCATCTGCCCGATCCCAGCAAGTGGGAGTGGGAAGAATCCGTCAAGAACAACAAGATCGACACCCGCTACTCCCAGCAGGTCTCCTACTCCAACGGCTTCGGCTTCGAGCGTCTGATCTCCCTGATGGGCTTTGTGCCCGCCGCCATGGCTCTGCTGGACGAGGAGCAGACCGAGGCCATCAAGGAAATGAATCAGGCCTTCGCCGACTTCGCCTGCCAGGTCATCGATCTGGAGTGCAAGTACTTCCCCGCCGTTGACATTATCAACTTCCACGACGACTGGGGCTCCCAGCAGTCCACCTTCTTCTCCGAGGAGATCGCCCGTGAGCTGTATCTGCCCTACATGAAGCAGATCTGCGACTGCATCCACGCCCACGGCCGTATTGCCTCCCTCCATTCCTGCGGCCACAACGACAAGCGCGTGCAGGTCTTTATCGATGCCGGCTTCGACGAGTGGGGCCCCCAGACCATGAACGATATCGAGTGGCTCTACGACAACTACGGCGACCAGATCGTCTTCGCCGTGTGGCCCGACCGCAACGACATCGCCTCCCTGTCCGACGAGGAGCAGCGCGCCGAGGCCCGCAGGTTCGTTGACCGCTTCTCCGCCCCCGGCAAGCCCGCTACCCTGAGCATTCAGGTGGCCCGCACCACCGGCAAGGCCTTCCAGGACGAGGTCTACCGCTACTCCCGCCAGCTCTACGCCGAGCGCGGCTAAAGCTTCTGCAAACCCTCTTGGCTCTCCTGTCGGCACAGCCGATGGGGGAGCTGCCGCGAAGCGGCTGAGGGGGAATTCCCGCCCATTGCTTCGCAACAGGGGAGCCAAGGGGCCGAGAGCAAAAATGAGGCTGTAAGGTAAGTTTCTGTCATTGCGAACCAGTCCGCAGACTGGTGTGGCAATGACAGGCTTTTACACAGCCTCATTTTTTTGCTATTATCCCGCTATGTTACCAGATCGGATTGGCGTAGATGCGGATGGCCTCGTCGCTGAGATAGACCTTGTTGAGCACATAGGCGGAGCTGAGATTCACGCCCTTGACCTCGGTTTTGGTGCGAAGCTCCTCGGCAAAGGCTTTGGCATCGTCGGCGTTCTCATAAACGCCCAGCTGGATGCTGTAGCCGACCTGACCGGGGGTCTCGTAGAGATAGGCGTTGTAGCCGGCCTTGCGCAGCAGCAGCACGCAGGCCTCGCAGTTGGCCCGCTCGTTGGAATAGGCCACGGCCACCGCGTGCACCTTTTTCAGATTCTCATCGCCGGTAAAGAGGTCCACCGGGTTTTCCACCGCCTTGGGTGTGGGTTCCGGCGTGGGTTCCGGGGTCGGCTCAGGGGTAGGTTCCGGAGTGGGTTCGGGTGTGGGCTCCGGAGCGGGCTCCGGAGTGGGCTCCGGGGTCGGCTCCGGGGTCGGCTCCGGCGTGGGGGCGACGGTGACCGCCGGCTCCGCTTCGGCAGTGGGTGCGGGGGCTTCTTCGGCTTTTTGCCCGCAGCCGGAGAGCAGGAGCAGGGCAATGAGGGCAACGCTCAGCGCAAGCAGACAGATTTTGCGGTTTTTCATCATGGCATTTCTCCATTCCTATGGCTCTAAAATGCGGATAGAATCCGGGTCTTATGCGTTTGTTTTTTCTCTCTGTGTCTTCCTTGTCCGGTGTTGGTACAAAAGTCTGAAAGCAATGATTTTTCTCCTCTGAAGGTTCCTGTAGGGCTCGGCCTCCCGGACGAGCCGCAAACCGATACGCGGAGGATAGCAGCGGCTCGTCCGGAGGCCGAGCCCTACATTTAATAATTTAGCACAAGCCCGCCCCTGCGTCAAGGGACAGCACTTTTACTTTTCCGCACTTCCACAGGCAAGTCATAATGCGGAAAGCATCGGCTTTTCTTGACAATGCATTTTATGCATGGTAACATAGCATCAGCAAACTTCATTTTATCGAAATTTCAAAAGGAGAAAAGACCATGTTTCTGAAGTATCCCTATCAGGAAACCGAGATTCGTGCCTGCGAGATGCAGCCCGGTATGTTCGGCGGCCCCGCTACCCCCGTCTACACCTATCCCATCACCCCCAGAGAGAACCTGCATATGCTCTACAACGAGCGCAAGCCCCTGTGGCTGCCTCTGAGCGGCGATGCCAAGTACACCATGGACCCCTGGAACAACCGCATGGGTCGCGGCGGCAACCCCGGTCTCGTTGACGATCTGGGCGTTGAGTGGGTTTACGAGCCCACCGCCGGCGGCTCCATCGTTCACCCCGAGAAGCCCCAGCTCCTTGAGGACGTGAACGAGTGGAAGGAAAAGGTTCACCTGCCCGATCCCAAGACCTGGGACTGGGAGGGTGCTGTGGAGCGCGCCAAGATCGACTCCCGCTACTCCCTCGAAGTCAGCTACACCAACGGCTTCTGGTTCGAGCGTCTCATCTCCATGATGGGCTTCGTTCCCGCCGCCATGGCTCTGCTGGACGAGGAGCAGACCGATGCCATCAAGGAAATGTTCCAGGCCTTCACCGACTTCGCCTGCGAGGTCGTTGAGCTGAACGTGCACTACTTCCCCCAGATCGACATCATCAACTTCCACGATGACTGGGGTTCCCAGCAGTCCACCTTCTTCTCCGAAGAGATCGCCCGCGAGCTGTTCCTGCCCTACATGAAGCAGCTCTGCGACAAGATTCACTCCCTGGGCCGCGTGGCCTCCATCCACTCCTGCGGCCACAACGACAAGCGCGTGCAGGTGTTCATCGACGCCGGCATCGACGAGTGGGCTCCCCAGCTCATGAACGACATTGAGTGGCTCTACGACAACTACGGCGACAAGATCATCCTCCACGCCTTCCCCACCCGCGAGGACATTCCTCAGCTCTCCGAGGAAGAGCAGCGCGCCGAGGCCCGCAAGTTCGTCGACCGCTTCTCCGAGCCCGGCAAGCCCGTCCTTCTGGCCGGCACCGCCCGTGCCCGCCTGACCGACGCCTTCAAGGAAGAGGTCTACGTCTACTCCCGCAAGAAGTACTTCGAGCGCGGCTAAGGCGGCGGAAATTTCCCGAACCAAGCCCCTGTCATTGCGAACCATGCCGCAGCATGGTGTGGCAATCCGCGTCCCCCGTCCCCTGTAGGGCTCGGCCTCCCGGACGAGCCGCAGAGAGAACGGATTGCCGCGTCGCTTCGCTCCTCGCAATGACAGACTTCTTACGCAACTCCTTAGACCAGGCGCAAAAGAACAGTTCGCAGCCACGCAAAGAGGGCTGTGAACTGTTCTTTTCCTTATTCTGATACAGATGTCGTCCCCTCATCCTCCAGCAGCCACGCGAAGCCACGGCGCATCCGCTCCAAGGGCTCGGTAAAGTGATTGCCCTCGTTCCACTCCAGCGTGCAGACGCAATGGGAGGCATAGTATTCGTATAGCTCGTTGAGGGCGGCTGCCACAGTGCGCATCTGCCGATTGCGGCTTTTGCTCTCCTTTTTGCCGAGACTCAGGTAGATTCTCGCATCCTCTGACAGGGGCGCGGAGCGCACATAGTCGGGCAGTCCCGGATACCAGAAGCTGGCAGACACGGCGGCGCAGCCGGAAAAGGCGCGGCTCTCGTGGAGCGCCCAGAGGGCGAAGAGCCCCGCCAGGGAGTAGCCGCCGATATGGCAGGGCAGTCCGGCGTAGGCCGCGGGCAGGGCGGATTCCAGCCGGGAGAGTGTCTCGCAACCATGACCGGAAAAGCCCTCGTCCCCGAAAACAGCCTCGGCCGGCCAGGGGGAGAGCTCGCTGTTCCAGTCGCAGAGCCGAAAAACGGCGAGGGCAAAGGGCGCGGAGCCTTCCAAAGCGTGAAAAAGCGCCTCCGCATCTTCGCGTTCGCCGGAGGCAAGGTAGACCAGCAGCGAGCGGGGCGCTGCGTCTGTGGCGTAGATCGTGCCGCCGTCCCAAGGGGAAATAACCATAAATCTCCCTCCTTTTGCCCTATTATAGGCCGGGAGCGTCCGGAAGCGCAAGAAAAAAATAAAAAAGCGATTGACATCATGTGGAAGATATGTTATTATACTCAAGCGCCTGATAGTAGGCAGAAATGAGCGCCAGTAGCTCAGCCGGATAGAGCAACTGCCTTCTAAGCAGTAGGCCGGGGGTTCGAGTCCCTCCTGGCGCGCCAGTCCGCAAAGACTCGAAAAGCGTATGGTGGGTGTAGCTCAGTCGGTTAGAGTGCCAGATTGTGGATCTGGATGTCGTGGGTTCGAGTCCCATCTCCCACCCCATTGAACCGGGGATTGGAAAGCCACCAATTCCCGGTTTTTCTATCCCATATTGGGATGTCGCCAAGCGGTAAGGCACAGGACTTTGACTCCTGCATCTCGCGCGTTCGAATCGCGCCATCCCAGCCATCGGGCTGGCAGAAGTCAGCCCATATACGATTCAGTAGCTCAGTCGGCAGAGCAACTGCCTTTTAAGCAGTGGGTCCGGGGTTCGAATCCCCGCTGAGTCACCAACAAAAAAGACACCTTAGGGTGTCTTTTTTCGTTGGTGAATGAAGTCGCCCTTACGGGCTAATGAAGAATGAAGTCGCTGCGCTAATGAAGAAATGAAGGTACGAAGACCTTTAACAAGGGCGGCTTTGCTTCATTAACGAGCGCAGCGAGTGTCTTCATTCTGCTTCATTCTGCTTCATTTGGCGAAGCCCTCACCCGATCAGCACCAGCACAACCCCGTACACCACGCTGGCCACGGTGCCCAGTACGATAACCGGGCCGGCGATGGAGAACATTTTGGCGCAGCTGCCGGTGATGATGCCCTCGGCCTTGAACTCCAGCGCCGGGGAGACCATGGCGTTGCTGAAGCCCGTGATGGGCACCAGCGTTCCGGCACCGGCTTTGCGGGCAATATCGTCATAGACGCCGAAGCCCGTCAGCACAGCGCCCAGACCCACCAGCGTGATGCTCACCACGGCGGGCGCGTCCTCCTCGCTGAGTCCGGCGCGGAGATAGAGCTCCAGCAGCAGCTGCCCCAGGGTGCAGATGAGCCCGCCCACAAAAAAGGCCCAGAGCAGATCCTTGCCCATGGGGGATTTTCCCCGGTGCCGACTGACAAGATCGCCGTATTCATCGTTGGTCATTTTCATAGCAAAACACCTCTCGGTCACAGTGTGCCCGGGAGGTGCTGCATTATGCGAACCCCCGATAGAAATCAGACAATCTTTGCGGTAAAAATTGCGCCATACTTCGTTAAGCTTCTTGAGCATATATTTCCATTATGCTCTGCGAAGCTTGCCTCGTCTGACGCAATTTTTCCTCGCAAATCTTTGCCTTCTTCTTATCCAGGCTTCGTATTATTCGCCGCTTCACTCGTCCATGTGGAAGTTTTCCAGCCCGTTTTTTTCAAATTCGCGGTAGTAATCGTCGATGCGGGCGTTGAGCTCGTCGGTGTCGGCGGTGCTGAGACCCTCGCTCTCCATATCCCGCCGAGCCAGCTCCTCGGCCAGAATGTCGTAGAACATGGCGTCCTCATAGTCGGCGATGGCCTCGTGAATGCCGCCCTCCTCGAAGGCGCGGCTGGGATAGCTGTGCCCCCGCCAGCGCTGCACCAGCGAGCGCATACCGTGCTCCGGGCAGAGGGCGAAGAGCTTCTCCTCCAAATTGTCGTAGTCCTCAAAGCGGTCATCGTCCCGGCAGGAGTTCAGCACCCAGTTGCCTATGTAGACCATGTCCAGCAGCCGCCGGAATTCCTTTTCGCTCAGTTCAATGTTCATGTTCTCACCTGACTTTCTACGGGTATTATACCAGAGCTGTGGGAAAATAAAAGAGGGAAAATGAAAAGAGCGCAGTCCCCGGACGGGACATTTCCCTCTTGTCATATCCGACATATTGCTATATAATACTATTTTGCATAAGACTCAGCAAGGAGAATTGCCTATGATCATGAAGGATGTTGTCATCTCCGTAACGGGCATACAGCAGGGCCCCGGCGGGCCGGAGACCCTGGAGCTGGTCACGCCCGGCAAGCTCGGCGTGGATCGGGACAAGGCGCTGCTCACCTACGAGGAGACCGAGCTCAGCGGGCTCAAGGGTACCACCACCAGCTTTGATGTATCGCCGAAGGTGGTGTCCCTCAGGCGCGAGGGCAAAATCAACACGGAGATGGTTTTTGAAGAGGGGAAGAAGAACTTTTTCCTCTATGAAACTCCCTTCGGCTCCCTGATGATGGGGCTGAACACCAACCGCATCCAGTGCCGGCTGAACCAGCACGGAGGCTATATGCAGATCGACTACAATGTGGAGGTGGACAACGCCGTTGTGGGGCGCAACCGCTTCCATGTGATCGTAAAAGAACCGGAAGAAAGTCATATAGGAGATATAAGATGGCCAATCTGATTGAAAAAGCAAAGACCAGCATTGACGAGCTGCTTCACGCCGCCTACGAGGAGGCCGCCGCAGCCGGAGAACTGCCCGCCGGCGCAGAGCTCAAGGGCAGCGTAGACATCCCCAAGGACAGCAAAAACGGCGACTATGCCGCCAACCATGCCATGGCCGGTGCCAAGGCGCTCCACGCCGCCCCCCGGAAGATCGCCGAGATTCTCGTGAGCCACCTGCAGCTGGAGGGCAGCTACTTTGAGAGCTGCGAGATTGCCGGCCCCGGCTTCCTGAATTTCCGCGTGGGCCGGCGCTGGTACGGCGAGGTCATTGCCGCCGTGGAGAGCGAGGGCATGGCCTACGGACGCAGCGACGTGCGTACCGGCGAGAAGGTCATGGTGGAGTTCGTTTCTGCCAATCCCACCGGCCCCATGACCATCGGCAACGCCCGCGGCGGTGTGCTGGGCGATACTCTGGCCACCCTGCTGGATATGGCCGGCTGCGATGTGAGCCGCGAGTTCTATGTGAACGATGCCGGCAATCAGGTGGACAAGTTCGGCCGCAGCATCGATGCCCGCTACCGGGAGCTGCTGGGCGAGTACAGCGGCGAGAGCCTCCGTGCCCTCCTTGCCTCCGGCAGCGATGCCCCCGACTTCCCCGAGGACGGCTACCACGGTCTTGACATCATCGAGCTGGCCGAGGAGCTCATCGCCCGCGACGGCGACAGCCACCTGCGCGAGGATGAGGAGACGCGCAAGAACGCCTTTATCGCCTACGGCCTGCCTAAGAACATCGCCCTCATGGAGCAGCATCTGAACCGCTACGGCATTCACTTTGACCGCTGGTTCCTGGAAAGCTCCCTCCACGAGAGCGGCTATGTGAAGGACACCGTGGACCTGCTCACCGCCCACGGCCACACCTACGAGAAGGACGGTGCGGTCTGGCTGAAGAATACCGAGTTCGGCGCGGAAAAGGACGAGGTTCTCTGCCGCTCCAACGGTTTCTACACCTACTACGCCGTGGACATCGCCTACCACCGCAACAAGTTCATCGAGCGCGGCTTCGACCGGGTCATCGATGTGTGGGGTGCTGACCACCACGGTCACGCCATCCGCTTCGGCAAGACCATGACCGCCCCCGAGCTGGGTCTCAACGGCCGCTCTCTGGACTTCCTCATCATGCAGATGGTGCGTCTCGTCCGGGACGGCGAGACCGTGAAGGTCTCCAAGCGCTCCGGCAAGGCTCTGACCCTCAACGATCTGCTGGATGAGATCGGCGTGGATGCCTGCCGCTTCTTCTTCAACGCCAAGCCCGAGACCCATCTGGAGTTTGACCTTGATCTGGCCATCCGGCAGGACAGCGAGAACCCCGTGTACTACGTGCAGTATGCCCACGCCCGCATCTGCTCCCTGCTCGCTGCCATGGCAGCCGAGGGCAGCAGCGTGCCCGCCGTGAAGGACATTGACCCCGCCCTGCTCTCCACCGAGCAGGAGCGCGAGCTCATCAAGCAGCTCTCTCTTCTCCCCGAAGAGGTTCGCATGGCCGCCCGGGACTATGACCCCAGCCGCATCAACCGCTATGTGACCGAGCTGTCCGCCCGCTTCCACCGCTTCTACAACGCCTGCCGCCTTCGCGAGGCCGAGACCGAGGTCAAAAACGCCCGTCTGGCTCTCTGCGCCGCCGTCCGCACCGCCATCGCCGTCTGCCTGCAGATCATCGGCGTGTCGGCCCCGGAGAAGATGTAAGTGCGGCTTTTCCGCTTCGTCTGGGATGGCATAGCCATCCCAGACGAGGAGCTCGCGCTTATCGCGGCGGCCATGCCGCCTTGGTCGGCGCGAGGGCGCGCCAATAGTACGCGCCTCAGGGTATTTCCATTGGGGCAAAGCTCCAATGGAAATGATTGAAAAATGTGCTTATGGAAGAGGCTGAAAAAATACTCCCTGTCATTGCGAACCA
>DCIK01000020.1 GCA_002315975.1 Clostridiales bacterium UBA1728
CGTGGGGTTTTCGCATTACAAAAAAACGACCGCTCGGATGTGAGCGGTCGTTTTAGCGTCTGTAATGCCTCAGTGCTCCTTAGCCTGCTTGGAGACGATGCCGCCGAGGGCAATCAGCGCGATCACGTTGGGGATGACCATGATGTTGTTGAAGAAGTCGGTGAGCTCCCAGACCAGATCGTTGGAGGCAACGCTGCCCAGGAAGATGAAGCAGAGGGCAATGCAGGTATAAACGGTGGTGCAGAGCCTGGGATTCTTTTTGCCGAAGAGGTACTCGGCGTTGATCTTGCCGAAGAGGTTCCAGCTCAGAACCGTGGAGAAGGCGAAGAAGAACAGGCAGATGGCCACGAACACAGCGCCGAAGCGCTCGCCGAATACGGAGCCGAAGGCGGTCTGAGCCAGATTGTTCTTATAGAGGGTTTCGGTGATGGCACCGGTATAGCCGTTGGCGAGAGCGCCGCCCTCGGTGTAGAGGGTGGAGATGATGACCAGAGCGTTCAGCGTCAGCACCACGAATGTATCGATGAACACGCCGATCATAGCCACAACACCCTGCTCGTGGGGGTCCTTCACATTGGCCTGAGCGTGGGCGTGGGGGGTGGAGCCCATACCGGCCTCATTGGAGAAGAGGCCGCGCTTGGCACCCTGAGAGACGGCAATCTTGATGGCTGCGCCGAAGGAGCCGCCGATGATGGCCTGAGGGGTAAAGGCATACTTGAAGATCAGACCGAAGGTGGCGGGAATGGTACGGAAGCGGATGCCCAGCACCACAAGACCGCCCACAAGGAAGATGGCGGCCATGATGGGCACGATCTTCTCGGTGACGGAGGCCAGACGCTGGATGCCGCTCAGGAAGATGGCGGCGCAGATGACTACAAGGGCAATGCCCACGACCCATGCGGGAATGCCGAAGGCGGTCTGGAACACGGAGCCGATGGAGTTGGACTGCACCATGCTGCCCATGAAGCCCAGCGCCAGCGTGGCGGCCAGAGCAAAGAAGGCAGCTAAAAACCTGCCGAAGCCGCCCTTGAAGGCGGTGGTGATGTAGTACACGGGGCCGCCCTTGATGGCGCCGCTCTTGTCGGTGATGCGGGTCTTGAGAGCCAGCGTAGCCTCGGCGTAAATGGTGGCCATGCCGAAGAAGGCGATGACCCACATCCAGAAGATGGCGCCGGGGCCGCCGGTGAGGATGGCGCCGGAAGCGCCCACGATGTTGCCGGTGCCCACCTGAGCGGCAATGGCCGTGGCCAGCGCCTGGAAGGAGCTCATGCCGGACTCCTGCTTTTCGCCGTTGAGCTTCAGGCTGCTGAAGGCGCGGTTCCAGCCCTCCTTAAAGCAGCGAATCTGGACAAATTTGGTGGTGATGGTAAAGTAGAGACCGCAGCCCACCAGAAGGAAAATGAGGATGTAATCGGAGAGAGTGGCGTTCAGATTCTGAACCAGAGAGAGTAGCTTGGCCTGCATGGTATTTTTCCTCCACATAAAAAAATATGCCGCCCACATAGGCGGCAGCTCCAAAGAAAAGGAAACATGGGGGAAAAGTACCCCTGCTCTGTCCTTTTGCCTGAGAGATTCACGCGGAAACGCGCTTGCACCTTCGGCACCCAACTGAATGGGATTCTCCAGAGTGTTCTCAGACATCGGTCTTGCCCTGCAATTCCGACGCCGTCTATGAACATGAGGTACTGTACCACAGTAAATTGCTGCTGTCAAGCGGCAGTTTTATTTTTCGGTAAAATTCATAATAAAAAACAGAAAGCCAGAATATCCTTGTCTGTTTTCACATTTCCCGCAGCAGGGAGATCACGCACTGCATCTCAGGGGAGACCCATTTGTTTTTATTGTACAGCAGCTGCCGCCATACGCTCAGCCGGATGTCCGGCACATCCAGCACCGTCAGCGTCCCCTGCCGTATGTCCTCCTCCACTACGAAATCCGGCAGACAGCTTACGCCCACCCCCTGCCGCAGCAGCTCGCAGATGAGATGGGTGTCGCCGGCCTCCATGATGGGCTCGCTCTCGCTGCCGTGAACGGAGAGCGCCTCGTCCAGCAGGGCGCGGTAGCTCATGTCCTTCTCCGTGAGCAGCAGATCGGTTTCCAGCAGCTCGGCGGCGGTGATGCGCCGCCTTTGAGCCAGAGGGTGATCAAAGCGGGCCACAAAGTGCATATTGACCGCTGCCTCCAGCGCCACGGTGTAGCGGCTGTCGCTGGTTTTCCTGTCCAGCGTATAGACCAGATCCACCTCGTTGCGCTGGAGCCGCAGGAAGGTATCCACCGTGGAGCCGGTGATCAGCTGCAGGTGAATGAGGGGATAGCGCTCGTGGAAGCGGGCGAATTTCTCCCGCATCTGCCAGCCGGCCAGCGACTCCGCGATCCCCAGCCGCACCAGCCCCTCGGGCGTGTCCCGCTCCCCGCCGATGTGAATCGCCTCGGCACTGAGCCGGAGTATATCGTGGGCGATGGGCAGCAGCCGCCTCCCCTCGTTGGTCAGCGTTACGGTGCGGTTGTTGCGCTCGAAGAGGGGTACGCCCAGCTCCTCCTCCAGCTGCCGGATCTGAAAGGAGATGGTGGACTGGGTAAAGCCCAGCGTCTCGGCAGCCCGGGTAAAGCTGCGCAGCTCCGCCACCATGCGGAAGCTCTCTAAGTTCTTGATTTCCATGACTGCTCCAACTATCGAAAAATTCGATGATATTCAGAAAAACAATTTGCTTTTCAAATGATGAAAAATATTATATATTATCATCCATGCCGATGCAAGTGCGGCATGGAAAGAAAAAGGAGAAAAAGAAATGGAAAAGCGCGAACAACTGGGAAGCCGCCTCGGCTTCATTCTGCTCTCGGCCGGCTGCGCCATTGGCTGCGGCAATGTATGGAAGTTCCCCTGGATGTGCGGTCAGTACGGCGGCGGCAGCTTCATTCTGGTTTATGTGATCTGCCTGCTGGTGCTGGGTCTGCCCGTTATGACCATGGAGTTTTCCGTGGGCCGTGCCGCCCAGAAGAGTCCGCTCTTTATGTATCAGCAGCTGGAGAAGAAGGGTCAGAAGTGGCACCTCCACGGCTACGCCTCCCTGCTTGGCAACCTTGCTCTGATGGCCTTCTACACGGTGGTCACCGGCTGGATTATCTACTACTTTGTGCAGTTCCTCACGGGCAACACCGCCAATCTGGGCTTTGTCCCCATGATCACCGACGGCCCCCTGAATATGAAGTATCTGGCCGTTACGGTTGTGATCGGCTTCGGCATTCTCTGCTTTGATCTGCAGGGCGGTCTGGAGCGCATCACCAAGGTGATGATGGTCGGTCTGCTGGGTCTGATGATCGTTCTGGTGGTCAACTCTTTCACCCTCTCCGGCGCTTCTGAGGGTCTTAAGTTCTATCTGGTTCCCGACATCTCCAAGATCAACGGCAAGGTCATTGTCGGCGCCATGAATCAGGCCTTCTTCACCCTGTCTCTGGGCATGGGCTCCATGGCCATTTTCGGCTCCTACATCGGCAAGGATCGTTCCCTCATGGGCGAGAGTGTGAATATCATCTGCCTTGACACTCTCGTGGCTGTGCTGGCCGGTCTGATCATGTTCCCCGCCTGCTTCACCTACGGCGTGGAAGTCGATGCCGGTCCCTCCCTCCTCTTCAACACCATGGCCACCGTGTTCAACAACATGAACGGCGGCCGTATCTGGGGCACCCTGTTCTTCCTGTTCATGACCTTTGCTGCCATGTCCACCGTTCTGGCTGTGTGCGAGAATATTCTGGCTATGGTTCGTGAGATGACCGGCTGGAGCCGCCCCGTGGGCTCTGTGATCTGCGCTGTGGTTGTCTTCGCTCTGGCCACCACCACCGCTCTGGGCTACAGCAGGTTCTCCGGCTTCGTTCCTTTCGCCGACGGCTCCGCCTGGCTGGACTTCTGGGACTTTATCGTCTCCACCAACATCCTGCCTTTGGGCTCCATCTGCTATGCCCTCTTCTGCACCAGCAAGCTGGGCTGGGGCTGGGATAACTTCGTGGCCGAGGCCAACGCCGGTGAAGGCATGAAGGTTCAGAACTGGATGCGTCCTATCTGCGCCTATGTGGTGCCCATCGCCGTTGCCGTCATCTATATCTACGGGCTGATCAACTTCGGCTGGTAATTCAATCCGTCTTCATTTTTCCCCTTAAAGAATATATTCCCACAACGGTTATGCCGCTGTGGGAATATGTGCTTTTTGGGGCGAAATAAGAAATAAAAAACGAGAATAGAGGCTTTCGAAATGAAAAAGAACTTAACTGTGAAGGAGACAATACTTCTCTCCAGTATGCTCTTCGGAATGTTTTTCGGCGCGGGCAATCTGATTTTCCCCGCTTCGCTGGGTATTGCCGCCGGAAGAAATCTGATCGTAGCCTATCTGGGTATGTTTATCACGGCGGTGGGTCTGCCTCTGCTGGCGGTGGCGGCGCTGGGTCTCAGCCGCTGCAGCGGTGTGCTGACCCTCGCCTCCAAGGTAAGCCGGGGCTACGGCGTGTTCTTTTCCACGCTGCTCTATCTGACCATCGGCCCCCTCTTCGCCATTCCCCGCTGCGCCAGCACCAGCTTCAGCGTGGGTGCCGGCAAGCTCATCGGCGATGCCAATGAGCAGGTGGCGCTGGCGATCTTCTCCGCGGTGTTCTTTGCGGCGGTGCTGCTCTTTTCCCTGAAGCCCAGCAAGATCATGACCTGGATCGGCAAGCTGCTCAACCCCGTGTTTCTGGCGTTTCTGGGCACGCTGGTGGTGGCGGCGCTGCTCCGACCCATCGATGCCCTCTCCTCCGTGACCCCCTCTGCGGCCTACGGGAAGAGCGGCGGCGCCTTCTTCAGCGGCTTTCTGGAGGGCTATAATACCCTCAATGCTCTGGCAGGTCTGGCCTTCGGCATTGTGGTAGTGCGGGAGGTGCGCGCGCTGGGCGTGGAGAGCGCCGAGGATGTGGCGTCCGACACCGCCAAGGCCGGCGTGTTCTCCTGCCTGTTCATGGGCGTGATCTACTTTGCCATTACGCTGGTCTCTGCCCGCAGCAGCTCCGTCTGCGCCGATTGTGCCAACGGCGGCGCGGTGCTGGGTACCATCGCCGACTATTATTTCGGCAAGGCCGGCACCATGCTCATGACCGGCATCGTCACCGTGGCCTGTCTGAAGACCGCCGTGGGTCTGGTGGTCTCCTGCGCCGAGGCCTTTGCGGATATGTTCCCCAAGGGGCCCGGGTACAGCACATGGGCGATGCTCTTCTGCGTGGTGGCCTTCGGCATCGCCAATTTCGGTCTGAGCACCATCGTGGCCTACTGCGTGCCCGTGCTGATGTTCCTCTACCCCCTGTCCATAACGCTCATCCTGCTGGCGCTCTTCGCCAGACGCTTCAATGACAGCCGGACGGTCTACGCCTGGACCACGGCCTTTACCCTCATCGCCGCCGTCTTCGACTTTATCAGCACCCTCGCCGGCACCATGCAGGGCAGCGGCTTCACCAACACCGCGCTGCTGGATGGCATTACCGCCATCGGCTCCAAGCTGCCCTTCTTCAGCATCGGCCTTGACTGGGTCTGCCCCGCCGTTGTGGGCTTTGGCATCGGGTTGCTGATTGACAGGAGGAAGAAGGCGTAAGAAAGACAGGGGCTGCAATAAGAGTCCCTGTCTTCTTTTTATTTCACTTCATTCAGAATCGTTCCCCCCAGCCAGGCGTAGAGATTGTCAAAGACCATCTCTGCGCGCAGTTCCAGTGACTCGGCGCTGGCGAAGCCGATGTGAGGCGTGACGAGGGTGTTGGGCGTGTGAAAGAGAGGATGGTCGGCGAGGGGCGGCTCGGTCTCGAACACGTCCGCGGCGCAGCCGCCCAGCTTGCCGCTTCGGAGAGCTGCCACCACGGCCTCGGTATCCACCACGCCGCCCCGGGCGGTGTTAAGGAGGAGAGCGCCGTCCTTCATCAGGGCCAGCTGCTCGCGGCCTATGAGCTTTGCGGTCTCGGCGGTCAGCGGAACATGGAGAGAGACAATGTCGCTGCGCTGCAGCAACTCCTCCAAAGGAAGCTGCTCGTCCACGGCGGGGGAGTGAACCGCAGAGCGGTTGTAGGCCAGAACCCGGCAACCGAAGGCCTTGCAGAGCTCGGCCACCCGCTTTCCGATGGCACCGCAGCCCACGATACCCACGGTCTTGCCCCGGAGGAGCCTGCCCACCAGACCGTCCTTGCTGCCGCCCTGACGGCAGCGCTGCTCCACGGCGTTGACCTTGCGCAGCAGCGAGATCATGTATTCGATGCACAGCTCGGCCACGGCCTCAGTGGCGTAGCCGGAAGCGTTGCTGACCCGGATGCCTCTGGCGCGGAAATAGTCCATGGGCACGTGATCCACGCCGGTAAAGGCGATGTCCACATACTTCAGCCGCTCACAGCCCTCGAAGCACGCGGCGTTCAGGGGCATATTGGCCAGCATGACGGCATCGGCGTCCCGGCAGCGCTCTGCCACCGCGGCGGGCTCGGTGCAGCGCTCGTACACGCTGAGCGTATGGCCCAGGGAGGCGAGCTTCTCACTGTGGGCAGAGAGCAGAGCAGAGGAAACGCCGAGAGATTCAAGAAGAACGATATGCATGGAGAACCTCCTGATTATTGACAAAGTGAATGACGGATGGGGGAAATGTATTAAATGTGACCGGAGCTTGCTGTCCGGCAAATAATCGCCATACCGTCAAGTGCAGTATGACACAGAATCGTTTATTTGTAAAGCGAAGTATTCGGCATAGCCGAATGGGAAGCAAACTTAACGTTCCGCCATGGCGGAGCACTTAGTTCAGCAAAAAATCCACTTTTGTCAGCGAGACAAAAGTGGATTTTCTGCTGGAGCGGGTGATGGGAATCGAACCCACGTACCCAGCTTGGAAGGCTGGTATTCTACCATTGAATTACACCCGCGTACTCCGGATAGTTTAGCACCGGAGAGGTTTTCTGTCAAGGGTTAATAGCCCATTTTTTCGGCGATGGTATCCATGATCTGCTTAAGGGAGAGGAAGGACTCCTTGCTCATGATTACATGAGCCTCCTCATCGATGACCCGGGCGGACACATCGGTAAGACCGCTGCCGTTCACGCTGAAGCGGTGGTCGGTATAGATGTGGGAGAAGGTCAGAGATACCTCGCCGGTGGTGCCGTTGCAGTCGATGGTGGTGTTGTTGCAGTACAGGGGCTTCATGGCGTTCCTCCTTATGTTTTGTTTGCCTCGCAGAGTTTGCGATCAGCGCGAGCATCCTGTCATAAGCCTGTCATTGCTGTGAAAGTGGTGCTAGAACCTTTCTTGGCTCCCTCTGATGAGGGAGCTGCCTCAGTTCGCAAACTGGGGCTGAGGGAGAGAGAATCTTTTGAGCTGCAGCGTAAACGGTCTCTCCCTCAGTCTCGCTCCGCTCGCCAGCTCCCTCGCAGAGGGAGCCATAGAGCTTTCGTTCATCGTGATGAATCACTTCATCCTGATTGCAAGAGCGAAGCGATGTGGCAATCCGTTTTTTCTGCGGCTCGTCCGGGAGGCCGAGCCCTACAGGGGGCTGGTTCGCAATGACCGGGACTTTTACAGTTCGTAGTTTTTCAGTTGGGGTGATAGAGCTTGTGGGACTCGTAGGCGGCGTCGCAGGTGAGGTTCATGCCCAGCTTGCCCAGCACCTTGCTGTCGTTGGCGGAGAGGATCACGGTGGAGTGAGCCTCGCTGCCCCGGAGCAGAGACAGGGCGGCCATGGCCTTGGCGGCGGTGGGATCGCTGACGGCGCAGACAGACAGGGCGATGAGCGCCTCGTCCACATGGAGCCGGGGATTGCTGTTGCCCAGCTGCTTGACCTTCAGCTCCTGCAGGGGGTGGATAATCTCCGGGGAGAGGAGGGTTACGCCGTCGTCAATGCCGGCCAGCGCCTTGAGGGCATTGAGCATACAGGCGGAGAGGGCACCCAGCAGCGAGGAGGTCTTCCCGGTGACGGTGCGTCCGTCGGGGAGGGAAAAGGCCACGGCGGGGGAGCCGGTCTGCTGAGCCTTGGTGCGGGCGGGAATCACGGGAGGCCGCATCTCGGCGGTGATGCCCATTTCGTTCATGAGCAGCTCCAGCTTGCGCAGGGGTTTTTCGTCGGCCATGCCCTTGCGGAGCTCGCAGTTGGCGGTGAACCAGCGGCGGATGACCTCCTGACGGCTGGCGTCCCGGCAGGCTTCGTCGTCGCAGATGCAGTTCCCCACCATGTTCACGCCCATGTCCGTGGGACTCTTGTAGGGGCTCTCGCCCAGAATCCGATTGAGCATGGTGTTGAGCACCGGGAAGGTCTCCACATCCCGGTTATAGTTGACGGCAGTGACACCGTAGGCACCCAGATGCCAGGGGTCGATCATGTTCTCGTCGTTGAGATCGGCGGTGGCGGCCTCGTAGGCCTGGTTCACGGGGTGGTCAAGAGGCAGATTCCACACGGGGAAGGTCTCGAACTTGGCGTAGCCCGCCGTCTCGCCCCGCTCATGGTGATGGTAGAGCTGGGAGAGGCACACGGCCATCTTGCCGCTGCCGGGGCCGGGGGCGGTGATGACCACCAGAGGCTTGCTGGTCTCAATGAAGTCGTTTTTGCCAAAGCCCTCGGAGCTTACGATCAGAGGCAGGTTGGCGGGGTAGTCGGCGATGTAGTACAGGCGATATACCTTGATGCCCAGCGCCTCCAGCCGCTTCTGGAAGGAGATGCTGGCCTCCTGCCCCCGGCAGTGGGTGATGCACACGCCGCCCACCATCAGCCCGATGGAGCGGAAGGCATCGATGAGCCGCAGGGTGTCGAGATCGTAGGTGATGCCCAGATCCCCCCGCTGCTTGTTGCGCTCGATGTCGTCGGCGGAGATGACCACGATGACCTCGGCCTCGTCCTTCATCTCCATGAGCATCTTGATCTTGCTGTCGGGCTCGAAGCCGGGCAGCACGCGGCTGGCGTGGTAGTCGTCAAAGAGCTTGCCGCCAAACTCCAGATAGAGCTTGCCGCCGAAATCGTGGATGCGCTTGCGGATGTGCTCCGACTGGAGCTTTACGTATTTGTCGTTATCAAAACCGATCTTCATATTTTCTCTCTTCTCTCAAAAGGTATTGGAATCGGATGGATGTGTGAATAAGTGCCTCAAGGCTTGGGTATAAAGTCTGTCGTTGCTGTGAAAGTCCCCTTCAAGGCTCCCTCGGATGAGGGAGCTGCCCCAGTGCGTACACTGGGGCTGAGGGAGAGAGAATCTTTTGAGCTGTTCCGTAGACGGTCTCTCCCTCAGTCTCGCTCCGCTCGACAGCTCCCTCATCAGAGGGAGCCATAGGGCGTTTCGTCCATCGTGGTGATATTTTACTCATAGGAATTGCGAGGAATCCGTTCTCTCTGCGGCTCGTCCGGGAGGCCGAGCCCTACGGGGGACGGGGGATACGGATTGCCACACCATGCTGCGGCATGGTTCGCAATGACAGAATGCCGCTGCGATAAGCGCGAGTCTCTCGATTCGGATGGCGCAGCCATCCGAATCGAAGTCGTCAGACGCCGAACTCTTTCCCCGTCAGAAACTCGATGGCCTTGAGATAGCGCAGCGTATTGCGCACGGCATCGGAGCTGATCTGGTAGGTGTTCTTGTCGGTGCCGAAGTAGATGTTCTGGCTGCCGCGGATGGAGATGCCGCGAATCTCACTGAGAGGCAGGGTGATGCCGGGGAGACAGAGCCGATCCCGGAAAAGACTCATGGAGCCCTGCCCCAGCAGCGTCAGGCCGGTGCCGGTCTGCACCTCGTGGCAGAGCATGGCACTATCGCTGAAGATGGGCTGCTCCTCCGTGGCGCTGTCGCAGCTCTTCCGAAGCTGCTCGTTCTGCCAGTTCAGGGCTTCGCGGAGGGTGGAGAAGGGACCGTCGCCGGAGAGAAAGCCCGTGGGCAGATAGCGCACCACCGCGCCGCAGGAGCAGCGCAGGGTGTCGTCCTCGGAGCGCAGGGTGTCGGCTTTGAGACACAGAGGGCAGCGGTAGAGCAGACGCTCCAGATGCTCGGCCAGCCTTCTGCCCTTGAAGGGAATCTGCTTTTCCTGCTGCAGGGCGTAATCGTCCACGGAAATATCCCGGGAAATGAGGGCGTTGATCTCCTCGGCCTTCATGGCCTTCAGCTCCTCAGGCTTATAAATGCCCACGGCGCCGCCGTCTATCCTGCCTCTGCGGGCGGAGGCACCCGCCCAGCGGGGCGAGGCGAAGTAGCCGCCCTCAAAGCGGTAGGTCACCAGCGTGGCGCCGGCAGCGGCAGCCGTGCGGACGAACTTGCCCGTAGACTCGGGGAAGCTGCCGGTCACGCCGTCCCAGCTCCGGTTGCCCTCGGGGAAAAAGCCCACGTTGTGCCCGGATTTCAGGTGGCGCAGCGCCGCCATGACAGGGGCGTTGGCGTTGCCGCCCTTCTGCCGTGCGATGGGCTCCTGAAGGAAGTTCACCAGTCTGCCGCCGAAGCCGGAGCGCAAAAGGTGCTCGCTGGCAATGTAGTACATCTGCTGCTTCGGAAAGGAAGCGGCGATCAGCACGGGGTCCAGGTCGGTGTTGTGGTTGCTCACCAGCAGAAAGGGGCCTTCCACCTCGGAGACCTGCCAGTGAAAGTTATAGCGCAAGCGGCCGTAGAGACGAATAAGGGGAACCAGAATACGCCATACGAGCCTGTGCCGTCTGTATTTATCCATGAAAGCCTCCTTGTAAGAGAGAAACAATATCCTGACACTACAGTATAAACTATTTTTCTCTATTGTTCAAATGGTAATTGTGCGAATTTCCCCTTTTTTTCCGCGCACAATCATGCTATAATAACCAAGAGTAAAATAGCCCGTGGAATCCCCGGAGGGAGGTTGCAGCATGGGAAATTTCATCATCAAAACTCCCGCCACCGATCTCGAGCTGGACGGCAAGGCCTTTGTACACTATACGGCGTGGAACGAGAGCTATACCGGCCTCATCCCGCAGGCGTATCTGGATACGCGCTCGCTGGAGCAATGCCGGACAATTGCCCGGAGCCCGGGGGCCAATACCCTTGTGGCGGTCACAGAGGAGCAGGTGGCGGGCTTTGCCAGCTATCTCCCCGATTGCCGGAGCTTTGTAAGTGTGCCCGATAGCTGCGAGGTGGTGGCCCTCTATGTGCTGGAGAGGTACAAGGGTCAGGGCATCGGCACGGCGCTGCTGCAGCGCTGTCTTCGGGAGCTGCCGGAGGAAAAGGCCGTGGTGCTCTTCGTGCTGGAGGGCAACGAAAAGGCCATCCGCTTCTATGAGAAGCAGGGCTTTGTGTTTACCGGTCACGCTCTCGCCCAGAAGATTCCCGGCGGAGAGATACGGGAGCTCGAAATGGTTCTGACAGACCGCCCCGCGCAAGGATAAGTATTCGGAAACCTGTCATTGCGAACCAGTGACCGATGTCACTGGTGTGGCAATCCGTATCCCATTGTTGAGGTCAGAAGAGATGCAATATTATGTGTACATTCTTTCTAACGCAACGAATGTATCCCTTTACATAGGGGTGACAAACAATCTGATTCGCCGGGTTTGGGAGCACAAAAATAATTTCGATGAGAAAAGTTTTACCGCAAGGTATTCTGTACATAAGCTCGTTTATTTTGAATCTACGGAGAATGTAAACTCTGCCATCCAAAGAGAAAAGCAATTAAAGGGCTGGAATCGGAAAAGGAAAAACAATCTGATTTCCGGTTTTAATCCTTCGTGGATAGACTTATTTGAAACCATTACTTAAAAAGACGGATTGCCACACCGGCGCTGCGGCGCCGGTTCGCAATGACAGGGAAGGAAAACCTGTAAGGAGAACAACATGGGACTTTTAAGCAAGCTATTCGGTACCCCCAATGACAGAGAGCTCAGGAAGATCACGCCCATCGTGGAGAGCATCGAGGCTCTCTCCGAGAGCTATGCCGCGCTGAGCGACGAGGAGCTCCGGGGCAAGACGGACGAGTTTAAGGCTCGCTATCAGCGGGGCGAAACGCTGGACGAGCTGCTGCCTGAGGCTTTTGCGGCTGTCCGGGAGGCCAGCAAGCGCGTGCTGGGCATGAAGCCCTTCCGGGTGCAGCTCATCGGCGGCATCGTGCTCCATCAGGGACGCATCGCCGAGATGAAGACCGGCGAAGGCAAGACGCTGGTGGCTGTGCTGCCCTCTTATCTCAACGCTCTCACCGGCGAGGGCGTACATGTGGTCACGGTCAACGACTATCTGGCCAGGCGCGACAGCGAGTGGATGGGCAAGGTGCACCGCTTCATGGGTCTGAGCGTGGGTCTCATCGTCCACGGGCTGGACAATAACGAGCGCCGCGCCGCCTATGCCTGCGATATCACCTACGGCACCAATAACGAGATGGGCTTTGACTACCTCCGCGACAATATGGCCCTCTACAGGAGCGACATGGTGCAGCGGGGTCATGCCTTTGCCATCGTGGACGAGGTGGACTCCATCCTCATCGACGAGGCGCGAACCCCCCTCATCATCTCCGGTCAGGGGGACGAGAGCACTGACCTCTACCGCCGGGCCGACGACTTCGTCCGCACCCTCCGCTGCCTCACCGTCACCAAGACTGACGAGAAGGAGGAGGAGAGCGAGGACATCGATGCTGACTACATCGTCGATGAGAAGGCTCGCTCCGCCACCCTCACCGCCCGGGGCATCGCCAGGGCCGAGCGCTACTTCAATCTGGAAAACCTCTCCGATCTGGAGAATACCACCCTCTCCCACCACATCAATCAGGCCATCAAAGCCCACGGCATCATGAAGCGCGACATTGACTATGTGGTCAAGGACGGCGAGATCATCATCGTGGACGAGTTCACCGGCCGTCTCATGCTGGGTCGCCGCTACAGCGAGGGTCTCCATCAGGCCATCGAGGCCAAGGAGGGCGTGGATGTGCAGAAGGAGAACAAGACCCTCGCCACCATCACCTTCCAGAATTACTTCCGCCTTTACAATAAGCTCTCCGGCATGACCGGCACCGCCCTCACCGAGCAGGAGGAGTTCTCCACCATCTACAATCTCGACATTATCGAGATTCCCACCAACAAGCCCGTTATCCGGCAGGACTGGAACGATGTGGTCTACAAGAATGAAAACGGCAAGAACCGCGCCATCATCGAGCAGATCAGGGAATGCCATGAAAAGGGTCAGCCCGTGCTGGTGGGCACCGTCAGCATCGAGAAGAGCGAGTATCTCTCCTCTCTGCTGAAGCGTGCGGGCATTCCCCACAGCGTGCTGAACGCCAAGTACCACGAGAAGGAAGCCGAGATTGTGGCGCAGGCCGGCAAGTTCGGCGCCGTGACCATCGCCACCAACATGGCCGGTCGAGGCACCGACATCAAGCTGGGCGGCAACGCCGAGTATATGGCCAAGGCCGATCTGAAAAAGGCCGGCTATGACGAGGAGCAGATCTCCGAGGCCACCGGCTATGCCGATACCGAGGATGAGGAAATCCTCGCTGCCCGCGCCCTCTACGCTGAGCGCATGGCCTATCACGACAAAATCGTGGACGAGGAGGCGGAGCGCGTCCGCGCCGCCGGCGGCCTCTTCATTCTGGGTACCGAGCGTCACGATGCCCGCCGTATCGACAACCAGCTCCGTGGCCGCAGCGGCCGTCAGGGTGACCCCGGCGAGAGCCGCTTCTACATCGCCCTCACCGACGATGTGATGCGTCTCTACGGCGGCGAGAGAATCATGAGCATCATGGAGACCCTCAGGCTGGAGGAGGACACCCCCATCGAGCACAAGATGCTCACCAACGCTCTGGAACAGGCTCAGAAGACCGTGGAAAGCCGCCACTTCCAGGCCCGTAAGAGCACTCTGGAATTTGACGATGTGATGAATATCCAGCGTAACCTCATCTACGGCGAGCGCCGCAAGGTGCTGGACGGCGAGGATGTCCGGGAAAATATCCGCAGCATGGTGGCCGAGCAGATTGCCGCCGCTGCCGGAGCGGGAAGCGTGGAGAATGAAGAAGACCTCTCCGAACGGCTGAAGGATGTGGCTCCTCTCTTCGTCCCCGCCGGTGCCATCGTGTACCACGAGGGGATGAGCGCCGAGGAGCTCAGTGAGAAGCTCACGGAGCTGGCCGAAAAAGCCTACACCGAGAAGGAAGCCATTCTGGGCAATGCTGCCGCCGACGGCAAGCCCCTCATGCGGGAGCTGGAGCGCGTGATCCTCCTGCGGGTGGTGGACGAGTACTGGATGGAGCACATCGACGCCATGAGCGATCTCCGGCAGGGCATCGGTCTGCGGGGCTACGCCAATGTGAAGCCCGTGGATGCCTACAAGCAGGAGGGCTTTGAGATGTTCGAGCAGATGATTGCCGGCATCCGTCAGGAGGTCGTCCGCCGGATTTACACCGTCCGCGTCCGCCGGGAGGAGAATGTGGAGCGCAAGAGCGTGGCCAGGGTGAACCTGAACAATGTGGGCGGTGACGACACCGCCGTGAAGCAGCCCGTCAAGAAAGCTAAGAAGCCCGGTCGCAACGACCCCTGCCCCTGCGGCAAGAAGCGTCCCAACGGCCTGCCCATGAAGTATAAGGACTGCTGCGGGAAATAAAGCGGCTTTGCCGCTTCGCGCTTCGTCAGGGATACCTGCGGTATCCCTGACGAGATATACTCGCGCTGATCGCGGCGGCGGAGCCGCCTTGGTCGGCGCGAGGACAGCAGCAATAGCTGCTGTCTCAGGGAATTTATCAGCGGGCGGAGCTCGCCGATAAATGGATTTGAATTTTTCGCACCGCAGGTGCGAACTCTGCGAGGCTTGGGGAAGCTGATGCGGCGTGTTCCGGAGAGAAAGGACGAAGCATGTTTACCTATCATGAATACGAAGGCCTTATGTGGTCCTGCTCTGATAAGCTTCCGGTGAAGCACCTCTTCAGCGGCAGGCTGGGCGGGGTGGGGGACTGGCCCTACTCCACCAACCCGGACCCCGACTGGGAGACGGTGGAAAACCAGAAGCGGGTACGCGCCCTCTGGCAGACGCTGTTCCGGGGCGCGGAAATGCCCGAGCGGGTGTGCCTGACCCATCAGGTTCACGGGAATCTGGTGCGCATCGTCACGGAGGCTGACGCGGCCTTCCCGCCTCTGCGGGTGCTGCCCCCGGACTGTGACGGTCTGGCGGTGGGGGAGAAGAATCTGCCCATCGCCGTCTTCACCGCCGACTGCATCCCCGTGTTGCTCTGCAATAAGGCGGGCACCGCTGCCGCCGCGCTCCACTGCGGCTGGAAGGGCACGGCGAAGGACATGATCGGCTCCGGCGTGGCGGCCATGAGGGAGCTGGGCGTGGAGCCGGAGGACATCTGCGCTGCCATCGGTCCCGGCATCTCCCGCTGCTGCTTCGAGACCGGCGGCGAGGTGCCCGAGGCCATGGCTGCCCTGTTGGGTGCGGATGCCGATGGCTGTTTTGAGCCTGAGGAGGGCGTGCCCGGCAAGTTCATGGTGGACTTAAAGGAAGTGAACCGCCGCCGCCTGCTGCAGCTGGGCGTGAAGGCGGAGAATATCGACGTGAGCGGCGACTGCACCATGTGCGACCGCGAGAACCGCTACTGGTCCCACCGCGCCACAAAGGGCGTCCGGGGGACGATGGCGTCGTTTATTTTATTGTGAGCTCATTTGGAAAACTCCGTTTTCCAAGTGAATTGCTCGCGCTGATCGCGGCGGCGGAGCCGCCTTGGTCGGCGCGAGGGCGCGCCAATAGAGCGCGCCTCAGGGTATTTGAAAGCGGGCAAAGCTCGCTTTCAAATGATTTCATACCCTTCGCGCAGGTATCATGCGGCCATATGTTCTGAACTGAATTGAGGTATTTCCTATGCGTACTACAAAATTCATTGCCCTGCTGCTCGCCCTTGCCCTGCTGCTGAGTCTCTGCGCCTGCGGTAAGAAGGAAGAGGAAGCCCCGCAGGAGGAAGAGTATACCCCCTCTGACACGGTTTCGGGCAAGACCCTCACCGGCGGAACCTACAAGGACGATGTGTTCTCTCTGGCGGTGGACTTTGACAAGAGTCTCAACCCCCTGCGCACCTCCAGCTCCGCCAGTCTGAGCATTGCGGGTCTGGTCTATGACAATGTCTTCGAGGTGGACGCAGACTATAACCTCACTTCCCGCATCTGCACCGACTGGAAGGTCAACGATGAGGGCAACTTCTGGACCCTCTACATCGACACCACCATCCCCATGCACGACGGCAGCAACCTTACGGCCTATGACGTGGCCTATTCCATCCAGCGCGCCATGATCTACTCAAGTCTCTATAAGGGGCGGCTCTATTCCGTGCAGGGCTGCAGCGCCTATGCCAACGACCAGCTCTGCATCACCACCAGGTATCCGGATACCCGGCTGCCCTGGCGGCTGACCATTCCGGTGATCAGGAATAAATCCATCCTCTCCGACTGCCCCGCCGGCAGCGGCCCCTATATGTTCGCCTTCGGCGAAGCGGCAGAGACTACCCCCACCCCGGAGCCCACGCCTGCGGGAGAGATCGACTACACTGCCGAGCCTGCCGCTACCCCGGAGCCCACGCCCGAGCCCACCCCCGACAGGCTGGTGGCCTTTGATGCCTACGGCGACGGCACCGGTCTGCCCATTGATACCATCTATCTCCGCCAGTATACCGACCCCGCCTCCATGATCACCGAGTATGAGAGCGGTCTGGTGGATCTGGTGGTCAACGATCCCACGGGCATCTACAATCTGGGCTACGGCGGCATGAACGAGAAGCGCGTCTTCCCCACCACCAATATGCACTACATCGGCTTCAACGGCTTCAGCGACTTTCTCTGCTATTCCTCCTATCGCCAGCTCCTTACCTATTTAATAGACAGAGAGGCCATCGTGGACGAGGTCATGGACGGTTGGGCCGATGCCGCCGCCATCCCCGTGAATCCCCGCTCGGAGCTCTTTGATAAGGAGCTGTCCGACTCCCTGTCCTACGATACGCAGAAGTGTCAGGAGGCGCTGGCCGCGCTGGGCTGCCGGGATCTGGATGATGACGGGGAGCTGGAGTTTGCCCTCTCCGGCAGCAAGGTGGAGATCGACATCAACTTTATTGTCTGCTCCGACACCGCCGCCAAGGTCACCGCTGCCAGACGCATCTGCGAGGCCATGCAGGAGCTGGGCTTCCCCGTGACCCTCAAGGAGCTCTCCTGGAAGGACTTTACCTATATGCTGGCCAATCCCCAGGATGAGGAGACCAAGAAGGCCACCTTCGATATGTATTATGATGAGGTGGCCATCACCGCCGACTGGGATATGATGCCCTTCTTCGAGGAGGAGGGACCCCTGAACTACGGCTCATGGAAGGTGGACAGCGTGACGAACGCCATCAAAGCCTACATGGGTGCCGATCAGGGCGATCAGAAGGCGCAGTGCTCCGCCATGTGCCAGACGCTGGCCCAGGAGGCGCTGATCATCCCCGTCTGCTTTGAGAAAAAGGTGGTCATCTCCCACCTGAATGTGATCCGCGGCATGAGCGCCAACCAGTACAATTACTTTACCAATATGCAGGACTGGACCATCAAGCTGAAATAAGGAGGCAAATGTCATGACCGATCGCGAGCTTCTCACTCTGGCCAGAGATGCCAGCAAGAACGCCTATGTTCCCTATTCCAAGTTCCATGTGGGCGCTGCCATCGAGTGCGCCGACGGCAAGGTCTACACCGGCTGCAACGTGGAGAACGCCGCCCTGGGCTCCACCATCTGCGCCGAGCGTACCGCTGCCGTGAAGGCCGTCAGCAGCGGCAGCCGGAATTTCAAGCGCATCGCCGTCACCTCCCCCGACAGCAAGGAGTATTGCTACCCCTGCGGTGCCTGCCGCCAGTTTCTGGTGGAGTTCAACCCCGACATGGAGGTTCTGGTGGGCCGCGGCGACGACAAGTATGTGAGCTATAAGCTCCGGGAGCTGCTCCCGGGAGTGTTTAATTACTGAGCTTTCCCATGATTTCGCAGGCCACGGCCTTTCGGCCATGCCGCGTCTTTTCAGCCTTTCTTTTCCCGCAAAAAGACTCCGTAGGGCACGGCCTCCCGGCCGTGCCGCCGCCGTCGGAAAATCGCAGGCTGTACGGTCTTGCCTTCCCCCGTGGGGGAAGGGGGACCGCGAAGCGGTGGATGAGGGTCGGGGGCAAGTGCGTAAAGCCTGACCCTCATCAGTCAGCTTCGCTGACAGCTTCCCCCAAAGGGGAAGCCGAGGGTTTTCTTTTCTTTCTTCCACCCCTCCGCAGGGCATTTTGCCCTGCAATTTTTTTGCAAAAAACCCCTTGACATACTGTCTCTGCTCTGCTATACTCTCCTAGTGCCTGTCCGCAGGGCGGGCGCATTATGCGGTGAAGCGGGAGATTGCGGCAGCAGCCGGTAACTTCCGTGGAGTATGTCCGTGAATCGGGCGGCTGAGAGTTTCCTGCCGACAGAACGCGTATATCGTTCGGACGGGGAATAAAACCGGCCAGACTTGTGCCGGTTTGTTTTTCGGACGAAATCTGATACGCACGGCGCGGTGTACGAAATTCTCACCGTACCAAAGACGGTGAGAGCCGTCTAAAGTACGAAAAAAGGAAGGAACACTTAACAATGGCAAAGAAAATGATCCGCATCCGTCTCAAGGCCTATGACCACCAGCTTATCGACAAGGCTGCCGAGACCATCGTCGAGACCGTCAAGCGCACTGACGCCCAGGTCTCCGGCCCCATCCCCCTGCCCACCCAGAAGGAGATTGTGACCATCCTCCGCGCTACCCACAAGTACAAGGATAGCCGTGAGCAGTTCGAGCGCCGCACCCACAAGCGCCTCATCGACATCATCGGCCCCACCCAGAAGACCGTTGAAGCCCTGACCGCTCTGGAGCTGCCCGCCGGCGTCGAGATCGAGATCAAGCTCTGATTCGACAGGCAATCGCAAATCCCTTTCCCCCGCGCGTTTGAAAGTTTTCAAACGAAATAAATTGTATGAACCCTTTGCCCTCAGCCGGGCAGGGTCAAGTCGGGAGCCTCCGGCACGGTCCCAATGCCGTGGCCATGCGACCCGACCAATAACCTGAAAGGAGCAAATACCCCAATGAAGAAAGCCATTATTGGCAAGAAGGTCGGCATGACTCAGATCTTCGACGAAACGGGCAAGGTAGTTCCCGTTACCGTCATCGAGGCCGGCCCCTGCACGGTGGTACAGAAGAAGACCGTTGAGAAGGAAGGCTACGCCTCCGTCCAGCTGGGCTATGAAGAGACCGCCGAGCGCAAGCTCACCAAGCCTGAGAAGGGCCATCTGGCCAAGGCCGGCGTGGGCGCCCTCAAAGTCCTGCACGAGTTCCGCCTGGAGAACGCCGGCGAAATGAATGTGGGCGACGTGATCAAGGCCGACACCTTCAAGGAAGGCGACAAGGTCGATGTCACCGGCATTTCCAAAGGCAAGGGCTACCAGGGCGTCGTCAAGCGCTGGGGCCAGGGCCGCACTCCCATGAGCCACGGCGGTGGTCCCGTTCACCGTCACGCCGGTTCCATGGGCTCCTCTGCCGATCCCGCCCGCATCATGCCCGGCAAGAACCAGGCCGGTCACATGGGCGATGAGCAGGTCACCGTCCAGAACCTCGACATCGTCAAGGTTGACAGCGAGCTGAACATGATCGTCATCCGCGGCGCCATCCCCGGCCCCAAGGGCGGCATCGTCGTCATCAAGAACACTGTCAAGAACCAGAAGGTCAAGCAGGTCAGCGTTGCCGGCACTGTCAACCCGCAGAAGCAGTCCGCTCGTATGAACCCCCAGAAGGCCTCTGCGCGTAACCGCTAAGAAAGGAGAGTTTGAATTATGCCTAAGGCTAATCTGTACAACATGGCCGGCGAAGTGGTCGGCGAGGTTGAGCTCTCCGAGGCCATCTTTGGCATCGAGCCCAACGAGACTGTTCTCCACGCTGCTATCAAGAATCACCTGGCCAACTGCCGTCAGGGCACTCAGTCCGCTCTGACCAAGGGTGAAGTCAGCTACTCCACCGTGAAGCCCTGGCGCCAGAAGGGCACCGGCCGCGCCCGCGCCGGCTACAAGGGCAGCCCCGTGTGGTACCACGGCGGTGTCGCCTTCGCTCCCAAGCCCCGTGATTACAGCTACACCATTAACCGCAAGGAAAAGCGTCTTGCTCTGAAGAGCGCTCTGTCCCTGAAGGCTGCCGATTCCCGCATCATCGTGGTTGACGGCCTCAAGCTGGACGAGATCAAGACCAAGGCCATGCAGCAGTTCCTCGGCAAGCTGAATGTGAACTGCCAGGCCATGATCGTCACCGAGAACAAGGACGAGGTCATCGTGAAGTCCGCCCGCAACATCCCCGGCGTCGTCACCACCATCGCCTCCATCCTGTCCCCCTACGAGGTCATGAAGGCCCGCGTCATGATTATTGACAAGGCTGCCCTTGCCAAGATCGAGGAGGTTTACGCCTGATGAAGACCGCTTACGATATCGTGATTCGCCCCATCATCACCGAGCAGTCCATGGAAGACCTGGACATCAAGAAGTACGTTTTCGAGGTGGACAAGACTGCCACCAAGATCGAAATCAAGAAGGCTGTGGAAGAAATCTTCGGCGTGACCGTTCTCAAGGTCAACACCGTCACCGTCCACGGCAAGGAAAAGCGCACCGGCCGCTATCCCGCAGGTTACTCCAAGACCTGGAAGAAGGCCGTTGTGAAGCTGAGCGAAGGTTCCAAGAGCATTGAAATCTTCGAAGGCATGGCTTAAGGGAGGAAAAGAGAATGGCTATTAAAACTTATCGTCCCACTACGCCGGCCCGCCGCCAGATGACCGTCTCCGGCTTCGAGGGCGTTGACAAGCACGCCAAGCCCGAGAAGTCTCTGCTGGAGACCAAGAAGAAGAACGCCGGCCGCAACAGCTACGGCCGCATCACTGTCCGCCACCACGGCGGCGGCAACCGTCAGAAGTACCGCATCATCGACTTCAAGCGTCAGCGGCACGACGACGAGGCCACCGTGCTCCGTCTGGAGTACGACCCCAACCGCAGCGCTTTCATCGCCCTCATCCAGTATGAGGACGGCGAGAAGGCCTATATCCTGGCCCCCAACGGCATCGGCGCCGGCGACAAGGTCGTCAGCGGCGAGAACGTTGATATCAAGGCCGGCAACTGCCTGCCTCTGGCCAACATCCCCGTGGGCACCATGATCCACAACATCGAGATGTACCCCGGCAAGGGCGCTCAGCTGGTTCGCGGCGCCGGCGACGGTGCGCAGCTCATGGCCAAGGAGAACGGCATGGCCACCGTGCGTCTGCCCTCCGGCGAAATGCGCAAGATCCGCATGAACTGCTATGCCGTCATCGGCATCGTGGGCAACGGCGATCACGCCAACGTCTCTCTGGGCAAGGCCGGTCGTGTGCGCCACATGGGTTGGCGTCCCACCGTCCGCGGCTCCGTTATGAACCCCAATGACCACCCCCACGGCGGTGGCGAAGGCAAGTCTCCTGTCGGCCGTCCCGGCCCTGTGACTCCCTGGGGCAAGCCCACTCTGGGTTACAAGACCCGCAAGAAGAAGAATCCCACCGACAAGTACATTGTCAAGCGCCGCAACGCTAAGTAAGGAGGGAAAGGATTAAATGAGCAGAAGCATTAAGAAAGGCCCCTTCGCCGCTCCTGAGCTGCTGAAGCGTGTCGAAGAGCTGAACAAGGCCGGTGAGAAGAAGGTCCTCAAGACCTGGTCCCGCGCCTCCACCATTTTCCCGTCCTTCGTCGGTCACACCTTCGCCGTGCATGACGGTCGCCGTCATGTCAGCGTGTATATCACCGAAGATATGGTCGGTCACAAGCTGGGCGAGTTCGTGCCTACCCGCACGTTCCGCGGCCACAGCGGCAGCAAGACCGGTAAGTAAGGAGGAGAAGTAATATGGAAGCAAGAGCTGAACACAAGTACGCCCGTATTTCTCCCCGCAAGGTCCAGATCGTCTGCGATCTGATTCGTGACAAGGACGCCGCCACTGCCCGCGGCATTCTGATGAATACCCCCAAGGAAGGCGCCCGCCTTCTTCTGAAGGTTCTCGACTCCGCCTGCGCCAACGCCGAGAACAACCACGAGATGGACCCTGCGAAGCTGTATGTGGCTAAGACCTGGGTCGCCCCCGGCCCCATTCTGAAGCGTGGCCGTGCCACCGCTCGTGGCCGCTACTCCCGCATCCTGAAGAGAACCAGCCACATCATCGTCACCGTGGCTGAGAAAGAGGAGGCTTAATCATGGGTCAGAAAGTTAATCCGCACGGCCTCCGCGTCGGCGTCATCAAGGATTGGGAATCCCGCTGGTATGCTCGCCCCGATAAGGTGGGCGATCTGATCGTCGAGGACAACAAGATCCGCAATTACCTCAAGAAGAAGCTTTATTCCGCCGGTGTGCCCACCATCGAGATCGAGCGCGACAGCGCCAAGGTCCGCATCTTCATCCACTGCTCCCGTCCCGGTGTTGTCATCGGCAAGGGCGGAGCGGAGATCGAGAAGCTGCGTCAGGAAGTGGAAACCCTCATCGGCAAGCCCGTGGCCCTCTCCATCGTTGAGGTCCGCACCCCCGATACCAACGCGCAGCTGGTGGCCGAGAACATCGCCCAGCAGCTCGAGAAGCGCATCGGCTTCCGCCGCGCCATGAAGAATGCCATCTCCCGCGCCATGCGTCTGGGTGTCAAGGGCGTTAAGGTGCAGTGCTCCGGCCGTCTCGGCGGCGCCGAGCTTTCCCGCGTGGAGACCTACCACGAGGGCACCATCCCCCTGCAGACCCTCCGTGCCGACATCGATTACGGTCTGGCCGAGGCTGCCACCACCTACGGTCGCATCGGCGTCAAGGTCTGGATCTACAAGGGTGAGATCCTCACCACCACCCTGCGCACCACTCCCCGCGTGATGGACACCAACAAGCCCACCGATCGCAAGCGCGATGACCGCCGCAACAACCGTCGCGACGGTGACCGTCGTCAGGGCGGCTACAATCGTCAGGGCGGCCAGGGCGGCTACAATCGTCAGGGTCAGGGCCAGCAGGGCGGCTACAACCGTCAGGGCGGCCAGGGCCAGGGCGGCTACAACCGTCAGGGCGGCTACAACCGCAACGCCGCTCCCGCTCCCAAGGAAGGAGGCAACAACTAATGTTAATGCCCAAGAGAGTTAAGTATCGCCGTCAGCAGCGCGGCCGCATGAAGGGCAAGGCCCTCCGCGGCAACGTGGTCAACTACGGCGAGTTCGGCCTGGTTGCTACCGAGCCCTGCTGGATCACTGCCAACCAGATCGAGGCTGCTCGTGTTGCCATGACCCGTTACACCAAGCGTGGCGGTCAGGTGTGGATCAAGATCTTCCCCGACAAGCCTGTTACCGCCAAGCCCGCTGAGACCCGTATGGGTTCCGGCAAAGGTTCCCCCGAGTACTGGGTGGCCGTGGTCAAGCCCGGTCGCGTAATGTTTGAGATCGCCGGTGTTCCCGAAGAGAACGCCCGCGAGGCCCTGCGTCTTGCCAGCCACAAGCTGCCCTGCAAGACCAAGATCGTCAAGGCCGAAGTGTCCGAGAACGGTGGTGAAGAAGATGAAGGCTAATGAAATCCGCAGCATGTCCGTAACCGAGCTGAACACCAAGCTCGCTGAACTGAAGAAGGATCTTTTCATGCTCCGTATGCAGCTCGCCACCAATCATCTTGATAACCCCGTGCGCATTTCCGTTGTACGGCGCGACATCGCTCGTGTCAAGACCGTGCTCCGCGAAAAGCAGCAGTGAGGAGGTAACGAATAATGACTGAAAGAACTTCTTCCCGCAAGGTGCGCGTGGGCAAGGTCGTCTCCGACAAGATGGACAAGACCGTGGTCGTCATCGTTGAGGATCGCGTGGCTCACCCCGTTTACAAGAAGATTATTGGCCGTACCTATCGCCTGAAGGCTCACGACGAGAACAACGAGTGCCGCATCGGTGATAGAGTCCGCGTGATGGAGACCCGCCCCCTGTCCAAGGACAAGCGCTGGCGCGTGGTCGAAATCGTTGAGAAAGCTAAGTAAGGAGGCAACGTAATGATTCAGGCTGAAAGCTATCTGAAGGTTGCCGACAACACTGGCGCCAAGGAGCTCAAGTGCATCCGCGTGCTGGGCGGCTCCAAGCGCAAGTATGGCAACATTGGCGACATCATTGTTGCCAGCGTCCGCAAGGCTGCCCCCGGCGGCAGCGTCAAGAAGGGCGACGTGGTTCGCGCCGTTATCGTCCGCAGCGCCAAGGGCGTCCGTCGTGCCGACGGCACCTACGTCCGCTTCGACGAGAACGCTGCCGTTCTCATCGGCGGCGTGGAGGACAAGAACCCCAAGGGCACCCGTATCTTTGGGCCCGTGGCCCGCGAGCTCCGTGACAAGGAATTCATGAAGATCCTGTCCCTGGCTCCCGAAGTGATTTGAGGAGGGCACCGGAATGAAGATTCGTAAAGACGATACCGTTGTTGTCCTGTCCGGCCGTGACAAGGGCAAGCAGGGCAAGGTTCTGAGCGCTGAGCCCAAGACCGGCAAGGTCATTGTGGAAGGCGTCCAGGTCGCCACCAAGCACCGCAAGGCCCGCAAGCAGGGCGAGGAGTCCGGCATCATCACCATGCCCACCCCCGTCTATGCCAGCAAGGTCATGCTCATCTGCCCCAAGTGCGGCAAGCCCACCCGCGTGGGTCACGCCGTTGAGGGCGACAAGAAGTTCCGCGCCTGCAAGAAGTGCGGCGCCAAGTTCTAAGGGAAAGGAGGACCACTATAATGGCTTATGTTGCTCGTATGAAGAAGAAGTATCAGGAAGAGGTCGCTCCCGCCCTGATGCAGAAGTTCCAGTACAAGTCCGTCATGCAGATCCCCAAGATCGACAAGATCGTTGTGTCTGTCGGCTGCGGCGACTGCAAGGACAACGCCAAGGCTCTGGAAGGCGTTATCAAGGAAATCAGCGAGATCACCGGTCAGCACGCCGTTGCCACCGTGGCTCGCAAGTCCGTCGCTAACTTCAAGCTCCGTGAGGGCATGAAGGTCGGCGTGAAGGTCACTCTCCGTCAGGACCGTATGTGGGAGTTCCTGGACCGTCTGTTCAACGTGGCTCTGCCCCGTGTCCGTGACTTCCGCGGCATCTCCGCCGACGCCTTCGACGGCCGTGGCAACTACTCCCTCGGCATCAAGGAGCAGATCATCTTCCCCGAAATCGACTACGATAAGATCGAGAAGCTGCGCGGCATGAACATTGCCATCTGCACCACCGCCAAGACCGATGAGGAAGCCCGTGAGCTGCTCCGCGCCATGGGTGCTCCCTTCGTCACCGAATAATAGGAGGAAAAGTTAGAATGGCTAAGCTGTCTATGAAGCTCAAGCAGGCCCGTCCTGCCAAGTACTCCACCCGCGCTTACAACCGCTGCAAGCTCTGCGGCCGTCCCCACGCCTACCTGCGGAACTACGGCATCTGCCGTATCTGCTTCCGCGAGCTGGCCTACAAGGGCCAGATTCCCGGCGTCAAGAAGGCTTCCTGGTAATTAAGCGGCCGGCTTTTTTCCGCCTGACTTCCTGAGCCTCGGTCGCTGCAGCACAACTACAGCTTCCTTCGGCGCGGATCGTCAGATCGAAAAAATCGTTACTGCTTCGAGGCGGTAACAGAATAAGGTTCCTGCGGACAGAATGTCCGCGGGAACCAAGCCCAAAGCCTCGCAGAGGATTCAATCATTTTCAATCGGGCTTTGCCCGATTGAAAATACACTGAGGCAACAGCTGTTGCTGTTGCCCTCGCGCCGACCAAGGCGGCTATGCCGCCGCGATATGCGCGAGCAGCTCGTTGGAAATCGGAGATTTCCAACGAAACATTCGTCAAACAGGGTTTCGAAAGGCCGCGGCCAATCATGCATTGGCGCGGAACCTCGTCACCCTTAACCGGGAAACCGGTAACTCTAATAAGGAGGATAAAACTCTATGCAGATCACCGACCCCATCGCCGACATGCTGACCCGTATCCGCAATGCCGGCACCGCCAAGCACGAGAGTGTTGATGTCCCCGCTTCCAAGATGAAGAAGGCCATCGCCGAGATCCTGCTGAAGGAAGGCTACATCAAGGCCTATCAGCTCATCGACGACGGCACCCAGGGCGTCATCCGCATCACTCTCAAGTACCTCCCCGGCAAGGAAAAGGCCATCCAGGGCCTCAAGCGCGTCTCTAAGCCCGGCCTGCGTATCTACGCCGGCTCCGAGGAGCTTCCCCGCGTCCTCAAGGGCCTGGGCATCGCCATCATCTCCACCTCCAAGGGCGTCATGACCGACAAGGAAGCTCGCGCTGCCCACGTCGGCGGCGAAGTCCTTGCGTTCGTCTGGTAAGGAGGAGAAGAGAATGTCTAGAATTGGTAGAGCTCCCATCACCGTTCCCGCCGGTGTCACTGTGACCGTCGACGAGAACAACCACATCACCGTCAAGGGCCCCAAGGGCAGCGCCGAGCGCACCGTGGCTCCCCAGATGATCGTGGAACAGAACGACGGCGTCCTCACCGTCAAGCGTCCCAACGACGAGAAGCAGAACCGTGCCCTGCACGGCCTGACCCGCACCCTCATCAACGACATGGTCGTTGGCGTGACCGAAGGCTTTTCCAAGACCCTCGAGATCGTGGGTGTCGGCTACCGTGCCACCAAGGAAGGCAACAAGCTCGTGCTGAACATCGGCTACTCTCACACCGTGAACGTGGAAGAGACCGCTGATATCCAGATCGACGTGCCCGATGCCAACCACATCGTCATCAAGGGCATCGACAAGCAGAAGGTCGGCCAGTTTGCTGCCGACGTCCGCGCCAAGCGCGCTCCCGAACCCTACAAGGGCAAGGGCATCCGCTACCAGGGCGAGGTCGTCCGTACCAAGGTTGGCAAGACCGGCGCTAAGTAAGGGAGGATACGCTGAATGGTTAAGAGACCCAATACTGCTGCACAGCGCGTCAAGCGCCACAACAGAGTCCGCGGTAAGGTGTCCGGCACTGCCGAGCGTCCCCGTCTCTGCGTGTTCCGCAGCGAAAATCACATCTACGCCCAGGTTATCGACGATGTGGCCGGCAACACTCTCGTGGCTGCCTCCACCGTTGAGAAGGGCTTTGAGGGCAACGGCGGCAACGTCGAAGCCGCCAAGAAGATCGGCCTGAAGGTCGCTGAGCGCTGCCTCGAGAAGGGTATCGACACTGTCGTTTTCGACCGTGGCGGTTACATCTATCACGGCCGCGTGCAGGCTCTGGCCGAGGCTGCCCGCGAGGGCGGCCTGAAGTTCTGAGGGAGGAGGAAGAATCATGGCTTATAGCAACGACAAGCGCGACAATCGTCGCAACGCCCGCGAGAACGAGGGTCCCGAACTCATCGAAAAGATGGTGTTCCTGAACCGCGTCAGCAAGACCGTTAAGGGCGGCCGCGTGGCCAAGTTCTCCGCCCTTATGGTCGTCGGCGACGGCAAGGGCAAGGTTGGTTTCGGCATGGGCAAGGCCGCCGAAGTCTCCGAGGCTATCCGCAAGGGTATTGAGGATGCCAAGAAGAACATGACCACCATCACCCTCTCCGGCACCACCATTCCTCACGAGGTCATCGGCGAGTTCGGCGCCGGCCGCGTGATGCTCAAGCCCGCTGCTCCCGGTACCGGCATCATCGCCGGCGGTGCAGTTCGTGCCGTTATGGAAGCCGTCGGCATCACTGACATTCGTGCCAAGTGCCTGCGCTCCAACAACCCCAACAATGTTGTGAATGCTACCATGGCCGGTCTGAAGTCCCTCCGCGACGCCTCTCAGGTTGCCGCTGTCCGTGGCAAGACCGTCGATGAGCTGAAAGGTTAAGGTGGAAGCATGGCTACTCTGAAAATCAAGCTCGTCAAGAGCCTGAACGGCAGACTGGATAAGCACATCGCTACTGCCAACTCCCTGGGCCTGTACAAGATCGGCAACGAGACCGTGCAGCCCGACAACGCCCAGACCCGCGGCAAGATCGCCAAGATCGGTTACCTGCTGCAGGTCACCGAAGAATAAGGAGGCCCTGTTATGTTTATGAATGAGCTGTCTCCCAAGGCCGGCAGCACTCATGTTGCCAAGCGCAAGGGTAGAGGCATCGGCACCGGCAACGGCAAGACCGGCGGCCGTGGCCACAAGGGCCAGAAGGCTCGCTCCGGCGGCGGTGTCCGCATCGGCTTTGAAGGCGGCCAGATGCCTCTGGCTCGTCGCATCCCCAAGCGTGGCTTCCACAACATCTTTGCCAAGCCTCTGACCGCTGTGAATGTCAGCGTTCTGGAGTGCTTCGAGGACGGCGCTGTGGTCGACGCCAACGTTCTTCTGGCCGAGGGCATCCTCTCCAAGTGCGAATACGGCCTGAAGATCCTCGGCAACGGCGAGATTACCAAGAAGCTCACTGTTAAGGCCTCCGCCTTCTCTGCAAGCGCCAAGGAAAAGATCGAGGCCGCTGGCGGAAAGGCCGAGGTGATCTGAGTGATCCAGACTTTCCGCAATGCGTGGAAGATTGATGAACTGCGGAAGAAGATCCTCTTTACCCTGTTTATCCTTCTCCTGTACCGCCTTGGCAATGCCATTCCCGTGCCTTATGTTGACGCTTCCAGCCTGGGCTCCTACTTTACCACCGTGCAGAACACCGTTCTGGGCCTGTTCAATACCATGTCCGGCGGTGCCTTCTCCCAGGCCACCATTTTTGCCCTGAGCATTCAGCCCTACATCAATGCATCCATCATCATTCAGCTCCTCTGCATTGCGATCCCCGCTCTGGAGCGTCTGAGCAAGGATGAGGGCGAAGAGGGCAAGAAGAAGATCGCTGCCATTACTCGCTATTCCACCGTGGGCATCGGCCTGCTGCAGGGCTTTGCCTACTACATGATGCTCCGCAATAACACCGCCACCTACGGTATCCTCAACGATACCGGCATGACGGCCATCGGCGGCATCGTCATCGTCCTCACCTTCACCGCCGGCTCCGCGCTGGTCATGTGGCTGGGTGAGCAGATCACCGAGTATGGCATCGGCAACGGCATCTCCATGCTGCTGTTTGCCGGTATCGTCAGCCGCTTCCCCTCCGGCATCGGCAACCTGGTCTCCCAGGCTGTGAACGGCAGCATCAACTGGATCGCCGTGGTCCTGATGCTCCTCGGTGCCCTGGCCATGGTCGTGCTGATCATCTTCATCAATGATTCCGAGCGTCGCATCCCTGTGCAGTATTCCAAGCGCGTTGTGGGCCGCAAGCAGTACGGTGGCCAGTCCACCCACCTGCCCATGAAGGTGAACATGAGCGGCGTCATGCCCATCATCTTTGCCCAGTCCATCGCCTCTCTGCCCGCTACCATCGCTATGCTGGTGGGCGGAAGCACCGACAGCGGCTTTATGAAGGTCTTCGACTCCGGCACGATCTCTTACGCGATCATCTACTTCGCTCTTATCATTTTCTTTGCTTACTTCTATGCTACCATCCAGTTCAATCCCATTGAGGTGGCTAACAACCTGAAGAAGAGCGGCGGCTTCATCCCCGGCTACCGTGCCGGCAAGCCCACCAGCGAATTTATTCAGCGCGTTCTCAACAAGGTGACGCTCTTCGGCGCCCTGTATCTGGGCATCATCGCCTGCGTCCCCATCATCATCTCCGCTGTGTCCGAGGCTGCCAAGAACACCGGCATCTCCCTGGGCGGCACCTCCATCATCATCGTGGTGGGCGTTGCTCTCGAGACCGTGCAGGCTCTGGAGCAGCAGATGCTGATGCGTAACTACAAGGGTTTCCTTGACTAAGGAGTAGTGAGCATGAGACTGATTCTTTTAGGAGCCCCCGGTGCCGGCAAGGGCACCCAGGCCGATGTGATCAGCGCCAAGCTGAACATCCCCACCATCTCCACCGGCAACATCCTTCGCGCCGCCGTCAAGGCCGGCACGCCCATCGGCAAGCAGGCCGAGGGCTACATGAAGGCCGGTCAGCTGGTGCCCGATGAAGTCATCATCGGCATCATGCAGGAGCGTCTCAAGGAAGACGACTGCAAGAACGGCTACATTCTCGACGGTATGCCCCGCACCATTCCCCAGGCTGAGGCCCTTGTGACCGGCGGCGTGGAGATCGACTGTGCGCTGAGCATCGAGATTGCCGACGAAACCATCGTGGAGCGCATGAGCGGCCGTCGCACCTGCCCCGACTGCGGCGCTTCCTACCACATCGTCAACTCCCCCAGCAAGGTGGAAGGCATTTGCGACAAGTGCGGCGCCCAGCTTGTTATCCGTGCGGACGACAAGGCCGAGACCGTCAAGGCCCGTCTGGTGACCTATCACAAGGAAACCGAGCCTCTCAAGGACTTCTATGCCAGGATGGGCAAGCTGAAGACTGTGGACAACCAGCCCAGCATTGCTGAGACCTCGGAAGCCATCTTCCGCGTGCTCGGCATCTGATAACTCATGATGATCAGCGTAAAATCATCAAGAGAAATCGAACTGATGCGTGCCGCCGGTCGGATTGCCGCCGGCGCACGCACAGCTGCCCGACTGGCTTTGAAGCCGGGCATCACCACGCAGGAGATCGATCGGGTGGTAAACGCCTATATCCTCTCCCAACACGCGGTGCCAACCTTCCTCGGGTACGGCGGCTTTCCCGCCAGCACCTGCGTTTCCGTAAACAACGAGGTCATCCACGGAATCCCCGGAAAGAGGGTTATTCACGAGGGCGACATCGTATCCATTGATGTGGGCGCCACTTTTAAGGGTTATGTGGGCGACTGCGCCGGAACCTATCCCGTGGGCGACTGTGCCCCCGAGGCTCTGGAGCTCATCGATGTAACCCGCAAGAGCTTTTTCGAGGGCATCAAGCTGGCCCGCTCCGGTAACCGCCTCTCCGACGTCAGTCACGCCATTCAGCAGTATGTGGAGTCCCACGGCTGCAGCGTGGTCCGCGACTATGTGGGACACGGCATCGGTTCGGAAATGCACGAAGACCCCCAGGTACCCAATTACGGTCGGCCCGGCCACGGCCCCCTGCTGTGCAGCGGCATGACCATCGCCGTAGAGCCCATGGTGAACCGGGGCGCGTACGATGTGCGCGTTCTGAGCAACGAATGGACAGTAGTTACGCTGGACGGAAGCCTTTCCGCCCACTATGAAAACACCATTCTCATCACCAAAGACGAAGCGGAGATCCTGACCATGGCGGACGATATTTGAGGAGGGAAAGCATGGCAAAAGACGATATGATCGAGACCGAAGGCACGGTTCTGGAATCCCTGCCCAACACCACCTTCCTGGTGGACATCGGCAACGGACACTCTGTTCTGGCCCACATCTCCGGTAAGCTCCGGATGAACTTCATCCGTATCCTGCCCGGCGATAAGGTGACGGTGCAGCTGAGCCCCTACGATCTCACCAAGGGCCGCATCACCTGGCGGTCCAAGTAAGAAAGACCCTACGGAATTATTGCAGGAGGGTAAAGCAATGAAAGTACGTCCCAGCGTGAAGCCCATTTGCGAGAAGTGCAAGATCATCAAGCGCAAGGGCAAGGTCATGTGCATCTGCGAGAACCCCAAGCACAAGCAGCGTCAGGGCTGATTCGCCCGCACATCACCCCATTTGTTTCACTGACAAAGCATTTGCGTGAGTCAAAAGGGTAAATGAAAAACACCCTGAGACTGGCAAAGCGAGTCCTCGCGCCGACCAAAGCGGCGCAGCCGCTGCGATCAGCGCGAGTAAATCAGATGAAAGACGGAGTTTTTCATCTGAAACAGCCAAAATCGAGTCTGCAATTGATGGCTCGCGGGCGGTCCTCATTATGCCATGGACCACGCAAGCCCGAAGATATGGCATAAAATCAATGAAAGGATTGATTGCAAAACATGGCAAGAATTTCCGGCGTTGACCTGCCGAGAGAGAAGCGCATTGAGATCGCTCTCACCTACGTCTACGGCATCGGCCTCACCAGCGCGAAGAAGATCATCGAGATGACCGGTATCAACCCCGATACCCGTGTCAAGGACCTCACCGATGAGGAAGAGGCTCGCATCCGCGAAGTCATCGACCAGCACTTCCTGGTGGAAGGCGACCTTCGTCGTCAGACCGCTCTGGACATCAAGCGTCTCATGGAGATCGGCTCCTATCGCGGCAACCGCCATCGCAAGGGCCTGCCCGTGCGCGGCCAGCGCAGCAAGACCAACGCTCGTACCCGCAAGGGCCCCAAGCGCACCATCGCCAACAAGAAGAAGTAAAGGAGGGAACTGATTCATGGCTACTCAGCAGAAGGGCAAGAAAGTTGTCCGTACTCGCCGTCGCGAGAAAAAGAACATTGAGAAGGGTCAGGTGCACATCAGCTCCTCCTTCAACAACACCATGGTGACCATCACCGATACCAATGGCAATGCCATTTCCTGGGCTTCCTCCGGCGGCCTCGGCTTCCGTGGCAGCAAGAAGTCCACTCCCTTCGCCGCTCAGTCCGCCGCCGAGACTGCGGGCCGCGCTGCTATGGAGCATGGCCTCAAGTCCGTTGAGGTCTTTGTGAAGGGCCCCGGCTCCGGCCGTGAGGCTGCCATCCGGGCTCTGCAGACCGTAGGCCTGGAAGTGACGATGATCAAGGACGTGACCCCCATCCCCCACAACGGATGCCGTCCGCCCAAGCGTCGCCGCGTCTGATAGGAGGTAAAGGAATATGGCAAGATATACCGAGGCCGTTTGCCGGCAGTGCCGCCGCGAAGGCCAGAAGCTCTTTCTGAAGGGCGATAAGTGCTACACTGAAAAGTGCGCCATGGTTACCCGGGGTAAGGTTCCCGGCGCCCACGGCGATGGTCGCAGCAAGACCTCTGAATACGGCCTGCAGCTGCGTGAGAAGCAGAAGGCCAAGCGTTACTACGGCGTTCTGGAGAAGCAGTTCCGCGGCTACTACGAAATGGCCTGCCGCAAGAGCGGCCAGGCCGGCCAGAACCTGCTCTCCATCCTCGAGACCCGTCTGGACAACGTGATCTACCGTCTGGGCTTTGCCATGAGCCGCGCTGAGGCTCGTCAGCTTGTCACCCACGGTCACTTCACCGTCAACGGCAAGAAGGTCAATGTGCCCAGCTACCTGGTGAAGCCCGGCATGACCATCACCCTGAAGGAAACCAGCCGCGACCTGGAGAAGATCAAGTCCAGCCTCGAAGCCAATGCCTTCCGTCAGCCCCCCAAGTGGCTGGAGTACGATGCCAACAGCCTCGTGGCCAAGGTTGTCGCCGTCCCCGAGCGTGACGACATCGACCTGCCCATCGAGGAGCATCTGATCGTCGAGTTGTACTCCAAGTAATACCCCCGCCAATTGGAAAGCTGTAAACATCCCGATGCCTTAGGGTGTCGAATCTAAAGGAGGGTACTACATGATCGAAATTGAAAAGCCGCGCATCGACTGCTTTGATTCCAGCACGGACGAGTCCTATGGCAAGTTTGTGGTGGAGCCGTTAGAGCGTGGTTACGGCACGACTCTGGGCAACGCCCTGCGTCGTGTGCTCCTCTCCTCTCTGCCCGGCACGGCGGTCTGCTCTGTCAAGATTGCCGGTATCCAGCATGAGTTTTCCACCATCCCCGGCGTGAAGGAAGACATGACGGAGATCGTCCTGAATATCAAGGGCATCATCGCCAAGCTTCACTCCGCCGGCAACAAGACCGTCTATATCGAGGCTGCCGGTGAGCGTGAGATCACCGCGGGCGACATCAAGGCCGATGCCGAGGTCGAGATTCTTAATCCCGATCTTCACATCTGCACCCTGAACGCCGAGGGCTCCATCTCCATGGAGCTGAGCTTCAGCCATGGCCGCGGCTACGTGTCTGCCGACCGCAACAAGGTCGCGGGCGCTCCCATCGGCACCATCCCCGTGGACTCCATCTACACGCCCGTTCTCAAGGTGAACTACAGCGTGGAGAATACCCGCGTGGGCAACCAGACGGACTTCGATAAGCTGACCGTGGAGGTCTGGACTGACAAGACCATCACGGCCAGGGATGCCGTCTCTCTGGGCGCCAAGATTCTCGTGGATCACTTCACCCTCTTCACCGACCTCAGCGACACCGCTGCCACCAGCTCCGTCGTTGTGGAGAAGAAGGATGAGACCCACGACAAGGTGCTGGAGATGACCATTGAGGAACTGGATCTTTCGGTTCGTAGCTTCAACTGTCTCAAGCGCGCCAACATTAACACCGTCGAGGACCTGATCAGCAAGACTCAGGACGAGATGATCAAGGTTCGCAACCTGGGCCGCAAGTCTCTGGAAGAAGTCGAGCACAAGCTCGAAATGATGGGACTGTCTCTGGCCAAGGACGACAACCAGTGAATAAATTCGGAGGTTAACAACACATGCCTGCTAACAGAAAACTCGGCAAGACCACCGATCAGCGCATGGCTATGCTCCGCCAGCAGGTCACCGACCTCCTGGACAAGGGCCGCATGGAAACCACCATTTCCCGCGCCAAGGAGATCGCTCCCCTTGCTGAGAAGATGATCACTCTCGGTAAGGAAGGCGGACTCGCCAACTATCGCCAGGCCAATGCCTTCATCACCCGTGAAGACGTTGCCAAGCGCGTTTTTGACGATACTGCCAAGAAGTACGCTGAGCGTAACGGCGGCTACACCCGCATCATCCGTCTCGGCGCCCGCAAGGGCGACGCCGCCGAGATGGCCATCATCGAGCTGGTGTAATTTTCCCAAACAGAAAATCCCTCACAGCGCAGGCTGTGGGGGATTTTTTGCATGTTTATCAACAAAGACAGGGGACGGTTCTCTGTCTTGCATGATTAGCATACGAACAAACAAAGACAGAGAACCGTCCCCTGTCTTGCACGTCCCCTGTCTTGCACGAGATGCGTTCGAAATGCCTTGTCAAGTGCCCGGAAAAGCGATATAATGTAACAAATGTAAAAAGCCCAACAGAACCTGTTTCTCGCCCTCGCATCGATCAAGGCGGCAAAGCCGCCGCGATAAATGCGAGTGACTTTTCTCGATTGCAAAACGGAGTTTTGCAATCGAAGTAAAAAAGGAGCCGCAGCCATGTCCTTCGTCCATCTCCATGTGCATACCGAATATTCCCTGCTGGACGGCGCCTGCCGCATCAGCGATCTGGCGAAGCATTGTGCCGCTCTGGGACAGAAGGCGCTGGCCTGCACCGACCACGGGGTCATGTACGGTGCAGTGGCCTTCTACCGCGCCTGCAAGGCCGAGGGCGTGAAGCCCATCATCGGCTGCGAGGTCTATGTGGCACCCCGGAGCCGCTTCCAGAAAGAGCATGACTCCGACTCCTCCTACTCCCACCTGATCCTGCTGGCGAAAAATGACGAGGGCTACCGGAACCTCTGCTATCTGGTCAGCTGCGGCTTCACCGAGGGCTTTTACATCAAGCCCCGCATCGACTGGGAGCTGCTGCACGAGCACGCGGCGGGGCTGGTATGCCTCTCCGGCTGCGTGGCGGGCTATATCGCCAATGCCTGCGTCTACGACCAGTACGACAGGGCGCGCGCCAAGGCGCTGGAGCTGAAGGCGCTCTTCGGCGACGACTTCTATCTGGAAATTCAGGACCACGGCATGGAGGAGGAGCGCAAGGCAGCCGCCTCCCTCAAGCGCCTGAGCCGGGAAACCGGCATCCCGCTGGTCTGCACCAACGATGCCCACTATGTCCGCCGGGAGGACGCCCGCAACCAGGATGTGCTCATGGCCATCCAGATGGGCAAGACCGTGGATCAGGAGGACCGTATGCGCTTTGACAGCTCCGAGCTCTACCTCAAGAGCGAGGAGGAGATGCTGGAGCTCTTCGCCGATGTGCCCGAAGCCGTCTCCGTCACCGAGGAGATCGCGGAGAAGTGCAATTATGACTTCGAGTTCGGCCACTACCACCTGCCGGAGTTCAGACTCCCGGAGGGGGAGAGCGACAGCTGGGCGTATCTTCAGAAGCTCTGCTACGCGGGTCTCAGAAAGCGCTACCCCGAGGGCGGGGAGCGGGAGGAGAAGCAGCTGCGCTACGAGCTGGACATGATCCACCAGATGGGATTTGTGGACTACTTCCTCATTGTCTGGGACTTCGTGAACTTCGCCAAGAGCCACGGCATCCCTGTGGGCCCCGGCCGAGGCAGCGCCGCCGGCAGCGTGGTCAGCTACTCGCTGGAGATTACCGACATTGATCCCATCAAATATAACCTCTATTTCGAGCGCTTCCTGAACCCGGAGCGGGTCAGTATGCCCGATATCGATATGGACTTCTGCGTCCGCCGCCGGGGCGAGGTCATCGACTATGTGAACCGCAAGTACGGCAGCGACCATGTGGCGCAGATTGTCACCTTCGGCACCATGGCCGCCCGCATGGCGGTGCGGGATGTGGGCAGAGCGCTGAACCTGAGCTATGCCCAGTGCGATGCCGTGGCCAAGCAGATTCCCACAGCCCTCGGCATGACTTTGGAGGAGGCACTGAAGCTCTCCAAGCCCCTCAGGGAGATGTACGACAGCGACGACGCGGTGAAGTCCCTCATCGACACCGCCAAGGCGCTGGAGGGTATGCCCCGCCATGCCTCCACCCACGCTGCCGGCGTGGTCATCACCCAGCAGCCGGTCTACAGCTATGTGCCGCTGGCGAAAAACGATGAATCCGTGGTCACCCAGTACACCATGACCACGCTGGAGGAGCTGGGCCTCCTCAAAATGGACTTTTTAGGTCTCCGGAACCTGACGGTGCTGGAGGATGCCGTTCAACTGGTGCGGCGGCACAGGCCGGACTTCCGCATCGAGGATGCCCCCATGGACGACCAGCGGGTGTTTCAGATGCTCTCCGAGGGCAAGACCAGCGGCGTGTTCCAGCTGGAGAGCACGGGCATGACCGGCGTGTGTACCGGTCTGCGCCCCAGGAGCGTGGAGGACATCACCGCCATCATCGCCCTCTACCGTCCCGGCCCCATGGACTCCATCCCCCGCTTTCTGGAGTGGAGCCAGCACCCGGAGAAGATTCGCTATAAGCATCCTCTGCTCAAGCCCATTCTGGAGGTCACCTACGGCTGCATCGTCTATCAGGAGCAGGTGCAGGCGGTGTTCCGGGAGCTGGCGGGCTACTCGCTGGGTCAGGCCGATGTGATCCGCCGCGCCATGAGCAAGAAGAAAAAGGCCGTCATCGATGCCGAACGCATTGCCTTCATCCACGGCGACCCCAGCCGCCATATTCCCGGCGCGGTCAGCAAGGGCGTGCCGGAGGATGTGGCGGGCAGCATCTACGACGAGATCAACGACTTTGCCAACTACGCCTTCAACAAGGCTCACGCCGTGGCCTACGCCTTCGTGGCCTATCGGACGGCGTATATGAAGTGCTACTATCCCCGGGAGTATATGGCGGCGCTGCTCACCAGCGTACTGGACAGCTCCGGCAAGGTGGCGGAGTACATCGCCGAGTGCCGGGAGTTGGGCATTGCCGTGCTGCCCCCGGATGTAAATGAGTCCGAGGCCGATTTCACGGTGGTGGAGGGCGGCATCCGCTTCGGTCTGGTGGCCATCAAGGGCATAGGCCGGGGCTTCGTGGACGCGCTCATGGCAGAGCGGCAGGAAAACGGCAGGTTCCGGGAGCTGGGCGAGTTCTGCCGCCGTCTCTACGGCAAGGAGCTGAACCGAAGATGCGTGGAGTCCCTTATCCGCGCCGGTGCCTTCGACTCTCTGGGCTTTAAGCGCAAGGCGCTGCTGCAGGTGGTGGACACGGTTATCGAGAGCGTCAACCGGGACGGCAGCCGCAATGTGCAGGGGCAGATGGGCCTCTTTGACAGCTTCGGAGACGAGGACGAGGAGGGCGGCAACGACGCGGTGACCCTGCCCGATGTGCCGGAGTTCACCCGGCAGGAGCTCATGAGCATGGAGCGGGAGGTCACGGGTCTGTACCTGACCGGGCACCCCATGGACGAGTACCGGGACCTGGCACGGAGCGCCGGCGCTGTGAGCATCGGCGCCATCCTGGCGGACTTCGCCGAGGAGGAGCCCACCCGCTTCCACGACGGACAGATCGTCAGCATTGCAGGGGTGGTGGCCTCCAGCAAGACCCGCACCACCAAGAACAACGCCCTCATGAGCTATATCAATCTGGAGGATGACAGCGGCACCATGGAGCTCATCGCCTTCCAGCGGGCGCTGGATCAGGGCGGCGGCTATATAAAGGACGCGGCGGCACTCCTTGTCCGGGGTAAAATCTCCATCCGCGACGAGAAGGAGCCCCAGCTCATGGTGGACAGCATCCGCCCCCTCACGGATCTGAAGGCTCCGGGCAGCAAGCCCATGATGCCGGATACCAGAAACAAAACCCTCTATGTGCGCCTGAGCAGCCGCGAGAACCCGCTGTTCCGGCGGATTTCCCTGCTGCTGACCATGTTCCCCGGCGCGGAGAAGCTGGTGCTCTACTTCGCCGATACGGGCAAGCGCATGGCCGCCCAGTGCATCCTCCACGAAGCCCTCCTCGCCGAGCTGCAGGAGCTCTGCGGAGACGAAAACGTGGTACTGAAATAAGTTCCTGATAAACGGGGACGGTTCTCAATTCTCACTATGAGAATTGAGAACCGTCCCCAATTATCATTTTATCTTCCGTACATCACGCACAGTCTCTTCAGCTTTGCGGCCAGCGCTGCACCGGCTTCGCCGGGGAGCAGACGCCAGCGCCAGTTGCCGAGGGTGGTACCGGGCTCATTCATGCGAGAGTCCTTCCCCAGCTCCAGCGCGTCCTGCATCTGGAAGATGAAGAGTGAGGCCACACTGCAAAGTCCTGCACGCAGCAGCGGCCAGAGCAGCGGTGCGTCTGTCTCCAGCCCCAGATACTCCCGGGCAAAATCCAGCTCGGCGGGATCGCCCTCCTCCAGCCACTGGGCAAGGGGGGCGTTGTCATGGGTGCCGGCGTAGCACACGCAATGTGCATCGTAGCTGTGGGGCAGGTAGGGCGAGGGCTCATCGGGAGAGAAGGCGAACTCCAGCACCTTCATGCCCGGAAAGCCGGAGCTCTCCAGCAGCTCCTCCACGGCAGGGGTGGTGATGCCCAGATCCTCGGCGATGATGGGGGTATCGTAAAACCAGCTGCCCAGCGTTCCCACCAGCGCCATGCCGGGACCCCTGACCCACGCGCCGGCCTTGGCGGTCTTCTCCCCGGCAGGCACGCTCCAGTAGCTCTCAAAGCCCCGGAAGTGGTCGATACGCAGGATGTCGCAGAGCCTTGATGCGCCGCCGAAGCGGCGAATCCACCAGTTGTAGCCGTCGGCAGCCATGGCCTCGTAATCGTAGAGGGGGTTGCCCCAGAGCTGACCGTCCTCGGAGAAATAGTCGGGGGGCACACCGGCCACGGCGGTGGGACGAGCCTCCTCGTCCATCTGAAAGAGGGAGGGCTGTGCCCACACATCGGCGCTGTCCAGCGCCACATAGATGGGCAGATCGCCGATGAGCTGTATGCCCTTTTCGCGCACATAGGCGCGGAAGCACTCATACTCCCGGAAAAACTCGTACTGCACAAAGGTGAAAAGCCGGATGTCCCCGGCAAGCTCCTGCCGATAGACCTCCAGCACAGCCTCCTCCCGGAGCCTTGCGCCCTCGTCGCTCCATTGCTGCCAGCTCACCATGTCGAAGTGCCGCTTGAGAGCCATGAAAAGGGCGTAGTCCGGCAGCCAGTCCCGGTTTTCCTCCTCGAAGGCGGAGATTTCCCCGCTGTACAGGCTCCATGCTCGGGGGGCGCAGAGCTCCAGCATCCGCCAGCGCTCCTTGTAGAGCTGCCCATAGTCCACGTAGCGGGCATCCCCGCCGAAGTCGAAGCCCCGCAGCTCCTCAGGCGTCAACAGACGGCGGCGCAGCAGCTCCTCAGGGTCGATATAGTAAGGATTCCCCGCAAAGGTGGAGAAGGGGGAGTAGGGGCTGTCGCCGTAGCCGGTGGGACCCAGCGGCAGCAGCTGCCAGTAGCTCTGTCCGGCAGCAGAGAGAAAGTCGGCGAAGTCCCGGGCACAGCGGCCCAGATTACCGATGCCGTAGGGAGAGGGCAGGGCGGAGATGGGCAGCAGGATACCGCTGCCGCGCTTCATTTTCCGTTCCATATATCCACCAGCGCCCAGACCATGACCTGCCAGCGCCAGACCACATTGTCGGGCGTGATGATGTGAATCTCCGTGAGGAACTTCCCGTTCCAGGCACTCAGATCGGGAACCTGCCGGTGGAGCCAGGGCACGGCGCTGCGTCCGGCGGCGTCATACGCGGCGTTCTTCGCCAGCATGGGGTTGGCGCAGCTGAAGCCCTCGTAGGGCAGACCCTCGTACATCCCCGAGAGGATCGCTACGGCCTCGCTGTCGGAGAGACACCAGTAGAGGAAGTCCTCGGCGGCGTGCTGCCCGGCGGTATCGGCGGCGCAGATGGCGGCGTAGAGGGTAGCGTCAGTCACAAAGCCCTGCTCATCGTCCCTGGGCAGGAACATCCACGCGGGAATGTAGTCCAGCTTGCTCAGGTCCATGCCCTTGGCGGACAGGGTGTCCAGCTCCCGACTGTCGATGAGGCAGAAGAGGGTGCTGCCCTCGGCGAATACGGAGAGTGCCTCGTCGGTGGTGACGGTGTTCACATCCTTGCCGGTTTTGGTGCCGAAGTCCAGCATTACGGTGAAGAGGTCCTTGTAGTGGGAGTCTCTGTAGTCACCCACATATTTGCCGGTGAAGCTGCCGCTCTCCTGCAGCTCGGCGTAGATGGGCTGGTCCAGAAGATAGAGACTCAGCTTGTCAAAGCCCTCCTCTGCAAGCGCCATAGGTGCCCAGCCGGAGAAGCCCAGCTCCTCCTTGCGGTCGTTGACGGAGGTGGAGAAGCGGCGGATGGCCTTAAAGCCGTCCAGCGTGTCCATGCTGTAGCCGGCCTTTTCCAGCAGCTCGGTGTTCACCGCAATGCCCACGGAGGCCAGCTCCAGCGGCAGACCCAGAATGCTGCCCTCACTATTGCGATAGGCGTAGGAGGCCACGCTGAGCCGGGACGCGGCAGCGGTCTCGTCCAGCGCCATGGCGCGTTCGGCGAGACTGACCATGCTCTCGTAGTCCACGCAGAGCAGGGTGGCGCCGTCCATGCTCTCGCTGAGACTTACGCGGATGCCGCTGCGCTCGGCATACAGCTCGGCCAGGGCGCTCCAGCCCTCGCGCCCTTCGGCGGCGTAGATGCTCACGCTGCCCTCGGCGGCGGCATCGGCAGCCTTGGCCTCGGCCATGGGCTGGGGGGTGGCCTCCGCCGCGGGAGTCTCGGTCACTTCGGCGTCCCTGCCGCAGCCAATAAGACCGCAGAACAGGCTCAGAGCCAGAAAAATCGCAAAAAATCGTTTCATAAAAGAAGTCATCTCCGGAAATAATATCCCATATATTTAATAATATTTCCCCCGGAAAGTCAAGGAACAATCCAAAATGACACATTTGGGGACGGTTCTCAAAAGCACCAAATGACACAAATGAGAACCGTCCCCAATTGTGTCACTATTATTTCCCATAACAGGTTTTCTTTTTCTCGTTTACTCCCGCCTCTGCGACTCATACTGAAAAAGCGCGAAAGCGGAGGAGGGATGAAAAAATGAGAAAGCAATTGGTTGTGGGCTGCCTCTGTGCATTGCTGCTGCGGGCGCTGACACCGTCAGCGCTGGCGCTGGGGCCGGGAGACGTGCTCACGGGTGTGGGACAGGTAGTGGCTATTGAGCTGGAGACCGACGGGGTCATCGTGGCGGGCTTTGCCCCGGTAGATACCGAAAACGGCAGCGTCAGTCCCGCGGCGGCGGCAGGGCTGCAGCCGGGAGACCAGATCGTGGCTCTCAACGGCGCGGAGGTTCACGATGATGAGAGTCTGCTCTCGGCGCTCTCCGAGAGCGAGGGCAGCGTTACGCTCTCCATTGAGCGTTCCGGCAGCGAGAGTATGGTCAGTCTGACCCCTGCGCTGGGCAGAGACGGCAGAATGTATCTGGGTCTGTGGCTCCGCGACGGCATCAGCGGCATCGGCACTGTGACCTTTCAGGACCCCGAAACCGGCGTGTACGGCGCTCTGGGCCACGGAGTGGGCACAGAGAGCAGCGAAGCCCTCACCCCCATACGAGGGGGTGCCATCGGCGAGGCGGGCGTAGAGAGCGTCGTACCGGGTCAGAACGGCGCCACCGGCGAGCTGGTGGGAATGCCCGCCGGCGAGCTCATGGGCGATGTGCGGCAGAATACCCCGCTGGGCATCTTCGGCGTGGCGGAGAGCATGGAGGGGGAGCGCTACTGCGTGGCCGCCGAAAGCGAGATCACACTGGGCGCGGCGGAGATTCTCTGCACCGTGGAGGGGAACACACCCCAACGCTACAGCGTGGACATTACCCGCATCGCCTGCGGCGGCGAGGGGCGCTCGCTGAGTCTGAAGGTGACCGATGAGACGCTGCTGGCAAAAACCGGCGGCATCGTGCAGGGCATGAGCGGCAGTCCCATTCTGCAAAACGGCAAAATTGTGGGTGCCGTTACCCATGTGCTGGTGGAGGACCCGAAGCGCGGCTACGGCATTACGCTGGAGAGTATGCTCAAAGCCTGCGACGCGGCGTAAAAATTTCAGCTTTTGGGGGAAAGAATTTTTCACTTTCCCCCTCAGGGGACTTGTTTTATTTGAAATTAATGTTATAATAAGAAAAAATCGAAAGATACTCGGAGGAACTTACATATGCTGAATATTTCCAAGAAGTCCGACAACGGCATCGTGACCATGGCTCTCGAAGGCCGTCTGGATACCACCACCGCTCCCCAGCTGGAAGCTGAGCTGAAGGAAGCCCTCTCCGATGCCACCGGCATCTGCTTCGACTTCGAAAAGCTCGAGTACATCTCCTCTGCCGGCCTGCGCGTGCTCCTGGCCGTACACAAGCAGATGAAGGCCAAGGGCGGCATGGAGCTCTGCCATGTGAACGAGGCCATCATGGAAGTGTTTGATGTGACCGGCTTCACCGACTTCCTGACCATCAAGTAAGTTCGATTCGGATGCTTCGCATCCAAATCGAGAAGAGTTGCGGCTTCTTCGCGCACTCGCTACGCTTTCCACACTCATACGCCGAGAAGTATTTTTGCGGGGGCAGAGCTCCCGCAAAAATTTTTTTATTTTTTTGCCGTCTGCGGACGGCAAACTCTGCGAGGCATCTTTATGGAAATTCACGGCATCCAGAAGCTCACATTGCTGGACTATCCCGGCCACACCGCCTGTACGGTGTTCACGGGCCGCTGCAACTATCGCTGCCCCTTCTGCCACAACGCTACACTGGTGCTGCACCCTGCCGAACAGCCCGCGCTGGAGCCGGAGGAGCTCTTTTCTCTGCTCCGCAAGCGCAGGGGTCTTTTAGACGGCGTCTGCATCACCGGCGGCGAGCCCACCCTCCAGAAAGACCTGCCGTGGCTCTGCGAGGAGATCAAAGCTCTGGGCTTTGATGTGAAGCTGGACACCAACGGCAGCAATCCCGCCATGCTGGCCTCTCTGCTGGAGCGCCGTCTGGTGGATTATGTGGCCATGGACATCAAGTCTTCCCTGAAAAAATACCCGCTGGTCTGCGGCGTGCCCAACTATGACACCGCCGCCGTGGAGGAGAGTGTAAAACTGTTAATGTCTGGAAATGTGTCCTATGAATTTCGCACGACGCTGGTTCGTGAGCTCCACGAAAAAGCGGACATGGAGGACATAGGCGCGTGGCTTAAAGGGGCAAAAGCGTATTTCCTTCAAGGCTTCCGGGACTCCGGCGACCTCATCGGCAGCGGCCTCTCCGCCCTGAGTCCGGAGGAGATGGAAGAGTATACCAATATTATTAGGCGTTACATCGAAAATGCGCATACACGCGGCGTGGAATAAGTCAAGTCATATAAATCACAAAATTTCGCCTGTATTTTGTGCTAATTCGGCGAAAAATATAAAAAAGCGCACCATATATTGACGGTGCGCTTTTTCTATGCTAACATATGGGAGCCTTAGAGAAACGATAATAAAAAGTATCAATCCGGTTAAAAAATATTCACGGGCTTTACATAATATTTTGCGAATCGGACATGACAGGGGAGAATCGTATGTATAAAGTCAAAAAAAGAGACGGCCGCATTGTAGCTTTTGAAATCAATAAAATTTCCGAGGCCATGAAAAAGGCCTTTGACGCCACCTCCACCCAATACACCCAGGACATCATCGACTTTCTGGCCCTGAAGGTAACGGCAAACTTTCAGGATAAGATCGCGGACGGTGTCATTGCCATTGAAGACATTCAGGACAGCGTGGAGGCCGTTCTGTCCCGGGGCGGCTACGAGGGCGTGGCCAAGTCCTACATCCTCTACCGGCAGCAGCACGAGAAGCTGCGCAATGTCAGCGAGACCATGCTGGACTACAAGGCCACCGTGGACAACTACCTGAAGATCAACGACTGGCGCGTGAAGGAGAACAGCACCGTCACCTACAGTGTGGGCGGTCTGATTCTCTCCAACTCCGGCGCCATCACCGCCAACTACTGGCTCAGCGAGGTCTATGACAAGGAGATCGCCGATGCCCATGCCAACTGCGATCTGCACCTGCACGATCTGAGTATGCTCACGGGCTACTGCGCCGGCTGGTCTCTGCGCCAGCTCATTCAGGAGGGTCTGGGCGGCGTCACCGGCAAGATCACCTCCAAGCCCGCCAGCCACCTCATCACCCTCTGCAACCAGATGGTAAACTTCCTGGGCATCATGCAGAACGAGTGGGCCGGCGCGCAGGCCTTCTCCAGCTTCGATACCTATCTCGCTCCCTTTGTGCGGGTGGATAATCTGAGCTACAAGGAAGTCAAGCAGGCGGTGCAGGCCTTCATCTTCGGCGTGAACACGCCCTCCCGCTGGGGCACGCAGGCTCCCTTCTCCAACATCACCCTCGACTGGACTGTGCCCAACGACATGAAGGACCTGCCCTGCATCGTGGGCGGCAAGGAGCTGGACTTCACCTACGGCGAGTGCCAGGAGGAGATGAATCTGGTCAACCGCGCCTTCATCGAGTGCATGATCGAGGGTGATGCCAACGGCCGCGGCTTCCAGTACCCCATCCCCACCTACTCCATCACCCGCGACTTCGACTGGAGCGACACGCTCAATAACCGGCTCCTCTTCGAGATGACAGCCAAGTACGGCACGCCCTATTTCTCCAACTACATCAACTCCGACATGGAGCCCAGCGATGTGCGCAGTATGTGCTGCCGCCTGCGTCTGGACCTCCGGGAGCTGCGCAAGAAGTCCGGCGGCTTCTTCGGCAGCGGCGAGAGCACCGGCAGCGTGGGCGTGGTCACGCTGAATATGCCCCGTCTGGCCTACCTGAGCAAGAGCGAGGACGAGTTCTTCAAGCGTCTGGACAGGCTCATGGACATCGCTGCCCGCTCCCTGAAGATCAAGCGCGATGTTATCACCAAGCTGCTGGATGCGGGACTCTACCCCTACACCAAGCGCTATCTGGGCACCTTCGCCAACCACTTCAGCACCATCGGTCTGGTGGGCATGAACGAGGCCTGCCTGAACGCCGACTGGATCGGCAAGGACATGACCTCTGACGAGGCGCAGAAGTTCACCATCAAGACCCTGAACCATATGCGCGAGCGTCTCAGCGACTATCAGGAGAAGTACGGCGACCTCTACAATCTGGAGGCTACCCCCGCCGAGTCCACCTCCTACCGTCTGGCCAAGCACGACAAGGCCCGCTATCCCGACATCATCACCGCCAACATGGACGGCACTCCCTACTATACCAACAGCTCCCACCTGCCTGTGGGCTACACTGAGGATATCTTCTCCGCTCTGGACATTCAGGACGAGCTCCAGACCCTCTACACCTCCGGCACCGTCTTCCACGCCTTCCTTGGCGAAAAGCTCCCCGACTGGAAGGCTGCCGCCAATCTGGTGCGGAAGATTGCCGAGAACTACAAGCTGCCCTACTACACCATGAGCCCCACCTACTCCGTCTGCGCCGAGCACGGCTATCTGGTGGGCGAGCAGTATACCTGCCCCCGCTGCGGCAGGAAGACCGAGGTCTATTCCCGCATCACCGGCTATTACCGCCCCGTCCAGAACTGGAACGACGGCAAGGCGCAGGAGTTCAGGGACAGGGTGGAGTATAACATCGGCACCTCCCGCTTCGTGCCCAGAACCGAGACCGCCAGAGCCACCGCCGAGGCCGAGGTGAAGGCTGCCCCCGCTGCGGAGGCAAAGCCTGCTCAGGCCATCCTCTTCGCCCGCGTCACCTGCCCCAACTGCCGTGTGGCCGAGAGCCTCATGGACAAGGCCGGGTTCAGGTATGAAAAGCTCATCGCCGAGGAGCACCCCGAGCTCTGCGCCGACTACGGCATCACCGGCGCCCCCACGCTGGTGCTGGTCAACGCCAACGGGTTTGAAAAATATTACGGCGTCAGCGAGATTAAGAGGGTTGTGAAGGACGCGTAATATTCGGGGAACAGAGATGGAAACATACCTCGTTTATTTTGATGAAACCGGAGATGACGGAAGTACTACAGCGTCCAGTGAATATTTTATTTTAACCAGCCTTTGTATGAACGCAAGCCTTTGGACAGAGAACCACAAAATAATCCAGAAATACAGGCTGAGCCTAAAAGAACAATTTGGCTTTCATGTATCAGAGGAACTTCACACAAAAAATCTTCTGACGGATAAAGAGCCATACCGAAAATACGCATGGACTGCGGAAGAGAAGCGGGAAATTATCAGGACGGTTGTTTCTTGTCTGCGCGAGTTAAAAATAAAAATCGGGAATGTGATTGTTGACAAGACCCGAATCACAGATTGCGAATACAGGGTACTTGAAAGCGCATTGGAAAAAAGCGTGCAAATCCTTGAAGACGACTGTCAGGGCGAGTGGCAGTATCTCATGATCACGGACAAGGGGCGGATTGCGCCTATGAGGAAAATTGTCAGAGCCATGAGGGAAGACAATGGCAGCCCACTACACATGGTTGAGGATATGCTGGAAAAAGAATCCGATGAGTCATATTTTATCCAAATGTGCGATTTTGTATCCTGTTTTGTCCATCTATACTATAAAACAAAGGATAAAAAAGAAGACCTCCCCAATCGTGTTGAGAAGGTTATCGATGTTGACTTTGTAGAGTGGGTGATGGGTGAGCTGAAAACCGGCGGCATTTTGAATCTGAGTACCGGCAAAAATGATCCATATGGTCTGATAATTATCCCGGAATAAAAAAGCACCACCTACGGAGCATTCGCCCCCTCAGTGGTTCGAGTGTATTTTAACCTATCTGGCGGCAAAAGTCAATAGGAAATCATTGGAAAATCACAACTGAAGGCGTAAAAGGACTGCTCTTGATCCTCAATTGAGAATCAAGGGCAGTCTTTAATTATTCCTCTTCATCATCAATGGGATATTCGTTCAGCTCCGGGAAGTCCAGAAAAGTGACAACAGGAACCGCCCCTACTGTCATTTTTCATATATACTCCCTTACCTCTGTACTCCCCATCGGCTTGTCCGGAGGCCGAGCCCTACAAGGGGACGGAATCTGCGGATTGCCGCACCGGTGCGCAATGACAGCACCCCGCGCCTTGCTTCTCCCCAGCGGCAGCGGAAGGCTTTTGTATGCGTCTCGACGATTGAGGAAGCAAGGCCGCAGAGCCTGATGTCTACCTCCGGCGGCGTTTTGCCGCCGAAAGCGCCTTTCTCTTCTCCACCGCCAGCGGCGCATCTTCTCTTTCCCAAGAGGAAAGAGAAGATGGGGGGCTGAAAAAAACCGGCACGGCCTTTTGGCCGTGCCGTACTGCATTTACAGGGTATCGTCGTTTTCGATCCACTCCTCCACCTCGGTGACGGTGTAGCTCTCTTCGCCGGTGCGGGCGACTACGCGCTTGATGCCGGCGTTGATGATCAGGCGGCGGCACATGGAGCAGGGGGTGGCGGTGCTGACCAGCTCGTTGCTGCCGGCGCTGCGGCCTACCAGATAGAGGGTGCCGCCCAGCATATCCCGCCGGGCAGCGGAGATGATGGCGTTGGCCTCAGCGTGGACGCTGCGGCAGAGCTCGTAGCGCTCGCCGGAGGGGATATTCAGTTCCTCCCGGGTGCAGCGACCCAGATCGGAGCAGTTGAGCCGACCCCGGGGCGCACCGTTGTAGCCGGTGGCGAGAATCTCGTCGTCGCTGACCACAATGGCGCCGTACTTCCGCCGCAGGCAGGTGGAGCGCTGCAGGGCGGCATCGGCAATATCAAGGTAGTAGTTCTCTTTGGTTCTGCGCTTTTCCATGGCGGGCTCTCCTTGTTTTTCGTGATACTGTATCATACCCAAAAGGGGCACGCTTGTCAAGCAGGTGACAACGGGGACGGTTCTCTTTGTCATAAAAGCTGACAGGAAGAACCGTCCCTGTTGTCACCTACTGTCACTTGCCGAGAGGTGAAATGTGTGGTATCATACCCCCGGAAGGAAGGCGATTCCCATGAAGCACAACTATCAGGCGGAGCTGGACACGCTCCTGAAGGAGCTGGGCGGCGAGAGAAAAACGCTGCTGCTCCACGCCTGCTGCGCACCCTGCAGCAGCTATTGTCTCGAATACCTCACGCAGCATTTCGATGTGACGGTACTGTACTATAACCCCAATACCCTCCCCGCAGCGGAGTGGGAGAAGCGGCTCTACTGGCTGCGCGTGCTACTGGAGCGGGCACCCTTCTGCCATGATGTGAAGCTGCTGGTGCCGGAGCGGCAGGAGGATGCCTTCTGGAAGGCCGCCGCGGGGCTGGAGAGCGAGCGGGAGGGCGGAGAGCGCTGCACCCAGTGCTTCCGTATGCGCCTGTCTAAGACCGCAGAGGAGGCCGAGAAGGGCGGCTACGACTTCTTTGCCACCACGCTGACGGTCTCGCCCCACAAGGACGCCGAGCGCATCAACGCCATCGGCTATGCTCTGGCAGAGGGACTGAGCACCCGCTGGCTGCCCTCGGACTTCAAAAAGCGGGACGGCTACCGCAGGAGCATAGAGCTGAGCCACGAGTACGGCCTCTACCGGCAGGCCTGGTGCGGCTGCGGGCTTTGAGTCGTCAAAAAACACGGGCGCGCATTGCGCGCCCGTGTTCGCTTATCTCTTTCTTCTGTCCTTGCCGCTCTGCTCGTAATAGCGGCGCTTGGAGGCGTACATGGCCTGATCGGCCAGAGCCATGAGCTCGTCCACGCTGATCCCCTCCGCCTCGTCGGTGGAGGAAAAGCCGTAGGACAGGCTGAGCTTCAGCCCCTCCGGGCCCTGCCAGTGCTCCATGGCGCTCTGCAGGCGGCGCTCCAACTCCTCACGCCGGAGCGTGCAGTCCCGGAGCAGCACGAAGAACTCGTCGCCGCCGGTGCGGAAGAGCTGCCCCTCGGGGGCAAAAACCTCTGTCAGCACCTGCGCCGCGCCCTTCAGCAGGGCATCGCCGGCGCTGTGACCCAGAGCATCGTTGGTGGTCTTCAGCCCGTTCAGGTCCAGCTCCGCAACGGTCAACGCGGGGAGAGCGGGGAGTGCACGCAGCTCGGTCAGCGTTTCCTCATAGCTGCGGCGGTTCCATGCTCCGGTGAGCTCGTCCCGGTAGCTGTAGGTATAGAGGGTGTCCACCTGAGACTGGAGCAGGCGGGTGTAGTTCCGCTCCAGCGTCACGTCCCGGAACCAGAGCACCCTGCCCGCGTCGCCCTCGATGGGACGAACAGACACATCGAAGATGGTATCGTCTGCCGTATACTCGCTCTTCTCGCCGCTGAGATACGCCTCCAGCTCCGGCAGCTCGCTGCTGAGCCGGGTGTCCAGAATGGCGGAGGAGAGGGCGGGGAAGAGCACCTTAGCCCGGTCGTTGCAGCCCTTGTAGCTGTTGTCGGCGCCGAAGACGATGAGGGCATCGCTCATGGAGCGGATGGAGTAGGCCGCGGCGATGTTGTCCGTGTCGTAGAGGTTGTAGCGGTAGATCATGCCGAGAACCAGCACGGAGAAGATCGCAAAGGCAAAGGGCTGCAGGTCGGTCTCCCAGTCGAAGACCTTTGGAATAATATAGGCCACGCAGGGTACTGCCACTGCCAGAATCAGCCGGAAAACATAGCCCCTGCGCCTGTAGTTTTTCAGCGAGAAGACCAGCGCTGTGGCCACGGCCAGCGCCATATACAGGGCGAAAAGCCCCACGGCCAGCGTGTGGAAGAAGCCGTAATCCTTTTTCAGTACGCTGTAGCTCCCCATGTCCACGGCCCAGTAGCTCTTATAGAACAGCGGGTGGTGATCCAGCGTCAGCACTACGGCGGAGATCAGCAGATTCAGGGTGTGGAACAGCAGCCGGAAGCCCTTGATCATTTTGTAGCCGCAATAGTCCAGAATAAAGAGCAGCATCAGGAACATCCCGTGGGTCACAAAGGCATAGACCAGCTTCTGCCCGATGATCAGCCCCTCGGCGGTGCGGGCTTCGATGCGGAAGAGGAAGCCCAGCGAGCAGCAGGTCAGACACACGCAGACCATCAGTGCCAGCTTCTGCATACGGCTTTCGCTGTGGGTGGCCACAGCCGCCGTACAGCCGAACAGAACCAGAACGGATATATAGTTCAAAATGACAAGTATGTCGTGCAAATTCATAGAAACGCTCCCAAGGCAAAAAATCACGAGTGCATTATAAACGAAAAAATTGCCTGTGTCTACAGGCAATTTTCTAATTTTTTGTTAAGTCTTCAGAGGATACCGACCTCGCTCATGGAGAGGTACTCGTCCCCGGCCATGATCAGGTGGTCACTGAGATCAATGCCCACGGTGCGGAGGGACTGCCGCAGCCGCAATGTGGCGCTCTCGTCCTCGGTGGAGGGCATACATATGCCGCTGGGGTGGTTGTGCGCCAGGATTACGGCGCTGCTTTTCAGCTCCAGCGCCCGACCTACCAGTGCGCGGACGCCGATCTCTGCGGCGTTGACCACGCCCCGGTTGACCTGCTCACAGGCTAAAATGTGGGAGCGGGAGTCCAGAAAAAGGGCGTAGACCAGCTCGTCCGGCTGATAGTAGAAGTGGGGCAGCAGGTACTCTCCGGCCTCCTCGGGAGTGGTGACGGAGGAGATCGTGTCGCTCTTGCGGATGAGATAGCGCCGGGACAGGGCGGGAATCAGCTGAAGAAACAGCGCAGCGTTCTCGCCCATACCCGGTACGGCGCGGAGCTCCTCCGGTCTGGCCTCCAGCACTGCCTCCAGCGAGCCGAAGGTCTCCAGCAGGGCATGGGCCAAAGGGTTGGTGTCCTGCCGGGGCAGAACATAGAAAAGGAGCAGCTCCAGGGCGTTCAGGTCGCTGAAGCTGTCCAGCCCGTAACGGGCAAAGCGGGTTTTCAGCCGCTGGCGGTGGCCGCTGTGGGCACTGTCCTTTTCTGCCATATTTACACTTCCAGACTCAGATTGGCGAAGGCGTTCAGCTCGGTGCCGGCAGTGTGTCCGGCGAGATATTCGTAGTAGCCCTGGGCACCGATCATGGCGGCGTTGTCACCGCAGAGCTTCAGCGGGGGAATATAGAGCCTGTCGCCGCTCTTTTCACAGGCTGCGGCGAAGTCGCTGCGGATGCGGGAGTTGGCGGCCACGCCGCCGGCCACGCAGACCTTCCCGTAGCCCAGCTTCCTGGCCGCCTGCATGGTGCGGGGCACCAGCGCATAGGAGACGGCGCGGCAGAGGGAGGCGGCCAGACCCGCCCTGTCCAGCTCCTCGCCGGTCTGCTCGCTGTGGTGGGCCAGATTGATTACGGCGGTTTTCAGACCGGAAAAGCTCATGTCGTAGGGGTTTTCGCCCACATAGGGCTTGGGCAGCGGGTAGCGCCGGTCGTCGCCCTGCTTGCTCAGGGCATCAATGGGTGCGCCGCCGGGGTAGGGGAGACCCAGCACCCGGGCGGTTTTGTCAAAGCACTCGCCGGCGGCATCGTCCCGGGTCTGACCGAGAATTTTCATCTCCGTGTAGGAGCGCACATCCACCAGAAGGGTGTTGCCGCCGGAGATGGCAAGGCAGAGGAAGGGCGGCTCCAGCTCCGGGAAGGCCAGATAGTTGGCGGCGATGTGACCCCGGGTGTGGTGCACGGGAATCAGGGGAACGCCCAGACTCATGGCCACGCTCTTGGCAAAGTTCACCCCCACCAGCACCGCACCGATGAGACCGGGTGCATAGCTGACCGCCACCGCGTCAATGTCGCTGCGGGTGAGCCCGGTGACGCTCAGCGCCCGGTCGGCAAGCTGAGAGATGACCTCCACATGGCTGCGGGAGGCAATTTCGGGCACCACGCCGCCGTAAATGGCGTGCAGATCGGCCTGAGAGAAAATCTGATCGGTGAGTACCCGCCGTCCGTCCTCGGTAATGGCCACGGCTGTCTCGTCGCAGGTGGACTCCACGGAAAGAATAAGCATGATGGTTTGCGGCTCCTTTATGAAATGGCTTCCCCTCTGGGGAAGCTGTCTCGCGCAGCGAGACTGAAGAGGTCGGCTTCCCCTCTGGGGAAGCTGTCGGCGAAGCCGATTGATGAGGGAAAAACTGCGTATTTCGGAACTTTGCGGTAGGCGGTGCCTCATCCACCGCTGCGCGGTCCCCCTTCCCCGGAGGGGAAGGCTCGATCAGTATTCGTACTTCAGCAGCAGTGCGTCCTCTTTGGGCTTTTCGTACATACCCCGGCGGAGGCCTACCTGCTGAAAGCCTTCGCTCTCGTAGAGGGCAATGGCGGGAGCGTTGGAGGCGCGAACCTCCAGCGTGAGGAAGACCAGCTTCCCTCGGTTCCGCTCCATGAGCGAGCGAAGCAGAGCGCGGCCTATGCCCCGTCCCCGCTCTCTCTCCCGGACGGCAAGGTTGCCGATGTAGCCCTCGTCCAGCACGATGGCGGCATCGATATAGCCCAGAAGGCTGTCCTCTTCGGCCACGAGGAAGTTTTCGATTTCTCTCTCAATCTGCGGCTGCAGCCGGGGCAGAGAAAAGCAGGAGCCCTCCAGCGCAGCAATGAAGGGAGCGTCGGCAATGCTTGCGGGACGAACGGTGAAAGACATGGCAATATCCTCCGATAATAGTACATTATCCCACAAGCGTCGGCAATTGGCAAGGGTAAGAATAGAGTTTTTCTCTTGCACTCGTGGCAATAATGTGATACAATATGACTACCAACAGGAAAGGAGAGAGCTTATGTTTGATACCATGTCCATACGCCCCTCAAAGGATCTGCGCAATCATTACGCCCTGATCTCCGAGCTTTGCCGTCAGAATCCCGTTGCAATCACGGTGAACGGACGGGAGGATACGGTGGTTCTGTCTCATGAGGCGTATATGGAGCAGCAGAGGCATATCGCCGAGCTGGAGGCGAAGCTGGCGCTGTACGCGCATCTGGCTGAAGCGGAGGACGATATCAGGTTAGGGCGTGTGCAGAATGCGGAAGACGCCTTCAATGAGATTCTCAGCGAGCTCGACACGCTCAGGCCATGAAATATACCGTCAGCATAACGGAGAGCGCCAAGCGCGATCTGAAAGAAATCGCTGCGTATATCCTATCCTGGTCAAAGGAGAAGGGACTTGCAGAAAGAACCATCCGAGAGCTGCAGGCGGCCTGTCTTTCGCTGGAGGAGTTCCCGAACAGGGGAGCGCTGCCCCGGGAGAGAATGCTTCGCACCGCGGGCTATCGTTTTCTGACGCAGGGCGACTATCTCATCTTCTACAAGGTGGAGGAGGCCGCAAAAACCGTTTTGATTATGGCTGTTCTGAACGGGAGACGGGATTATATGCGTTTTATAAAGCAGCTGCTCTGAAAAAACCGGGGCTGCCGCAGGATATGCGGCAGCCTCTTTTTGTCAGTGTGCATCCGCCCAGCTCGCGCCGGAGCCGGCCTCGGCCTTCAGGGGGACGGAATAGTGCACGGCGTTCTGCATCTCCTCGGAGAGCAGCGCCTTGACGGCTTCACATTCCGCCTCGGGACATTCCACGATCAGCTCGTCATGCACCTGCAGAATGAGCCTTGCGCGAAGTCCCTCCTGCTCCAGTCGGCGGAATACCCGCACCATGGCCAGCTTGATAATGTCGGCGGCGGTGCCCTGAATGGGCATATTCAGCGCCACTCTCTCGCCGAAGGAGCGGGTGGGGAAGTCGGAGGCCTTCAGCTCCGGCAGATAGCGGCGGCGGTGGAAGAGCGTTTCCACATAGCCCCGGCTCCTGCCCTGCTCCACAATGTCCTTCTGGTACTGCGCCACGCCGGAAAAGCGGCGGAGATAGGCGTCCATGTAGCTTTTGGCCTCGTTGACGAACACGCCCAGATCCTGCGAAAGACTGTAGGCGCTGATACCGTAGACAATGCCGAAGTTCACGGCCTTGGCTCTGTGCCGTTCTTCGGCCGTCACCCTCTCCAGCGGAATTCCGAACACCTGCGAGGCGGTGACGGCGTGGACATCCTCCCCGGAGAGGAAGGCGGCGGTCATGTTCGCATCGCCGCTGATGTGGGCCAGCAGCCGCAGCTCAATCTGGGAGTAGTCCGCATCCACAAGGGTGCAGCCCTCACCGGCAATGAACATTTTCCGCAGCAGCGCCCCGCTCTCCTTGCGGACGGGGATGTTCTGCAAATTCGGCTCCACGGAGCTGAGCCGTCCCGTGGCGGTGACGGTCATCTGGAAGGAGCTGTGGATGCGTCCGTCAGGGCCGATGACCTTCAGAAGTCCGTCGGCATAGGTGGATTTGAGCTTGCTCAGCTCCCGGTACTGCAGAATATAGCTGACGATGGGGTACTCGTAGCGGAGCTTTTCAAGAATATCCGCGGCGGTGCTCCAGCCGGTTTTGGTCTTTTTGCCGCCGGGAAGCTTCAGCTTGTTGAACAGAATCTCGCCCAGCTGCTTGGGGGAGTTGATGTTGAACTCCTCTCCGGCGTAGTCCCACACGGTCTGCTGGGCCTCGGCGATGCCCGCGTTCAGACTCTCGCCGTACTGCTTCAGCGCCTCCCTGTCCACCGGGAAGCCCCGGTATTCCATATCCGCCAGCACCCGGCAGAGGGGCATTTCAATGTCGTTGAAAAGGGGCAGCATTTCCTGCGCACGGAGCAGGGGCAGCAGCTTCTCCTCCAGCGCGGCCACAGAGGCGGCGCGGCTGAGAAGCTCGGAGATGCGGATAGCCTCGTTCTCGCTCTTGTCGCCCTCGTCAAAGAGACTGCTTTGCGTGGGAGCAGTCTCGGCGGTAAAGGGGGAAAAGCCGCAGTATTTCATGGTCAGGCGGCTGAGCTCGTAGCTGCCGGCGGTGGCATCTAAAAGATAGGCGCAGAGGGCGGAGTCGAAGACAAAGTCGCCGGGGGTCAGTCCCCGCTCATAGAGAGCGCGGAGCAGCGCCTTGCAGTTGTGTCCGGCGCGACTGCCCTCGCCCTCGAAGAGCAGGCGCAGGGCGGCGGTGTAGTCGTCTTCATAGACATCCTCCCGGAGATAGCAGCCCGTGTCCCCACTCTGGAACACCAGCTCGCTCAGTGAGCCTTCCCACCAGAAATAAAGCTCCTCGCCCCGCGCTAAAATTTCCCGGAGCCGGGCTTCGCTGCGGAGGATCACGCTCTCGCATTCGCCGGTAAAGGTTTCCTGCGCCTTCACCTCCGCGGAGGGCAGAAGCTGCCATTTGTCGATGAACTTCTGGAAGCCCAGCCGACGGAAGAGCTCATAGATCGCGCCCTCTCTGGGCATATGCCACGGCTCTGCGCGAAAGTCGATGGGGGCGTTGCGGGCAATGGTGGCAAGGCCGTAGGTCATTTCCGCGCTGGCTTTCCCGGCCTCTAATCTGGTGCGGACACCCTTCTTGATGGCGGGGTCGTCCAGATTTTCGTAGACGGCGGTCAGGGAGCCGAAGCGCTGCATCAGCTCCATGGCGGTCTTCTCGCCCACCCCGGGCACGCCGGGGAGATTGTCGGAGCTGTCGCCCATGAGCGCCTTGAGGTCGATCATGCCGGGAGCGTCAAAGCCGTACTCGGCGCGGAAACGCTCGGCGGTATAGTCGATGGTTTCGGTAACGCCCTTGGCGGTCTTCACGTGGAGCACCCGTACGCCCTCGCCGATGAGCTGCAGAGCGTCCTTGTCGCCGCTGACCACCACGCACTCGTTGCCCCTGCGGGACTCGTTGAGACTCACGGTGCCCAGAATGTCGTCAGCCTCCCAGCCCTCCAGCTCCAGCCGGGGAATGGCCATGGCATCCAGCACCTCCTTCAAGAGAGGCAGTTGTACGCGCAGCTCCTCGGGCATGGGTCGCCGTCCTGCCTTGTACTCGGCGTACTGCAGATGCCGGAAGGTGGGGGCGTGGACATCAAAGCTCACGCAGATGCTCTCGGGGCTTTCGCTGTCCAGAAGCCGCTGGAGGATGGCCAGAAAGCCGTATACGGCGTTGGTGGGCGTCCCGTCGGGGGCGTTGAGCATTTTGATGCCGTAGAAGGCCCGGTTAATCAGGCTGTTGCCGTCAAGAATGAGTAGTTTCATGGGTGGTGTTCCTCCGTGTGAGCATTCTTGGCTCCCCTGAAAGGGGAGCTGTCGCGAAGCGACTGAGGGGTTCTGCGGGACATTCTGCCCGTCGGAAGACCCCTCCACCGCTGCGCGGTCCCCCTCCCCTTTCAGGGGAGGCAAGGGAAAAAGCAAGCGAATCCCTTCCCCTTTCAGGGGAGGCAAGGGAAAAAAGCAAGCGAATCCCCTCCCCTTTCAGGGGAGACTTTTTATTTTCCGCCTCTGAGTTCTATCAATCTGTCTCGCAGCACGGCGGCGTATTCGTACTCCAGCATTCTGGCGGCCTTCTTCATTTCCTTTTCCACCCGCTCGATTTCGGCTTTGCGTTCCTTTTCGGTCATCTTCACGCCGCCCTTTTTCTGCACGGCGGGGCCGGAAATCTCCAGCAGCTCCCGGACGGACTTCCGGATGGTCCGGGGCACGATGCCGTGCTCGGTGTTGAAGCGTGTCTGAATTTCCCGGCGGCGCTCGGTCTCTTCGATGGCGGAGCGCATGGCGGCGGTGATGCTGTCGGCGTACATGATCACCCGCCCCTCGGCGTTTCGGGCGGCGCGGCCTATGGTCTGGATGAGGGAGGTCTCGCTGCGGAGGAAGCCCTCCTTGTCTGCGTCCAGTATGGCGATCAGACTCACCTCCGGCAGGTCAAGACCCTCGCGCAGCAGGTTGATGCCCACCAGCACGTCAAACTCACCCAGACGCAGGTCGCGGATGATCTCCATACGCTCGATGGTGCCCACATCCGCGTGCATATAGCGGGTTTTGATGCCGTTGCCCATGAGATAGTTGGTCAGATCCTCGGCCATGCGCTTGGTGAGGGTGGTCACCAGCGTGCGCTCATGGCGCTCGATGCGCGTGTGAATCTCGCCCATGAGGTCGTCAATTTGCCCCTCTACGGGACGCACATCAATCTGCGGGTCGGTGAGGCCGGTGGGACGGATAATCTGCTCGGCAATCTGTCCGCTGCGGGAGCGCTCATAGTCCCCGGGGGTGGCGGACACATAGACGACCTGATTGATGCGCTCTTCAAACTCCTCGAATTTCAGGGGACGGTTGTCGAAGGAGGAGGGCAGACGGAAGCCGTAGTTGACCAGCGTCTCCTTTCTGGCCCTGTCGCCCCGGTACATGGCGCGTACCTGGGGCAATGTCACATGGCTCTCGTCCACGAAGAGGATAAAGTCCTTGGGGAAGTAGTCTAAAAGGCTCATGGGTGCGCTGCCGGGGGCACGCTCGGAGATGATGCGGGAGTAGTTCTCGATGCCGGAGCAGTAGCCCAGCTCCTGAATCATCTCAATGTCGTAGTTCACCCGCTGCTCAATGCGCTGGGCCTCGATGAGCTTGTCGTTTTCCTTGAAGTAGGCCACCTGCGCGTCCCGCTCCCTGCGGATCTCCTGCACGGCGCGGACCAGCTTGTCGTGACTGGTGACATAGTGGGAGGCGGGGTAGATGACCGTGTGGGTCAGCACCCGCTCGGCCACGCCGGTGATGGGGTTGATCTCGCTGATGCGCTCAATCTCGTCACCGAAATACTCGATGCGGATGGCTCTGTCCTTCCAGTAGGCGGGGTAGATTTCTATGGTGTCGCCCCGAACCCGGAACATATTGCGCTCGAAGGCAATGTCGTTGCGCTCGTAGCGATCCTCGATGAGCCGGTACATGAGCTGCTCCATGGGCAGCTCGCTGCCCGGACGGATGGAGATGGCCATGCGGGCAAAATCCTCGGGCTCGCCCAGGCCGTAGATGCAGCTCACCGAGGCCACCACGATCACGTCCCGGCGCTCTAAGAGGGAGAAGGTGGCGCTGAGCCGCAGCCGGTCAATCTCCTCGTTGGTGGTGGCGTCCTTCTCGATATAGGTGTCGGTGGAGGGCACATAGGCCTCCGGCTGGTAGTAGTCGTAGTAGGAGACGAAGTATTCCACGGCGTTGTCCGGGAAAAACTCCTTGAACTCGCTGCAAAGCTGGGCAGCGAGGGTTTTGTTGTGAGCCAGCACCAGCGTGGGGCGCTGGATGCGCTCAATGATCTTGGCCATGGTGTAGGTCTTGCCGGAGCCGGTCACACCCAGGAGCGTCTGCTCGCTGAGTCCCAGCTCCAGCCCCTGCGCCAGCTTTTCAATGGCCTGGGGCTGATCGCCCGCAGGCTCGTATTCACTTACCACGCGAAATGCAGGCATCGTTATTCCTTTCCTGTCTCGTCCCGACCCAGCAGACGCTTGCCGAACTCCACCACATCCTCGGCGTAGTCCTTCACGCTGTCGAGCACGTCCTCGGCCATGTCCTCGGCGTACTCCTTCAAGGCGTTTTCCGCCACCTCGGAGACAAACTCGCTGATAAGGGGGTTCTTGCGGCTCTCCCGCAGCAGGGCGAGGGTGGAGCGCTTACCCCGATCCAGCAGCTCCGTCAGGGTGCGGGCGCCGGTGCTGCCGAGCAGATCGAAGAACGCATCCACAAACTCCCGGCGCTCCTGCTGGTTCTTCCCGGCAATGGCTCGCTCCACGGCCTCGTGGAGGGCATTGCTGGAGCGGGAAAATTCCTTCTCCCGGACAAAGCGGGTGCCCAGAACCGCCCAGTTAAAGCCGTCGTGGGATTCGGCACCGGCGCGGCTGCTCTTCACGATGGAGGGGTGCCCGGTCTGCTCCAGCAGTACGCCCACCACGCTGTGCTGGGGGAGGATGGTGTGGAGCCGCGTCTCCATGCGCTCGTAGCCGGGGGTGTGCATGACGCTCTCCCGGAAGCCGGGGCCGTCGTTGTTGTATACATCTGCAATCCGCGCCTGAATCTCTTCGGGGGCGTTGATGGCGGCGTAAACGGCCAGATTGCCGCCCTTGGAATGGCCGCCTAAAATGAGCTCGCCCTCCACCTCGGAGGCCACCTTTTGCAGATATTCCAGCGCGTCCTTCTGGGCGGGAACCTGATCCAGCACGGAGAGGAGGAAATCCTCCTTCCAGCCCATGATGCTGTCGTCGGTGCCCCGGAAGGCAATGTAGCAGCTGCCGTCACAAAGGTGGACGCAAACGGCGGAGAACTGCTCAACGCTGTCCTCGTCCACGATGTTTACAAAATGACTGAGCTTCACCTGACCGAAGCGGACGGTATCCACGCACTTGCGCAGCAGCGGCAGCACCATGGGCGAGGCCAGCACGCCCAGCTTGTCGCCGCGCTCTCCCCAGAGGGAGGTGTAGAAGCTCACAGCGTCCTTCAATGTGATCTCCCGCTCGTTCTCCGGGATGATCAGGGAGAAATCCGGGGTACCCAGCTGGGAGCAGATATAATTGTCGACTTCGTTGAAAGGGTCGGTGCAGAGACTCAGATCCCCGCGCCAATCCAGATAATCCATAATGTTTGCCATACGATCACCCTTTCTGCGTGGCATTTTACCACTCTTTCCCCCTTCCGTCAATGAGTCACCGGGGACAGGTTCCTTGACTCACGCTGAGTCGCAATCTCCTCTTGCCAAAGTCTGCCGAAAGGGCGTATAATGAAGAAAAAACGAAAGCGGAGGGTTTGCACATGGCAAAACTGGGATTTATCGGTACCGGCAACATGGGCAGCGCGCTGGCCAGAGCGGCGGCCAAGGTGGAGAGCAACGAGCTTCTGCTGGCCAACCGCCATGAGGACAAGGCCATACGCCTGGCCGCAGAGCTGGGCGGGCGGGTTTGCAGCAATCTGGAGGCCGCCTGCTGCGACTATATCATTCTCGGCGTAAAGCCCCGGGGCATGGGCGAGCTGATTCGCTCTCTCCGGGAGGTGCTGGAGCAGCGCAAGCGCCGGAAGGATAGCTTCGTCATCGTCAGCATGGCCAATGCCACCAGTATCAAGCAGGTGCAGAACTGGGCCGGCGACATCTATCCTGTGATCCGCATTATGCCCAATACCCCGGTGGCCATCGGCGAGGGCACCATTCTCTACTGCTGCAGCGATACCGTGACCGAGGCGCAAAAGCAGGGCTTTCTCTCTGCCATGTCCCGAAGCGGCCTCTTCGTGCCCCTCAGTGAGAGCCTTATCGATGCCGGCGCGGCGGTATCCGGCTGCGGCCCCGCGTTCATCTGCGCCGTGCTGGAAGCCATGGCCGACGGCGGCGTGGCCTGCGGATTGAGCCGGGAGGACGCTCTGCGTCTCAGCGCCCAGACCATGGCCGGAACGGCCAAATACCTGCTGCAGACCGGCAAGCACCCCGGCACCGTCAAGGACGAGGTCTGCTCTCCCGGCGGCAGCACCATTCAGGGTATGCGCCGTCTGGAGCAGGGAGCCACCCGCGCCGATATTATGGACGCCGTCATCGCGTCCTATGAAAAGAGCTTGGAGCAATAAGCAAACGAAACAACCCAGGGGAGGAACACAACATGACCGATAAGGAACTGCGCAAGCTCTCCCGGCAGGAGCTGGTGGAGCTGCTCTACGAGTTTGAAAAGGAAAATCAGAGCCTCCGGCAGGAGCTGGAGACGGCCAGAAAGGAGCTGGAGAAGCGGGAAATCCACCTGCGCAAGGCCGGCTCCATAGCCGAGGCGGCACTCTCCCTCAACGAGGTGTTCGAGAAGGCACAGGCTGCGGCAGACGACTATCTCCGCAACCTCTACGCAGCGGGTGAACAGCTGGAGAAGCAGCGCAGAGCCATGCTGGAGGAAACGAGCGAGTATTGCCGCCGCCAGATGCGGGAGCTGGGTGCCCCGGAAAAGGAGCAGAGCGGTGATGAGAGCTGATCCCCCCTCTCTGGAGCAGCTGGAGCGGGAGCTGAGCCATCTCCGAAGAAAAAACCGCCGCCGTCAGCGCCTTCGCCGAACCCTGGGCGTGCTGACGGTGCTGATGGCGGTGCTGGTGCTGCTCTCTGCGCTGGTGCTTCCGGTGCTGCTGGTGCAGGGCGAGTCCATGGAGCCCACTCTCCGGCAGGACGAGGCTGTGATCTGCATCCGGGGCAGCCGCTATGGGCGCGGGGATATTGTGGCTTTTTCCTACGGCAGCAAGATTCTCATCAAGCGCATCATTGCCGGTCCCGGAGATACGCTGGACATGGACGAGGAGGGCAATGTGCTGCTCAACGGCACCCTGCTCAGCGAGAGCTATGTCGGGCAGAAGGCTGTGGGAAGTCTGAGCGTGGAGCTGCCCTGCACCGTACCCGAGGGTCACTGGTTCCTCATGGGCGATAACCGGGCGGTGTCTGTGGATTCCCGCAGCTCGCTTTTGGGCTTCGTGTCCGAGGAGCAGATCACGGGGCGGGTGTTCTTTAAGCTGTGGCCCCTGCGGGATTTTGAAATTCTGGCGAAAAACTGAAATGAGGTATATATAAGATGATAGAAAAGCTTCTTACCCAGATTGAAAAGAGCCCCAGCACCTACCATGTGGTGGAGACGCTCCGCAGTGAGCTCCTTGAAAAGGGCTACAGCGAGCTCTCCGAGGGCGACCGCTGGCTGCTGCAGCGGGGCAGGGGCTATTTTGTAACCCGTAACCACTCCAGCATCCTCGCCTTCCGTATGCCCCAGGGCTTTGCGCTTCGCTTCCGCATCAGCGCGGCCCACAGTGATTCCCCCTGCTTCAAGCTCAAGGAGAATCCCGCGAAGAAGGGCAAGTACTATGTGCAGCTCTCCACCGAGAAATACGGCGGTATGCTTATGGCACCGTGGTTTGACCGGCCTCTCACCGTGGCAGGACGGATTTTTGTCCGCGCCGAGGGCGACATTGCCGAGAAGCTGGTCTATATCGACCGGGATCTGCTGGTGATCCCCTCCGTGGCCATCCACATGAACCGCGCCGCCAACGACGGCACCAAGCTCAATGCCCATATCGACACCCTGCCCCTCTACGGCGATGCCGGCTGCCGGGACATTTTAGAGCTGGTGGCGGAGTCCGCCGGGGTGCAGAAGGATGACATTCTGGGTCATGACCTCTATGTGGTCTGCCGGGGCAGGGGCACGGTGCTGGGCGCCGACAGGGAGTATGTGCTCTCTCCCAAGCTGGACGATCTGGAATGCGCCTTCGGCTGTATGGAGGGCTTTCTGAGCGCCACCGACCCCGCGGATACGCTGGCACTCTGCTGCGTCTTCGATAACGAGGAGGTGGGCTCTGCCACCAAGCAGGGCGCGGCCTCCACCTTCCTGCGGGATACGCTCCGCCGCATCACCGGCGCTGTGGGTATGGACGAGGAGGACTGCCTGATGGCGCTCCACGGCAGCCGTATGGTGTCTGCCGACAATGCCCACGCCATCCACCCCAACCATCCCGAATATGCCGACGGCGACAACGCCCCGGTGCTCAATAAGGGCGTCGTCATCAAGTTCAACGCCAACCAGCGCTACACCACCGACGGCAGGAGTGCAGCCTGGTTCCGCAGCGTCTGCGAGAAGGCGGAGGTGAGCGTGCAGGTTATGGCTAACCGCTCCGATCTGCAGGGCGGCTCCACCCTCGGCAGCATCGCCAATACCATGGTACCCGTGAGCACGGTGGACATCGGCCTGCCCCAGCTCTCCATGCACTCCGCCTGGGAGACCGCCGGCGTAAAGGACTACGAGGCTCTCTGCAAGGCCATGAAGGCCTTCTACGAAGTATAAAATGACAAAATCGGGGACGGTTCTCAAATGTGCCAAATGACACTTTTGAGAACCGTCCCCAAATGTTTCGTTTTGGGAAAGCTCAGTGCTGCTCTCTGGGCTTGCCCTGATAGGCCAGAGAATCGGAGGCGATGCCGCCGGCAGACTTCTTGTCAGCAGGGCGACGCTTAGGAGGCTTGGCCTCCTTGGTGGTGTGGTCGCGAAGGTCCTCGCGCATATGGATCATGATGCCGGTGTCGGCCATGTTCTGCTGCAGCGCCTCCACATTGATCTGCTGGACGGCCACGCCGTCCTTGATGGCCATGGCGGCGGCGGTGCCTGCAGCCTGACCGGTGAGCACGCAGTTGGGGATGCAGCGCATGATCTCCCAGCCTCTGCCCCCGGCGCTGACCATGCGTCCCGCGGCCAGCATATTCTCGATCTTCGCGTCGATGAGAGCTTCATAGGGGAACTCGTAGACGGCGGCGGGAGCCTCCAGACAATGGATGACGGCGCCGATGGAGTGGGGCTCGTGTTTGCCCTCGCTGCACTCCATTTCGGCCAGACCCTTCAGACGGCGGGTCATGCGGAACTGGGGCAGAGTGGGCATGGTCATAAAGGCGTAGCCGGGCTTGTCGTGCTCCTTCAGGTAGTCCAGCGCGAGAGTGCGGCTGAGCTTGATGTAGTCATTCACGCCGTCGGCGGTGGTGCCGTAGAAGGTGGGGATGGGGCTGCCGGAGTTGTCCACATCGGGACGGAGACCGAACCAGCGCATGGTAATGTTGTCCAGCACATTGATGGAGGTGCCCTCGCGGATTTTCTCCACGTCCAGCTCATAGGTCCAGCTGGAGACGATGGACTTCTGGGTCTCGCACTCAGCACCGGCACGGAAGAGCATATCCGCATCGCCGGAGGCATCGATGAGCATCCTGCAGAGGTAGGCGCTGCGGCCACCCTTGTTCTCCACAATCACGCCCTTGCACGCATTGCCCTCCATGATGGGCATACACACGGAGGTGTCGAACATGACCTCCACGCCCTCTTCCTTGATGTACTCGTCCAGAGCAAGCACGGCAGCGGGGATGTTGAAGGTGCACTGGTAGCGGCCGGTGGGATTCTCCACCACCCAGTCACCGCTCTTCCAGCACTCGGGAATATTGTCGTAGGAGTAGCGGTGACAGACGTGCATGAGCTCCTCCACCATACCGCCGTAAATCTTGTTGCCTGCGCCGTCGTCGATGGGCAGGTACACGCAAACATGACCCATGGTGGCCAGACCGCCCAGGGCGATGGTCTTTTCGAGAATCAGAACCTTGGCGCCGTTGCGGGCGGCAGCCACGGCTGCGGCAATACCCGCCAGACCGCCGCCGATGACCAGAACGTCGGTTTCTCCGGCCACGGGGATGTCTCTGCCGGCTTCAAAAACAGTGTTCATTTATGCACACTTCCTCCTGATATGTCAGATTATACCTGTATTTTATAGGATGAAGCAGCGGGAGTCAAGAGCGTTTTCATGAAAAAAGGGTCGTAAAATAACTCCCTGTCATTGCGAACCAGTGCGCACACTGGTGTGGCAATCCGTCTCCTTTTCTACGAATTTGAAGCATTTAAGGAGATATCGGATTGCCACGTCGCTTCGCTCCTCGCAATGACAGACTTTTTTACTGCCCCTGATTGCATGGAGCGCTCTCTTTACTTGACGATGCCGCCCTCGACCACAAGGCTCTCCTCGTAGTCCAGACCGTAGGTGTCCACCAGCGTGGCCTCATAGTCGGCGTGGAAGAAGTTCTCGGCGCCCAGAGCCTCGATCTCGCTGTTGAGCCAGTTCAGCAGGGTCTCATTGCCCTTGCTGACGGCGGGGGCGATGGTGTCCTGAGAGCCCAGAGAGGGGATGCCCACGGTGTAGCCGGGGTTCTGCAGGGCGAAGGCGATGACCTCGGTGTTGTCGTTGGCCCAGGCCACGCCGTTGCCGTTCTCCATGGCGTTCTTGGCGTTGGCGTAGGTGTCGTACTTCTGCAGGGGGATGTCGGGGTAGTTCTCGGTGAAGTAGGTCTCGGCAGTGGTGCCGGAGATGACGATCATCTGCTCGTCGGCGTTCCAGTTGTCAAGGCTCTCAATGACCTTGCCCTCGGGGCTGACCACGCCCAGAGCCACGTTCATGTAGGGCAGAGCGAAGTCGACTTCCTCGGCGCGCTGGGGAGTCACGGTGAAGTTGGCGAGGATGATGTCCACCTTGCCGGTCTGCAGATACTCGATGCGGTTGGCGGCCTCGGTGGAAACGTAGTTGAGCTTCACGCCCAGGTCCTCGGCGATGCGCTTTGCGAAGTACACGTCATAGCCCTGATACTCACCGTTCTCGTCCACGTAGCCGAAGGGGTTCTTGTCGGAGAAGACGCCGATGTTGATGGTGCCGGAGGCCTTGATCTCATCAAGGGTGCGGTAGACGGGGCCTTCCTCCTTCTTGCTGCCGCCGCAGGCGCAAAGGGCAAGAACCATGGTGAGGGTCAGTGCGATGGCGATGATTCTGCTGAGCTTTTTCATTTTTCATTTCTCCTTTATGAAAGTTGTTTTTTGATGACAATCAGGCATACCTCTTCCGCCTCTGCGGAGGCACCTTCCCCAGAGGGGAAGGCAGGGGGGAAGGCATCCCCTTTGGGGAAGCTGTCGAGCGAAGCGAGACTGAAGGGGTTTTTACTTCACGCTTTCGTATTCAAAGGTGCGCAGGAACTGCTTTGCCCGCTCGGTCTGAGGATGGTCGAAGAAGTCGGCGGGCTTGCCCTGCTCCACAATTTTGCCGCCGTCGATGAAGAGTACCCGGTCGGCGATGGCGCGGGCGAAGGACAGCTCGTGGGTGACGATGAGCATGGTCTTGCCCTCTCTGGCCAGATTCAGCACCACATCCAGCACCTCGCGAACCATTTCCGGGTCGAGGGCGGCGGTGATCTCATCCAGCAGCAGCACCTCGGGGTGCATACACAGGGCGCGGACGATAGCCACCCGCTGCTTCTGCCCGCCGGACAGCTCCCGGGGGAAGGAATTCTGCTTCTCCCTGAGTCCCACGCGCTCCAGAAGCTGCAGCGCCTCGGCCCTGACCTCCTCCCGCTGGCGCTTCTGCACCTGCACGGGGGCAATGAGGATATTGTTCAGCACGCTCATGTGGGGGAAGAGCTCGTAGGACTGGAACACCATGCCGATCTGCTGGCGCAGGCCTGTCAGATCCTTGGCGGCGCTGTCCACCGCCTGACCGTTCAGGAAAATCTCGCCGCCCTGAATGGGCTCGAGAGCGTTGAGACAGCGCAGCAGGGTGCTCTTGCCGCAGCCGCTGGGGCCCAGCACCACAATGACCTCGCCCCTGCGCACATCAAAGCTTATGCCGTTGAGGATGGTATTGTCATCAAAGCGCTTGACCAGATTTTTTACGCTCAGAATTACTTCGTCCATGGCTCTCAGCTCCATTTCTTTTCAAGTCGTCCCGCCAGCAGACTGATGGGCCAGCAGGCGAAGAAGTACAGCAAAAATACGCTCAGGTACACGCCGAAGGCAGCGTTGGGACTGCTCATGCGGTTGGCCTCGATGATCTGCTGGCTGACCTTCAGTACCTCCACCACGCCGATCATGAGGATCAGGGAGGTGGTCTTGATCATGCGGGTCACCAGATTGATGCTCAGGGGAATCAGCCGCCGCACGGCCTGGGGAATGATGATGTAAAGGCTGGTCTGGCTTTTGCTCATGCCCAGCGCCTCGGCGGATTCATACTGGTGTCTGGGGATGCTGATGAGAGCGCCCCGCACCAGATCGCTCATTTCGGCGGTACCCCAGAGGGTAAAGACGATGACCGAGGCGGCCTCGCCGGAGATGTCCCAGCCGAAGGCGCGGGTGGAGCCGAAATAGACGATGAAGAGCAGCACCATCTGGGGCATGATGCGGATAAAGTTCAGATAGAACTGCAGCAGCGCCTTCACAAAGCGGTTATTGCGGGTCATGAGCACGCCCAGCAGCACGCCCAGCGGCAGGGAGATGGCCACGCTCAGCAGCGAGATGCGCAGAGCCGTCCACAGTCCGCCCAGCAGACGGGCGAGATTCTTGCCCTTGAAGAGGACTTCAAGCCCCAAATCCGGCATAGCGAAGCCTCCTTTCCAGTACATTGCCCAGCGCCGACACCGGCAGCAGAATGATGAGATAGAAGCCCACCAGCATGGCGAGACTTTCCGTGGTCTTGTAGTATAGACCGATAAGGTCCTTGGCGGTGAACATCAGGTCCATGAGGCTCACGGCGGAGAACACGCTGGTCTCCTTGAGGAGGAAGATTACATTGGCCATATAGGCCGGCACGCTGACAGCCGCTGCCTGAGGGAGAATGATGAAGCGGAGGGCCTGGGAGCGGCTCATGCCCAGGGCGTAGGCGGTCTCGCTCTGGATGGGGTCTACGCTCTCCAGTCCGCTGCGGAAGGCCTCGGCCATGTAGCTGCCGCCGAGAAAGGCCAGACCTGCCACGCCGCAGCTGGCGGGGTCGGTCCTGATGCCGATCTTGGGCAGACCGTAGTAGATGAAGAAAAGCTGGATCAGCAGGGGGGTGTTGCGGCTGATCTCAATGTATATGCGCACGATTCCCTCCAGAACGGGGATGCGGTAGTAACGAACGGCGGCGCAGAGCAGACCGACGAGGGTGGCAAGGACGATGCCCAGCAGACCCAGCTTCAGCGTCAGCCATGCGGCCTTTTCGTAGAGGGGCAGGTATTTTGAAATGAACTCCCAATTCATGAACGCAGCTCCTTTTGGACAATAAAAAACCGGCAGCTTCGAAAGAAGCTCCCGGCAGAAAATTCAGCGGAAAAGGTCTTGTCAGCAAGCGCAGACTGTGCAAGGCACGACAAAAGACCCCGCTGCACCATGTGCCCGGGAGCTACGCTGACAACAACAGACGCAAGCCATTCTATGCATACCTTACACCTCCTTGCAAACAATGTCAGTATTTTACACGACAGAAGAACGCTTGTCAAGAAAAAGTTTGGTGTGGGGGAAAAAGATTGGTGTCGGGGAACTTTGCCCTGCATGGGTTTATGCGGCGGCTCGTCCGGAGGCCGAGCCCTGCGGGGGAGCGGGAGCAAAAAAGAGAGAGCCGAAACGCAAGCGGCTCTCTCTTTATTCGTTTTCACTCAGTCGGTGAACTTGCTCTTATACTGGGAAGCCCAGGAGTACTGCTCCATGTACTCGCCGCGGAAGCGGTTGATGGCGGAGGTGTCGCCCTTCAGGAAGGCGTAGGAGTCGCAGGTGAACACGGAGGTGTCCACGGCGTAGGAGTTGTAGCGGCGCAGCAGCATATTGCCGCAGCCGTATTCGTCCAGAGTCTCCTTCAGAGCGGCGTAGATCTGGGTGAAGTAGTTCTGCTTGGAGATGGAGTAGTCACCGTCGTAGAGGATGGCGCAAAGCTCCTTCTTGGGGACGGCAGCGCCCTGACGGTCGATGAGGTAGGCCAGCAGCTCCTTGGACTTGCTGCGGTTGAAGGCCACGGCCTTGCCGTTGACGAAGAGATCGAAGTTGCCGAAGGTGCGGGCGTGGACGGGAGCGGTGGGGGTTTCGATGGGGTAGAGCAGGTTGTCCAGCTGGGTCCTGATGTCCTCGGCGGTGACGGGCTTGGTGATGTAGCCACTGACATGGAGGAAGATGGACTCGTCCTTGTACTCGCTGTAGCCCGTGGAGAAGATGATGTTCACCTTGGGGTTCAGCTTCTTGAGAGCCTTGGCCAGAGACAGACCGCTGAGCTCGGGCATACGGATGTCGGAGAAGACCACGTCGGGGCGGCACTCTTCGGCATCGTGCAGGGCGTCCAGAGAGGAGTCGAAGGCCACCACGTCCGCGTTGGGAAGGGCTTCCTTCACTGCCTTTTTCAGCAGATTCAGGGCGGCCTGTTCGTCGTCGATCAGGAGAATTCTCATGTTTTCAATCCTTTCTTGGGCAGCGTGATCACTGCCCGGGTTCCTATGTTTACTTTACTGTCATACGTCAGGGTACCGCCGACCATGGAGGCAAGGCGGCCTTGGATGTTGCGTACGCCGATGTGCTCCCGACCCTCGGGGAGCTGCTCAAAGCCCACACCGTCGTCCTCCACCTCCACGTACCAGTTTGCATCATCGCTGTAGCTGCGGATGGTAACGGTGCCGCCGCCGCGCTTCATGGTGATGCCGTGCTTGACGGCGTTCTCGGCCAGCGGCTGCAAGGTCAGGGCAGGAAGAAGAAAATCCGTGTCTCGGAGATCGTATTCCACCTTCACCTTGTCGCCGAAGCGGATCTGCTCAATGTGGAGATAGGTGCGGGTGTGCTCCAGCTCCCGATCGAAGGGGATGGGCTCTTTTTTCCCCAGCGAGTCCAGATTGGAGCGGAGGTAGCGGCTGAAGTCCAGCAGCGTCTGCTTGGCCAGCTGGGGGTCGTCATCGCAGAGGCTGACGCAGGAGCTCAGAGCGTTGTAGAGGAAATGGGGCTGAATCTGAGAGAGCATGGTCTCCATGCGGCTGTTGGCCAGCTCCGCCTCGGTCTCGGCCAGATCCCGACCCTGAATCACGAAGATGTGGCAGTAGATCAGTACATTCTGCACCAGCACAAAGCCCTGAGAGCGCCGTACGCCGGTGAGCATCATGGGGATGGCGGCCAGAGGAATCAGGCAATAGAGGCAGAGGATGATCTTTTTCTGCAGGGGCATCTTCCGGGTGACGACCACGGCGGCGTTGAGCACCAGCACCGTCAGCGTCAGACCGTAGAGGATCACCGTGCGCTCCGGGAGATTCAGCAGACCCTTATCGTGGGGCAGACCGAAGAGACTTCCCTGCCAGATGAGTACACAGGCGGCCACGGCCTGTACTGCGAAGCCCAGTCCCGCGAAGATGATCACATCCCGCCACAGCCAGTTGTCCTCGTTGACATCGCGGCAGAGCCGATAGATGAAAACGCAGAAGGAAAAGGTGATGCAGTAGCCTGTGATGTAGTTCAGCGAGGCAAAGCCGTAGAGCAGCCAGCGGAGCCGTTCATGGTAGGCAAAGGAATAGGCCATATCCGCCAGCGTCTGCATGAGGGAAAAGTTGAGCATCCAGAGAAAGGGCGGGGCATAGTCCGGAGCGGGGCGCTTATTCTGATGGCAGCTCACCAGCATGGTAACAAGAACCACAAGCGTGAGAGCGTCGATGATGAAGCCCGTGTCGGAAAGATAAGCGTACATTCTCAGCCCTCGATCCTGTCCCAGAAGATAGAATCGGCCAGAGCCTCTAAAAATGCGGCGCTGATGCCGTTGCCCTCCGCATCGGCGGCGGGAAGGGAAAGCGTTACGGTGATATAGGCTTCGTCCAGAGCCGTGTGGATCAGGCAGTGCTCACTGCCCAGACTCAGCAGCAGGGGCTCGCCGTGGGAGATGTAGACCCATTGCTGATCCTCGTGGGTGGGGGTGAGGAGACAGGTCTCGGAAAAGCTGTTTTTCTTCTGGAGATCAAAGCGGTAGGCAGTGTTGCGGAACATTCCGTCAATGTGGAAGGAACCGCTGTCATAGAGAAAGCCCACGCAGCCGCTGTCGCTCTCTAAGAATTCGCCTGTGCCCGCAGCGGAGAAGAGGTCGGGGGCGTTGTAGAAGAAGGACATGGTCCTGTTGAGCGAGAGCTTGTGGAAAGCGCACAGCTCGTCCAGCTTTTTTGCCATTTCGGAGGTATAGACCCGATAGAGCGTGTAGCCCTGCCCGATCTCCTCGTTGCCCATGGCATTCTCCAGCTTGCTGCCGTCGGGATCATAGGAACGCTGATAGGATTCCCATTCTGCCGCCGCAACATACGCGTTGCTGAAAAGATAATCGGAAACATCATCGGGCGTGAGGTCGGTGGAGAGAACGCCGCTCTCGGCAGCGCTTTGCGCGAGCTGCGTATTTCGCTTCTGGACCATGCCCTTCCCCACCAGCAGCAGTACGCAGAGAGCCACGATCAGGGCGCAGATCATTCCCAGACGCGAGGGAGGAACGCTTTTATTGTCGGTCAAGGGCATCACTCTCCTCTTCTTGCGGATTTTTACTCTGTGTATCTGTCACGGCAGCGCCCAGACTCTCAAACTGTGCGTCCTTGAGAGCGACCTGAGCGGCAGCCTGAGCAAGCTCAAAGCGTCTTTGGGTGGTGGCCACCACAGAGACGGTATATAGATCGGTGATGCCATCGAAGAGGAATCCGATGCCGCACACCATGAAAAGCAGGTCCAGCTTTTCCCCGAAGGGATTCACCAGCAGCAGCACGCCCACACCGCAGGTGAGCAGACCGAAGACCAGCGGCAGACCCGCCTTGCCCTGGGCAGCCTTCACATCAAAGGCGTATTTGATGTCCATAACCCCGTGGTAGAGCAGCAGGATGCCCATGACGATTACCGTCAGCGTCAGAACGGAGTCGGGAGCGAGGAGAATCCATACGCCCGCCACGGCGGCCACGATGCCGCCCACCATCATCAGCTTGCCCAGAAAATTCTTCTTCTCGCTGACTAAGTAGGAGGCCAGCTGCAGAATGCCGCAGAGGATGAGGATGATGCCGAAGGCGTAGCAGAAAAGCTTCTGGCTCACATCCGGCTGCAGGAGTATGGCGATGCCCAGACCCACGCAGAGTATGGCCGCTCCAAAGGCGGAAAACTTAAAGTGACGGAAAAATGCCTTCATAAAAATACTCCTTTCCGTGCAGCTCTTTAGCCGATGGAAAAGCTCCGTTTTACCATCGAATAGCGGAAGAGAGGGTTAAGCTCCTGCGCCGCCCCGGGCGGTGAGGAAGTCGCCGTAGAGGTTGTTGAGCATGGTGCTGCCCTGGGCCTGCACCAGCTCGGTGAGCACGAGTATGTCCTTCACGTTGTATTTGTTCATCAGCTCATTGAGCCGGAGGTCATAGTGCCAGTCCAGCGCCAGAACCGTGTGGTAGTGCTGGGAGAGATAGCCCGCGAAGGGGTTGCCGTAGGAGTCCTTTACCACGATAATGGCCGAGTCGTCCTGAATATCGTTGTTGGTGATCTCGCTGAGATAGTGGTCGCCGCCCAGGAAGCAGAGATACTGCCGCTCGGTGGTCTTGCCCCGCATATCCACGATTACCGAGGATTCGGAGGGAACACCGTTGAGCCCGTAGTTGGTGCAGCTCACATCGCCGGGAGGCACATAGGCGATGATGGTGTCGGGGTTGTTCTCCATCTCCTTGTTGGGGTTGTGCTGGTAGTAGGAGCCCAGGAAGGGGTCCATCTCCAGCTCGGTATACTCGCTCAGAGGCACAGGCTCAAAGCCCGCCGCCTCACAGAACACGGTATAGGCGTAGTAGGCGCCCAGCGCCGTCCAGTGGTGGTCGGTGCGGAAGAAGAGGTACTCGCTGTTGTGGGCGCGGAGGGTATCGTAGATCTTCACGGGGATCAGATTCTCGCTGGCGCCCTCGTAGAACTTGTTCACCGCGTCATCCTGCCGGATGCCGTAAAGCTCGTCATATACATCATAGGAGAGGAGAATGCCGCCGGAGTTGGGGCAGATCATGCTGAAGAAGCGGTAGCGTCCCGCATATTTGTCCGCAGCTCTGGACATGGTGTTGCAGAAGGTCTGGCAGGCCTGATCGTTGGAGCCGTAAAGCTCGTAGGCAGCGTCGCCGAAATAGATGGAGGAGTTGATCTTCCTGACCTCGCCGGTCTCAAAGCTAACGCCGGACGCGGGGTCGGGCGTGGGCTCCGGTGTGGGCTCGCTTGTAGGTTCGCTTGTGACCTCGGAGACAGCGGAGCTGTCAGGCGTGGGCTGGGGCGTAGGCTCTGCGGTGGGCTCGGGCGTAACCTCCAGGGTTACGAGAGCGCCGCTGTAGGTGATGCTGCGGTCGCCGTAGAGCGTTTCAAAGCTGCTCTGAGCCCTGACCCAGCTCTCGCGGCCGGGGAAGGTATCGGAAAACCAGAGGGAGACGCCGCTGAACCATTCGCCGGAAAAGAGCGCGGAGAGGGAAAACTCCGGGAAGCTCTGGAGCTCGCGCTTCTCCAGCTCCGAAAAATCGGGACGCAGGGGAATGCACCAGGCCAGCGCCGTCATGAGACCCAGCGCGGCGAAAAAGGGCAGCACCGTGTTGCGGATGCGCCTCTTCTTTTTGCGGCTCAGAGGCTTAGGCGCGGGAGCTTCCTCCACGGGAATATCGTTTTCGTTGAAATCAGACATATATATCTCCGAAATGTACAGGTGAATCAGTTCACACCCATTGTAGGGCTCGGCCTCCCGGACGAGCCGCACCCGGACGCTGACGCAGGTGCGTTTTTCCGGCTGAGCGGAAATTCTGAGCTTCGGCTCGTCCGGAGGCCAAGCCCTGCGGTTGAAAGAGTACAGCAACGCGCATCAGGCGCAGACTATGCGGGAACTCCCCTCCGGAACGGGATCAGAACTGGAAGTAGATAAAGGGATTGTAGCTGTTGCCCACCAGACCCATGGTGGAGAGCAGCAGCAGGGCGATGGGCACGATGGCCGTGCTCACAATGCGCCAGAGCTTCCGGCTGCAGATGCCCTCCAGCAGCTCCGCAAGTCTGCGGAGCAAGGGTGTGGAGGCAATAGCGGCCAGAAGGAGGATGTAGAGGTTGTTCTTCAGCAGCAGCGTGGAGGCGAAGCCGGTGAAGCTGTTGCCGTTGAGACCGAAGAGACCCTTCAGCACGGCCATGCAGAGCGTGAGATTGCTGTTGCGGAACAGCACCCAGCCCAGCGCCACCACCAGAAGCGTGTAGAGGTTGCTGACCACGGGGAGCTGATCCAGCAGCTTCTTCAGCCCCAGCTTTTCCAGCATGAGAAATACGAAGAAGTACAGACCCCACAGCACAAAGTTCCAGCTTGCCCCGTGCCACAGACCCGTCAGAGCCCAGACCACCAGCAGATTGAAGAGGTTGCGCAGCTTCCCGCAGCGGCTGCCGCCCAGGGGAATATAGACATAGTCCCGGAAGAAGCTGCTCAGGGAGATGTGCCAGCGGCGCCAGAACTCCGTCACGGAGCGGGATATGTAGGGATAGTTGAAGTTTTCCAGATAGTGCAGTCCCAGCATACGCCCCATGCCGATGGCCATGTCGGAGTAGGCCGAGAAGTCCAGATAAATCTGCAGGGAATAGGCAATCACGCCGGTCCACAGCGCCAGCACGGGCAGCTGGGAGAGGGTGGCGAGATTGGCGGCGAACCGGGATGTGTCCGCCAGAGCGGTATCGGTCAGCAGGATGCTGTCGCAGAGCTTGCCCATGGCGTTGGCCAGAATGACCTTCTTGGCCAGACCCACGGAGAAGCGCTGCACGCCCGAGGGCAGCGACTCCCAGGGACTGCGATAGCCGAAGAGCTCGTCGGCCACGGTCTGATAGCGGACGATGGGGCCGGCGATGCACTGGTGGAACAGCGAGGCATAGAGCAGCACATTCCAGTAGCTCTCCTGAGCCTGAGCCTCACCCCTGTATACATCCACCACATAGGTCAGAAGCTGGAAGGTATAGAAGGAAATGCCGATGGGCAGGGCAATGGAAGCCACAGCCTCGGGGACGCTGCCGAAGAGAGAGCAGAACAGGCCCGCATACTTAAAATATCCGATCAGCCCCAGATTGACAGCGCAGGCAGCAAACAGAAGCTGCTTGCGTCTGCGCTTCTTCCGGCAGCGCGAAATCCGCAGCGCGAAAAACCAGTCGAAGAGGGACATCAGCGCCAGCAGCAGCACATAACGCGGCTCACCCCAGGCGTAGAACAGCAGCGAAAAAAGCAGAAGACTGACATTTCGGGAGCGTTGTGTGGGGCAAAGCAGATACACCAGCAGACTGGCCGGCAGGAAAGCGTAGAGGAAAAAAAGAGAGGAAAAAACCATGATTTCCACCTGAAACAATAATTTAACGACTTATTATAACCCGCTTTTTTCCATTTTTCAAGGCAAAAAATTGTAAAGGTTTTAACTGTATGAATTAACAAAAAATGGACAGATTTTTTGTATAAGCTTTGCTGACTTGCCTCTTGACGGGAGAGCAAACAGTTGCTATAATCAAAAATCATAACGAGATACTTTTTTAGAATTGTTGCAGCAGCTGAGAGCGCGGCAGAGGCTCTCGCTGTTCCGGACGCCATCCGGCATTCTATATCGCCCTGCGGCGAGATCTCACCTATCTCCTTGTTCCGGCACGAGGACTGTCCTGAGGGGCAGTCCTTTTTTGTAATGCGAAAACCCCACG